>CAYJAZ010000024.1:3498-41176 GCA_964368455.1 uncultured Desulfovibrionaceae bacterium
TATTGCTTTAATAAATCAAGCAATGCCACATTTTTAGAAGGTGCTACTAAAGCATCTTGTGGACGCGGTAATTTGCCTGCTCTGACATCAACAATTTTATTGTAAGCTGTTATAAAGCTTTCGTCATTATTTGCTACGTATAATCGAACATTATCTGTGAGCGATTCAGATGAATCCCTAAGTTCACGTGATAATTCAATGAGTTTTTCATTATTTTTATTAACTTCTTGAATTTCTGTGAAAGCACTGCTTGCATTAAAGAGAAAATACAATGATACAAAGATCATAAGCACAACTAAAAAATTTGAAATAAAAAAAGTAGTCCTGATTTTCATAATTATTCCTATTTTTCAAAAATTATAGAATACGAAACTGGAAAACAAAAAAGCAAGATCAATCTAAAATATAACTTTTATAATATATTTGTGAAACACTCTAACATTCTGTAACTAAAAACAAAAAATAGCGTTAAAAGGAATAAAAAACATTCATCACAAATTCAAAAAATTCAATTTTTTAAAGCAATAAAACTCGTTATAAATTAATATTAAATTAATATCTTTTTACCTTTTTGTCAATCTAATAATATAATAATGAGAAAGAACAAAAGATTAATTGTGTATATCTCTATCCAGAAAGAATTTTTTTAAAGGCTAAAACATCAAGGATGAATGTTTTATTTTTAGAATAAGGACCAATGATTCCATCTCTTTCAAGTTTTTTAAGATTTTTATTCAATGTAACTCTGTGCACACCAAGAACATTTGCAAAATCTTGCTGATTTAAATCTGTTTTTGCATAAAGAATATTATTGTTGTTGAAGATATGCTGCTCAAGAATTTTACAAATGAGATAAGGAATATTTTGTGAAGGAAAGAAAATGCTTTGCTGTGCAAAAAGCATAGTTTTTGTTGCTAAACTTTTAATAATACTCATTGTAAGATCTGGATGCTGAGTCAACAAGCGATTGTAAACAAAGTCTTTATTAAACATATAAAAAGTACTATCTTGTGTGAGTATTATAGAGCAATTTGAGAGAAAAGCGTCAAAAAAAGCACCTTCGCCTATAATATTTGGAGCTTTTGCTTTCCAAAGTAAGCGTTCTCTACCGTCAGTATGAATGAGATTGAGCTTTACTTCGCCCTCAGCCAAATAATAAAGGTTAGACCAAATCTCACCAGCTCTCAAAAGTTCGTGACCTTTTGGTTTTGAAATTTTAACGCCTTGATTCAATATCTTATCCCACTTTGCTTCTATTGGTGGGACTATAACAACGGATGATTTTGCTGATATTTCCATGCTATACAACACTTTTTTTATTTTTAATGAAATAAATTTGCAATAAAAAAATAAAAAAGATTACTTTTTTTTCTAATTGTAGTAAGAGCTACAGTTTTTGTCAAGCAAGAGTGCTATAAAATATGAATACTGATGAAAAAAGTAACAAGCACAATATTTCGTGCCTTTTTCTGCAATTTCAATAAAAGCAGAAAAGATAATAACAAAAAAATCTTAAGCTAAAAAACACTCGTTAAATAAAGACTTTAGCTAAGAAAAGAGGTGTTCTATGTCGCAATACGATGTAATTATTGTAGGAGCTGGACCTGCTGGTATGACAGCTGCAATTTATGCTGTACGAGCAAATCTAAAAACTTTAATGCTTGATCAACTTGCTCCAGGCGGTCAGATTATCAATACCAACGAAATAGAAAACTATCCTGGTGTTGGTGCTATTAATGGTGCTGAACTTGCAATAAAGATGTTTGAGCAAACACAAGAATTAGGTGCTGAATTTGACTATAAAACTGTCACAGAAATCGAAGATAAAGGTGTTATTAAATTAGTGAAATGCCTTGAAGACGACACAGTTTATGAAACAAAATCTATCATTCTTGCTTCAGGAACTCGTCCACGCAGATTAGGTATTCCTGGCGAAGAAGAATTTGCTGGTGCTGGCCTTAGTTGGTGTGCTATTTGTGATGGTGCTCAATATAAAGGAAAGGATGTTGTTGTTATTGGTGGCGGAAATTCAGCTGTTGAAGAATCTCTCTACCTTGCAAGCATCACAAACAAACTTACAGTTGTTACTATGTTTGATCTTACAGCTGATCCAAAAGCTTGTGATAAATTGCGCGCACTAGAAAATGTGACTATTTATCCATACCAAGAAATTTTGGAAATCACTGGCACAGACAAGCTCACAGGCATTCGTTTTAAATCAACAAAAGAAGATGCAACAGAACGTGAAGTTTCATGTGATGGTATCTTTGAATATATTGGCCTTGAACCTACAGCAACTTTTTGTAAGTCTCTAGGAATATTGAATGAACACGGTTTTATTGAAGTTGATCATAGCATGAAAACAAAGATAGATGGTATCTTTGGTGCTGGCGATATCAACACAAAATTTATCCGACAAGTTGTTACAGCTTGCTCTGATGGTGCTATTGCTGCAAATTCAGCACAAAAATATATAGAAAGTCTTAATTAGGAGATATACAATGATTAAAGAAATGACAACAGCAGAATTCGATGCTTATGACAAAAACGGCCCTATTTTAGTTGAATTTTATTCAAAAACTTGTGGCCCTTGCAAAATGCTTTCCTTTGTATTGAAAGACATTGATAAAAACGATCCTGATTTCCCAATCTTTACTGTTGACTTCAACGAAAACGAAGATTTAAAAGAAAGAATGGGCGTAAAAGGCTTCCCTACTATGCTTTTCCTAAAAGATGGTGCAGAAGTTTCACGTTTAGAAGGCTTAAAGCAAAAGCCTGCAATTTTGGCTGAAATAGCAAAAATTAAAGCTTAATTTTTTGCTGTGAAAAATTCACTATAAACATACAACTTAATTATTTGGAGTTCATGCCATGAGTACATTTGTTACCCACACCTACAGTGAACATTTAATTTCAAAGCAAAACAGAATTGAAAAAGAATTTCTTGCAGCTTTTGAAACAGAAAAACCTTGTTTAGACAAAGCAACTGTTATTGTAAATCCTTACGAAACAAATCCACTTGCAGCTCTTATCCTCTTTAAAACTGATAAAAAAGCTGCTGCTACTCTAACTATTCACGGTAAAAACAATATTCGTGAAAATATTGTAAAAACTTTTGCTGAAGATAGTTCACACATTCTTCCTGTTATTGGCTTATACGAAGGCGAAACAAAGGTAAGTGTTGAACTTTCAACAGGCGAAAAGAAAGTATTTACTATCAAAGCACAAGATCTACCTGCTGATGTATGCCGTTGCCGTAATATCATGACTGACATTGATTATTTTGGCCATGATCTTATGTTCCTTACTCCAGCTGGTGAAAACTTTGCTACTGCTTATGACTATAAAGGTAATATTCGTTGGGTATGTACAGAACGTACTATGTTTGATATCAAACGCCTTAAAAACGGTAATATCCTCACAGGTTCAGGCCGTTACAGCAGAATGCCTTACAATTCCACAGGTTTATGGGAAATGGCATTAACAGGTAAAATCCTTAAAGAATACCGTATGCCTGGCAACTATCATCACGATCAATGGGAACTTGAAAGTGGCAATATAATTGCTTTAACTCAAGATTTCTATACAGATACAGTTGAAGATATGCTTGTTGAACTAGACAGAAATACAGGCGAAGTTCTTCGCAAATGGGATTTCAAAGATTTCCTTCCACAAAATGTTGGTGGTTCAGGTTCTCAAGATGCACACGATTGGTTCCACAACAATGCTCTTTGGGTTTGTGAAAAAACTCAAACAATCACTCTTTCAGGCCGTCATCAAGACGTTATCGTCAACTTTAATATGGCTGATAGCACACTTAACTGGATTATTGGCGATCCTGAAGGCTGGCCACAAGAAATGCAAAAATATTTCTTCAAACCAGTTGGCGACACAGCTAATTTTGATTGGCAATACGAACAACACGCTTGTGTTATCTGTCCTAATGGTGATGTTATGGCATTTGATAATGGACAATGGCGTGCAAAATCAAAAGAAAAATACATCAAAAACCGTGACAACTTCTCACGTGGTGTACGCTATCGCATAGACAAAGAAAAAATGGAAATCGAACAAGTATGGCAATTTGGTAAAGAATGGGGTCAACACTTCTTCTCACCATATATTTGTAATGTTGAATACTATGCAGAAGGACATTATCTTGTTCATTCAGGCGGTATTGGTTCAATCGATGGTTATGCTTCTGACGCTCTTCCAGCTTTCTTAGACGCAAAAGAAGACGGCGTTGATGTTTATTCAAGAACAGTAGAAGAAAAAGACGGCGTATTACGCTATTTCATTGAAACAGACGGTAACTTCTACCGTGCTGAACGTCTTAGCATCTACCACGATCAAGACAATCTCAAATTAGGCGAAGGTAAATTACTTGGCCAATTAGACATCACTCCAACTTTTGACACAATTCCAGAAGTTGAAGAAGTTATGGAAGTTGTGCCTTTATTCCACCAATTAGTTGTAGCAGAAGAAGAAGATAAACTTGTATTAACTGGTTTATTCGAACGTGGCTCACTTGTAATGTATACTTTTGAAGGGCCTGAAGATCACGGCTACTACATCAATACAGCTGCAGTAAACCACCTTGCTATGTGTTCTGGTGCTTTCTTAGAAAAAGACGATCGTGTTATCAAACACAGCGTAAGCAAGATCGGCCTCAAAGGAAAGTATGAAATCAAAATCATTATCAATGATAAGAAATACCAAACAGGTGTTGTAGTATTTATCTAAGCACTTAACTGATAAATAAATTATATCCACTTCCCCCTATAAATTTTTTGTAGGGGGATTTTTTATATTCTTTCGAAAAAAGTTTAACCGCGTTAAAAGATCTTACATACAAAAAAATGCGAATTTTTTCTTCATATTCTCTCTAAATATAATCTACTTATTTTTTCTAAAAGTAGTGAGTTATTTTTTTACTTGACATAAATCAAAAAGAGAGCTATTAAAAAACCAACTTCAGAATAGAAATTTACTTAAAATATCTTATTTCCTGATATATTCATTAATACCCTACTGGTATAAAACTTAGTAATCTTAATAGCGATGCTAAGATTGAGTGTGTATTACTCTTTATTGAAGAGGTATAGCTCATAAAACCTATCTTATTTTATAGGTTTGTTGTGAATTATTTTATTCTCTAATATTAAATTTATTTAAAGGATATACCACTATGGCTATATTAAATCTAGGACGTCCGCAAGAAAATGTGAGACAAGTTTTACCTATAGATAGCGAACACAATGAAATTGCTTTTGATTTTCCAATTGATGAGGCTTTATTTGAAAAAGCAGACAATAACTTAGAAATATCTTTTGAAGATGGTTCTCTCTTAGTTTTAGAAGATTTTTATACAAATTATTCTTCTGATAACATGCCAAACTTCTTGATAGAAGGTGATGAAGTAAGCGGTGAAGATTTTTTTGCTGCATTAGATTCTAGCCTCATGCCTGCAGCCGGCAATGAAACAGCAGCAGATGCTGTTCAAAATGAAGCACGTTTTGGCAATAACAGTGCAAATGACAATTTAGCGAATGGCATTGATGCTTTAGGCGATACACAAGGCGGTTCTGGCTACACAAGAGAAAATTTTGACGCAGACTTTTCTTCAGATAATACAGCTAACATTCCTCAATCACTTGCAACAGCTCCTACAAATCCTGAAGCCTTTGACCCTTCAAATCCACCAGCTCCGCCTGTAGTGCAAGAGCCTGTTGATTATAACATTTCACTTATCTATGATCTTTCAGGCAGTATTGATGCACAAAAAGCCCAATCAATGCAAGATAGTATAGAAAGCTATTTACAAAATCTTAAAGCTGATATTGATGCTGGTTCTGAAATTGTTCTTCAAGTTGTACGTTTTGCAACAAGTGCACAAGAACAAGGCACCTATACATTAACAAGTGAAAATTTCGATGCCACAATTGAAAGTATCATGACTGAAATCGAAAATTTCTATAATGGCACAACAAAGATTGATGTTTCTGACGACACAAATTACGAAGCAGCTATAAACCGTGTGATGGATTGGTATCAAGATTCCACACAAGCTGACGGTAAAGAGCACGACACTATGCCTCTTGAAAATGCACAAAGCAAGGTAGTGATGTTTACTGACGGCGAGCCTATTTTCTCTGTAGCAGAGAGTGTAAAAATCCATAATAAAGACATAGAAGTTGAAATTCCTACTGGTGCAACTGTTGGTGATTCTTGGACTGTGATGATAGATGGTGTTGAACACACTGCTACCTTGATTGAATACAAATCTAATAGCACAGGCCAATATGTTACACATCTACAATTATTTGAAGGCAGTGAAGTAGGACAAAACTATGTAGGTACAGCCTATGGTGTTCTTGGAAGTGCTGGCCTTGTTTCTGATTATGGAATCGAAACAACAACAAAGGCTACAATGGACGCAATGGATCTATTGAAAGAAATACTTGGCGAAGACATGAACTTTACTTCTGTCGGCTTTGTTGATGCAGATGCAACTGAAGGCAGAGAAGCCTTCTTTGAAGATGTGCTTTCACGTTTTGGCGATGCCTATGTTGTACGTACTGATGAAGCAGATTCACTCTTTAGCGATGGCGATTTTAATAGTGATAAGCTTGTTTCAAATTCTGCTATTGACGAAAACTTTTATGATGATGCAAGAAATGATGTTATTATTGGGGGCTTAACAAAAGAGCAAGCAGAAAATTTAGCAAGATTGATGGGCAATGAAGACGATATGGTTACTGATTGGGCCAATCTCAACAACTCTTCTAGCTTTACCTATAATTCACCTAATACTAATGATGCCTTGCTAGGTGGCGATGGCAATGACATTATTGCAGCTGAACATGGCAATGATGTAGTCTTTGGTGATGGTAATGCTCATTCCTTAGGTATACTTGCAGATGCGCTTGACTTGGATGCGAATGATTATAGTTATGAAGCTTTATCAACAAGCACTGACATGAATGCTGATATAGATGCTGTGCTCACACAGCTTTTAACTCTTGCAAAATCAGCGGACTTTGATGCTTTTGCATCATGGACTGAAAGTGCTTTAGAAAGCACTACTGACGGTAATGACGTCTTGTATGGTGAATTATATAACGATGCCTTGTTTGGTCTTGGTGGCAATGATGAACTTTATGGTGGACAGTATTCTGACATACTCTTAGGCGGATCTGGTAATGATACACTTTATGGAGAAAGCGGTTCAGATATCCTTCATGGTGGTTCAGGCGATGATATGCTTGACGGCGGAACATATTCTGATGTCTTGTATGGCGGCGAAGGCAATGATACTTTGCAAGGTGGCACAGGTAGTGATATTCTTATTGGTGGCGAAGGTAATGATACTTTCTTCTTTGCTAAGGACGACTTTTCTACAAATGCTAAAGACGTGATAGAAGATTTTGAAAAAGGCGATATTTTAGATCTTTCTGCTTTCAAAGAGCAAGGTTTTACTATTTTGGCTAGACCTTCTACAAATGATTCAAATGATGTTGCTATTGATATCACGCAAACAACAAGTGATGGTTCGGAAATAACACAGCATATTGTTATTGAAAACGACGGTACTGGCTTAAACTCCCAAGACCTTATCGATGCGATTAATAATAGTGAAACAGGCCAAATTATGATTTAACTTTTTCATAAAGGCGAGCCTAACTTGCCTTTTTATAAAAATATAAAGCCCTTTTCTTTTCTAAGAAAAGGGCTTTAGCATATGTATTTATTTTTATTTTAAGAATAATTCTAGAAAAGCATTGTTGCTAATGGTACGCCAATAATTGAAACAACAAGCACAACAACTAAAGAGTAAATAACTCCATACATAGCTGCGTCTTTCTTTGAAAGCCATGGATTACCAAAAACCATAGCAGCAAAAGGAGAGGCAGCAGGAGTTGCCAAACCAAAGAGCACTGTGAATATAAATAAAGCCAAAAGAGGGCCTGAGCTAAAACCATAAGCATTTGCGATTGAAGCAAGCACAGGAGCAAAGATAAGACCTGCCACAACAGAGTTGAAGAAGTTTGTCACAACAATAGCAACCACAGCGCCAGCAATGCAAAGCATTGCAAAACCGAGACCATCAAAGTAAGAACTTAGGGCATATTCTAAAAAGAGTGAAATATTTGTCTGTGGTGCATTCACAGCATTACCAAATAAAAAGGCAGCAGCAATAAGTAAGAAAACTGACCATGGGAAAGCCCTACTTGTTTGTGTGATGTCTGCAAGAGGTTCGCCCTTGAATCTAATAAAGCCAAGCAAGAAAACAGTAGCAACAATACCACCTAAAAGGTTTTGTTGAATAAAGTTTGCAATGGCTGTGCCCTTTGGTAAGAAGGAAGGAGCAAGCATATAGAATACATAGAAAGAAAAGAGCACAATTATGCCTTTTTGCTTCCATGTCATAGGCGGAAGAGGATTTTTATTTAAGATATTTACATCTAATTTTTCAAGCGGGCTTACATCAACTCTAAAAACGAATCTCATTAAAAAGAGTATCAATAAAAGAACAACCATAGATAAAGCTATACCAAAAATAAAATAACTACCGTAAGAAAGAGGAACTATATTTAATGAAGGATTTGCTTCTGCTATTGCATAAAGGCCTGAAAGTATATAGAAAGCTCCATTTTTAACAGAGTCACTACAAAAAGCACAAAGTATCATTGCTATACTTCCGACAATAAGAGCCGAAACATATTTATCGCCTTTTTTATAGCCCACTTCTTCAAAAATAACATACAATGCTGACCACATAAGAAATACTGATGAAATTTGATCAAAAAAGGCAATAAGATAGGAAGTAAGCAAGATTGAAGCTGTGAGCACCCATGGCCTACCTTGGCAAAGTCTATGTGTCATAAGATAACGAGCTAAGTAAATAGCTACATTTGCATGAATCAGGGCTCCTACAAAGATAAAGGCACAGAAAATCTGTACTGTCATAGGGTTTCCTAAAAAATCTCTCATAACAATTGGCATAGGAGCAAATGAACTTATACCGAGCATGAAAAGCCCTAAGAAACAAGGCCAAACAACATCAACAAAGGTCCAAAGATAGATCATACCTAAGAAAATAGCTAGCACAGTCATGCCAATTTCAGAAACAGCAAGATGTACAATTCCATCTACAGCAGTAAAACCACTTTTAAGTAGTTTTGGTGTTTCGGCCACGTCTATGCTTAAAGGCGTAATATATCGCCCAAAAATCATGATGCATATACCAATAATGGTATGAATTATTCCAGAAATTGAAAAAGCAGATACATTATCGTTCTTCATACATACTCCAAAAAATTTAAATTTTCAAAAAATGTGTAAATGCCACAAAGCAAATACAAAAACTTTGATTGTTGTTTTTTTCACAAGAACACTTATTCTATAACACTAAACTCTGTAATTAAATGTAACGCATGTTACATTATTGAAAATATTTTTTACTATTAAGCATTAAAATAAATCTTCAAAGATGTTTTCTTATGCTTATCTTCTCTATCTTTAATCTTGCATTAAAGCCTAGATGCATATAAAATATAATTATAATAAAGATTTTGTGTCACCTACTTCGCTCAATGTTTTTTTAATCACTTTCTAAAAAAAGTGCGGATTATATGTTTGAAACTCATTCTTTGGCAAAAAATCAAAAAAATGAAGCTCTGCAACAAGTCAATGGCATCATACTTGCTGGTGGTTTATCTACTCGCTTTTCTTCTTGCAAATCAAAGATAAAAATAAAAGAAGAAAGTCTTTTAGAAAGAAATTATAACCTTCTGCAAAAATATTGCGATAAAGTTTTAGTTTCATGTAAAGAAAACACAATGATCAGCCCTTATCCCTGCCTTTATGACAATGCCAAAAAACATGCACCCATTTTTGGAATATATGCTGCTCTAGAACATTATAAAAGTGCTGTGATGGTGATTTCTTGTGATCTTCCCTTTATCAGCGAAAAAGAATTATCAGTTCTTCTAGAGGCAAGAAATAAAGCATATTTAAACGAAAACACTTATATGACAACCTTTAGAAAAATCGGCACTGATTATATTGAAGCCTTAGTTGCAATTTATGAATATAGATGTAAAGATTTACTTAAAAATTCTATTGATAATGATTTCTACGCCTTATGGCGTATTATTCCGGAAAAACTTCGAAATGAAATTCCCTCTTCAAATGAAGAACCTTTTTTCAATATCAATTATCAAGACGATTTAGCTTATGTTGAAAAAACTTTAGAGCAATTTCAAAAGGCTTGAACCAACTCTACAACTAAATTATATATCAAAAAGCAAATTATGAGATGAGTATATAATAAATTTCACAAACAAAAAAAATTTAATATAAAAAACTCTCAAAGCTCCATTAAGAACATTTGAGAGTTTTTTCTTTATCGTAATTGTTATTTTTTAACTTTTTCTCAATTTTTCCACAGCATCTGAAAGATCTTTTGCCACATTGAAAAGTTCATTTACAGCCGCTTCTGCTCTTTCATCAACAGCATTAACGTCTGTTGCGGCAGCAATCATTTGATCTGTATTTTGTTTAATTTCTACTGAAGTAGAGGCTTGTTCTTCACTTGCAGAAGCAATAGAACGAATTTCACTTGCTGTATTATCCGCTAAATCTTCAATGTTTAGAAGCGACTCAGAAGCTTTTTCCACAACTTCGCCTGATTTTGAAATAAATTCTGCAGCATTTCTCATTGCATTCATATTCGAGAGTGTACCCTCTTGAATAGTGATAATCGCCATATTAACTTGTTTAGTAGCTTCCATTGTTTTTTCAGCAAGTTTTCTTACTTCATCTGCAACAACAGCAAAACCACGGCCTGCCTCTCCAGCTCTTGCAGCTTCAATAGCAGCATTGAGAGCAAGCAAGTTTGTTTGATCAGCTATATCTGTGATGACATTCATAATAACATCAATAGATTCAGCCTGTGCACCTAAAGCTTCAAGGCCCTCACGCATAGCCAAACTTTGTTTTTCAATTTCAAGCATATTCTTGCTCACATCAACCATAAGCAAGCGGCCTTTTTGTGCTTCTTCATAAGTATTTGTTGCGAGATGAGAAGTTCTTGTAGAACTTGAAGCAACTTCTGCTACAACTGTATTCATTTCATTCACAGCTGATGCAATATGATTAATCCTACCCTTTTGAGCGTCTGTAAGTTCTTGTGATGCTTCAACTTCATGAATAAGAGTTTGTGTTGCATCGTTTAATTTGTCTACAACAAAACCTATTTCTTCAGCCGCCTGTAAAACACCTTCACGTCTTGCTTGTTCTGCTTGAAGTTTTGCTTGTTCTGCTTCTGCAAGGGCTTGGGCAGACTGTTCTAGAGCTTTTTCAGCTTCTTTGATCTTATTATTTGCAGTATTTATAAGTTCAACTAATTTTGCAACCATCTCCAATAAAGAAATATGTAAGATTTCTAATTCGCCTTTAAAAGCTTTTGAATCTGTAGGAATTGCATCAAGATTTCCATTTGCAACTTCTTTTGCAGAATTTGCTAATATTTCAACAGGTTTTGCTATTGAACGAGAGATTATAACAGCAACAATAATTAAGAGAATAACAATACCTATGCTAGCAATTAAAATTCTTGTCGCTATATTTAAAGCATCGCTAAAGACTTCTGCCTCTTCTTGAAGCATGATATATGTCCAGCCATTACTTGCTTTAAATACATTTGTAAGCCAAACTTTCTCGTCTAAAGTTATAGTAATCACCTCTTCACTATTTGAAGTTGATGTTATAACTTTTTGCAATTGTGAAACTTCATTTGCAGGAAGTTCACTCAATTTTTTACCAATCCAAATATCATTACCACTTGCATGTGCCGGATCAGAAATAATTTGGCCATATGAATTAAAAATCATCATATAACCTGTTTCACCAACTCTTACACTATTTACTTCTTTGTTAATAGTATCTAAAGTTATATCAATACCCAATACCCCTTGTACAGTTCTATGATTATCAAATACAGGAGTAGCAATTGTTGTCACAACACCAGAATCGTCTACAGAAAGATATGCCTCTGTAATTATAGTTTTTTTATCACGTACAGTGTCAATATACCATGGGCGACTTGTTGGATCATAACCTGCAGGCAATGAACTATCAGGACTTTGTAAAAAACCGCCTTCACTATTAGAAAGATAGACAAAGGTATAAGATTTAAAATGTTCTCTTAATTGCGTAAATTGTCTATATACATCTTGCGATGAAGGAGGTAATTTTGTATAATCTGAGGTTGTTTCAGGGGAGTTTACAAAGTTTTCTATATGATAAAGATTTTCTTTAACATCAGCATTTCCAGCTTGAATTTCTATATTTGCAATTGCTGTATCAAAAAAGAGATTCACATAAGAACTCATTCTTTCAAGTTGTGCTTTACTGTTGATAGAGAAATTCTCTGTCAAAGTATCTTTCACTTCATACGAAACAATTGTTGTCAAAGCTCCAACAGAAAAAATTACTGCAAAAACTATGGATAATATAATTTTTGTTCCTATACGCATAATACCCTCGATTACTTTTATTGAGAATTTGATTGTAAACATAATAAACAAATAGACTCTTCTTTTTTATCGGATTAATTTCCTTTATCATTAGAAGAAAACAATTAAAAAAAGCTTTTTTAAAGGCCATAAAGCATATATTAATTCTATCTTATCCAGAGCTTTAGTTGACTTTTTGTCTTTTTTAAGATAGCATGAAATACAATTATAGCTATTATATTCTGAACTTTTAGCAATAAAACATCCTCTTTCTTTGCCGCATCAATCATACATATACTATTTTATGACAACTTTGTTGGCATTATTTAATTAATAAATAAAATCAAAGAAATAAAAAATTCTAACATTCCAATATAACAATATATTTTTCTTTTTCTGAATTTTGGTATAAATTTTGCTTTTGTAAATAAAGAGGCAAAAGAATGTATATATTCTCACTATAAAACATATAAAGGAAAAATTATGAGTAGAAATGTAACAAATGATTTGCTCAATGAGCTAGGAAAGACTATAAATATCAAAGATTTAGCTTTAAACGAATTTGATGTTCTTGAATTTATGCTCGAAGACAAAGTTGGTGTTTTCATCAACTATGAAGCAGAATTAAATTCTCTTGTCCTCAATTTTGTGCTTGGTCACATTGCTGAAACTAAGGAAGCAAATGATCTTATGTATGAAATGCTTTGTGGTAATTATATGTGGGAAATTTCTGCTAGCGGACATCTTGCAATTGATAAAGAAAGCGATCTTGCCTGCCTCAATAAATTATATATGCTACCTACTGAAATAAACGAAAATGAAATCTATGAATTTATTCAACTTTTCTCTTCTTTATACGGTGCTGCTTCTTATTGGGCTGACAAAATTCAAAATATTGCCCTTACAGAAAAAGAAGAAAATTTTGATAGAAACACAATGATTAGCGTATAATTACAAGTAATTATATATATTGGAGTTATTATGAGTCAATTTGATATACATGCTCATGGGCAACTTTTAGGATCTTTACCTCGCATAGAAAATGGATCAGCTACTGGAACGGCTACTGCGACAAGTGCTACTATAGACAGTTCTCAAGGTTTAGAAAGTGCATCTGGTTTAGAAAAACCCTCCTATTCTAAAAATCCTCGCTCTTTCGCACAAATACAAAAACACGTATTTAATAAATTAGAAGATATGCGTCATCTTGGCACTATGGTAAAAGCAGGCAGAGCCCTGTTAGACGCGAAGACTTGGCTTAAAGAAGGTGTAAGCCGTAGTTTAAGAAAAGATGGCGGGCTTCCTCCAGAAATCACCCTAGACACAGTTGTAGGCAAAGTTACCTACACCAATAAAGAACTAGCTAAATACATAACTTCTCTTCCAAGGCTTGAAAGAGCAGAGGCAAGAAATAATATAGCTGAAATTTTGCAAACTAAAATCGCTGAGGGGCAAAGCCTTATTGAAGATATTTTGACAAATGCAGCTAATCAGCCTGAACCAACAGTTGAAAATGTTGCAAAGATTATGTTTTTTCTTGAAGCAAAATCCACTGCAGCTGGTACACCTTTCACAAATGGTAGTTATATTGTTGAAGACAGCGATGCAAGACTCTTTAATTTCTTGGATTCCTGCCCAGAAAAATATTTACGTTCGGCAAGTCATTTAAATGCTCAGCAATCAAGTCATGTGCCTTATGTAGGCCCTGGAGATACATTAGGTATAACAAACACTCCTCGTGGCATTGATATTCCTAATGATGCAAATGGTTTACCAGGTGATACATGCACAATGCTTATGGCTTCTTATACACCTGAAAATGGAAGCGGTAGATTTCTCTTTATTAAGCCAGAATCACATGGTTGCAGACTAAGTTCTGTTAAAGGCCACCTTACTGAAGCTAAAAATCATACTGAATTACACAATCGTCCTATACGTGGTCTGCATAGAGGCGATCTTTTTCACAGTATTTCACATGGTTTAAGTTTTTTTGCTGCGAATAAATATAAAAGCGACCTTGCTTCGGGTAAAATTCAAGCCGATCCAAACTATAGAAAAGAACGTACAGATCCTGATGTTCTTAGAACTTATAGTGAATTAGCTGCAAAAGTAGAAACAGTATTTGATAGGCCTTATTTGGCAGACCATACTCAAATTAAAGATGAAATTCTTCGTCTTATCAATACTTCTGATCCGACAGCCAATGATAAGGGCGTGCATCAAATGCTTAAAAATCTTCAACAAGCATCAACATTCCTAAGCTATCCTCAACTGCCAGCTAATACAAAAGAAGCTTTATCAGAAATATTTGACAATGTTTTATTAGCAATATTCTCAAAAACAAAGGATCATTCTCATCTTGATATTCGTATTGGCGACGAAGTCATATTTACAATGGAAGACATTTTAAATAGAAATTATACTAATTCCACAGCCTTTCATAGTGCCACTGAAAATTTCGACTATGCTGAACAACATTTTGCTGAATTGAAAAGTAGATTTTTGTCAGGAAGCCTTGATACTGCTTTGACACAAGCAAGATGGAGTATGCAAAGTCTTTTAGAATCCTCATCTTTGCTTCCTTCTATTGCTTCTGATCCTGCTCAAAGAGCTGAAATATTAGCAAGTAAAAAAGAAGCTTTTGTTGAATTGTTTTCACGTGGTGGAGCTTTAGGAGCTGGCCATACCAATCCTTTTGCAGCTTTAGACGAAAGTCCTGTTTTCTTAGGAAGTCTTCAAAATGATTATAGTAAAAATCCTCTTATGAGAGCAGATGGCACAGAAGTGCCTTTAGTTGAATACGTTCAATTAATGACACAATTATCTTTTCTTGCCTCTAAGGCCGTAGAAAACTTTATCACAAGCGATATAAAAAATGGAGTGTACAGTGCTCTTATAAGGGATATTGCAACAGATTTACGCGCTGTTGGGCTTGCTGAAAAAGACATCCCTGAAACTTTAGCTAAAGTATTTAATTTTGCCCTTTCTTCTTTATCAGATGCTCAAAAAGCTCAATTATCTGAATATTTACAAGATAATGAAACACAAACAGAAATCCAAAGAATAGCTCTTGGAAACGAGACATTGGCTCAGGTTGAAGATAGAAGTGAAGTATACCGTGGGTTAAAAGCACAATTTGAATTTGACAATGCCATTTCCCAAACTTTGCTTCAAGCTATAAATCCAGCCACAGGACTGGATTTAACCGCAAATACTGCCAATTATTTTACAATGCTAGGCAGTATTTTAACTGATCAAATGAGCCTTTCAAGAACTCAACTTCAAGAAACACTTACAACACAGCTTCTAGACGGAACTACCCTTGAAAGCAAGATCAAACTTGTAGAAGGCAAACGTCTTCTCTCAATGGCTGAAATATCTAAATTACCACTCACTAGTCCAACTAAAGATGAGGTACAAGAGAAAGTTTGGCGAGAAGCTTTGTTTGACACTTCCTTCGTAAAAGATTGTATTCAAAGAGGCATGCAATTTGCAGTAAAAAGTCCTGAGGGCATAGTTGATTTAATAGAAAAAAATTCTGCATATGTTGATGGAATCAGCAGAGAGGCCTTAGTTGAAAGAATAATGCTCTTGTTTACAGCTAAAGATGCAAATGGAAATGCTATTATGGATGAAAACAATAATCCAATGATAGATATAGATTTTCTTAGAAATATTACAGCGTTAAGCCATCAAGCAATACACGATGCTGCAGCTCAAGGCCTTTCACAACTCAATCTTAGCACAGCACTAGCACAAGGAAAAATCATTTTTGACACAAGTAGTCAAACGCTTGAACTAGCATCAAGTCATGCTTTATATCATATGCAAGTAAGTGATGGTGTTTCATCTTTTCAGCCTTTAGATACTCAGCTTTATGTGAATTCGTTCTTCCCTATAAAACAAGGCGGAACGAGTGCTACTGGAGCAAAAGATTTTTCTGTTGAAGTAGACCTTCGTGAACTTATATTTGTTGTTCCTCCAGTTGAAACTACTGCTACAGAGGGCACAGATCCTACAACAGATGCTACAACAGATGCTACAACAGAAGCTACAACAGAAGCAAGTACGACAACTAGCCCTACAACTACAACTACAACTACAACTACAACTACAACTACTGCCACAGCTACTACAGCTAACCCTAGCCCTACAGCTACAACTACTACTACAGCTAGCCCTAGCCCTACAGCTACAAGCACTACTACAGCAGCCGCAACAGACGCAGCACCAAAAATAGCAGGCAAAGATTTAAATCCTGCACTTTTAAAGACTATGGGAAAAAATGGAATTTTTGAAGCTGGCAGTGCAAATCGAGAAGGTTTTACTCCTCTTTTAGCAAGCCCTATAGATCCAAAGTCAATACTACAAGGAAGAAATACTTGTTTTATGATGAGTGTGATAAGAGGTATTGTTGAAAAATTTGGTAGCGATGCACTCACACAACGTCTTAGTATAAATGCTCATGGCGATTATGCTGTAAAATTAGACTATGCAGGCAAGGAATATGAAGTTGTGGTAAAAAGAGATCAAATAAGTCTTGGTGCAATGCCTAGACCTACAGAAATTAGTGTTTTTGAAACTGCTATTACACGCTTTATGGAAGTGCTTAAAAACGATGGTGAGCTTGATCCAGGCTATCGTAAAGGTTTATTCAGCTTTGCCGAATCGCCTGCTAAATTATTTGGCCTCTCTCTTACATTCCCTGATTTTGATTTATCTACACGAGATATGCTCCTACAAGCTCTTACAGATCCAGATCAAATTGTTGTCTATAACCAAAATGGGCATTATGTACAAGTTGGTATTTCTGAGTCAGATCCAAACATAATCACAATTGGCAACTCTTTATTAAGAACTGAAGAGAGCGTTTTTAGGAATCGTATAGTAAGTTCTCAAGATACAACAAGCTACAGCATGCCTATAGACGATTTTATTGAAGCCATTGGCAAAAATGTATCAAGTACAGCAGAACAAAATTATACTTTAGAAATCTTTTCTAGATAACAATTCTTTTACAAAAAAAAGCGTATAAACATTCTTCTTATTTATGATTGTTTATACGCTTTTTTTTATAGTATTTTACTAGTATTTCATTATTTATGTAACTAGTATAATTATTTATATCAAGGCAATTTTCTGCTGTGAGCTGTTTATAAAAAATGAATTTTCATTTAGTAATTTTTTATTGATTTTTTTGACTAAGAAAAATCCAATAATCACAGCCCAAAATTCTGCAAAAGCCACACTCAGCCATATGCCATCTATACCCCAAAAGATTGGCAAAACAAAGATACCAATACTTACAAAGATAAAACCTCTACACGATGCTACTACAACAGACTCAAAGCCTCTTCCAATAAAAGTGAAATAACCAGAATTTAAAATATTATAACCAGACATTATAAATGCAATTCCATAAAGTTTACCACCCTCTACAGCTAAAGAAATCAAATCTGGATTGTTTTTGATAAATAATCCAACAAGTTCTTTTCCGTAAAAATATAAAAAAGAAAATAAGATAATACCAAAAATAAAATTCGATAAATAAGCAAGTTTCATCATTTGCTTAACTCTAGTATAATCACGAGTTCCAAAATTATAGCTCACAATTGGACCAATTCCATCAGAAATCCCAAAAAGAATCATAGCACCTAATGTTCCTACATAATTAATAGAAGTAAAAGCCGCAACAGCATCAGGGCCATTTATTTGCATAAGAGAAGTGTTGAATAAAAAAGCAGTTATAGCAACAGAAATTGAATTAATTCCTTCAGAGGATCCATTATAAAAAACAAAGAAAATACTTTTTTTAGAAAATTTTCCAACAAAAAGATTGATACTATTTTCTTTTTGTAGCATAGGCGAAATAACAATTAAAAGAGCCGAGGTATAAGCTAAACCTGTGGCAAGTGCAGCCCCGCAAACACCTAAAGCCAAATGCACAATAAAGAAATAATCAAGAGAAATATTTATAATAATACTCAAAATAGAAGCGTAAAAATATCTTTCAGGTTTTCCTAAAATTCTATTTAAAAAACCAAGATAATACATTAAACACATAGGTATAGCAAAAATACAAATGTATTTAATATAATTTGCTGAATTATCGAGCAAACTCTCATCAGCACCTAATATCTCTGCAATTTCTCTATTGAGCGTCAATCCTAAAAGAGTAATTAAAGCAGCTATAATAAAAATAAGAATTTTAAATGTATTGAAACTATTTTGTGCATTTTCTATTTCCCCCTGCCCAAGTTTCATCCCTACATAACTTTGTGTGCCAATACTTATAATCATGCTAAAGCCAATAATTAATTGCATAAAAGGTAAAGCAATATTCACACTAGCAAGTGCATAACTACCTACAAAATTTCCAACAAAGATACCATCGATCATACCTTGTACGCCTGTAATAATCATCGCAATTACAGCAGGAATACAATATTTCATAAAGAGTTGTGCTATACTTTGAGTGGTTAAGATTTTATCTGAATTTGACATTTTTTCTATCCTTTATAAATACTATAACTTTCTTGTCACAGTATTTTTCTATTTATAGTCTTATATCAATAAATTTATATCCTACTGACTTCTTCTTTTCTTATTCTTCTACTATAAAGTCTAATACAGTATGAGAGTCAAGTTATTTTTTAAAAACTTTATGAATAAAAATTTTAAAAAATTAATACTATTCTACTAATATAAATTTTAAATTAGCCGATAAAACAAAAGTAGAGCTTTAGTACATCCTTATACACATGGAGGCCTTATGATATCAAATATTGCTTCAATGGATTTTGCGACAAATAATAAGATGAAACAACAAGAGCTTCTTAATGCTGAAAATCTATTGAAAAAAAACACAGGCGATAACGGCACTATAGACTATTCGAACAAAAATCAAGACGAAATCGAAAAAATCAATGATGCCGCAATAGTTGTTCTTTCTTCAAAGATGCAAGAAGAAGAAGGACAAAGTTCTTTTAGCATAAACATAGACACAAGCAACCAACTTTATAACGAAAAAGGCTTGTCAAGTGATGTCACAGATTCAGCATTATTCAGAAGTGCTGAAACAAAATATGCTTCGAATTTAAATGCAGGAATAGCGGCAGACACTATGAATGCAAACGAAGAAGTGTTAAGTAATCTTGAACAATCAATTGAAGAGCAAGCCCTCAAAGCTCGAGAAGAAAATGCAGAAAAACTCAAAGAAGAACAAGCACAACTTGAAGCTCAAAGAGTGGCAAATAACACAAATAATATTGAGCAAACAAATACAAATTCTTCAACAGCGAACACAGAAGTTAATCCACAAGCAAGTGCACAACAAGCTTCTAGCAATACAGATGTAAAGTCACAAGAAAGTAGTCAAAAAAATCCTACTCCAGAATCGGTAGACACATATGTATAATAAAATAGCATAGAATAATGTTATAAAAAGGGCGATTTTTAAAATTGCCCTTTTTGTTTTAATCTTTATAGTGCAATATATTCCCCTTTTTGTGCTTGGCACAATATATGCACATTTTTTAAAATATGAAAAGGCAGGAAAAAAATTCTATTTTACCTATAAAGTAATAAAGAAGGAGTTTATATGTCTATTGTAGGGATTTCATCAAATATTAATAATAATTATAATATCTTATTGCAAAATTCAATAAAATCTACACAAAACAGTTCTCCAATAAATACAGATAGTTCAAAAACAGATACAAATGAAATAGATGTAAATTATAAATCAGAAAATTCTTCCACAAATATCCCTCAGCCACAAATATTAGTCAATCTTGCTGAATATGGCTTTCTCTTTGGTACTTTTAATTCTGATTCTAGTTTGAACACTTATTCTCAAGAAGCAACAACAAAGCAAGGTTCTCATATCAGTATTAAAGAAATATTTCCAAAAACTGACGAAAGTGATACAAGAAGTTATGAATTGAAATTCACAGGAGCTCAGGGACAAGAAATAGAGTTAACCATATCAAATAACACAAAAATCTCTGAAAACAGTGATGGCTCGATTTCAATTTATTCAGCTATAAACAATACAACTACTATTTACGCACAAGACGGCTCTACTAAAGAATTTATAAATGATTTGACAGAAATAAATGCAGACACAACTATTATAAATATTGATGGCAAATCAATCACTACAGGCAATGGAAACGATATCATCTTCAATTTTGCTGACGATGCTCATATCACAGCAAATAATGGCGACGATACTATTTTTATTCATGCAGAAAATTTAGATATAGAACTTGGAGACGGTAATAATACTATATACGCAAAAGAAATTGTGAAGAGCAGAATTACTGGTGGCGACGGAAATAATAGCATTGAAATTGAAAGAAGTGGGATATTTGGCTCTAGCATCAATCTTGGAAATGGCAATAATTCACTCAAAGCAAGCAATTCTTTTTTATTTGTGAACGATTCGTCAATAAATTTTGGAAATGGCAATAATATTGTAGATATACACAAATTAAGCTCTTCAAATTTGAATGCAGGCGAAGGCGATAATACTATAAAAATATTTCAAATAGGTTCAGAGACTAGTCGTGAAGATGAAGAAAATACTATAGAAAAAACTAGCTTAAGTCTTGGCAATGGAGAGAATATTCTTGAAGTGCATAATAGTATAAATTCAAATATTTACGCTGGAAATGGAAATAATCTTATAGATATTTCTCAAATGACAAATTCTCTTTCAACTATCGGCAATGGCGACAACAAAGTGAACATGCGTATAATGGATAATTCCTCTCTGTCTATTGGTGATGGAAATAATCTTGTAGAATTGTTTAAAACTACTCATTCTACTATAGATTTTGGTATGGGTTCAAATAAATTAGACATGAACACCCTACACGACACTACTATTAATTCTAGTCTTGATTTGTTTTTAGAAGCTTTAGAAATACACGATAGTTCAATCAATACAAAGAATGGAAATACAACAATAGAAGCCTATCAAATAAAAAATTCTTCTATAAATTCAGGCGATGGAGATAATTTTATTAAAGCAATGCATTTTGAAAATTCCAAAGCAAATTTAGGCGATGGCAATAATCTTCTTGAAATATTTACTGTCAGCCAAAATTCTAAAATTATAATGGGTACAGGCAATAATACATTTATTGCTGACTATTTATTAGATACTTCATCTGTAGAAATAGCAAATAATAATGATATTTATATTCAACATTTAGACGAAAATGCTTCTGTCATAATAAATAATGAAGAACAAAGAAGTTTCAAAGAAAATGCTCCAATCTTAACTGAAGAAAATTTCATTGAAAAACACAAAAAATACAAAGAAAAACGTGATCTATATAATGAAGATTTAAAAGCAAGTATTAAAGCAGCCTAAATTATAAAAAAAGACTTAGAGATTTTTCTCTAAGTCATTTATTTTATAGTGGTACCGGAGGAGAGACTCGAACTCTCAAGCCCATACAGGCGGCGGATTTTGAGTCCGCTGCGTTTACCATTCCACCACTCCGGCACGATTATGTGAATGTAGCAAAAAGTCATAGAATGTCAAGTTTTTTTTATTTTCAATTTTAAGCATTTTTTACAAGCTATTATTAGATGGCACAATTCTTGCTTATACCTCATCATCAAGAGAAAGAAGAAATTTTTGCCTAAATACTCATTTAGTTGAAATTTTTTCCAAAAGAAAATCGGTAGTTCTAATTTGAAATAAACTCAACATATCGATATCTTAAGAGGTAAACATGGCATTTTTTATCAATAATAACATCACTGCAATGCGTTCAGCTGTAGCTATGAATTCTTCCTATGGAAATCTGGCCTCATCGATTTCACAATTAGCTTCTGGTTTAAAAGTTCAAGATGCTGGTGACAATGCACAGGCCTACACAGCTTCTGTGAGTATGCAAATGGGCATTTCAACTTTGCAGCAAGGCATGAGAAATGCAAATGACGCAGTATCTCTTGTTCAAACTGCGGACAGTTCTTTGCAAGCCATTGATAATGCACTTGTACGCATGAAAGAATTGGCTGAACAAGCGGCTACAGGCCATTACGATACAACTCAGCGTGGAATTATTGACAGCGAATATCAAAGTCTTGCTTCAGAAATCACGCGTATTGCAAATATGACAGAATTCAATAATATCAAGCTATTGAATGGTAATTTAGATTCAGATGAATACCATGGTGGATTTTTTGAAGATTTTCCTGGCAAACTTAAGTTGCATTATGGCCCAACAAATAATGAAAACAAAGATTTTACCTACTTACAGATAGACGACAGCACAGCAGCTGCACTTGGTGTTGGTAATTCTTCTGATCCAACTGGTGATGGCTATACTTTAAGTACGCAAGATGCTGCTTCTAGGGCTCTTCTTGCCATTGATGCGGCAATTTCTCAAACTTCTGCTACAAGATCAAAACTTGGAGCCGTACAAAATTCAATGGAAGCAACTATTAATAAATTGTCTTACGAAACTGAAAATCTTACAGCTTCTTCCTCAAGACTTATTGACGTAGATGTTGCAAAAGAAATGACAAACTTTACTAAATATCAAATACTTACACAAACAACTGCTTCAATTATCACTCAAGCAAACACAGCTCCTCAAATGGCTCTTGATCTACTCGGCAGATAATTTCTACAATAAAAAAAAGAAACATAAGCTTTTGCAAATGTTTCTTTTTTATTTTAATTAATTGAGAATAATTTTATAATTTTTCTCTTGCAATATTCTTTACGGCAACAAAGGCTGAAGAAACTGCTATACCTACTCCACATTTTTCTCTCATCCAATCGTGGTGAGCAAGCAAAGTACCAACTGCGTATAAGTCTTTGTCTATAACATTATTTTCGTGATCAACTGGATTGAAATAATCGTTCACCATAACACCAGAATAGTTAATAGGATGGCCATCTTTGTGGAAAAGTTCTTCATTATGCCAAATTTCTCTGCTTTCAGGCTGATGCACAGGCAAGTTCATTATGCTTTCACGAACTCCCTCAACCCTATCCGCAGTAAGGCCATTTCCAATAAATCTGCCAGTCGCAAGTATTACATGCTTTACAAATATTTTTTCCGGGCCAGAAGCTTGTGTAAGCGTTACTTCAAAACCTTCTTTATCATTTCTTGTTGTCTTCACAATATCAGTAGCTCTTACAAGTCTTCTTGTATGAACGCCTTCTTTATCAAGATGTGCGTCGAAAATATCTTTCAGTCTAAAACCTGGTGTAGACGCTGGTAATGTAGGGATTTCAAAAACAGGAACACCAAGCAGTTCTTCCAATCTTTTTGCTCTTTCATGTGCATTATGTACACCTAAAACCGCTGGCAATCCAACACAAACAGCTGTTCCAATATGCGGTTTAATGAGCGAAGCTAAAACTTCTAAATGTTCTGGATATTCAAGAGCTTGTGCCATAGATCCAGGCAATAAAGGTTGTTCTAAAGCAGCAGGAAAAACAACACGCAAACTTGTAAGACCAGGAACTACATTCTTTGCAACTTCAACTAATTGTTTAGCTGAAAACTCTCTATATCCATGAAAATCAACAATAAGAGCTGGTAATTTTTTTTCAATAACTTCAATTGCATAAGCAAAAGATTCAGGAACAGCCCAAGTAAGCTTTGTTGTTCCCATTGGTGTAAAAACTCTTGCTGAATCTTCACCTAAATGTTTAAAAGGCATACCATGCTTTTCTAACCATTCAAGAAAAGAATCCATTGCTAAACGGACATTTTCAGCACCAATCTTCGCATAAGGATGAAGTGGATTTGTTGTTTTTATAGCACGTATGGAATTGAAAGGTTTTTTGCTACCATAGACATCAAAAAGGCCACTTGCAAAAACGATTTCAGCTGTGCTACCAGCTTGAATAACACTAAAACCTTCTTCTCTGGCAAAAATACTTGCAGCTGTACCCGCTATTCCGCAACCTGCAACAAAGATATCACTATCGTACATGAATTTACTACCTACTTACATTTAAACTATTTGTTTTGGCACGCTGTGCAATCAAACTTCTTCTTCTAAACTATTTGTTTTGGCACGCTGTGCACAAAACCTCAATCGCATTTTGCGTGGAAAATGCTCTCTCGCTAAAGCCTTTGTTCACTACGTTCACATTTAAAAACATATTAAACTTCTTCCTCTAAACCTAAGAGTCCAAAGTATAATGCTTCTTTAATAGATTTGTTTTGGCACGCTGTGCACAAAACCTCAATCGCATTTTGCGTAGAAAATGCTCTCTCGCTAAAGCCTTTGTTCACTACGTTCACATTTAAAAACATATTAAACTTCTTCTTCTAGTCCTAGCAGTCCAAAGTATAATGCTTCTTTTAGTTCTGCTTGGCTAAATTGCTTGCCCCACATGACATAGCGTTGTCCACGCCAGCGTGAACTTAAAAAGTTTCTTAAACCTTCAATACCTTCATTACCTGTAACATTTGCACAATCATAAAGATGTGCAGTCACTCTCGCACCACAGAAAGTCCCTTGACAAGGGCCTTTGCCCACACGCGAACGGCCTGCTACAGATTGCATTTGAGCTTTGCCTTGTGTATTGTCATTCCAGTTTTTAAGCACTTTATCAACGCCAGAACGTGGCACAACTTCACATTCGCAAAGTAAATAGTCGTGTGGAGTATGCTTTTGCCACCAAGAATATTTATGTTTTAAACTTGGATCCGTCCATGCAGCCATAACAGAAGGTCTTGCTGGTAAAATCTTTGTTTGACATTCAGCACTCACGCCAAGTCTTTCACAAATATAATCACAAGTTTTTTCAGCCATTAATCTATAAGTAGTCAACTTACCACCAGTAACTGTGACAAAGTTTGAAAGCCTTGCTTCTTCATGATTAACAAGAGCAAAGCCCCTACTAGCACCACGTCCATCGCTTGCATCAGAAGATTTTAAAAGTGGACGAATACCCGCATAAGCACGTATATAAGGAGTTGTAGCAAGCAAAGGCACCATAGGAGAACCTTCTCTTAGATTTGTGTCTACTTCAGCAATTGTTGGAAAATGATCGTCAGGATGATCCACAGTGATGGATGTTGTACCAAGAATTGAAACAGATCCACCAGGCACAAGAATATCTCCATCGCCAGGTGCCCTTAAGCGGTTGATAACTCGGCTTGTCACTCTTGATTGCGTGATAATAAGCGTGCCTTTTGAAAGAGTCATTTGCATGTCGCAGCCAGCCATCTTGGCAATATCTGCCGCCCAAGCTCCTGTGGCATTGATGAATTGATCAGCTATCACTTCAGTCACAGCGCCAGTCTTAGTATTGAGCAATTTTGCCGCAATAATGCGTTTACTATCTCTAATAAATCCAATAACTTTATGATATCTGAGATATTGTGCATTCGCATTTTGTTCAAGAGCACTAGCTATATTTTCTAAAGTAAGCATAAAAGGATCAACAGAAGCATCAGGAACGCTGTAAGCTTCAATGATATTTTTTGCTATAGCTGGTTCATTTTCTTTAGCTTCTTCTAAATCAACTTTTTGTGCATTTATACCTGCTTTTTCACAAGCTAGTGGAAAATCAGCAATATATTTTTCATCATCCCCTTCAACGGCAATAAAATAGCCACCACAAGGATCGATACATTGCGGAAAAGTTTGTTTTAAAATTTCGTTTTCTAATGCACATTCTTCAGCAGAATGTAAATCTTTTACAGCATATCTTGCTCCAGAGTGTAAAAGACCGTGGTTTCCGCCAGTTGCACCAGAGGCTGCATCTTTTTGCTCTACCAAGATAGCAGAAACTCCACGCAAGGTTAAATCGCGTAAAATCCCAGCTCCTGTTGCTCCAGCACCAATTATAAGAACTTGTGTTTCCATAATTTTCTTCTTTATTGAGTAAGCTAACATTAAAATTAGTTTACTGAATTTATACTACCTTCATAAAATTTAAAAATAAAAGCAAAGTGAATATTTTTAATAGTCTATTTTAGCCTTTTCTGCAAGAATTTTGTTAGTGCTAAAATTCAAAATTTTTATAACATTTCATTCGTGAAGATTACAAAAAAAGCAAGAGTATATCTTGCTTGAGTTAGATAAAAAAAATTTTAATATAATTTAGCCAAATAATAGCTAAAAAAAGCTCTTTCTTTTTGAAGAAGATGGAATATCAAGTGCTGTTCTGTATTTTGCAACAGTTCTTCTTGCCATTTCAACACCTAATTCAGCGTGCAAAATTTCACAAATTTTTTCATCTGACAATGGATTTTTCTTGTCTTCTTCGCCTATACATTTTTTAATTGCTGCTTTTACAGATTCTGAACCAACTTCCGCACCATTCTCTAAATTTAAAGCAGAATTGAAAAAGAATTTGATTTCAAAAGTTCCATGTGCAGTAGCAACATATTTATTATTAGTTATACGTGAAATAGTTGATTCATGCATGCTTATATCATCAGCAACTGTCTTTAAAATCAGAGGTTTAAGCTTTGTTACCCCTTCTTCAAAGAAATCTTTTTGGTATTTCACTATAGATTCAACAACTCTATAAAGCGTTCTTTGTCTTTGATGCAAAGCTTTAATAAGCCATGCTGCTGATTTTTGTTTTTCTGAAAAATAATTTTTTTGATCAGAAGTCATAGTATCTAAAATATCTTTAGTATTGATATCGCTCAATCTCAATTGTGGCATGCCGTCTTCATTCAATACTACAATAAATTCATCCTCAATTTTATACACATAAACATCAGGCGAAACAAAGAAATTATCTGAGTCTCCATAACCAGAACCAGGCATAGGATCTAAAGATTTAATTATCTGAATATATTCAAATAAAGTTTCTTCATCAATTTTTAATTTCTTTAATAATGGCTTATATCTGTTGTTTTCAAGATCTTCAAGATGTGTTGAAATAAGTTCAACTAAGATAGGATCTCTGTCGTATTTGTATTTCTTTATTTGTACCAGCAAGGATTCTTTTGGGCTGTGCGTCGCCACACCAACAGGATCGAAATTTTGTATAGCATCTAAAACAGGATACACTTTTTCAATATCAACTTCAGCTTGTTCTGCAATTTCTTCAAGGCTTGCACACAAATAACCAGTACCGCTGATATTGCCTATAATATATTCACCAATATCCATCTGCTCTTCTGTGAAGTCAGAAAGCCTTAATTGCCACATTAAATGAGATTCTAAGGTAGGTTTTGTTGCATAACGCGATTCATAAGAAGCCATTTCTTCTGGAATTTCATATTCTCTATGTGAACTTGTTTTTGGCGATGAAGATAATTCGCCAAGATAATCTTCCCAATCTGCTGAATTTGCTACTTCTTTATCATATACATTATCATTTACGATATCTTCTGATTTTGCTTGGGTATATTCTTCATCATGTATAGGTTCTGCTTGAGCTTCGTCAAGAAAAGGATTTTCTATTAATTCACTAGCTACAGTATCTATGAGTTCGAGGCGAGAAAGTTGTAACAAACTAATTGCTTGCTGTAATTGTTGTGTCATTACAAGCTGTTGAGATAATTTTAATTGCTGTCTTAATTCTAATGCCATACAGAAATTCTCTACCTTCGTATAAATTTTGTATATTTTGGCACACTTTTTGATATTATGCAAGAAAAAATCTAAACTTTTTTTATACTAGTATTTATTATACTTTTAAGGATTCTTACTCTTTTATTTCTAAAAAACAAAGCTTTTAGATTTGAAAAATAGAGAGCTTTTAACTTTTTTATCTTAAAAAAAATTTAAAAAGTTTTTTTAATTATTTTTTTGACTTGGCATGTTTTTTGCTACTAATTCTACATAAGAAAATAATAGTCAAGTTTTTGAAGGAAATAAATTATGAAAGATAATACTATTCAAGAAATTTTTACAGCATCATCTGCAGCTAACTTTGAAGAACAAGAAGTAGTAAAGATAGAATTTGATGAAATAAGTGAAGATATTCAATCTCTTATCAGCAATTCTACAGAAAATTACAAAAGCATTGAAGACGAAATCAGAGTAGATTTAACCTATTCACTTGGAAATCTTGGTAAAGCAGTGCAAAATCTTATTATTCTCTTAGAAAGAAATAATATAGTTCATATGCTTCCTGAAGTCGCTCTTGCAGACTATTCTGAAATACTAGACTCAATTTCAACTAGTGCTATCCAAGCAAGTGAAGCAGTTGTCAAATCACAAGAATTTGACAACAAAGTTAATTTAGCCCTAGATATTTGCCAAACAATACAATAAAATTTGATTTATTATTCCTTCAATATCAAGACTTTAAGCCAGCAAAAAAAGGAAAATATTGCTTACTCTTTTCTATCAGTAGGCAATATTTTCCTTTTAATTTTTATAAATTTATTATCTTATAAAATATTGTTTTTATTAATAAGAAATAACGTTAAAGTCGTCACGACGGTTCTGTGCGTGTGCAGCTTCTGAATTCCCAGAAACTAAAGGACGTTCTTTACCGTAAGAAATAAGTTCGATTTGATCAGGATTTACACCAAGTAAAACAAGATATTCATAGGCAGCACGAGCACGTCTTTCACCAAGAGCTAAGTTATATTCTTGTGTGCCACGAACATCGCAATTTCCTTCAATTCTTACGCGGATATTTGGGTATTGACGTAATATATCAGCTTTGTCTTTTAATTTTTCACGATCTTGCATTGTTATATCGTATTGATTAAAAGCAAAATAAATTGACATATCCTGCACTTCAGCAATTGATTCTTGGTAAACTTCCATATTTTGTGCTGATGAAGTTGTTGTTCCAGAACTTCCTTCTAATTGGCTTTTAGCACAACCAACACCAAGCGAAAGCACAAGCATAAGTGCGGAAACTCTTAAATATTTCATAATTCCTCCAACCATTAACTTTAGGTTTATTTTTTATATAAATTTTTAATAAATATTCTTTTCTCTATTAATAAATGTTAATCAAATTTCATTTATTTGTAAAGCTCTTTTATTTTCACATTTATTAATAAAAAAAACTTGGATTCTCCCACTAAAAACTTCCCTATTTTTCTAATTATTACTCTCTAGCACGGCAAAATTAGGCTATTTTTTCTTCTTGCAAATTAGCTTAAAGACTGCTAGTCTACAACAGATTTTACAATAAGCAGTAGATTCTAGAGTATTATTTTACTTTTGCGTGGAGGTTTAAAGTGTCTGACTTTGAAGTTGTTATTGGTTTAGAAGTGCATGTTCAACTTGCGACAAAGAGCAAACTTTTCTGTTCTTGTCCGCGTGAATTTGGCCAAGAGGCTAATTCAAATGTTTGTGAAATTTGTGCAGGCATGCCTGGAGTGCTTCCTGTTCCAAACAAACAAGCAATTGAATTTGCAGTAAAAATGGGCTTAGCAACCAATTGCTCTATCAATAAACATTCTTATTTTGCACGCAAAAACTATTTCTATCCAGATCTTCCAAAAGGCTACCAAATTTCACAATTTGAAGAGCCTATTTGTATAGGTGGCTTTATTGAAATTGAAACAAAGTCTGGCAAGAAAAAAATCGGCCTCACTCGTATACATTTAGAAGACGATGCGGGTAAAAATATACATTCTGCCTCAGAGCCTAAGAGTTTTGTTGACTTAAATAGAGCTGGCACACCTCTTTGTGAAGTTGTGAGTGAACCAGACATGCGCTCAAGCGAAGAAGCTCTTCTTTACTTAAAAGAATTGTATTCACTTGTTGTTGGTCTTGGTTTTTGCGATGGAAATATGGAAGAAGGTAATTTTAGATGCGATGCTAACATTTCTCTTCGTCCTTTCGGCCAAGAAGAATTTGGCACACGTACAGAATTAAAAAATCTCAATTCTTTCAAAAACATACAAAAAGCTATTGAATGTGAAATTGCAAGACAAGAAGATATATTGCTTGATAATGGCATTATTGTGCAAGAAACTCGTCTTTATGATGTAGACAAAAATAGAACTATTTCAATGCGTAGCAAGGAAGAAGCCCAAGATTATCGCTACTTCCCAGATCCAGATCTAATCACACTTACTCTTAGTGATGAACAAGTGGACTTTTGGACAAAAAATCAAGACGAATTGCCTTCTGCATGTAAGATCAGATATATGCAAGAGTATAAACTTAATAATGACGATGCACAAAGAATAGCAACTGACAAAAATCTCAAAAATCTTTTTGAAGATGCTTTAAAAACACATAATAGTCCAAAAAGATTAGCAAATATTATTCAAGGTATGCTCATGCGTGAATTAAACACAAGAGCATTACAAAGTTCACAAATCAGCCTTAGTGCAGAAGCTTTAGCCGAACTTGCTAAAATCATTGATGATGACATGATTTCAATGACAATTGCAAATGACATCTTCCCACATTTATTTGAAACACAAATAATGCCAAAGAAATATGTTGAAGAAAAAGGCCTTGCTCAAGTTTCTGACACTTCTGAAATTGAAATTGCCTTGAAAGAAATTATGGACGCAAATCCAACGGAAGTTGCTGAATTTAAAGGTGGAAAAACTAAATTGCAAGGCTTCTTTGTTGGTCAAGTAATGAAAAAAATGGCAGGCAAAGCAAATCCTGCCTTAGTGAATAAAGCCTTAGCAAAACTTATGCAAGGCTAACAGACAGTAAATAATGAACAACATTCAAAACACATATACACAAGAGCATAAAAATTTTGCTGAAAAATTCTATGCTCTTGTTCTACAAAATCCGACAAAATTGGCTTTTTTTCTCATTCTTCTAATGACTTCAATACGCCTCATCTTTATAGGCACAGATCAATTAGATCTTTCATCTGACGAAGCACAATATTGGGATTGGTCACGAACATTACAACTCTCCTACTATTCAAAAGGCCCTTTAATTTCATGGATTATTGGTTTTTGGACAAATATCTTTGGAGACACGCAATTTGCTGTACGTTTTGGTGCAGTTGTTAATTCAATAATAGCTCAACTCATTATATTTATTGGTGTTTCAAAAATATTTAAAAGGCCAACCACAGGCTTTCTTGCTTTATTTGTCGCAAATAGCATGCCTTTATTTACTGCTTCATCTATATTGATGACAACAGATAGCCCTTTGCTTTTATGCTGGCTAACAGCCTTTTTTTCTTTATATATTTTAAGCACAAGATCTTCTCTTGCTGCTTATATCGCACTCTTTTTGGCTATGGCTTTTGGCTGTTTAGCTAAATATATGATGTTTGCATTTTTAGCTCTTGCTATTCCTTATCTTATCTTATTGTATTTCTTCAAAATGATTGCACTTTCTAGGATTTTAGCTATTTGCCTTTCAATGGCATTAGGCTCTATTGCTGGATTATTGCCAATATTTTTGTGGAATGCACAAAATGATTGGGTAGGTTTTTTACATGTTTCAAGCCTTGCTGGCGTCACTGGCAAAAAGGCACAGCAATTCTTTGATCTTCCATCTGTTCCTGAATTTATTGGCGGACAATTAGGCATAGCAACACCTTGGTGGTTTATTCTTGCCTTATTCACAGCAATTGTCTTTGCAAAATTTATCTATGCTGAAATAAAGCATTCTTCTTTCAATAAAGTTGAAAACGCTGAAAATACAGAAGAAATTTCTTTATTTAGACAAAAAACCCTCCTTGCTTGTGGTTTCTTGCCTTTGATGTCTGCTTTCTTTTTATGGTCTTTCCACACTACAATTTATGCGAATTGGCCTGCAATGACTTATGTTTCACTTATTTTGCTCACAGCCTTTGGTTTGGAGCATTGTCTTTCACGTCTGTCTGAATTTACAGCAAGAAAGAAGAAATATATTTCTCTAATGCTTTTAGTTTCTGCGGCTCTTCCTTTTGTTATTTATTTAACACCATTCTTCCCATTGCCAGAAATAATAGATCCTACATTAAGGTTAAAAGGCTGGAATAATTTATCTATAAAACTTGAAGAAATGCAAAATTCTTTTGAAGATCCAGAAAAAGTATTCTACTTTTCTTCACGTTACGACACAACAGCTTCACTTTCTTTTTATTCACCTAAACAAGAAAGATCCTTTGATGCAAATTTTGATAACAGACTTTCACAATACGACTTATGGCCTAATCCTTCTGATAACAAAGATTTCATAGGCTATGACGCTCTTTATATTTCTAAAAAAACAAATCTACCTCATGAATATTTTCAACATCATTTAGGCAATTTATTTGAAAAGATTGAGATTATTCCTTATGTGACTAAACATAAAAATGGCAGAGGTGAAGATTTTTTAATTATAAAATGTTATAATTATAATGGAACATGGCCAAAACAATTAAATAAATCTTATTAAAATTGTTTCGAACAAATATAAATATATAAAATAATTATCTTAACTTTCATAAATTTTCATTTTGCAAAAAATTGACTCTTTACAGAAAGGAATAAAACTTGCATTATCAGCAAGTCGTGAGGTAAGAAAAATGACAGAAAACAAAGACACACAACCTGTAAAACAAGAAGCTACTTTCTTGAATACTGCAAGCAATACAAATCAAGATATGAATAAAGAAACAACAAATACTATTGAAAATAACGAACAATCAGAAAAAAACGAAATTCCATCTTTATCCTTTGGAAAAAAAGAAAATCTTCACAATGATTTTAGCACAGTTCAAAATCAAGATAGTCTCAAGGCAGATTCTGCTCTATTAAAAGAAGCTGAACTTGCTGAACAAATCAATAATGAAGCCTTTGTTCTAAACACAAATACCAAAACACAACATACTGAAAATACACTTCAAAACACTGAAGAAAAAACTACAGAAAAATCTGAATCCCCTCTTGAAACAAGTCCAACTGCATCTTCTTCAACAGAAAATACTGTAGAAAATACAACAGAAAAACTGGCAGAAGAAGCTCTATTACAAGATAATCCAGAAGAAGATAACACTAAAAAGTCTAAGAAAAAGAAAAAAGCAAGAGTAAAACAATCTCCTATGAAATTCTTGCTTAAGTTTATCTTTTTCTCTGTAAATATTGGTGTTGCATTAGCTATTATCATTGTCTACGGCGTTATTCAATGGGCTTCTGCCGATCTACCTAGCATCACAAAAGTAGCTGATTTTAGACCACCGCTCACTACTACAATTCTTGCACGTGATGGTTCTGTTATGGGTGAATTATACAATGAACAAAGATATTTAATCACTGTTGATGAATTACCAGATCACGTCACACAAGCCTTTATTTCAGCAGAAGACAAAACATTTTTTGACCATCCAGGCATCAATCCAATTGCTATCCTTAGAGCAGCAATAACTAACTTCACTTCTGGCTCAACACAAGGTGCAAGCACTATCACACAGCAAGTAGTGAAAAGGCTTCTTCTCACACCAGAAAAAACCTACACACGTAAAATCAAAGAAATGTTACTTGCTTTCCAATTAGAAAGACAATTATCAAAGAAAGATATTCTTACCATCTATCTCAACCAAATTCACGTTGGTGGCCGCTCTTACGGTATTGAAGCTGGAGCACGTTATTATTTTGCTAAACACGCAAAAGATCTCAGCATTGCAGAAGCTGCTTTAATAGCCGGTATCTTACCAGCAACTACAAGATTCAATCCATACAGAGACTACAATGCCGCAAGAAATAGACAAGAATACGTTCTAGGCAGAATGCGTGAAGACGGTAAAATCACAGATGCTGAATACGAAGAAGCTTTTTATGAAATTCCAGTTTTCAAAAAAATGGAGCATGCAAAAGTTGAAGGTGCTGAATGGTATTTAGAAGAAGTTCGCCGTCAGCTCATAGAACTTTTTTCAGAAGAAAATGCTAAGCAAAATGGCCTTGACTATGGCGTGTATGGCGAACAAGCTGTATACGAACTTGGACTAACCATAAAAACTGCCATGGATCCTGCTATTCAACTTATTGCAGAAAAATCCTTACGTAAAGGACTTGAAAGTTCAAGTAAAAGGTATGGTTGGCAAGGGCCTGTTGAAAATATCATGCAATTTGAATTTGCCTCCTATTTAGAAAAAAATCCATTTACTCTATCAGATTTAGAAAACAATAATTGGGTAAAAGTTTTAGTCACAGACGTCACAGCAAAAGGAGCTAAAGTTTCTCTTGGCGAATATCAAGGCTATATTTCTGTTAATACAATGGGCTGGGCAAGAAAGCATAATCCAAAAGTCACTGGTTATGAAGATTCCACAAATATCAAGAATGCAACAAGTGTTTTAAAAGTTGGCGATATTGTTTACGCAAGTTTCAATCCGCCTGCCACAACAAAGAAAAATCCTGACACTCTCTTACTCTCTGAAATAACAAAACAAACTGTGATTCCACTAGCTCTACAACAAAAACCAGAAGTGCAAGGTGCTCTTATCTCCATTGAGCCAAAAACTTCTGACGTTGTCGCACTTGTCGGCGGTTACGACTTTGGCCTCGCAAGCTCACATTTCAACAGAGCTACACAAGCAAAACGTCAACCAGGTTCTGCCTTTAAGCCATTTGTCTATTCCGCAGCTCTTGATCAAGGCTTCACCCTCACTTCTGAAATATTAGACGCACCTATTGTTTTTATCGATCCATATTCCAGACAAATGTGGAGACCATCTAATTTCGACCAGAAATTCGACGGAAGAATGCCATTTATAACAGCTCTTAAACGTTCAAGAAACCTCGCTACCGTACGTGTTGCACAGCAAATAGGAATGGAGAGCGTTATACAAAGAGCAAGAGATTTAGGCCTTAAAGGCGAATTACCACCACATATTGCAGCCTCACTTGGTTCTATAGAAGTTACACCTCTTGAAATGGCTGTCGCATACACAGCATTTGCAAATCAAGGTCTTCTCAGCAAACCAAGATTTATTCAATCCATCATAGGCCCTTGGGGTAATGAAGTATACGTCAATCAAAATGAATACACTCAAGCAATAAGCCCACAAAATGCCTATCTCATGAGTGCTATGCTTGAAGAGGTTGTAAAATCTGGTACAGGTTCACAATTAAAGAAATTAGAAATACCACTTGGCGGTAAAACAGGTACTACAAACGAAGAAATGGACGCATGGTTTATTGGCGTCACACCAAATATAGTCACAGCTACATACATCGGCTATGATTGGCCAAAACCAATGGGAAGAGGAGAAACAGGCTCTAGAGCCGCTCTGCCAATCTTCAAAAGCTTTGCCGAAGAAGCACTCCCACTCTACCCATCAGATCTCTTCACAGTTCCAGAAGGTATCTACTTTGTTGGCGATGAAGAAAATGATGGCGCTGGCATTCCATTTGCTGAAGGAACTTCGCCAAATACTTCCATACACGCCGTCACAAACGAAGAACAAAGTGCAGATGTAAAACAAGCCGAAGATCTACTAAAACAAATATTCTAAATTATTCTGTATAAGGAATTTTTATGCAAAACACAAAGATAATTATCACAGGTGCTTCTGGAAGAATGGGTGCAACTCTTGTCAACCTCATCCAACAAGCAGAAGATCTAGAACTCGTCGCTGCAATAGAAAGAGAAGAAAGTTTGCCAAAACTTGCCTATCTCCAAAATAGCACATGCAAAATTTCCTCAAATACAGAAGAAATCTTCGCACAATTTGATCAGCAAAATGTTGTTGTCATAGATTTCACCTCGCCTGAAAACACCATAAACACTGCAAGATTAGCTAATACATACAAAATCGCACATATAATAGGCACAACAGGCCTCTCAAAAGAAGAAAAAGAAGAATTAGAAAAACTCTGCCAAAGTAATAAAATCTTCTTTTCGGCAAATATGAGTATAGGTATCAACGTATTACTCAAATTCTTGCCAAAACTTACACAAATGTTAGGCTCTGAATACGATGTCGAAATGGTTGAACTACACCACAATAAGAAAAAAGATAGCCCTAGCGGAACAGCATTACGCCTTGCAGAATGTCTCGCAGAAGCCAAAGAATGGGAACTCAAAGATGTAGCAAACTACCACAGAGAAGGTTTGGTAGGAGAAAGACCAAAAGAAGAAATCGGTATACAAACCATACGCGGCGGAGACGTTGTCGGTGTGCATACCGTCTACTACATGGGGCCAGGCGAAAGAATTGAAATCACGCATCAAGCACACTCCAGAGAAAATTTCGCACAAGGTGCACTGCGTGCCGCAAGATGGATCAATACTCAAGAATGCGGCAAATTATACGAAATCATAGATATGTTCACAGATATATAAATATAATAAGACGGCGGATTTTTATCCGCTGTTTTTTTTTATGTCTCCGACGGGCAAAGGGGCACGCCCCCTTTGCAAACCCGTATAAGGCAAGGTTAATGCGTGGGGATTTAGCTAAAGAAGAAAATTTAATTTTTTTTGTTTGCGAAAAAGTTTTAAGGCTAAGGTGCAAAGCACCTTAGCCTTAAATACTGTTTCGCTTTAAAATGGGGGAAAAAGAAATTCAACAGAGAATTTTTTGCCATTTGTCACTACGTTCCAAATGTGTCTAAGTTGATTTTGTGCAAAGAATTAAGTCGTTAGCAGAGGATGAAATGTCTAAGACTCGTCATTGCGAAGACTGAGCAAGGCGAAGGACGTGGAAATCCATGTATTTTAAATTTAATTTTACTTAAAAGGCATGGATTGCCACGTCGTTTCACTCCTCGCAATGACGAGCATGAGCTTCGTTTTTAATAGGATAAATAGTTCTGCATCATTAAAAAAATTACTTCACTCACATTTGGAACGCAGTGACAAATGCTAAATTGATTTTAATTGAAATTGATTTAGCCATATTTTAAAGCGAAACAGTATTTAATGTTTTGGTGCGAAGCAACAAAACTTTAAAACTTTTTCGCAAATAAAAAAAAATAAAGTATGACTAACCAATACCTTACGCACTTACCTTGCATGCTAGGGTTTCCAAAGGGAATTATTCCCTTTGGCCGTCGGAGACAAAAGAGACAAAAAAAGATATAGATTGCCACAATCGCATTTTGAGAAAATGCTCTTTCGCAATGACGAGTCTGAGCTTCGTTTTTAATAGAATAAATAGTTCTGCATCATTAAAAAAATTACTTCACTCACATTTGGAACGCAGTGACAAATGCTAAATTGATTTTAATTGAAATTGATTTAGCCATATTTTAAAGCGAAACAGTATTTAATGTTTTGATGCGAAGCAACAAAACTTTAAAACTTTTTCGCAAATAAAAAAAAATAAAGTATGA
>CAYJAZ010000025.1:0-38545 GCA_964368455.1 uncultured Desulfovibrionaceae bacterium
TTTAGTGCGTAGCACTAAAATTTTAAAACTTTTTCGCAAATAAAAAAATATATTTTCTTCTTTAGGCATTTCCCTACGCATTAACCTTGCAAATTGGGGTTTGCAAAGGGGTTCAACTCCTTTGCCCGCCGGAGGCATAGCAGACAAAAAAAGCGTCGCAGACGAAAAAGAAAAATGTTTCTATTGACTAACCTTTTCTTGAATGCAATACTTGCATTAAATTCTTATGAATGAAATGTATAAATCGTGATATATTAGGTGGTTAGATATGACTAACAATGAAATTGAAAACAATTATGAAAGAAAATCTATTGAGGTGAGTGTAGTTACTATAGTGGTGAATGCTTTACTTGCTGGCATTAAGTTTCTTGCGGGTATTTTTGGTAATTCATCGGCTATGATTTCTGATGCTATTCATTCTTTATCTGACGTACTTTCATCTTTTTTTGTTATTATAGGTGTTAAGATTGGCAATAAGAGTATAGACGATAGCCATCAATATGGCCATGAAAAGTTTGAGAGCATAGCGGCTTTATTTTTGGCTTGTATGCTTTTATTTGCGGGTCTTGGTATTGGTTATGTTGGCCTTGAAAAAATCTGGACAAAGGAGTATGAGCAGGCGGCTTTACCTAGTGATTTTGCTTTATATGCTGCTATTGTATCTATAGTTATTAAAGAAGCGATGTATTGGTATACATTGCTTGTAGCGAGGAAGATTAAATCTGACATTTTGCTTGCAGATGCGTGGCACCATCGTTCGGACGCACTTTCTTCTGTGGGTTCTTTTATTGGTATTTATGGTGCAATGCTGGGCTATCCTTTACTTGATCCATTAGCATCTGTTGTTATTTGCTTGTTCATTATAAAGGTTTCGTATGAGATATTGCATTCAGCCTTAGATAAAATAACTGACAAGGCTATAGACAAGAAGAGCGAAGAAGAGATAAGGGAATTTATACTTAAAAACAAAGATGTGCTTGGTATTGACTCTTTTAAGAGCAGGATTTTTTCAAATAAAATCTATCTTGATGTTGAGATTTTAGTGGATGCAAATATGCCGACTTATCTTTCACATGAAATTGCAGAAAATGTACACGATGAGCTAGAAGAGAATTTTGAAAATATTAAACATTGTATGGTGCATGTAAATCCTAGCTATGTGTGATTAATTGTATTTTCCAATGAAATATTTTTTTTCTTGAATGGAGTGTATCAAAACATACATGACTGAAAGAAAAAAATTATTTTGTGCAGAAAAAACACAAAAGAATTATTTTAATCAGTGAGGTAGTATTCTATTGTACTAACAACTCTCACAGTTTTGATCTGTGGCCTAAAGCTATCTGGCGTAGTGATAGAGAATTGTCCTTGGCTTGCTTTTTTGATTTTTCCTAAGAAAGAATGAGAATCTTTTGCAAATTTTTCAGCAACTTCTCTTGCGTTTTTTGTTGCATTTTCAATCATTTGCGGTTTGATTTCATTTAATTTTGTGTATGAATAGACTACTTTGTTAGAATATTCATTCGAGCCGGCTAGTGGCACATTTTCATTGAGTAGTTGCGAGATAGAACTTGTGAGCTTTGAAACAAGTTCTACTTTATCTGAACTTACTGTGACGAGATTTGAGGCTGAATAAGCGAATGTTGGTGCATTTGTTTCTGAGGCATAGAGGTTTCTGTCTTCTATGCTTGGTTGAGTGATGATTATTTCATCTTCAGTAATACCTTGATTGATGAGGAAGTTTTTTATAATTTCTCTATAAAGGTTACTTTTTTGTGAAAGTTCTTCAAGAGTATTTGCTGAAACTCTGAATTGAATAGGCCAAACAACTTTATTTGCCATAACATTTTCTTCTGCAAGTCCTTTGACAACAACGGTTCTTTCCATTGCCTTTGTTTCGATTAATGCTTTATTGAAGAAAAAGCCAAGTGAAGTAAAGCCTAATAGTATGCAAATGCCTAAGATGATGCTTGTATTTGTTTTCATATTTTTCTCTATTTTTTTAATATTTAATTTCTTTATTTTAAACTTTAGTATTGTATTTTACAATGACAAAAAATGAAAATCAAGATAAAAAGCCTGTCATAAAAGAGATTAAATTTAATTACTTACCTTTTATTGCTTGTTTTTCTTGCTTCTCTATTGTAAAAAATATGAATGCAATTTGCAAAAGCTTGGAGAGCATGGAATTAAATTTTGAGGATTTGCGTATGAAAAAATTTATTATGGGAAATGAAGCCATTGCACTTGGTGCTATTCGTGCTGGCGTTCAATCTGTTTCGGGCTATCCTGGAACACCTTCTACAGAAATACTTGAAAATATTGCTAAACACAATAAGGGCGATATATATGTGGAATGGTCTGTCAATGAAAAGGCAGGCTTAGAGGTTGGTGCAGGAGCGGCTTATTCTGGTGCAAGAACTCTTGTAACCATGAAACAAGTGGGGCTTAATGTAGCTGCTGATCCACTTATGAGTCTTGCTTATGTTGGTGTAAAGGGTGGCATGGTGGTTTTATCTGCTGATGATCCAGGCCCTATTTCTTCACAAACAGAACAAGACACAAGAACTTTTGCTTCTTTTTCAAAGCTTCCAATCTTTGATCCCTCTTCTCCTGAAGAAGCGTATTATATGATGGAAGATGCCTTTGAACTTTCTGAAAAATATTCTACACCAGTTCTTTTTAGGCCTACAACGCGTATTTGCCATGGCAGTGCTACTATTGAAATTGAAGACTATGAAGCAAGAAAAAAAGCAGAAGGCTTTGTTAAAGACACAATGCGTTGGGTTATTTTTCCACGTTCTTCTTATCTCAACCATTTAAAAATTGAAGAAAGAAATCCTCTGATTGGCGAAGAATTTTCAAATTATAGATTCAATAAAATTGAAAAACAAGCAAATAAATCTAAGATAGGCATTGCAACAGGCGGTATTAATTATCAATATTGTAAAGAAGCTTTATCTTCACTTGGCATAAAAGAAGAAGAATACGCTTTATTTAAAGTTGCAACTCCTTTTCCATTTCCTAAGAAAATGGCAGAAGAATTTTTACAAGGACTTGAAAAAGTTATATGTATTGAAGAACTTGATCCTGTTATTGAAAAAGAACTTCTTTTACTTTGCGCACAAAAAAATATTTCAGTACAAATACTTGGTAAATTGACTAAAGACGTCCAAAATGCAGGTGAAAATAGTGTTGAATATGTGAAAAATGTGCTTGCTAAACAGTTTGATAGAGCATGTCCAAGCCAAGAACTTCCAAAAGCACCTGATTTACCTATTCGTCCGCCTGTGCTTTGTGCTGGTTGTCCGCATAGAGCTTCTTTTTATGCTGTGAAACTTGCTATGAAAGGGCAGAAGTCAAATTTCTGTGGCGATATTGGCTGCTATACTTTAGGAAATGCAAAACCTCTTGACATGACAGATACTTGTCTTTGTATGGGAGCAGGTATCACTATTGCACAAGGCCTTGAACACGCTAATCCAGACACGAAGAATTTTGCTTTTATAGGTGATTCTACTTTCTTTGCTGCTGGGCTTACAGGCATTGTGAATGCTGTGTATAATCAATCAAATATAATATTGATTATTCTTGATAATTCCACAACAGCTATGACTGGCCATCAGCCACATCCTGGCACAGGTAAAACCATGATGGGCGAAGTTGTTTCAAAAATAGCAATAGAGCCTATTTTGACAGCTATTGGCGTGAAGAGCGTGCAAACTGTGGATCCACTAGATTTGAAAGCTTCTGTAAAAGCAGTTAAAGAAGCTGCAGAACTTTCAGGTGTGACAGCTATTGTCTTTAAATCTCCTTGTATTGCGATAACAAAGCCAGCAAAGCTTTCTTATATAGAACAAGATAAATGCATTAATTGCAGAAAATGTATCAAGGAATTAGGCTGTCCTGCAATAGTATTGAATAATGGAAAAGTTGAAATAGAGCCATCTCTTTGTTTTGGCTGTACGCTTTGTAATCAGGTTTGCCCTGTGGGTGCAATTAAGGTGTAAATATGCAAAATACTAATGAAAATACTATAAAAAATTGTTTACTCTGCGGAGTTGGCGGACAGGGCACTATTCTTGCTTCAAAATTGATTGCTGATTGTGCCTTACAACAAGGCAAGATTGCAAGAGCGAGTGAAACTATTGGTATGGCTCAAAGAGGCGGGTCTGTAGTGAGTCATGTTCGTATTGGTGAAGAAAATCAAGAACTTCATTCGCCTATGATAGAATATGGCACAGCACATGTCTTGCTTGCTTTTGAACCAGCAGAAGCTGTACGTGCATTGCCTTATTTGGCAAAAGACGGCATTTTAGTTGTGAGCAAAAAAGCTGTGAAACCTGTGACTGCAACTTTGTCAAATTCTTCTTATGATGGTACTGAAATGCTTGAATATTTAAAAGCAAATGTAGCACAATTGATTATTGTTGATGGTGAAGAATTGTGTGAAAAATGTGGTTCATCTAAGGTGTTAAATACAATTTTATTGGGAGCTGGCATAGCTTCTGGCAAATTAGGTTTCACTCTCGAACAAATGGAAGAAGCCATTAAAAAAAGAGTGAAAGCACAATTCATAGATCTCAATATAAAAGCCTTAAGCGAAGGCGCAAAATTAGTATAAATGTTTATTTGCTAAACAAAAAGGAATACTTACATGAAGATGTCACAAGAGCAATTTGATTTAATCAAATCGCAAATAGTCAAGCTGAAAAAAACTCTACCTTTCTATCAAGAAGCCTATAAAGATGTAGATGTTGAAGCTATACAAAGTCAAGAAGACTTTGAAAAGCTTCCATTTATTTGGAAAGGCGATTTGAGAGAAGCGTATCCAGACGGTTTGCAAGCTGTAAGTGACGAAGAGATTGTAAGGATTCATTCTTCTTCAGGCACAACCGGCACGCCTGTAATTATTCCTTATACAGCAAAAGATGTTGATGATTGGGCTATTATGTTTGCACGTTGTTATGAACTTGCAGGCCTTACAAAGCTTGATCGCGTTCATATAACACCTGGTTATGGACTTTGGACAGCTGGCATTGGCTTTCAAGCAGGTGCTGAAAAATTGGGTGCTATGGCAATACCAATGGGGCCAGGAAATACCGATAAGCAATTGAAAATGATGATGGATATGCGATCTACTGTACTTTGTGCAACTTCTTCTTATGCTCTTTTATTGGCTGAAGAAATTGAAAAAAGAGAAATTCGCGATAAACTACATCTTAAAAAGGCTATTATTGGTTCTGAACGTTGGGGCGAAAAAATGCGTCAAAGAATAGCTAAAGAATTGGGTGCTGAACTCTACGATATCTATGGCCTTACAGAAATTTATGGGCCAGGTGTGGGCATGAGCTGTAACAAAGCTGAAGGCATACATTATTGGGATGATTATATATTCTTAGAAATTATCGATCCAAAAACTGGCGAAGTTTTGCCTGATGGCGAAATTGGCGAAATGGTGATCACTACTTTACATAAAGAAGGTGCTCCGCTTATACGCTTCCGTACACATGATCTTTCACGTATCATTCCTGGCCAATGTTCATGCGGTTGCGCATTCCCACGTATGGATATTATCTTTGGCAGAACAGACGATATGGTGAAAGTGAAGGGTGTGAACATATTCCCAAGTCAAATTGATGAAATGCTTAAAAGCATTGAGGGTGCTTCTAGTGAATACCAAGCTATGATAGATCATCCTAATGGAAAAGATTTGTTTACACTTTTTGTTGAAGTTGAGCCAAAGGTGAATAAGTATTCGCTTGAATTAGAAATTCAAGAAGAATTTAAAAGAAAAATAGGAATAAATGCTGTCATTAAACTTGTAGAAATTGGCGAATTACCACGTAGTGAAAAGAAATCTAATAGAATTTATGACTATAGATATTAGAATTTTTTCAAATAAATAGAATTTTCAAAAAAAAACACATATATACTATATATATGTGTTTTTTTATTATAGAAAGTTTATAAATTATTCTTATTCATCGTCATCGCATAAAGCGTTAAGATTGTATTTCATGTGTATACCATCGTGCACAGAACTTGTGACTAAACAGCCATTACGCATGATTTTTTTAATTCTTTCAAAAGTATCGTAATCGTCTTCGTCTATTTCAACATCAACGTTTAATTCAATTTCAAGAACACGTGAAACGTTATTTTCATTGTTTCCAGCAGTAAGATTTGCTTTTGCTTTTATTGCACCGTATTTCATTCCGCGTGTATCCATTGCACTCACTAGGGCTGAGCAATAGCAAAAAAGAGTAGAAGCACAAAGCAATTGTTTTGCTGTTCCATTTCTTTCTTCTGCTGGAATGTTTTCTGTGTTGATAACAATATCACCAAGTGCTGCATTGCCTGTTTTAATAGTGTGTTTTTCATTTTCACGAAAATATTCTACTTGTAAACCTGCCATATTTTTTCTCCTTAATAATATTTGATTTTGGTATTTAATTTTAGTTTATAGATGAATAATCTTTATTCTTGTGAAGCTAATGTGAAGTTTGGATCTAAAGTATCTTCTATAAAATAATTTGCTATTAAAGCTATTGCACATAAAAATAAAAGCGACATAAATCCATAGGAATAACCCATTGCATAACTGCCTTGCTCTGCACCATAACCTACTAAATATCCAAATAAATATTGAATAAAGAAGGAGCAAAGAGGAGCACCTGTGTTTATCATTCCAAAAGCTGTTCCTGCACATTTACTTGGCACACTTTCTTTTATAAGAGTGAAAACAAGTGAGGCTGTAGACATAATAAAGAAAGTGAACAAAATTCCAATAACATAGAAGACAATAAATTTTGGAATTGCGTCTAAGAAGAAGGAAAGGAGGAAGAGGATAATAAATGTGCCTGCTGCTCCAATATAGAATACAGTTTTGCGTGATTTGAAAACAGAGTCTGAAAGTACGGCAATAAATGGATTAGTTACAAGTGGGATAAGAGACATACAAGAAAGTATAAAGCCTGTTTCTGCTCTTGTTAATTCGTATACTTGCATGAGGAAAGGCCCCCACCACATTGTAGCTAATACAAAGTAAATACCAATCATACAGAAGAACCAAATAAATGCAGCTTTAAAGTTTTTTTGTTTTAAAACGAGGAAGATAAGCGACATGTATTTGACTTTTTCTTTTGTGGCTTCTTTTTCTTGTACAGCTTTGAGTAATGGATCGCTTGGATTTTCTGGTTTATCAGCAACATAAAGCCAAGTCAAAAGAGCTAAAACAAAGGTGATAATACCCATAATAAAAAGAGAATATCTCCAACCTATCATTTCAGTAGAAAAAGCAAGAGGTGATGAAGCTAATAATGTTCCTAAAGAAGCACAAGAAAGGAGGATAGAATTTGCTTTACTGTATTGGCTTGGATTAAACCAATAAGCAAGAACCTTCATTGCTGGAACATTGGCAGCTAGAGCAAAACCTAAAATTAAGCGAGAAATACTCGCTGAACTAAGCGATTCTGACATGGAAAATAATATAGTTGCTATTGCTGCTAAAATTTGAAAAATAACTAAAGTTTTTCTGCCGCCTAATACGTCTGCAAGTATACCTGATGGTATTTGTGCAAGAGCATAGCCTAACATAGTAAAAGAACCAAGAATGCCAAACTCTACTGTAGATATATTAAGATCGTTTATAATATCTAGCGATAAAACGGTAAGATTAGCCTTATGAAAGAAACTTACTGCATACACAGCACTGAGAATAAGCAAAATAAAACTGGCTTTGTTTTTCATAGTATACCTACATTTTTTTTATCCTCTTAGAAAGTATGCTAATGCAAGCTCTCTAAGAGGATTTAGGGAATTGTTTGGGAACAAATGTTTGTGGAAACTTTTATTTATGCACAGTCGTGCTTATCCCATGGATTTCTTGCACTACGCGTGATAGCTTCTTCTAAGCTGTCAATAGTAGTTTGTGCTTTTTGTAGATCCTTTGTTTTTGCATTTGGATCTTTGAGTAGAGGGTAGAGAATAGCTCCCTCTGGATTTTCTGGAAGTAAAGCTTCTGAAATTGCACAAATAGTCACAACAATTTGTGAATAAGAATAATCCTTTGAATAGGCTTCTGCTTTATTATTCACGCCATAACCAGCAAAATAAACATCTTTAGGAGTAACGATTACATAAAGAGTAAAACGGCTCACAGCTTCAAGGATTTGAGGAAGTGCTTGGTTTAGATCTGTTACTTTTGTAGAAAGAGCGATATTTTTTTCTACATTTTCTTTAGTAAAATCAGCAAAGGCAAGTTCTTTTATTTCTGGAAGAGAAGCAAGTACAGCCTTGTCACCGCTAGGTGTATTTGTTAGATGAAGAGATTTTTTGAGGAATTTTGCACAAGCTTCGTCACTTTGTGTTGCGTCAAAAGATTCTGCGTAGATAATACATACATTTTTCATAATAGTTACTCCTATTGTTTTTTATTGATAGTGATTTGTTTAAGTGTAATGCCGTCTTTGTCTTTGATATGCCAAATTTCTAGAGAGTCTTCGATGTGGCGTGTCAAAAGAAGAAGAGGAGTGTTTTGCCAAAGTATTTCTATTCCATCCTTTGTATTCTGTCTTTTGATTTTAGATTGAATAACAATAGGTTCTGTAAAGGCCAGAGGAATATTTCTTTTTATTAATTCATTTATTTGGTAAGCTTGTATGGCTTGTTCAAGTTCATCATACATTTTCAATTTCTGCCTTTTTCTTGCTAAAAAATGTTTTATACAATGTGTAGAGTATAAAGATGATAGCAATAGCCATAATGCTTCCTGAACCTGGTCTTGTAAAGAGTATTGCTAAACCAGTGTCAGATGAAATCAAAGTTTGTTGTAAAGCCATTTCAAGTTGTTTGCCTAAAACAAAACCAATCAAAAAAGCAACAAAGGATAAATTCAATAAACGCATTATAAAACCAAGTGCAAAGAAAAATACCATAAGATAAACATGAGCAGGATCGCTTTCTATTATATAAGCACCCATAATACAGATCATCAAAATGACAGGGTAGAGTATTGTTTTTGGAACAGAAAGTACCCTGATAAAGACTTTTAATCCTAAATAGCCAAGTACAAGTGTTAATACATTGCCTACAAGCATACTTCCGTAAATACCATATACAGCACGAGTGTTTTCTTCAAACATCAAAGGACCAGGAGTGATACCGTGTATGATGAAAGCACCAATAAGAAAGGTTGCTGCCACGCTGCCTGGAATACCAAGTGTGAACAATGGAATAAGTGAAGCACCTACAACAGCATTGTTTGCAGCTTCTGGAGCTGCTACACCCTTGATTTCGCCTTCTCCAAATTTTTCATTAGGCTTTGCTGATTTTTTTGCAACTCCATAACTAAGAAAGGAAGCTATGGTTGAACCAATACCAGGACATGAGCCAATAAATGAACCAATTAAGGAAGATTTTATCCATGTTGGAAATAAAGAAGCTACTTCTTTGGCAGAAAGTTTATTTTCATCATTTGAACCAACATGTATATCAAGGCTAGGAGCACAATCGTCTTCATTAAGACATATGCATTGACGAACAATTTCAGCAACAGCAAGCATACCAATACCAAGTGGTGCAATAGCAATACCTGATTCTAGTTGATACATATTGAAGGTCAATCTTGGCATAGCCGCAACTGGATCCATACCTACACAACTAAAAAGTAAACCTATACAAACAACAATAATACCATTGATAAAGGATTCGCTTTCTAAGGCTGCGATAACTGTGAGTGCTAAGAAAAGTATTGCTGTGATTTCAGGTGGTCCCATTTTTAAAGCAAAGGAAGCAACAAAACCAGCAACAACTATAACTAAAAGTGTGGAAAATAAATCGCCAAAAGTAGAAGAAAGAAGAGACACTTTTAATGCTTTAAGTCCCTTTCCTTTTTTATTCATGGGATAGCCGTCAAAGGTGGTGGCAACAGCTTCAGGAGCACCAGGAGTGTTGAGCAATATTGCTGAAATAGATCCACCAAAACAACCACCTTTATTGATTCCAACCAAGAAACCAATAGCACCGATTGCAGGCATGTAATAAGTTAATGAAATAAGCATTGCAATTGTAATTGGCCCACTAAGTCCAGGAATTGCACCTACTATAATACCAAGTCCAACGCCCACAAAAACATAGAATATATTTATGAGCTGTAAAGCATCTAAGAGTCCATTCATCATATCCATTGGAATATCCTGCCTGCTGGTAAGAGTATGTTAAGGCCATACCAAAACGCACAATACATAAAAACAGTTGTTATTGATGATGTTGCGAGAATATTGATAGGACGTCTTTCTCCAACAAAATATTGAAAGAGAGATACATAAAGCATTGATGTTATAAAGAAACCTAGAAAATCAAGAGCTGGCATAGCCAATACTAAAAGAAGGAAGAAAGGTATGAAGTTTTTCAGATCTTCTCGATCAAAAGGAAATTTTACATTTTTTCCCTCTTTCTTCACTACAGTAAACAATATTTTTACAACTGAAAGTAGAGCGATAGTGATAACAAGCATATTTGGAAAGAAGGTAGCTGGTATACCAAAACCTAAATCTTCTGGCGAATAGGTTGGTATGATCCAAAAATAACTTATTATACTAAAAACAATCAGAAATATATATGTAATAATACTCGCAATATACATAAACTTTCCCTTTTTTGTATTCTTAGGAAGAATAGTCTTCCTAAGAATACTTTATCGTTGTTGAATGAGCTATTTTGTAGTTAATTCAATAACTATTTTGTTTTCAGTGAGCTGAGATTTAATGTTTTCTGTTAATTCTGTTGAAGACATATAGTCAGGAATAAATTGAAGTTTATTTACTTGTTCAATAAATTTTGGAGAAGTAACAATTTCTTTGATCGCAGCTTCTAAAGTTATTTGGGCTTCTTTTGGAAAACCTTTAGGTGCAAGTGCTATACGATAAGCATTGTAGCCATAAGCCGGACTAAAAAGTTCGTCTTTAGTTGGAGCATGAGGGAATGCTTTTGAACGATTAGCACCTGAAACCATAATACTTCTTACTTTACCAGCTCTTTCTTGTTCGAAGTGAAAACCACCGCTATAACCAAGATCAGCATGTCCGCCCATAAGCGAAGTTATAATTGCTGAAGGGCCAGTTGCAGGAATAAGTTTTAACTTTACTCCTTCATTTTTTGCAAAGATTTGCATCCACATTCTGTCAAGAGGTGTTTGGAAAAGGTAATCAAGAGTTTCATTATTTGCTTTTGCCCATTCAAATGCTTCTTTAAGCGTTTTCCAAGGTTTTTCACTTGAACAAATGACTGTTGAATCACCATAAAAAACAGCAGCTAAGAATATGAAATCATCTAAGGTGTAGCGAGCATTTTTATCTAAAACTCCGTATGAGAAGTTTTGATCAGCACCAAATCCAATGGTGTAACCGTCAGGATTTGCATTTTTCATAGTCATAGCAAAAGCACCTAAGCCACCGCTAGTGATATTGTTTGGTACAAAAGGTTGACCGAATTTTTCTGAAAGTGCTTGAGCAAGTAATCTACCGACAATATCTATAGAAGAACCTGCTTGAGATCCTAATATCATTTTTACTGGGCGATCTGGCCATTCAGCTTGAGCTTTTGCAGGAAGAAGAAAGGTCAGAGCCATAACAAAAGAAAGAGCAATAGTTGATATTTTTTTCATAAAATCTCCACAAATTATGATTTAGATTTGTTCTATCTTTATTTTATGAACAAGTGTTGGCATCTGGATCTTGTAGAGCTTGATAAATAACAGCACCTTCACAAGTTGTTGGATAAGGCATGTTAAGCATATAGCAAATAGTTGGAACAATATCAACTAATTGTACAGTACGCTCGATTTCATCAGCTTCTTTAAAGCCTGGGCCATAGAAAACTGTAAGAGGTTGTAGATTACCTAAGCCCCATTTTTCAGTGGAGAGAATTGGTCCATGCTGCATGCTGTATTCTGGATATACACAGTATACAACATCGCCACATTGATCTCCGCCCATACCCATGAGTCTTGCATTTTGTTTTGTGAGAGCAAGAGCTACAGGACGTTGATTTGTGTCTGGGTGTACATAGGTGTAAAGAGCATCAATGATCTCTCTTTGTACTTTTTCATAATCAGCTGGATCTACAATACCACCTGGATCTCTACCTTCTAAGTTGATGTATACATAAGCACTACGTTGTGGGAATACTTTAGACTTTTCAACAATAGGAGCAGCAGCAGAACGTTTCATCGCAGCAGCGGATTTTTCTGAAAGATTGAGCATGGTGAGCTTTACAGATTCGTTGATTTCTGCGTCTTCATCAACAACTAATAAACCAGCGTCGATCAAAGCATTTACAGGAGAGAACGGTGTTCCATCAGCTTTAGAACCATGATCTGATACAAGAATCATCACTGTTTCGTCGTCAAGATTATCAAGAAGTTTGCCAATCATTTTATCTGTTGAGATATAAAGCTTTCTGTGGAAATCCCAAGCATGATCGTATGCTTCTTTTGAAGAGCATGTGTTTTCGTCAAGTTCTGTCATAAGATAGTGATAGACAGAATCTGTTGGATGAGTATGGAAGAAGCAAAGATCCCATTCGTTATTATTCATAAGAGTAACAAGAGTTTCGCCAAGCCATTTGTTGTGTAGTTCAATAAGTTCTGAGAACATATCATCGTCAAACCAGCCAAGCATACGAAGTAAGAAGCCAGCTTTTGTTGTTGGAACAGCTTCAATATCACGAAGTGGAGCAGCTTTTTCAGGTGGGAATATCCATAATTCGCCGTCTGTATTGAGCATTTGGCTAATAAAGAAGTCAAATTCTGTGCCATCGTCATTTAATTTGAGAATCTTACCTAAGAAAGCAACTTCTTTAGATGTTCCGTCTTGCATTTGTATAGTAGTGAAAACACGTCCACTCCATTCGCCAAGTTTTAATGTGAAGAAAGCATCTTCAAAATTCTTTGTTGGAGAAAGAGTAACTGTATCATAACCATCGCCTTCCATATCACGGATAAGCCAGTACCAAGTATGTTTTGTTGGTCTGAAAGGAGTTTTTGCAAAAAGTAAGTCAAATTCGATTTCAAGAGCATCGTCGCCCATATCATCAACATTTGTCCAAGATGAAGCATCTTTCATAGTAGTCATGATGCCGCCAGTTTTGTATTGTGAACTCACAATTAAATCATCACAGAAAATTTGGCCACCAGTCTTAGGAGCACCAAGACGTTCAGCTGTTTCGTTATCTTGAATTGTACCTACAGTAAGACCTGAACCACCAACAAGAATTGAGTTTTTCAAACGCTTGTTTAAGCCATAACTTGTTGGATAGTTAACGATAATTGATTTTTTACCAGCTCTTTCCGCTGCTTCGAAAATAGTTTCAGCTTGAATACGTTCGCCACTAAAGTTCATGTCAACATTTGTTTGGTTTGGAGAAGTTCCAGGAATGTGACGCCAGTAATCTGTGATTTGGTGAGTAATAGGCCAAGCACCTGTAGAAATTGATGTCCAGTTAGGAGGTGTAATGGTTGGCATTGGGCAAGCTGTGTTTTTACAACGTACGCCGCCGTTAAAAATTTTCGCTAGATTTGGCACAATGCCTTCTCTGATGTGTTGTTCAACAATGTCTGTTACAGCTCCATCAATACCTACAACAATAGCTTTTTTTGCTTTTTTCATTATAAAACTCCTTTTAGTTTCTATTGCTTTTCTTATAGCAACTATTGTGCCATTTTTTTCACAAGCGGAAAATTGCTTGTAGTCTAGATACTTATTTTTTTCTAGATAAAGCGTCTTGTCAAATAAAGTAAAACTTGCAATATTTGATAAAATAAGTTATATTTTAAAAATGAAAACATATGTAAAAATAACAAATTCCACGCAGGAAGAGAGAGAGCTTTCTATAGAAATATCTAAGAAAACTCAAAAAATCTTAGCAGACAATACAAAGGACAGAATTAAGAAATACGAAGAGCTCAATAAACTTCTCAAGAAGTATTTAAATTTTGATTATATGGTTTTTCGCTATCCTGATTCGGATAAATCTGAATTTCTTGAAGTCTATCCTCCAATTAACGACAAGATAAGAGTTTCTTATTTTTGTACTCCAGAGCAAAGCATCGCTGTATTGACATCACAGCCAATGTTAAGAGTTGGCTTGGCCACAGAAAGTGACGATACTGTTCTTATACATTCTTTGTCTTACAATTTTCCTATAAAAAAGTTTTCTATTGCTTTTTGGAGGGATGTTGTAGACGAAAAGTATTTGTGCCAAGTAGCTTTTATTTCAAAACAAAGAAATGCCTATACTGAAAAACATACAACACTTCTCTTTGAATTAGGCAATGCTTTTCGAGCATATTTTAAGGAATATATTGCTAGCGATTCTATGATAACAACTGGTGCAGCTGTTTTTGAAAGTTCATTGCTTGATATCGATAAATTGCCAAGTATGCAAAATACAAAGGAAATGATTTTAAAAATTTCGCGTGAAAATATTCCTATACTTTTACTTGGAGAAACGGGAACTGGTAAGGAAGTTGTCGCAAATACTATTCATCGCTTTTCAACAAGGGCAAAGAACACCTTTATTAAGATAAATTGCGGCAGTATACCAGACACTCTTATCGATAGTGAACTTTTTGGCCATGAAAAAGGCGCATTTACAGGAGCTGTAGAACAGACAAAAGGGCTATTTGAAAGAGCAAATAGAGGAATGCTTATGCTTGATGAGCTTGGCGAATTGCCTATGACAGCACAAGTGCGTTTATTGCGTGTGCTTCAAGAGGGAGCTTTATCAAGAGTGGGCGGACAGGACGAATTTTTCGTTGATGTACGCATCATAGCTGCAACACACAGAAATCTACCGCAATTAATACAAGAAGGAAAATTTAGACAAGATTTATTCTATAGATTGAATCTTTTTCCAATTATTATCCCCCCTTTACGTGAAAGAAAAGAAGATATTCCTATACTTGTAGAACATTTTATAAAAAGAAGATGTGAACAAAAAGGTATTATTAATCCACCTATTTTATCGCAAAAAGATATTGATATGCTCTGTTCTTATGATTGGCCTGGTAATATACGAGAGTTGCAAAATCTTACAGAGAGATCACTTATTCTTTGGGATGAAAGAAAAGGTTTTAGTATGAATTTAGCTGAAATTACAAGGAATTTTTCTACTCTTGAAATAAAAGCCCAAGAAAAACAAGAATATGTTCCTAAAAAAATTAAAAAAGATTATTGCTTAGACAGCGTAATAAAAGAACATATCCTTGAAGTTTTAGAAGAAACAAAATGGCGAATCAATGGTAAAAACGGAGCAGCAGAACTGCTTTGCGTCAACGCAAGCACTTTAAGAGCAAGGATGAAAAAACTTGGATTGATTTAAATGAAAGAATAGAAAATATCTTTAGATTTCTGATGGAGAATTATATTCGCTATTGTCTTTATATTTCTCTATAATCATCGTCGTCGTCATCGTCATAATCGTCGTCGTCGTCATCGTCATGATCGTCGTCATCATCATCGTCATCATCATCATCACTAATAAGATATACGACACCATCTGCCACTTCGCCAACAACAACAAAAGGTATGCTTGCTACACTGTAAGCGGCACCTAAAATAGAGCAGCCAGAAAGAAAGAAGGGCATAAATAGAAGCAATAAGGAGAAGAAAATTTTGTTTTTCATGAAATACTCTTATAAATTATAGATAATCTGTAAGAAAGTTTGTAATATTTAGCTAGACAAGTGTCAATCTTTTCCTTTTATAGTTTTATAATAAGAAAAATATTTTCTAGGCATTCAATTAAATTGACATTTATCTAAAACTATACTACAAAAGAAAAATCTTGGGGTTGTAGCTCACTTGGGAGAGCGCTTGACTGGCAGTCAAGAGGTAGGGGGTTCAATCCCCCCCAGCTCCACCAGTAAAAACAATAGGTTATATGTTTTACTGAAAGACTGTGTTTTTATATCACATGTTTTTGCCACATTTTTATATTTGAAGCTTTACGAAAAATCGTAAGGCTTTTTTTTGTTTTCAAACGAAGTTTATTAATAGTTTTTATCTTTATAGTTTTTTAGAACAAAAAGTCCTTTTTTGACAAAATCTCTTTTTTATGTTACAGAGAAGCAATATTTTCTTTATATCTTTTTGATGTTTTATGAAAGAAAAGAATTGGAGGAGACAAATATGTCACAATTAAACGTCAGAGAAGCAACTATCACGCAAAAAAGCGGTTTTGTATATGTAGAAAGAGAAGGCGAACGCGTAACTTTAGAAGTTGGCGATGCTATTTACGAATCTGATCTTATTGTTACTGGGCCTAATACTACTGCAGAAGTGCAATATGTTGATGGAACTACTTCTCGTCTTGCTCCTGACACACAAATGCGATTAGTCGACTTTGAATTTGATGCGAGTATGAATGGCGAAAATTCTTTTCTTGTGGATATAGCCGAAGGTGCGATGAGAACTGTGACTGGCGAAATAGTCAAGCTTAATCCAGATGCTTTTAAAGTCACAACTCCAAGGGCAACTGTTGGCATACGTGGAACAGATATAGCCACCCAGATAAATAGCGACGGCAGTGAAACGCATGTTGTTATTTCTATAGGAAAGGGGCATAGAGTTGAGATTACGACGCATGATGGCCAGCTTATGTCTTTATACACTTCAAAGGAAGGTGTTTTTATTCCTGTGGATTTAGGAGGAGACATCAAACCTTATATTTTCAACTTCACTCAAGAAGAAATCGATAATATAATTGAACATATACAGGGTGCATTAGCTGATGAAAATGCTTTAGAAGATGATGAAATAGGCAATGAAGACACACATGCTGCTGTTATTATAGATCAAAGCACAGTAGATATTTTAGGTTCTGAAGTTATTGAAACTTTAACAAATACATTAGAAAGTTCTGGCTTAGAAGTTCTTCTTCCTGAAAATGTAGTTCTTGAAACAGAAGACGAAGATGTCATTCTTGTTCCTGGCGAACCTGATGTTGAAAGCGAATATACATTAGTAGACTTTAATGGACAAGGTTCATACTATGCTGATGGCAATGACATTACTTATAATCCGGGTCAAATTTTTACAGCAAGTAAAACACAAATCAATATTACGCAAAACATCACAGATCAAAACACTGTTATTTCAGGCGATGTGAATAATATCTATAGCGGAATAGTTCAAGCAGCTGATGATATTATAACTGGGTCAGGTATGGAAAATGGCAGAGTTGTGGGCGATGCTACGGATGTTTTTTCTGGGGCTGAACTTATAGCTGGTGATGATCAAATTACTTTTGATTCTAAAACTGGCGGTACAAGTATTTTTGGTGATGCTGTAACTGTTAATGCTGGTTCAACGGTTACCTTTGGCGATGACACTATTGTTATTAAAGGGCTTTTTGCTAATTCAGTCATTGCTGGAGATGCAAATGTAGCTGCGCCAAGTGCTGTTCAAGCTTGGGGAAATGATCTTATCACAGTGGGTTCATTGGAGTCTACTAATGGAGCTGGCACATTCCTTTATGGAGATGACACAGATGCCTCATCAGCAAGTGGTGGAAATGACACTATTTTAGTCTTAGGCACAATGGCCAATGGAGTTAATACTGTTGAAATTGTAGCTGGCGGTGGCAGTGATCTTATTGAAATCAAAGATTTACAAAGTGGCACTATAGATGCTGGTGCTGGTGCTGATGTGATAAATATTACTACTGCTGCAGGTGGTACTATTGCTACTAGTGCTGGAAATGATACTATTAATATAGAAAATCATACAGGCTCTCTTACTGTACAGAATCATTCAATTAGTGGTAGCGGTGGATCTTTTGCTGGCGGCACAGACACACTTGTTTTTGAAAATGGCATCACTAGCACACTTTCACTAGATAAAGATGCTTCTGGTGGTTTTGTATTGCAAAATGGCGATGGATCTAAGATAGATATTAAAAGTGGTGGAGCAATTTTAACCAATCAGTCCTCGACCTTAGATATAGGCGAAATAAGCATAGGGGGGCAACTTACTGCTTCTACTGATCTTGACACTATCAATGTAGACACATTGAATGGTGGTATGATTACTGCTTATGATGGAGATGACATTATTTCAGTAACAAACTTTATAAGTGGTACTATTAATGCTGGCGATATACTTGGAACAGCTGTTGATGCTGATTCCATTACTGTAAATACTTTGAATGCTAATACTATTGTAAAAGGTGGTGCTGGCGATGATACTCTCACTATAACAGAGAGCGGTTCTTATAATTTATCTACCTTGCAAGTATCTGAAATTGAGAATTTTGTCTTTGCAGATGGAGGTAATACTATAGAAGGTGATTACCTTACATATTCTTCTATCTCTACAGGCAATGGTGCTGATAGTGTTCATATTGAAACATTTTATGCTGGTGCAAATGATTTTACACTTGATACTGGAAATGCAGACGATACAATCACAATTGAGAGCTCTAGTACTGCTATGAACGGCGGATTGCGTAAAATATATTCTGGAACTGGAGATGACAGTATCAGCATTGGCTTTAACAACTTTTCTTCTGATGATGGTATTTCAAGTGGTATTGTTGATGGGGGCAGTGGAGATGATATAATTAAAATAAATTCAATTAATGCAGGGAATGCATTAACAATTACAGCCGGTTCGGGGGCAGACAGCATAACTATTGAAAAAATTGCTCGTTGGGAATCAAATAGTATTATTACTATAGATTTTGGAGCTAATGGAGTAGCTGATACTAATCTTGATATTGTAACAATAAAGGCATTAGAGCAGGTTAATTTATCAGGTACAATTCAGAAAGATATAGATATAAAAATTATAGGAGCTGATGCTTCGGATCAATTTATTTTTGCTGGAACTACTTATACAGTAGGAAGCCTTACGCACGGAAGCGTTTTAGATGATACTGCGAATGGTACAACTCTAACTATAAACTTTTAAGATAAAGTTATATTTTAATGGACTAGATTAGAGCATAGCCCACCGTCGGAAGTCCATAGAAAAAACTTTTATAAATTCATCTCTCAAATTTTTATCAGATGTAATACACCCTCAATACACTAAAATAAATTTGCTTTTGACAAAATCTTCTATTTACGATACATTGTATTTAATTTCTAGGTTTATTTTTTGAAAGAAAAACTCAGGAGTCTACTATGTCACAATTAAACGTCAGAGAAGCAACTATCACGCAAAAAAGCGGTTTTGTCTATGTAGAAAGAGAGGGCGAGCGTGTCACTTTAGAAGTTGGCGATGCTATTTATGAATCTGATCTTATTGTCACAGGGGCTGATACAACAGCAGAAGTGCAATATCTTGATGGGACGACATCTCGTCTTGCTCCTAACACACAAATGCGATTAGTAGATTTTGAATTTGATGCTAACATGAATGGCGAAAATTCTTTTCTTGTGGATATAGCAGCTGGAGCTATGCGAACTGTGACTGGCGAAATTGTTAAGCTCAATCCAGACGCATTTGAAATAGCAACTCCAAGGGCAACTGTTGGCATACGTGGAACAGATATAGCCACTCAGATAAACAGCGATGGCAGTGAAACGCATCTTGTTATTTCTATAGGAAAGGGGCATAGAGTTGAAATCACAACGCATGACGGCCAACTTTTTTCTCTACAATCCCCTAGTGAAGGCGTCTTTATTCCTGTCTTGGGAGGGGAGATAAAGCCTTATATCTTTAATTTCACGCAAGAAGAAGTTAATGATATTATTGACAGAATTCAAAATGCTCTCAAAGAAGAACATGCTTTAGAAAATGAAAATAATAATGAAACTGCTCATGCTGCTGTTATTATAGATCAAAGCACAGTTGATATTCTAGGTTCTGAAGTTATTGAAACTTTAACAAATACTTTAGAAAGTTCTGGTTTAGAAGTTGTTCTTCCTGAAAACTTAGTTCTTGAAACAGAAGACGAAGATGTCACTCTTATTCCTGGCGAACTTGATGAAGGTCCAATTATCGATGCCTTAGGCTTTAGAGTTGTGAGTTCAAACGGACAGTCAGATTATTATGCTGATGCTTTTGCAGATAATCTTAGTGCAGGGCAAAGTTATGAAACTACAAAAACAAGAATCAATATCACAAATACAATAAATAAAGACATCACTATTTCAGGCGATGTTGGGCAAGTGAGTGCGGGCACAGTTCAAGCTGCAAACGATATTATTACTGGTTCAGACATGGAAGATGGAACTATTGTTGGCGATGCAAGTATGGTGCTTGCAGGAGCGGAACTTATAGCTGGCGATGATGAAGTCACTTTTGAAACTAAGACTGGTGGTAGAAGTATTTACGGCGATGCTGAATTTATAAATGCTCATGCTGAAGTCACATTTGGCAACGATATTATTATTGTTGAGGGTGTTTTTGGTAATTCAACTATTGGTGGCGATGCAAATACTGTCGATGCTAGTGCGATTGTCCATAAATGGGGAGACGATATTATTTCTGTAGGCTCGATTAAGTCTACTAATGATAGTGCAAAAATCTATGGCGATGCTTCTAATTCAACAAATGTGGGTGGTAATGATTCCATTACCGTCATAGGTTCAATGTCTGATGGAGAAATTTATGCTGGTGGTGGCGACGACACTGTCACTATAGGCGAAGTTATAGGCGGAATGGTATATACGGCTTATGGTAATGATATTGTTAATTTACAAAGTTTTTCCGCAACTGGAACTCTTGAAATAGTCAATGAAGAAGGGAATGATAGTGTTTATCTTGCAAATGGTATAGGTGATGGACAAAGTCTTTATCTTGGCGGAGCTGGTAATATTGAACTTCTCAAAAATGAAAATGGCGACTATATCGATATAACACAAAATGGCGAGCTTTATTTATCTAGTGCTCAAGAAATATATATTAATGACTTTAAAGGTAAAATTACTGGAAGCGCAAATAATGATACTATAAATATCACAAATACTCCTGCTGGAACTATAAATACTGGAGATGGGGCTGATAGCATTACTTTAGTGAGTATAGATACAAGCCTGACAATAGATGGTGGTGGGGGAAGTGATACGCTCACTCTAACAGAAAGTGGCACGCATTATTTGACTAAAGTTTCAGGCGTAGAAGTATTTAATTTTTCAAATTCTTCCGACACTATTTACGTAGATAATGTATCATCAAGTATGAGCTTAAATACTGGTTCTGGTCTAGATAGAGTATTTGTAGAAAGAGGTGGTACTCATGACATTGATATGACAGGGGATAGATATCTATTCTCTACTGCAAGCGATACTATTAATATCACAAGTACTGGATCCTCTTCGTCTATCTTTGTTTCTACAGGTGAGGGGGCAGATAGAGTGAATATTGATTATAATAACTCTTCTGGAGAGATTGAGCTTTATAATCATAGTAATTATGGAGAAACGCTGGATACTATTTCTATTGAAAATTTTAATTCTGGCTATTCTTATAAGTCACTTAAATTAGAAGGTATAGGTGGTTTTAAAGTAATTGGATACGAAACTGATCTCTTGCAATTAGACCTTTATTCTACTTCAATAGAAATAGACGTTGCTAAAGATGCATATATAAGAGGAAAAGAAGGTAATAATAACGTTATTATAAAAGAAATAAATTTTAATGATGGCTATAATACAAGGTATATTGAACTTGGAGATGGAAACGATGATATTAATATAGGGACAATTTTTGGAGATAAAGAAACTTATTTTGATATAGAAACTTTTGGCGGAGACGATTCTATTGTTATAAACAAAATGTTTGGTGCTCATATTTATTCTGGAGATGGCGACGATGTTATTAAAATAGCGTCAAATAGTGGTTCGACTTTTGAAGAGCATCATGGTGGCGGACGAATCGAAGGCGGTGTTGGCGATGACTATATTCAAATAGGTATGTTAGGTGGAAACAGGGGAACTGGACGCGTTATAAGTGGCGATGCTTCCTTTGAAACCGAAACTGGTGCAGATACTATAGTTATTAATCATGTCTTTGTAGCTGCTAATGATAGTTTAGGTGGCGATGTGAAGTATGACCTCACAGTGTATCTTGGTAATGGTAATGACGATACTGATAAAGATAGCTTTACTATAGAAAAAGCGGCTCTTGGTGCTGGTGGTACGCTAGATTTAACGATTTATGATTATGATAAAAACTACGATACAGTTACAATTTTTGGACAAACCTTAGAAAGTGATAAAACTTTAACAAATGGAGGGCTTACAATAACTGTAGACTTTGCATAGTTATGCCTAAAATTAGGTGAGATTAAAAAGTTCGCAAGAAGAGAATTATCCTAAGGCCTAAGAAATTATTTAAACTCAATCTCGCCATGATTTTCTTCGAAGACATATTTATCATTCGACATAGCTTTTTAAGGAAAGGGGAGAGTTTGAGAGGGGAAAACCTCATTTTTCTCAGAAAAATGTGGTTTTCCCCTCTCAAGTATCATTACTCTTCTCTCGTCCTTCCTACCTTTCTCTAAAGGCTCTTTGCTGTGCTTTGAGAAGTGGTTTGAGTAGATAGTCCATGATGGTTTTCTTGCCGATGAGCACATCAACTTCTGTGATCATGCCTGCCATTATGGGAAGACTTTCTCCGCTATGCTCTAAATGGGCACTTTTTGTGAGAAGTTTTACTTTATAAAAGGTTTCGCCTTGCTGGTTTTGTAGGGTGTCGGCTGAAATTGTGTCGACAATGGCTTCCATACCGCCGTATACGGAGAAATCGTAGGCTGTGAGGCGAACTGTAGCTTTTTGCCCAGGGTAGAGAAAGGCTATATCGGCAGGGCTGAACTTTGCTTCAATGATGAGTGAATCGTCAAGTGGAACGATTTCCATAACAGTAGCACCAGGTGCGACAACGCCGCCGACTGTATGTGCGTAGATTGCTTTGATAATACCTCGTACAGGCGAACGCATTTCAGTTCTTCTTACTTTATCATCGCCAGCACTGAGCAATTCGACTAAGGAAAGATATTTTAATTTAGCTTCGTTTAATTCTTGACGGTATCTATTTTCTAATTCGGCTTTGTGCAGATTGAGTTTTTGCTCGGCTTCTTGTGCTTCTGCTTCTAAACGTGGAATAGAATATTCTAATCCTGCTAATTCTGCTTTGAGTGATTGAAGTTTTTGTTCTATATCAAGATATTGTAATTCTGAAAAAGCATCGGCATTAAGTGCTTTTAGGGCTAAATCTCTTTGCTTTTCCACAAGTTTCATACTTGCTTGCACTTGCTTCTTTGCTTCTTTTTGTTCTTCTGCTTTGTTTAATGAGGTTTGACTTTGTAATAATAATACTTGTGCTTCGGCTTCGTTTTGTTTGCGAGTGGAAGCAAGTAATTGTAATTGTCTGTTCATAAGTTCTTGGTTTTCGAGAACTTTTTGAGAGAATTGTATTTGTGCATTATTGTCAGCTGAGAGCAGAGTTTCAAGCATGGCCATAGTTGCTTCTAATTCGAGCATACGTATAAGGCCTTCGCGGTATTGGCTGCCTGCAAGTTCGTTCTCAATACGCATGATGACAGTGTCTTTTTCAACTATTTGCCCTTCACGCACAGAAATTTCTTGCACTATACCGCCCTCTAGATTCTGCATAAGTTGCACTTTTTGCGAGGGAACAACTTGCCCCATGCCTCTGGCGATTTGATCCACAGAAGCAAGAGAAGCCCAAATAAGTAGAAGAATGACTGCCAGAGAAGAAAACCAAACTAAACGTATAGATGAAGCAGAAGCTTGTTTGTCTTGCGTGTCGTCTAGCTTAGAAATAAAATGAAGAGAAGGCATATTTGTTTTAGCTATAAACTTCTGCCTTAGATTTTCTAATATATTTTTTATAGGCTCTTTTTTTTCTGTAGTCATGCCTATCCCTTTATTTGCTGTTTAAAATCAAGGTCTTGCCTTGTATTATTTTTTAAAACTTCATGACGTGGAGCTGACCAGAGAACAGAACCTTTTTCCATTGCAACAACAGTGTCTACTAATTGTAAAATATGTGCTTTATGGGTGAAAATAATGATAGTTTTGTCTTTAAAATAAGGTATTAAGCCTTGCACGAGTTTTTGTGAGGACACATCGTCTAATTGTGCGGCTGGCTCGTCAAGGATTATAGTATGCGGATCGCCTAATAAGGCTCTTGCAAGTGCAACACATTGTGCTTGTCCACTAGAAAGGCCGAGCCCACGCTCTCCTAAGGGCATGTCTAAGCCGAGTGGATGGTGTTGTGCAAATTCCATAACGCCAGCTAAGGTGGCCGCTTTTACTATGTCTTCTTCTGTATAGGGAGTTTCGCCAGGCCAGGCAAGGGCTATATTATGCCTTAATGTGCCTGTGAAAAGACGAATTTCTTGAGGTAAAAAGCCTACTTTATTGCGATAAGCGCGCATAGGCACATGCTTCATATCAACTTGTCCTAGAAGTATACGGCCTTCTGTTGGAGTGTAAAGGCCAGCAATAAGGCGAGCGAGTGTTGATTTGCCAGAACCAGAAGCACCTACAAAGCCAACTTTTCCACCTGGTTTAATAGTGATATTTATGTCTTTAAGTGCAGTCATTTGCACACTATTTCTATCTGAAGAAGGATAATGAAAAGCAACTTTATCTAAGAATAAAGGAACAGCATTTGTTTTTTCAACGATTTTTTCCAGATTTTTGCTGTTTTCTTCGGATTTAGCTTCTTCTGCAGACTCTAGTTCAAGGCAATCTGTAGGAAGAGTGTTTTCCATTGGCATATTTAATAAAGCACCAAATCTTTTTAAAGTCATGCTTGTTTGCTGGTAATCAATCAAGATATTAACTAAAGCATTCAATGGAGCGGCGGTCTTACCAAATAAAATAACACAAGCAATAAGAGAGCCTGTTGTCATTAATCCGTCTGAAATTCTATACACACCAACTATAACCACAAGCACAGTGAGCATGATATTTAAAAATGCCACACCTTGTGAGGAAAGGATGCTAAGATGTGTGCTATGGATTTGAGCATCAGCGGCTTTTGCTGTTTTATTATTCCACATCTGAATTAAAGTATTGTCCATACGTGTGGCACGTATGGTTTCAAGACTTGTTATCATCTCAGTCAAAAAAGATTGCTTATCTGCATTTGCGCGCATAGAATTGAGCGAGGCTTTATAAAAAACCTTATGCACTAAATAAGAAAAAATAGCTAATACAGGTATGGCAACAAGTGGAATAAATCCAATAGTTCCGCCAAGATAAAACATGAGAGAAATAAATAAAAGTACAAAGGGAAGATCTGTGATCGCAAGCACTGTGCGTGATCCAAGAAAATTTCTTACGTATTCAAGTTCGCGTATACGAGTGATAATTGAACCCACATTTGCTGTGTCGTGTGAAGAGTAAAGAGCATTAAAACGTACATTCATCAAAGCATGCATAAAAATACTTTGTAATTTTACATCCGTATTTCTGCCAGCAATATCTACAAAATGCGTTCGAGACATGCGTAAGAAAAAATCTAAAGCTGTGGCTATAAGCATGCCAATAGAAAGAGCCCAAAGACTTTCAAATGCATTGTTAGGTACAATTCTGTCATAAACATTCATGACAAAAAGCGGCATAGCAAGTGAAAGAAGATTGACAATAAAAGAGGCTATAAGCACATGACTATAAAGGCGAGTATAGCGAGCAAGGACATTCCAAAACCAATTTTCGGCATAGATCATTATCGCAATCCTTTATAATGCATGAGCTGTATAGCCACTTGTATTTATAGTATTAATTACTTGTTTTCTGTGCTTGGAACAGTAACATTAAGTTCTTCAAGCAAAGTTCCTGCAAGAGCATGTATACGGTATTGTCCAATGATTGCATCTGTGCGTGAAAGTACAGCATTTACTTGTGCAATAAAGTATTCATTTTCCATATCAAGCAAGTTCAATAAATCTTTTTGGCCCACTTCAAATTGTTTGTAGAAATTTGAAAGTGCGATCTTGCCAGATTTTTCTGCACTAGTATAGATAGGGTATTGTGCTAATGCAGTTTGCGTGCGATCGTAAGAAAGTTTAATTTGTTCAAGAACAGAATCTTTTGCATCTAACTTCTTACTCTTGTATTGTCTTTCTTTTGCGGAAGCAGCTTTGTAATTTGCCATTCTTTCGCCACCAGTATAGATATCCCAGCTAAAATTAACCATTGCATTCCAAGCAAAAATATCTCTATTGTCGCCTGTGTCACGAGATTGGTATGATGGGCCAAGATCTAAGCTAAGATAAGGCGAGAATGTGCTTTTTGAAATATTTTTTTCTTTGCTAGCAGCAACTAATTGTGCTTGAGCCATGTTTAAAGTTGGACTTTTTGCAAGAGCTATTTCTTGTGCTTCTTCAACTGTTGCATAAATAGTTTTTGGTGCTTGAATAGCTTCTAGTTTTTCAGGAGCTTCCATGCCTGTGAGGCGTTTATAAGAAGTGCGAGCTTCGTTATAAGCATTTACATACGAAATATTAGTTGCTTTTGCATTGTTATAACGTAATAAACCTTGCTCTAATTCGCCTCTGCTTGTGAGGCCTTCTTTGAACCTTCTTTGAAGAAGATTTACTATGCTTTTAAGAGATTTTACATTTTTGTTAGATTTTTCAATAAGTTCTTTTCTGCGTAGAATATCAATATGCATGCTCAATGTTGAAAAAGCAATGCTTGTTGAAGTGTCAAGTAATCCATAAATTGAAAAATCATGCAAAGCTTTATGTACAGCAACATTAGAACTTGTCTTCATGCCATCCCATAACATTTGACTCACATTTAAGCCAAGTTCATTCACATAAGTTGAGTCGTCGTAAGAATTAGTGTCTCTTGAATATTTTGATTCTTCTTGCTGAAAACCTGTTCCAGCCCAAATGCCTATACGTGGAAAATAACCAGCCTGCGCTTCTCTAATTTTATGAGTAGCCATAATTTCAGCTTCTTTTGAATCCATTATCTGTGGATTATAATTGAATGCATTTTCTAAACTTTGATTCAATGTAAAAGTTTCATCAGCAAAAGAAGGCGTAGAAATACTTGTCATAAGTAGTGCTAATAAAGCAATAGAGCGTAATTTCATAAATAAAATCCTTTTAAAAGAAGTTTTATCAATGCCTATAATTTAACTACAGGCTGTTTTTGTTAAAGTTCTTATCTATTATTAGCAAAATTATTGCTTTTTGTCAAATTTATTACTTCAAATTCAAGAGAAAATTGAAGAAAAAATATTTAAATAAAATAAATTAGATAAAATAAAGTAAGGTTAAATAAAATAAGTTTAAAAAATAAAATATTTTTTGAAAAAATTTAATAAACTAAAAAATTCTTGCGAGTAAAAAAAAGATATGCTATAAAAATCAACGAATACGAATTATACTTTGTCTTAAAATACACTAAAAGTCATACAAATTTCTAAATGGAGATATTATGTCAGCAGCAGTCAAGCAAACAACAGCAAAAGTAGAAAAACTTTCTCCCATACTCGAAAATTACCTCAAAGTAATCTTTCAAATCGAGCATTTAGAAGGTGCAGCACGTATGGGAAGTATTGCAGAAAAAGCCAATGTTTCGCCAGCTTCTGTCACAAGTGCATTAAAATCTCTGCAAAAATTAGGTTATGTTAATTATAAGCCATACAAATTAGTAAGACTTACTGAAAATGGTAAGGAAATTGCCAAAAGAGTTATGCATACGCAAATTGTGTTAGAAGAATTTTTTAACAAAGTATTACACATGGATAAAGCTAAAGCAAAAAAATTAGCATGCGATGCAGAACATGTTTTTGATGAAGAAACTTTCCTGCAAATACGAAAACTTACCTATTATTTCATACATTCACCCGAAATACTCGATACATGGGAAGAAAAATTTCACAGAATATACGAAGCAAAAAGGGAAGAACACGTAAAAAAAAACATTAAAGAACTTTTCTAAAAAAAATCTTTGCAAATTATACAAAATATAATGAGCAAAGATTTTAAATTTAACAAAGAAACATGCTTATTTAGTAAGAACAAAAGAAAATTTTTGCATTTCTTCCATAACTTCAGAAACCTTGGCAAGTACTAAAAATTCTCTGTCCTGTTCATAAAGTTCACGCTCTTCTTCTAAATTGGCAAATTCATCATCAAAATTAGTGATATCTCCCTGAGCATCCGTGTCTTCATAAAAATTTTCAGGATCAAAAATCGAGAGCATTCTCTCATGCGAATAATAATAATCCAATATAGGAAAATAATTATCTCCTATAGCCTTGTCCTGTCTTAAAATCTGAATCTCTTCGTCTAATTGAAGAATTCCATCTTCAATGTCTTCCTTCAATTCATCAAGTAAGTCTGTATAATCATAATTAATATTCACAAATAATTCTCCTTTCTAAACTTCAATAGGTGCGTCAATATCCGCTTTCCATAAATCAAGTAGCTCAACAAAAACCTCAAGTAAACCATCAAAAAAAGAAAGAACGCCAGAAAGAATGTCTATCGGGACTGATATAAATCCTAAGAAATCCATTGATCCAGCCCAGTGTGAAAGCATATCAAGAAAAGAAAGAGGATAATCTAAAAAATTACTCATCATCTCAGCCATAAAAGCAAAAGAATTAATAAGCACAAGAAGGAAATCAAGCATAAAATCTTCGATGGAAAAAAGGTTAAAAAAATTGGAACTTTAGAAAAAAATAAAGAAATATACAGCAAATGTCAAGAAATGACTTTTGAGTATTATTTTTTTGTCTGCTATGCCTCCGGCGGCCAAAGGAGTTGAACCCCTTTGGAAACCCCAATAAGGCAAGGTGAGTGCGTAGGGATTTAGCTAAAGAAGTTATTTTTTATTTTTTTATTTGCGAAAAAGTTTTAAGAGTGAGAGGCTCTCGCCTCTCATTCTTAAATACTGTTTCGCTTTAAAATGGTAAGAAACAGTTTTTACAAAGATTAAGTGAGCATTTGTCACTACGTTCCAAATGTATGTAGGTTTTGTTTGATTTAAGAGGCATAGATTGCCACGTCTTTCACTTCGTTCACTCCTCGCAATGACGAGTCTAGAATATTTCGTTCGTGGCTTACGATTTTTTTTATCACACAAAATAATGAACTCACATTTGGAACGCAGTGACAAATGGTAGCTTAGTTTCTGCATAAACTCTTTTCTCACTATTTTAAAGCGAAACAGTATTTAATGTTTTGGTGCGAAGCAGCAAAACTTTAAAACTTTTTCGCAAATAAAAAAAATAAAGGAATATTAACCAATACCCTAGGTGCTCACCTTGCCTTATTCGGGTTTGCAAAGGGGGTGTGCCCCTTTGCCCGTCGGAGACATTAAAAAATATAAAATAAAAAAAGGGAAGTTCGTTTTTTTGTTTAACGAACTTCCCTTTTTTTTGGATTTTTAATTTATTACTTACGGACTACTTATCTTCAATTAATACCATGGAACGTGCGGCGAGGGTTTCGTCGAGTCTTCTGACAGGAGTTGTGAGTGGGTATTCGTGTAATTCTTCAGGACTTTTTGTAAGGATGTCGTGAATTGTATCACAGAATTTATCTAAGGTTTCTTTAGATTCTGTTTCTGTTGGTTCAAACATGAGACATTCTTTGACTATGAGTGGGAAGTATATGGTAGGCGCGTGGAAACCAGCTTCTAACAAGCCTTTTGCTATATCTAATGCCTTATAGTTTCCTGGTGCTGAAGCGACAAATTCGTGCATACAAGGTCTATCTTTGTATGGAACGTCAAGCACGTCAGCGAGTTTTGCCATCATGTAGTTTGCGTTGAGAACAGCATATTCAGATGCTCTTCTAAGGCCGTTTCCGCCGAGTCTGAACATGTAGGCATATGCTTTTACCATAACGGAGAAGTTTCCGTAGAATGGTGCTATATAGCCAAGTGATTTTGGATAGTCGTAGTTGAGGTAGAAAGAACCGTCTTGTTGTTTTGCAACACGTGAAATCGGGAGGAATTCTACCAATCTTTCTGACACACCAACTGGGCCTGAACCAGGTCCGCCACCACCGTGTGGAGTTCCTAATGTTTTGTGAACATTGAGGTGCACAACGTCAAAGCCAACATCGCCAACACGCATCTTACCCATGATAGCATTCATATTTGCACCGTCATAATAGAGTAAAGCGTCTACGCGACGTAATTTTTCAACTACAGTTTTAAGATGATTTTCGAATAATCCTAATGTGTTAGGGCAAGTCATCATAACTGCTGCTACATCGTCGTCAAGAGCTGCTTCAAGAGCTTCTGGGTCAACCATACCGTCTTTTGACACAATGGTAATAACTTCATAGCCAGCAAGTGCGGCTGAAGCTGGATTTGTTCCGTGAGCTGCATCTGGGCAGATGATCTTTGTTTTCTTATTGCCTTTATTTCTGTGGTATGCAGCGATGAGCATTGTACCAGCAAATTCACCGTGTGCACCAGCCATTGGCTGTAATGTGAAGGCTTTCATGCCTGTGAGTTCGCATAAGAATTCTTCTGCTTCCCACATAAGTCTGAGTGCACCTTGGGTATAAAGGCCAGCACCTTTGATTTGTGGCATAAGTGGGTGAAGGTTTGCAAAACCAGGAAGAGCAGCTATATACTCCATGAATTTTGCATTGTATTTCATTGTACAAGAACCAAGTGGGTAGAAATTTGAATCTACACAAACATTGAGCTTTGACAAGTTCATGAAATGGCGTACAACATCGAGTTCAGAAAGTTCTGGAAGTTTTGCTTTTTCTTTACGCAATAAATTTTGCGGAATTAAATCAGAGGCTTTTGAATTTGCCTTTGGCGGAACGCAGCCTAATCTGCCTGGAACAGATTTTTCAAAAAGAGTTCTTCTGTCTATTGTATTTGTCATAATATTTTCTCTGTATGTTTTATCTATTTTGAGGCAAGGTATGCTTTAACCATTTCTGCAAGTATTCCAATATCTTCTTTTGTATGTCTTTCTGTACATGCAAGAAGAAGAACATTGTCCATACCTTTATAATATTTACCAAGAGGGAAGCCCGCTACATAACCTTTTTGTGTAAGAGCATCTACTAAATCGTAAGCACTGATAGGTAGTTTGAGAGCTACTTCGTATGAGTATGGAAGAGAATTATCTGAAAGTCTTTCTACTCCATCGATAGCAGTTAGTTTTTCTACTGCATAACGAGTGTTTTCCATAGAAAGAAGGGCAGTACGTTCCATGCCTTCGCTGCCAAGAAGTGACATATAGATAACAGAACGCATAGCACAGAGGGCTTGGTTTGAACAGATATTTGAAGTTGCCTTTGCACGGCGGATATGTTGTTCACGAGCTTGAAGAGTGAGAACGTAGCCAACTTTACCGTCAACATCTTGTGTTCTACCGACGATTCTGCCTGGGAATTGTCTGATGAGTTCTTTTTTACAACACATAATACCTAGGTATGGCCCACCAAAAGAAAGAGGTAAACCAAGAACTTGGCCGTCTGCTACGCCAATATCAGCTCCCATTTCGCCAGGTGTTTTTAATAAAGCTTGCATCATTGGCTGAATTGCTATGACGCCTAATGCTTTTTTCTCATGTGCATAATTGAAAAGATCTGTGAAATCATAGATATTACCAAAGAAGTTTGGATTTTGCACAAGAACTGAAGCAGTGTTATCGTCTATAGCAGCTTTTAATGCATCGATTTGTGTCATACCGTCTTTTTGCTCAACTTCTACTAATTCTAGATTGAGGTTTACTGTATAAGAACGTATCATTGTGAGCCAAATAGGAGAAACAGCAGAATCAATAACAATACGTCTTTTGCCTGTATGACGAATAGACATCATTATTGCTTCAAAGAGTGCAGAACCACCGTCATAAACGGAAGCGTTTGCACAATCTAAGTCCATAAGGCGAGCACATGAAGTTTGGTATTCAAAAATACCTTGTAAAGTGCCTTGCGCAACTTCTGGTTGATAAGGAGTGTAGGCTGTAACAAATTCGCCACGACTTGATAAAGTATCCACTGCTTTTGGAATTGCATGATCGTAAAAACCAGCACCTAAGAAAGACACAAGGTCTAACTTATTCATTTGTGCAAGTTTTTCAAAATACTTACACACTTCATCTTCAGATTTTGTTTCTGGAAGATTGTAGGATTGTGGTTTCATGTCGTCTTTGATATCTATGAAAAGATCTTCAATAGTACGCACTCCAACAACATCAAGCATTTGCTTTAATTCACTTTCTGTATGCGGTATATAAGGCATAGATTTGTCCTTCCTATTTAGTTTTTTCTAGTTGTTAATAGGTAGCTGTACTCTAGCTTTTTTTTGCTCTTTCGTCAAATAAAAAAGCGTGTTTAAGCAAAAAGAAAACATCGCTAAATATGAAAAATTTCACAAGAAAACGATGTTTAATTTATAAGTAGAAATATATCTTTATAAGTAAAAACTTATCGAGAGATTAAATATTTTTTGATGCCTTCAGAAGGCAGATTTGCCATTTCTTTGAGAAGCTTTAAAGCAGAAGAAATATCTTCCACCCAATGCGTGCAAGAGCCATAAAGCATTAAACCAGCAGATTCAAGAGGGCCGCGAATGCCAAGTATAGGCAAATCTTTAGCACAAGCCATACCAATTTCAACGCCAGCATCTTGTCCTGATTGGCCTAGATAGAGAACTATATCAGCTGTTGTGCAGGATTGTTTACAAAAAGTATACACAGTGCCGCCATTATCGTCAGTATCCATCCATTCACGTCTTTGTGCAGGATTTAAACCTTCTGGTACAGAAGCTTTCTTTGTCCAATCAAGTATTTCATAACCCATTTCTTCTAAATTTTTTGTCAATAATTGTACGGCATGAATATGACGAAAAGAAGAGGCAATGTAGATTTTTTTACTATTCATTTTTTTCTCAAGTTCTTTATTTAAAAGTCTTTCTTTGACTTTATTTAAGCCAATCAGTGATAGATTGAATTTGTTTTTTTATAGACTCAAAACCTGTTCCGCCGTGTTGATTTCTGCGAGCAACAGCAGTTCTGTAGTCTAAAATGTGGAAAACTTCTTCGCTCGCTTTATATGGAGCAGGAATGTGTAAATTAAGTTCTTCTAAGGAAAGATTTTCTAAACCAAGAGATTTTTCTTCTGCATAAGCTACTGTTTTTCCTGTGATATGATGTGCTTCTCTGAAAGGAATGCCAAGGCCTACAAGATAGTCTGCAAATTCCGTAGCATTCAAAAAGCCACGTGAAAGAGATTTTGCCATGTTTTCAGGATTAAATTTCGCTTGTTCAAGCATTTCTGTCATTACTTTGAGAGAAAGGCTATAATTTTTATAAGTATCAAAAAATGGTTCTTTGTCTTCTTGTAAATCTCTATTATAGGTGAGAGGAATGCCTTTTAATTGTGTGAATAAATTAAATAGATTACCATAGATTCGTCCTGTTTTTCCACGCATAATTTCTGCTACATCAGGATTCTTTTTTTGCGGCATGATTGAAGAGCCAGTAGTGTGTCTGTCTGAAAGGCGAACAAAGCCAAATAATGGATTAGACCAAATAATCAATTCTTCACAAAATCTTGAAAGATGCATGCTTGAAGTTGAGGCACAAAAGAGAGCTTCAAGTACAAAATCTCTGTCTGCAACTGCATCCATACTGTTTTGAAAAACTCCATACATGTCAAGTTGTTCAGCTATTAAATGTGGTTTGATTTCAAAGGTAGTTCCAGCTAAAGCCGCAGCACCAAGCGGAGAAATCCTTGCTCTTTTTTCTGCTTGTTCAATACGCTCAACATCACGCTGAAACATAGCACAATAGGCAAGCAAATGATGTGCAAGGCTCACAGGTTGAGCTGGTTGAAAATGTGTACAGCCAGGTAATAATGTTTCTTGATGAATTATTGCTTGATCTAAGAAAGCTTGTATGAGTTTGCGTAATAATTGCGACCATTCACGTAAGGCATGTGAAACAAAAAGTCTGAAATCAAGGCATACTTGATCATTTCTGCTTCTTGCAGTGTGTAATTTTTTTCCAACTTCGCCAACTATTTGAGTAAGTCTTGTTTCAACATTCATGTGAACGTCTTCAAGTGCCGTACTCCATGTGAAATTATTTGCTTCAATTTCTGCTAAGACTTGATCAAGGCCATCGCAAAGAATTTTTGCTTCTTCATTTGTGATAATGTTTGAAGCGGCAAGCATTGTTGCATGGGCTTTTGAGCCTGCAATATCAACACTATAAAGATTTTTGTCAAAAGAGACTGATTCTGTATATTGTTCAACTAAATCGGATACTTTTTCAGTAAAACGACCGCCCCAAGCACTATTAGTATTATTTGTATTTTGCATATAAAACTCACCTATATATAAAGAAAAATGCTATTTAGTCGAAATGTACATGTAGAGGGTTAAAAAGTCAAATGCAGAAGTAGATGTAAGAAGTGTGTAATAAGTGGATATAAACAACTTTTACTCTTTTTGTTTTGACTATGCTCAAATGATGAATTTAGAAAATCTATCATTGAGTATTTTATAAAACGCTCTAAAAAACTGAATATTATGGAGTTGTTTATGAAAAATACTTTTGTATTTTCCTTTCTATTGTGCTTGTTGGCTGTGTTCACTCTTTGCTTTGCTGATAGTTCAGTTGCAAAAAGTAAAAAAGCAATACCAAATGAAAATCTTCTTATTTTTGAAGCTCAATCAAATTTTGATGATCTCTACACAAAGGTAATGGATTTTTTGAAAGAAAAAAACCTTACCGTATTTGCAGAATTTGATCATGCAAAAAATGCTGAAGAAACAAATTTGAAATTAAAGCCAAATAAAGTGATTGTTTTTGGCAATCCTGCTGTTGGTACAAAACTTATGCAAATAAATGCACAATTAGGTTTGGCTCTTCCTTTAAAAGTCTTACTACTAGAAAATGAAGATGGAAAAGCTCAAATAGTGATTCAAAGACTTTCAAAAGTTTTTGCTATGTATGGAATGCATAACAATGAAATAGTCACACGTATGGAAAGACTTTTGCTTACTTTAGCACAAGAAGTGACAAAATAAAGATCAAGTAAATACTTGTAAAAATAAAAAACTCGAAATTTCTTTCGAGTTTTTTTATTTTTTGAGTCAGCTATAAGCCGGATTTTGTTCGTAAATAAATTTACGCGGTTATCATTCCTCTAGGATATTTATTACTAAATACCTCAAGCAACCTACCCGAGAATATATTCCATACGGAAATGGCAGAGCAACCCTCTATTCTCCTATTTGGTCTTGCTTCGGACGAGGCTTATCTAGCTATACAGGTCACCCTATATACTGGTGGTCTCTTACACCGCCTTTTCACCCTTACCTCTACAAAGAAAGATTTTCACTTTCTCTTTTTGTCAAACTTCAAAGGCTTCTCAGTCATTTATGTTTAAATAAACTTCTTCTAAGCCTTTTCGTTTTCCTCAAGATAAAGTAAAACTTTTTCTTTGTTTTTTAGAGAAAGATTTTCACTTTCTCTTTTTGTCAAACTTCAAAGGTTTTCAGTTAAACCTTTTCGTTTTACCAGAGGCGGTTCTTTTCTGTGACGCTATCTAAGAATCACTTCTTCTGGGCATTACCCAGCGTCCTGCTCAATGAAGTCCGGACTTTCCTCTCCTTATAAAAAGCAGCGATAACCCGCATGACTCGAAATTATTGTTAGCAAGAAAGAAAGTTATTATTCTTCTGTAACTTCTTCTTTTGTTTTTGTGTCTTCAAAATGCTCGCTCCAGAAAACTAATCTTTGGCAATTTGGGCAAGAAACAATTTGCTGTCCGCGTTGTAATTCATTAAATACTTGTGGTGGAATAGCAATATTACAACCAGCACAAATTCCATCTCTAATATACACAATAGCAGGATTTTTTAATCTTTTTCTAATAAATTCATAACGAGTGAGCACAGGAAGAGGAATAATAGCTAAAGATTCTTTTCTTCTTGCTGCAAGTTCGGTTAATTCTTGTTCTGCTTCTTTTTGAAGAAGTTCAAGGTTTGCAGTTGCCTTGTCTAATTCTTCTTTGATCACATTCCAATCAGTCATAATTTCTTCAAGGCAAGATTGTTGATGTTCAACTTCACTTCTTAAAGCGTATTTTTCATCTTCATGGAATCTTGATCTGCCTTCCATATTTTCAACTTCACGAGAAACAGCATTCATTTCTTTTTCACTTGAAACATGCTCTAATTTATCTTGAGCTTTTTGGATATCTGCTAAAGTGTCTTCAAAATCGTAGTTCATACGTTTTTGTTGTTCAGAAAGATGAACAAGTTTTTCCTCAATATGTTTTTTTTGTGCATCGTAAGTATTGAATTTTTGTTGCAGAGCTTCGATAGTACGCGGAGCTTTGCTGAGTCTTTCTTCGACTGCAAAGATGGCATTGTCTACTTGTTGTAATGCGATAAGTTGTGAAATTTGGCTGAGATAAAGACTCATATTTTTCTCCATTTAGTGTTCAATTAATAAGAAATTAGTGTATGTAAAATCCTTTTTTAATAAGGATAGTAGCTAGAAATAAGAATAAGGATTTTTTGCTTCAATAAAGCTTACCTTAACATTGTGTTTTGAGAAATCATTTCCAAGTAAGAGGCTAAATCTACGCATCATTTCTTCTTCTAAAGAAAAATGCCCAACATCAAGAAGAATAGGAGGACGCTTTTGAAGAGGAAGACTTTGCAATGCATTTATTGCGTCGTGGTATTTCACATCTCCAGTGATATAAAGATCAACTCCAGATAAGAGAGCTTGATCATATAAAGAAGCAGCAGAACCAGTGCATAGAGCAATTGATTTTATTTCTCTTTTTGTAGAATCTTCTGAATCTAAAGAAATATAACGAAAATCTTTTAAAGATACATTTGGCATTAATTCAAGTAATTTATCACAGATTTGAGTCAATGTACTTGCTTTTTTTAATGTGCCAACAATGCCAAAATTATCCTTTTTATCAAGTGGTTGAATATCATTTAAAGCAAGTTCTTCGCCAAGCCATTTGCTCACAAAACAAAGTTTTTCAACTCTGTCGTAGAAATCGTATAAAGTGTCGTGAAAAGCATCTGGATTTTTGCTCATTTTTACAGAAGCTTCTATACTTAATCCTTTGGAACTGAGATTGTTTTCAGAATTAATCTTTCTTTTATGTTTTGTTGCGTCTAGGGAAGTGTGTGCAGAATAGAGAAGAACTTGTTTTGATAAAAGTAGGGAAATAACTTTGAAAAGTGGATCAACTTTATTTAATCTATAATCTCTCATTGCAAGTGGATGATGCGAAATAATAAAGTCACAATCAAGGGCTAATGCTTTTTCAATGCTTTCTATGCTTGGATCAAGCATAAGGGCAATGTGTTTGAAAAAAGGCCTTGCACTTTCTATCTGTATACCTGAAGAATCCCAATCAGCCTGAACATGCAAAGGTGCATATTGTTCTATTCTTTCTATAATGCTTGTTTTATCCATTCTTACACCGAGACAATTATGTATTTTTTTTCATCAAAAAAAGATACATAAAAGTATAATTAATGTCAACTTTTACACAATGCCTCTTTAAAATTTCATATCTTTATCTTTATATTTTTTATAGAGTGTAAAGATACAGAATATTGAGATAAAGTGTTAAAATAAAAAAAGTGCTTATGAAAAAAGATCATAAGCACTTTCCTACTTTTTTATAAGAAATTAAGCTTTTTCATTTAAAGCTTGTTCTTGCGGGAAGAGAGGGCAGTATCTGTAGGTGAGTGATAAAATCATCGCACCATAAGAAACAACCAAGGCACAAGCAGCCCATTCTACCCAGTTAGGCATATAGAATTTCCATTCATCAAAAGGCATAACAGGAATAGCTAAAGCTTGAACTGTCATAACATATCTGTTGATAGTAACGCCTACACAAGCAAGAATGAAAAGAGTGTAATATACTTTCATGTTTTGACGCATTGAAGGCATAAGAAGCAAGATAGCTGGAACTATAGCAAAAAGATGCTCTAAAATAAACATCCATTGGCCATAAATAGTGCCATAGAATTGATCGCTATAAGAAAGACCAGCTTTTGGAAGAATGCCATTGATCCAAGCTAATGTATCTAAACATTTGAAAACAGAATAGATAAGAAGCATTGTTCCAGCGATTTTAGCCATTAATTGCTTTACATCATAAGAAACTAAGTTCTTACCTGTGAGTTTTTCAATGAAAGTTGCTACTAAAGTAGTAAACATTGGGCCAACGCTCACAGCTGAAAGAATGTAAAGGAAGAAAGTCCAAGGCCAGATGAAGAAACCTTCTCTGTAAACATAAGGACGGCCAAATAAAACACCATACATACCGCCAAGAGAACCTTGGTGGAAAGTTGACAAGAATGCACCAATACCAGCAAATAAAGGCATAAATACATGGAAGTTATGCGCTAAAGCTGCTATTGTTCTATTCTTCATAAGCATTCTGTTTTCAAGAGTGATTGGAGTGTATTCAATAATCAAAACAATACAATAACATGTGATACAAAAGATAACTTCTGTAAGCATGGAGTGTACGTTTGGATACCAATAACCAAACCAAGCAC
>CAYJAZ010000026.1:0-31061 GCA_964368455.1 uncultured Desulfovibrionaceae bacterium
TCACAACAGGCACAAGCACAAAAGCTGATTACGATAGTCAAGCAATCTATCTTGCACTCAATAGTGGATATGTTTTTGAAGTAGCAAAAGGGCATACTTTCACTCCGCAAATCGGCTTCTCTTATCTTAACATGCATACAGATGCATACGATATTGACTGGGCTTCTGGCTATTCTATGTATAATATGGAATACGACAGCACTTCTTATTCCGCTTTCTATGCTGATGTGTCTTTCAACTGGCAAAGTGTATGGCTCTTAGAAAATAATTCTGCTGTCTCACTTCTTGCAGGTGTTGGACTTCGCCAAAACTTAAGCGGAAACGATATTGATAGCGATTTCAGACTATTAGGTGGAGACTATAGCACTCTTTCTAGTGCTGATGATACTACTATTCTTGCAAATCTTGGCTTGAAATGGACTAAGAATAATTTCAGCATAAGTGCTGAATACAATGGCGAATACGGTAGTCAGCAACAAAGTCATGGCGGAGCAATTGAATTTAAATATATGTTTTAATATAAGCAGATAGATTATAGATAAAAAAGGGAGCTTTTAGCTCCCTTTTTTAGTATTGTATCTATTTCTTTAAAACTTATTTCTTTCTATATATTTTCTGCTTATCTTGTTTTTTATCGCCAAAAGCTTGTTTTTGCGAGCTTTTTTTATTTTCAAAGTTATTTCTATTTTCTTTGCTATATTCTCTATTTTGTTTTTTATTTCGTGATGGTGGAAGAGAGTCCACAAGTAAATAATGTTGTTTCATTCTTTGGGCATCTGTTTTAGCCACATAGATTGGATTGCCTTTTTCGTCTTGTTCAGCATAGAAATAGGCAGTTGCTACAGTAGAGGGAGTTGGTATAAAGCATTGAACTTGTTGTGGTTTCCAATTTCTTTGAGCAAGCCAATCTTTCATTTCTTTCATGTCTTCTTCTGTGCAATTTGGAAAGGCAGACATAAGATAAGGCACAACATATTGTTCTTTATGCACTTGTTTTGATTGAGCATAAAAAGCTTCTAAAAAGATTTCAAAAAGCTGCATGCTTGGTTTACGCATTGCATTTAAAACTGTAGGCACGCAATGTTCTGGAGCTACTTTGAGCTGTCCGCCTGTGAATTCGCCAGTATAGGCCATAAGAGCAGATTTTTCTTTTAAGGCAAGATCAAAGCGTATGCCACTTGCAACACGAACGCTTTTCACTTTTTCTTGCTCTTTTGCTTCTCTTAATAGCCATATATGTTCTTCTTGATCTACTTTAAAAGAAGGGCAAATCTTTGGAAACATACATGATGAACGTGTGCATTTTGAGGAATCAGCACTGCATTTAGCTTGCCACATGTTTGCTGAGGGGCCACCTATATCGCTGATATGCCCATGAAATTTTGGCATCTTAGCCAAAGTTTGTATTTCTTGGAAAAGAGATTCTTTTGAGCGTGATTGTATATGTCTTGATTGATGAATAGCTAAGGAACAAAAAGAACAGCCACCACCACAGCCTCTATGCGAGGTGAGCGAAGTTTGCATCATTTCTACTGCGGGTATTCTTTCTTTATATCGAGGGTGGGGTAGGCGAGTGAAAGGCAGGGAATAGAGCTTGTCTAGCTCTTCAGTTGAAAGTAATTGTGAGGGTTTTTCAAGCAATATAGCTCTATCGCCAAAGGATTGAATGGCTACTTGTTTTGCTTGATGTACTTGTCTTTCTAGCAATAAAGTTGCTCGTACAAGAAGCTTTTTATCTTTCAAAATTTCATCGTGAGAAGGCAGAAGTATTGCGTCTTTGTAATTTTCAATTTCAGCATTCTTTATTATTCTTGCTGAACCTCTGATATTTTTTAATGCTTCGCCAACACTTTCAAATTCATGCTTATTATCTAATTTTTGAGCGACTTCAAGTATGGAATTTTCACCCATTCCATAGAGAAGCAAATCAAGTTTTGCGTCTGGTAGTAAGGATTTTTTTAACGAATCCGTCCAAAAGTCATAATGCGAAATACGTCTTAAAGAAGCTTCAATACCGCCTGCAATTAGAGGGATTTTTGGAAAGGCACGACGAACTAAATTTGCATAAACGCTCACAGCTCTATTTGGTCTTGCACCTGCTTGTCCACCTGGCGTATAGGCATCATCGCTTCTTTTCTTTCTAAAGGCAGTATAGTGTGCGAGCATAGAATCAATAGCACCAGCAGAAATGCCCACAAATAAACGTGGTCTGCCCATAACAAGCAAATCTTCTAAGGCTTGTGCGTCTTGCCCTATTTCCCAACGAGGTTGTGCAATAATGCCAACTTTATAACCATGTGCTTCAAGATGCCTGCCTAAAAGGGCAGTGCCAAAAGAAGGATGATCTATATAGGCATCGCCAGAAATAAGTAATATATCAAGCTCTTTATAGCCTTTTTCTTGCATGTCTTCTCTAGACATTGGAAGAAAGGCAGAAGTAGAGATTTGCTTGTGCAAAGAGGAATTGTTTTTAGTGTTTTTTTGCATGTATGTCTTTTGTTTAAAAGTATTAATCTATTCTAGAGATAATACGTGCTTCTTTTTCTTTTATAGAAATGTCATCTTCATGATTTTGTTTGATACTAGCTTTGTTTTCATACATTTTCTTATCAATTTGTTCATAAAAATCATTAAATTGAATTCTTGATCTGCCTTCAAAAATGCCGTAGGCACAAGCAATACCAAATTTGAAACTATTGACTTTATTTGCTTTAGCTATTTCTTCGTTCATATTCTTGATAGCATTTTCTACACTTTGGCTATCTGTTGTTTGTAGAATTGAAACAAATTCATCGCCGCCAACTCTAAAGATTTTGCCATACTTAGAAAAAGAGTCAAGCAAGATACTATGAGCCGTAAAGATAGCTTTATCGCCTGAAATATGCCCTAAAGAATCGTTGATTGTTTTAAGGTTGTTCATATCAAAGATGACAAGAGTGAATTTTTTATAGGTATGTGCATTTGCTACATTTTCAAAATAGTTATATAATTCAGAATAATAGGCTGTGGCATTATAGCCATTTGTGAGTTTGTCTTTGAAAGAAAGGTCTTGAAGCATATTTTTTAATTTATCAACAACTGTAACGATTTGCCCAAGTTCGTCCTTTGTAAAAAATTTACTTGGAATATTCATATTCATATTGCCAGTATCAGAAATTTTTTGGATAGAAGCTGAAAGTTCGTTAAGATGTTTATAAAAAACATTAACACCATAATTGACGACAAGAAATATGGCAAGAAAGACAAAAATAGAAGTTGAAAGCACAAACTGGAAAACTTGTTTAGAGCTTTCTTCATTTTCTGTAAGCACTTGTTGCATGAGGGCTTCTTCTTCTGTAATATAATCTTCAATTTTAGAGAAGAAAGTTTGTGCTATAGGTGTGACAACTTGTAAGGCTTCAAGAGCGTCATCAAAATTGCCTCCTTTCATATGTATTTGGGCAGATAAAATCATGCTTTCTTTATATTTATCTTTTTTCTCAATAATAAGATTGAATTCATCAAGCTTTTTACCACTGATTCTTTTTGAATAATTTATCATAGCTTGATCTAAATTATCAAAAGCAATGATATATTTAATATACATATCAGAACGTGTAGCAGTGTTTGGTTCAAAAAGGATATCACGCCCAAGCACACGGCAAACATACATTTTTTGCACAAGATTGTTGAGCATTTCTAGGTTTGTAAAGTTTTCTGTATAAATTTTATGTGATTGCTTATCAACTTTATAAATAGAATATGTGGATATTATAGCAAAAAAAAGTACAAGCATCAAAAGAATAACTAGTGATGGGAAAAACTTCTTTTTGATCGAAGAATTTAATAACCAATTTTTCCAGAAGTTTAGCATAAAAACCTTTTACTTTACTATTAAAGCTATATAATAAAATTTGAACCTGTTCAATCAATAACTGCAAAATTATACAATAAAAAGTCTTTTTTGTCTATTTAAATATAGCAAATAAAAATAGAATAAAACTCTATGCGCTATTGTAAAAGTGTTTGAAATAATAAGAAATAGTAAAAAAAGAAAGATCAAAGGCCTTAGAGGGTATAAATAAAGCCTTTGATCTAGCTTGGCCACGGTATGAAGATGGCCATTTAGGGGATTAGGAGAGTATGAAAAAAAAATTATTTACCTGAATGATTATTTGCTTTATAATCTTGTGTTTTATGCTTCACTAATTCTAGGGCATTTTTTAAATCCTTTATCATTAAGCTTGCCATATCCATACTAAAGCCATGCTTTACCATGACACGCATAACAACTAAATCTGTTCTATTTTCAGGCATGGAATAAGCTGGTATAAGCCAACCTCTAGAACGCATGTGTTCGGACAAAGAATAGAGATTAAAGGCATGTTCTTGACTTTTTAAAGAGAAAAGTAGGGCAGGGATACCATCTTTGCCGTCAAAAAGAATGTCAAAAATTTCTAATTTTCTTATTTCTTCAGCTAAATAAGCGGCAACATCATAAGAAGATTGCTGAATTTTTTTATATCCTTCCTTACCAAGTCTGAGAAAATTATAGTATTGCACTATAACTTGGCCTGCTGGACGAGAAAAATTTAATGCAATTGTAGGAAGACTGCCACCAAGGTAATTGACGTTAAATCTTAAATCTTCTGCTAAATCAGCATCTTCTCGCCATACAACCCAACCAACACCAAGAGGTGCAAGGCCGTATTTATGCCCTGATGCATTTATAGATTTCACCCTCTTGAGGCGAAAATCCCACATTAAATCCGGATGTATAAAGGGAGCTAAAAAACCGCCAGAAGCAGCGTCGACATGTATAGGAATGTCTAATCCTTTTTCTTTTTCTAAATTATCTAAGGCTTTTGAAAGTTGTTCAACTGGTTCGTATTGTCCTGTATAGGTCACACCAAGTGTAGGCACAACAGCAATTGTGTTTTCGTCTACGTATTTTAATGCTTCTTCGGCAGTCATGATTAATCTGTCTTTGTCCATTGGTATTTCTCTATGTTCTACATCCCAATAGCGACAAAATTTATGCCAGCAAATTTGCACTGGGCCAGTGACAAGATTTGGCTTATCGTAAGGCTTATTTTCTTTTTTTCTTTTTTCACGCCAACGCCATTTTGCTGCTAAACCTCCAAGCATGGCTGCTTCACTTGAACCTACTGTTGAACAGCCTATTGTCGTGCTTGGATTTGGTGCATTCCATAATTGCGCGAGCATCTGTACACATCTTTGTTCTATTTCAGCTGTTTGCGGATATTCGTCTTTATCAATCATATTCTTGTCTATGCTTTGATTCATAAGTGTATGAATTTCTGGCTCTAACCATGTTTGGCAGAAAGTAGCAAGGTTTTGCCTTGCATTGCCATCAAGCATTAGTTCGTCATGTATTGCTTGAAATACTGCTCTAGCAGAAGATTCTTCATGCGGAATTTGGTCTTTTGGTAAAGATTTTGCTAACTCTATTCTTGCAAAAATGTCGTCATTTGAATTTGCTTTTGTCATTTTTCTATCCTTCCTTTATTTTATAGTATTTATTTCATGTGAAAAAGGCGCAAAATCTGAAGCTTCTTTACTTTTCCAATGTTCTTTTCTCTTTTTATAAATGGTTAATGGAATAAAAAGGCCTATAGCATTTCCAAGTATGAGTAAAAGCACCCAAAGTATTGGCGAGCCAACTGAAATTTGAGACGGTGGGAAAAAAGCGAAGAAAAAGGCGAGAGCAGAAGCACAAAAACCTAATCCACCAAAAAGCCACATGCCAAAAATACCGAAGGGAACTTTAAAAAATCTTTGTACTTGCGGCTGTGAAAAACGTAATTTAATGAAGGCTGCAAACATAAGCATATACATGATGAGATAAAGAGTTATTGTGAGGGCAGATAAAATTTGATAAGCCGCTTGAACAGAGGGTAATAAGACAAACATTATTGCAAGAAAAGTCACAATAGCACCTTGCAAGAGTAAGATATTAACTTGCACTCCGTATTTATTTGTTTTTTGTAAGATTAAAGGTAGATAACCAGCTTTTCCTACAGTCAGAATTCCCTTACTTGGTCCTGCTATCCATGTTGAAACCTGCCCAAACACGCCAAAAGCTAAACAAGCGGCTATAAAGGAAGCAAGCCATTCCATATCAAAGGTTTTAAATAAAAGATCGTATGTAATAAGAAGGCTTTGTGTGAGATTTATATCTTTTTGTGGAATGATTATAGCTATGGCTAAAGTGCCAAAAACAAAGAGTAGGACTGTGAGTATTGAAGAAAGAAATATTGCTTTTGGATAATCTTTTTGAGGATTTGCAACTTCTTTTACATGCACAGAACTCATCTCCATGCCCGCATAAAATAAGAAAATACTGACGGCTAAAGAAAGAGTGTTGAAATTTGAAATATCAGGAATAAGCTGTGAAGTAGAAAAATCAAGATGTATGACATTGCCAGAAAATAAATAGGCAAGTGAAAAAATTATGAGTAAAACACCTGGTATGAGAGTTCCTATAATTACTCCCCATTTGCTGATCGCACCAGAAAAATTTGCGCCACGAAAATTCAATAAAGTGGCAAACCAATAAACTGACAAAACTATAGCTAAAGTATATTTGGGATTTGCAGCAAGTTTTGTGTCAAAGGCTAAGTCCGTTCCTATAAAAGCTAGAGAAACAGCGGCAAAAGTGAGTACGGTTGGAAACCAAATAGTGTTTTGTATCCATTGTAAAAAGATAGCAACAAAGCCCCATGCACCACCAAAAGCTTCGCCTACCCAGCGGAAAACTCCGCCTTTTTCCGTCCATGAGGTTGCCATTTCAGCAGAAACAAGAGCAACAGGAATCAAGAAGAAAAAAGCAGCAAAAAGATAATAAAAAATTGAGCTTAAACCATAAACTGCTTCAGAGGGTAAACCTCTTAAGCTCACAATTGCAGCAACATTTATCATAGCTAAAGTAAAAACTGAAATGCTTTTTGATTTTTGTTTTTCATTTTCCATAATCATTCTCCTTTTTATACTTTGAGCTTAGTTCTTATCATAAATGATTCCTATTATTATGTCTAGCTGAGCAATTATAATTTTATGCAATGCAAGCCACTAAAAAAATGAACTAATTTATTAGTATTTTGCTAAACATATAAAATATAAGAAAAAAAATAACTTTGACATTCTTATAAAGATATGTAAGTTTGCATATAAACTTTTCAAAAATAATAGAAAGAGGTTACTATGATTCTTCTAGACGGCATCCTTACTTCACAAAAAGTGAAAGATAGACTTAAAAAAATGATTGAAAGCAAAGAAGTAGAGCAACCGCATTTAGTTGTTGTTTTAGTGGGCGAAGATCCAGCTTCTCAAGTGTATGTTCGCAATAAAGAAAAAGCATGTGAATATTGCGGAATTAAGTCAACCACTTATAAATTGAGTGCTGAGTCCACACAAGAAGAAGTGATGAATTTAATAGAAAAGCTCAATAAAGATAATGAAGTGGATGGAATTCTTTTACAGCTTCCTCTTCCTAAGCATCTTGATTCTCAAGCTTGTCTTGAAATTATTGATCCTCTTAAAGATGTTGATGGTTTACATCCAGAAAATCAAGGCAGACTTGCTATTGGCTTGCCTGGCCTTCGTCCTTGCACTCCATCTGGTTGCATGACAATTTTAGAAGAATATAATATTTCTCCTGCTGGCAAGAATGTTGTAGTGCTTGGCCGTTCAAATTTAGTTGGTAAGCCTGTTGCTGTTATGATGACAGCAGCCGACGCAACTGTCACTCATTGCCATTCAAAAACACAAAATCTTAAAGAAGTGTGTAAACAAGCAGATATTATTGTTGCTGCAATTGGAAAGCCAAAATTTGTCACTAAAGATTTTGTAAAAAAAGGAGCTGTTATTCTTGATGTTGGTATCAACAGAACAGAAGATGGCCTTTGTGGTGATGTCGATTTTGAAGATGTGAAAGACATTGTTTCAGCTATGACACCAGTTCCAAGAGGATTAGGGCCAATGACAATTGCTCAATTGCTTGTAAATACAGTGGAAACAAAGAATTTACAAAAATCGAGAAATAAATAATCTTAGCTATACTAATAAAATAAAGGCCTTTACTTCAAATAAAGGCCTTTTTTTTATATTTTATTTATTTTTGATTTGTTTGTTTAGAAGCTTTTTTTGCTGGTTTAGCAAGTATTTTTGCAACTTTATCTACTTCAGAAGCAGAACCGATTATAAGAGGAGTTCTTGAATGTACAGTTTCTGGCTTTATTTCTAAAATTCTTTTTGTGCCGTCAGTTGCCTTGCCGCCGGCTTGTTCTGCTAAAAATGCTAGAGGAGCGGCTTCGTATACCAAGCGTAATTTGCCTTCAGGTTTTTTAATGTCTCTTGGATAGAGGAAGATGCCGCCTTTGAGCAAGGTTCTATGAAAATCGGCAACAAGCGAGCCAACATAACGCATAGAATAGTTATTGCCTTCATCATTTTTTTGTTTAAATAGCTCAACTGCTTCTTTTGTATTTTCATCCCAAATACATTCATTTGCTGTGTTTACAGAATAATAAATGCCACAATTTGGTAATTGTATATCTTCGTGCGAGAGTAAAAATTCGCCAATACTTGGATCAAGAGTGAAGCCATGCACTCCATGCCCTGTGGTATAAACCATCATTGCAGAAGGGCCATAAAGAAAATAACCAGCACAAACCTGTTCAACGCCTTCAGCAAGAAGTTCTTCTTGTGAGAGATTTGCAGGTAGATGCTCTCTTTTTTTGTAAATAGAAAAAATTGTTCCTATAGAAACATTGACATCAATATTTGAAGAGCCGTCAAGAGGATCAAAGAAAAGTAAGTAGGAACCCCTTGTTTCTTGAGGGCAAAGCACTATATTTTCTTCTTCTTCTGAACCAATAGCATAGAGAGTGCCAGAGCGTTGCATACGGTATAAAAGAACTGTATTTGCAAATTCATCAAGTTTTTGCACATTTTCACCCTGTACATTAACTTCGCCTGTTCCACCAAGAACGTCGACTAAACCGGCTTGATTTACTTGTCTATTAATAATTTTTGCAGAAACCACAAGATCATGCATTAAAGAGGTTAATTCACCTGTAGCCTGCGGTGACCAGAGTTGTTGGCTATGGAGTAAGTGTTCTGTTGCGGTAATCTCTAGCATAAAACCTCTTTATAAAGCATTGGTATTTCATAGACTTTAGCAGATTAGCAGAATTTTGTCTATATTTTATTTACGCAAAAGTTTTGTTTCAATATAATCTTTGTTGAACTAGAGCCATAAAAATGGCGAAAGAGCATAATTTTTTATCTTTTGTTCACAAATTTTATAATCAGGAATATTTTTTTCTAAGAGAGCATAAAAATCTTTGCTATGGTTTAAATGAACTATATGGCAAAGCTCGTGAACAATTATATAATCTATAAGGTTAATAGGTAAATAGAGTAATCTTGCATTAAGAGTGAGGACATTTTTTGAGGAATAAGAACCCCAACGAGATTTGAGAACTGAAATTTTTAAGCTTTCGTTTTGTGGTTTAAAGTTATAGTGTTTGTAGCAATGCTCTAATCTTTGTGGAAGAAAAGTATTTGCTTTAAAAAGAAGAAATTTATGCACAAGTAAAGCAGCTTCTTCTAAAGAAGCAATGCCTTCGAGCATAAGAGTATTTTTTTCAGTATTGAGTGAATATCTAGGTTTTTGACGTCCGCTTGCGGTGCATTCTAAAAACCAATCTTCTTCTAGAGCAGGTAAGGAAATTTTGTCAGGTAGAATAAGTTCTTCTTTTTGTGTTTTAAAAATCCAATTTTCATTTTTAAGAAGAATATTTTCAATGGTTTTTTTGTTCAACGAAAGAGCGTGAGGCACTATAAGAGTGAGTTCACCTGTTGCAGAGCGTTCTAAAAATACGCTTTTGGCTCTTTTACTTTCCTTTATATGGCAATAATATTGTTTGCCGTCGGAAAGTTCAACTTCTATTTCCATACTGTGATCTTTATATAATAAGTGTACAACTAATACAGAGCGATAGTCGAAAAATGTCTTTATTTAAAATAAAACAAATAAGCAAATTAAGCAATTGTTTTTCTAGGGTTTTTTAAAAAATTGGTAGAATGGTAAGTAAAAGTCCAAAGGAAAAAAGAGCAAAGGCAAGAACTGTGAGTGAGGCCTTTATTACAGACATATGTAAAGCATATCGGCATGCTAGAATGAAATTAAATATCATCCAAGGAATATAGATAAAATCACCTATTACAGGTACAATGCTCACTATTCCAACTGCAGAACAATAGCAGACGATGCGAACTATAAGTGGAAAATGTGCGGATTGTGGCTGTATTATTTTTACAGTAAGAAAGAGGATAAGACTCACTATAAGAGCTTGTGCAACTAAGATTGCAGGCGAGATCGCAAGTCCAATTAAGATAGTGTTTGGATCTTTTAAAACATCATAAAAAGCTTGAATTTCAGGCGTGTCCGAAACTAAATCAGCAGCAGAAAATTGAAATACAAGCATCTTTGCAATAAATTGTATCAAGCCAATAATAACATAAAAAAGAAGTGCTTTTTGCATGGGATAATTTTTGAGCATAGTTGCAAAAAACAAAGGTGCAGAAGTGAGAATTCTTGTTAAAGTGAGTGAGAATTTTTTAAATAAAGAAATTTGATTGCCAGGCATTTCCCATGGAACCATTGTAATATATTGAATGTTTTGACCATTTTGATCAAGTTCATCAATTTGAAGTGCTTTATTGATTTTTTTATTTAATCTTTCGTATTCTTCTTTATAGGAAGCATGGGCTCTTTGACGAAGTTCATCTTGATCTTCTTTGTCATTTTTCTCTTGCCTATGATCTTCATTTTGTCTGCTAGTATAGCTGTCATCATGGTCTTTTGCAGAATTTTGATGAACATCATTATAATTGTTTGGAATTATATCATTATCGTCTACATTTTGAGCAATAGTAAATCTTTCAGAACATTTAGGGCAAGTTGCATGCGTAGTATTTGCAGGCATTTGCGATGCATGGATTTTTCTTTTGAATTGACAATTTGGGCAAACGATTTGCATATTTCATCCTCTATATTTTTCTCTACTTTCATTCTTATAGCACTAAAAAAAATCTATTGCAATAGTAGCTTATAGGCACTTTAATGATATTTTTTTAAATTAAAACTAGAATATCTTTCTAAAAATTTAGTTTTTATAGATTTTAAATATATTTTTTATAAAGGAAATTGTCGGATAAATGCAGGAAGTTTTTCTTGCACTGCTGAGTTAAATATGTTTTTTAAAAGAATAAAATAAAATGAGGAGAAGCTTCTATGAATAATTTATTTCAGCATAAAGATTCGCATAAATTTTCTAGCGATGCTCTTTTATTAGCAGAATTTACTCCTTTAGATAAAGTGCAACAATTTGCAGACTTAGGCACTGGTTGCGGTATTATTGCCTTAGAATTATTAAAAAAAAATCAAGATTTGCAAGCCATTGCTATAGATTTTGACTCCGAACTTTTAGAAACTGCAAGTCAAAACGCACATTTATATTTATGTGAAAATAGAATAAATCTTATAAACGAAGATATTAGAGAAATCAAAACAACAAAAAATGCAAAAGTCATTGCAGCGAAAAATTCTTGTGAATTAGTAGTGACAAACCCACCTTGGTATTTAGAATCTCAAGGAAAATTGCCTAAAGAAGAAATGAAGAGAAAAGCATTATTTGGCAACAAGCAAAGTTATGTACATTTTTTTCAAGCCGCACGCTATTTTCTTAAAGAAAGAGGCTTTTTGTCTTTTATAACAATACCTCAAAGAATAGAAGATGCTTTTTTAGCTCTTAATAAAGAGAATTTTGTGCTCAAAAAAATGCAATATGTGCACAAAAAAAACGACATTTCTTCAAATGCGATTTTTGTAATGATGTTAGCACAATTTAAAGGTAAGGACGCATCAAAGCATGTTTCAGATCTTCAAATTTTGCCTCCTCTATTTTTAGAAAAATAAAAAGCATAAAATATCCTCTAAAGCCCATAAAAAGAGAAAAATAGAGCCTTTCAAAACTTGACACTTGAAGCAAAGCAACATAAGATTTTCTTGAAGAATTTCTTCGCATTATTTTTAGGAGTTTTGAAATGTCAAGATTATGTGTTGCTGTTGTCGGTGCTACAGGTGTTGTAGGGCGTGAAATGCTTAAAACCTTAGAAGAAAGGAATTTTCCACTTACAGAAATTAAAGCTTTGGCTTCAGCTCGTTCTGCTGGTTCGAAAGTTGAATTTATGGGCAAAGAAATTGTGGTTGAAGAACTTAAAGAAAACAGCTTCGAAGACGTTGATATTGCAATCTTTTCAGCTGGTGGATCAACTTCTGAAAAATTCGCTCCTTTTGCAGCCCGTTCTGGTTGCGTGGTTGTGGATAATTCATCACATTGGAGAATGGACGATAGATGCCCACTTGTTATTCCAGAAGTAAACGCACAGGCATTAGAAAAGCATAATGGAATCATCGCTAATCCAAATTGTTCTACAATTCAAATGCTTGTAGCTTTAAAACCAATTCATGATGCAGCAAGAATCACACGTATCGTGGTTTCCACATACCAAGCTGTTTCAGGCACAGGTAAAGCAGCTATCGAAGAATTAGAAAATCAAATCAAGCAAATATATTCCATGAAAGAAATTGAAAGCAATGTCTATCCATACCAAATTGCTTTCAACTGTTTGCCACATATCGATGTCTTCTTAGAAAATGATTATACTAAAGAAGAAATGAAAATGGTAAATGAAACCAGAAAGATATTAGAAGATGACAGCATAGGTGTAAGCCCAACAGCTGTGCGTGTACCTGTGTTTTATGGCCATAGCGAATCTATAAATGTGCAAACAGAAAGAAAATTAACTGCAAGAGAAGTTCGTGGACTTCTTGCTCAAGCAGATGGTGTGAAAGTTTACGATAATCCACACGAAAAAATGTACCCAATGCCTATTGATGCCGCTGGCGAAGACGCTGTCTTTGTTGGACGTATACGTGAAGATGAGTCTGCACAAAATGCGATCAATATGTGGGTTGTAGGCGATAATATCAGAAAAGGTGCTGCACTTAATGCTGTGCAAATAGCTGAAAAACTTATTGAAAACAATTTACTTGGTGTAAAAGATAAAACTGTTTTCTAAATAAATAAAGCATCTATAAAAACTTTTTCGTCTTTTTTTAAGAAAGCGGAAAAGTTTTTTTATTTAATTTAAAAAAAGGCACTTCATTTCTTTTGCTTGAAATGCATGAGTTTTTAAGCTAAAATTTAAAAAGCATGATCCTCTACTAAAGTTAACAGACTTGATAGAAAGGAATATATGAAGAAAAACACAACTTCAATAAGTGCATTAGACAATCTTGACGAAGATGGAAGAAAGGAATTTCTTGCTTGCCTTGCTTTAAAAAATACGCAAGGTCTTGGGGCACGTTCTATTTGCAAACTCATGAATTATTTTTCTTCCGCTTATACAGCCCTTCATTCGCTATCAGAATGGAATAAAGTTGGCTTGGGACAAAAAGCAAATGCCGTACAAGAGCATCTTTGGCGTCCACTTTCAAGACGTGAATGGGAGAATGCAAAAGATGTTCAAGCAAAAATCATACTTTGGACAGATCCTATCTATCCACAAAGACTAAAAGAAATTCCAGATGCACCACCATTTTTCTACTGCATAGGTAATACCGACTTACTCAAAAATACTTGTATCGCTATCATTGGTTCACGTGAATGTTCTGATCTAGGGCAAAACGAAGCCACCTACCTTGCAAAAGCACTCTCATCTTCTGGTATCACGGTTGTTTCAGGTATGGCTCGCGGAATCGATAGAGCCGCACATTGCGGAGCTCTCAACGCAATCGGTTCAAGTATTGGCGTGCTTGGATCCGGTATAGACGTTATCTATCCATCAAGAAATAACGATATCTACCTTTCACTCAAAGAAAAAGGTTTGCTCGTCAGTGAATTTGCTCCCTCAATTCCCCCAGATTCTTCACAATTTCCTATACGAAATAGAATTATCAGCGGTCTGTGTCTTGGCGTTATCGTTGTCGAAGCAGATCTCAAAAGCGGTAGCCTCATCACCGCAAGATTAGCAAATGAACAAGGCAGAAATGTCTACGCAATTCCAGGCGCAATGGGATCTAAATTTTCATTAGGATGTCAGGATCTCATAAGACAAGGTGCAAAATCTGTCTTCAGAGTCGAAGATATACTTGAAGATCTCTTACCACTTCTCAAAGCAGAAGTAGCTAATAAAGTTGAAGAATCTATAAAAAATAATTCCGCACACGAAATATTTCTCAACAATGTTTCAAAAAATGTGATAGACGAAGTCAACCTCACGAAAGAAAAAGAAAAAATAAAAGTGCAAAAGAAAAAAGCATCCTACATAGATGCATACGATGTGCAATCCATTGAATATCAAATACTCGCCCTCCTACACGGAAAAAAAATGCACATAGAAGAAATATGCAGTGAATTAGAATGTTCTGTACACGAAATCACAGTTGCAATAGTGCAATTAGAATTAGAAAATCGAGTGCAAAGATTTGAAGGGGCTTTCTTCAGCCTCAATGAGAATTATAATGGCAAATAAAAGTAATGAATTCAGCATGCCTACAAAAAGTGAAGTCTTCTTCCTCTGGTTAGGTACACAAAAAAATATGGCAGAAGCCACACTCAAAGCATATTCCACAGATTTAGACGATTTTGCAACTTTCATGCGTGAAGAATACCAAAAAGATATCAACCAGCCAGAAAATATCACAAAAAAAGATGTGCAAAATTATCTTGCCTATCTACATACAAACAAATATTCAAAAACCAGCGTTTCAAGAAAATTATCCTCTCTTAGAGCATATTTCAACTATTGCACGCGTAAAGAATATATAAAACTCTCGCCACTCGCAAATATCAAAAATCCAAAACAAGCAAAGTTTCATCCAAATGTGCCAAGTAAAGAGCAAGTAATACACATATTAGACGAAAATCAAAACATACAAAAAGAAAAAACACTAGACGCAAAGAAAATCGCAATCATAAACAGAGATATAGCCCTGCTTGAACTACTCTACGGTTCAGGACTTAGAATATCAGAAGCATTAGCCCTCAATATTCAAGATTTCTCCGAGCAAAAAGCACACATCATCGTCTTAGGAAAAGGAAATAAACAACGTATTGTCCCACTCACGTCAAAATCCATAGACGCAATCACAAAATGGCTCAAGCACTATCAAAGCATATTAAACACAGATAATACACAATTTCTCACCGCCTATCAGCAAGCACTTTTCATAGGTGTAAGAGCAAAAAGATTAAACCGTAGAGAAGCCCTTAGAATCATAGATAAAATGCAAAAACAAGTAGGAACGCCGCATCTCAGTGCACACTCCTTCAGGCACGCCTACGCCACGCATCTCTTAGAATCAGGACTAGATCTGCGAACAGTACAAGAACTACTCGGCCATGCACGCATAGCAACAACACAAATGTACACGCACCTCAACCTCAAGCACCTCATAGAAGTATACAATAAAGCACATCCAGAAAGTGAGTAATTGTTTGTTTTTTATGTCTGCGACGCTTTTTTTTGTCTCCGACGGGCAAAGGAGTTGAACCCCTTTGCAAACCCCAATTTGCAAGGTGAGTGCGTAGGGTAGTGATTGGAATTTCATTTATTTTTTTATTTGCGAAAAAGTTTTAAGCTTCGCTTAAATACTGTTTCGCTTTAAAATAGGGGAGAAATGACTTTAATTACAAGCAATTTTCCATTTGTCACTGCGTTCCAAATGTGTGAAGGTATTAATGTTTAATAATATTACAGAAATATTTATCCCATTAAAAAAGCAGTATAGACTCGTCATTGCGAGGAATGAACAAAGTGAATGACGTGGCAATCCATGCCTTTAAAACAAAGAGCTCACATTTGGAACGTAGTGACAAATGGCAACTTATTTTATGAGAAGTTCTGAACACGCTATTTTAAAGCGAAACAGTATTTAATGTTTTAGTGCGTAGCACTAAAACTTTAAAACTTTTTCGCAAATAAAAAAAATAACTATTCTTCTTTAGCCAACCCTCTACGCACTCACCTTGCATATCAAGGTTTCCAAAGGAAATTATTTCCTTTGGCCGTCGGAGACAAAAAAAGTTTTATAGACTGTATTTCTTGATTTTATTATGCAGGGTAGCTCTTGTGATTCCTAATCTTCTTGCGGTTTCGCTTTTGTTATCGTTAGTTTCTTGTAGAGTTTTTAGGATAAGTTCTTTTTCCATACTATCTAGAGAAAATGGTGCTGAGGAAGAGTATATTAATTCAGGATTTTCGTGTTGCTCTATGAATTGCTGAATAGTGAGTGGCAGTGATTTTAATTGTAGGACATCGCCTGGATTGAGGATTACAGCTCTTTCTATAGCGTTTTCTAGTTCACGCACATTACCTTTCCATGGATATTTTAAAAGGGCGTGCATACTTTGTGCTGTGAAACCGTTGATTTGTTTTCTATTTGCCTTACTGTATTTATCTAAAAAGAGTTCTGCGAGGTAGGGGATATCTTCTAATCTTTCACGCAAAGGGGCAATATGCAAGGCTATTACATTTAGTCTATAATAGAGATCCTCACGGAATTTATTTTGCTTTACTTCTTCGAGTAATTCTCTATTTGTTGCGGCGATGATTCTTACATCGGTTTTTAATATTTTATCGGAACCAAGTTTTTGAATTTCGCCTTCTTGCAGGAAGCGTAAAAGTTTTGCTTGTAGTGCCAGTGGCATTTCGCCGATTTCATCGAGGAATACTGTGCCTTTATCAGCTTGTAGGAAGCGGCCGTCTCTTGCTTTATCTGCACCTGTGAAAGCACCTTTTTCATGTCCGAAGAGTTCAGATTCAAGAAGATTTTCAGGCAAAGCTGCACAGTTGACTGTGATAAATGGTGCGTCTTTTCTTAAACTATGCTCTTGCACTTTTTTTGCAACAACTTCCTTACCTGTACCTGACTCGCCTGTGATAAGGATATTGGCTTCAGTTGGTGCGACTAAGGCTATCATTTCGCAAAGTTCTTTAATGGATGGACTTTTTCCTAATTCAATTGTATTTTTTTGTTTTGAATTTTCATTTTGCTCTTGGTTTTGTATTAATTTGTGTAGGGCAAAACGCAAGACGTCGAAATCTAGTGGTTTTGTGAGATAGTCGGCAGCGCCAAATTGTAGGGCTTGCATTGCTTTATCTTCACTAGACCATGCTGTCATGATGATGACGGGAATGGCTGGATTGTAGATATGAATTTGTTCAAGCATGGTAATGCCATCGACTTCTGCCATACGCACATCGCTTAAAACAAGGTCATAACTTTGTTTTTTTACCATTTCTATAGCAACTTTTCCATCGTTTGCTTCGGCTATATCGTAACCCCATCCGCTGATGAGTGTGGTGAGCATTGTGCGGTGGCTGTTATCATCATCTACAATTAACACTATTGGCATAAAAAAACCTTTATTAATTAGTTTGTTGCTCGAATTTTGACTTTCTAAAAGGCTTTTCTTCATTCTTTGCTAGGCGTACAATATTTTGCCTATGCGTCCAATAAATCACTAAGAAAATCGCAAAAGAAAGTGGAATATAAGTAAAATATCCAAAAAGTAGACAGAAAAAAGGCAAGAGTAAAGCCATTATAAGTGCACCTAAGGAAACAAAACCTGAACGCAGAATGACAAGTATACAAATGAGGGCAGAAGCAAGAAGTGGAAGAAAAACAAGAGGTAAGAGTGAACCAACTAAGGTTGCAACGCCTTTTCCACCTTCAAATTTTAAAAAGAAAGATTTAAGATGTCCAAAAATAGCCATAAAAGCTATGACAGAAAGCATATAGGGTGATTCAAAATAAAGTGTTCCTATATAAACAGGGAGAAAACCTTTTAATATATCACATATTAAGGTCATTACGCCATATTTAAAGCCGCAAAGTCTTGCAACATTTGTTGAGCCGGGGTTATTTGAACCAGCTGTACGTGGATCTATACCTTTTGCAAGCTTTGCTATAATCACACCAGAAGGTATAGAGCCTGAAAAATAGGTAAGAATAAGAGCAAGGGGGAATATAAGAGTTTCCATTAGTCACCGCCATAATTTATTTATCAAAGAAAAATCACAGTACATACTAAATTTATTTATACTGTACACATATTAAAAAATCAAGTTTTACTTTTACTTAGAATATATTTCTTTATAATGTATACATATATAATCCAATACTCTCAAAGAGAAAATAATGAATAAAAAGATGTATCATGAGCATGAAGAATACAAGAATAAAGAGTAATTTCTGTGCTTGCATGCGTGAAAAAACAAATAAAAATAAAGCAAGTAGAGTGAAGAAAAGTGTGAGTACAGAAAGATGTGGAACTTGTTTTAATACAGCAAGATAAGAAGTGGGGATAAATGAAATTATATGTGGGTAGACATTTTGAATCTGCGGCAACATAAAGATAGTTACAAAGACAAGGGCAAGTAATAAAAAGCAAAGGCCTAAGAATACAAAGAAATATCTTTGTAATCTTCTTGAAGATTGCACAAAAACTTTTGCTAAAAATAAAGAAAATAGTGGTAAGACAATGAGTAATTGTGAAAGTTCACTGTGGGGGAGGGCAAGAAAGAAAAAGGCAAATACTATAAAGAAAATCAACATAAAGAAAGAAGAACAGGCTTGAACACTTTGTGTATAAAGCTTTTTTTCTATACTATTTCTTAGTTTTTTTTCATCAAAATCAGAAATATGCGAATTTTCAACAGATGTAGAATTTTCTTTTTCACTTTCAAGACTATTTTCTTGGGCTATTATGTTATTTATATTTACAATTTCTAGATGTAAATCATCGTCTTTTGAAGAAGTAGCTAAATATAAATCTTTCAATTCTTTTAAAGTGAGCTGAGAAGATTTTATGTTTCTTATAGTTTTTGCTCTCAATAAATGGTATTTCTTTCTTTTTTTCACTATATTTTGCAAGAAACTTTCTTTGTAATTGGCAAAAAATGGTAAAAAGATAAAAGGAAATAAGACAAAAGGAATAAATATGTATTCTTTTTTGAAGTTAAACCAAGAAGTTAAAGGAGCATTTAGAAATGACATTTCAAAAAGAGCCTTTGTGTAGCCACCGTCTTCTTGATAGTAGAGATACATATAAAATGAACCTAAAAGTATTAAGAAAAGGGTGAAAGGTAAAAGTGCGTCATTTTTGAAAATTCTTTTTAAATCAAGCCTTAAAGTAAGGAAAATAATGCCTGTACACAAAGGTAAAGCAAAGGCAAGCATACCTTGAGTAAAAAGGGCTAAAGTCATAAAAATAAAGGCAAAAAACATAGAGAAAAAAGCACTTTCTTTCATCCATGCTTTAAAGAAAAAGAGTAGAGAGAAATTGATAAAGGCTGCAAAAAGAAAGTCAAATTGCACAAATTGTGAAAAGACAAGAACAAGTATTGTAGTATAATTTATGCAGAGAGCAGTGAAAAATTCTTCTTTTTTTAATTTGAAAGTTAAGCCTAAACAAAAAGTTGAAAAAATAAATAAAAGAAAGGAAAAAGCTAAAGATATGAAATAGATATTGTAATCTTGCAGACTTGCTGGCAAATAGATATCAAGGCCAGCAAGAAAGAGCATTGGCAAGACAAAGATTTTTGCGTATAAATTTTCAGCAAAAGCAGGAACAAAATATTCTTTACTTTCAAGCATATAAGCTAAAACGGAATTATAATCAGCTTCAAAAGGGAAAAGTGCTCTTTGATTTATAAGCATTGGAAATAAATAAAGAACAAGAAAGAAAAGAAGAAGAAAAGAAGAGAAAAAGGCAGGTAATGCCTTACTTTTATTGAGTAAAAGATTTTCATCTTCTTTGGTAGGCATTTGCTCTTGAATAGCAAGACTATTGCCTAATGAATTTTCTTCAATAATTTCGACATTGTTTTCTATTTTTTTATCTTTGCCATTATTGCTTTGTGCTTGAAGGTTTTCTTCGTTTTCAACATTTTCTAAATTTACACTTGCATCTTTTTTTTGAGGATTTTCATTTTTTTCTTCAAGTGCTTTAATAGTAGTTTTAGTTTTTTCAGTATTTTGAAGATTTTCAACTTCAAAAATATCATTTTGCTCATCAAGAGGAGGCTGAGAAACAAAAGTTGAAGAATTTTCTTCACTATTCTTTGTATTTTCTTGCTTATTCTTCGTTAAATCTTCTTTTGTATCCATGTTTTTCCTCAATTAAAATAAATGCTTATCTAGCTATTTTTTATATATTAAATCAAATTTTGTTCAATAGAAAGAAATAGTTCTTCTTGAGAAGCTGTAGCAGAGCCAACTTTTCCCACAACAATACCAGCTGCATAATTTGCAAGCACGCAAGCGTCTAACAAGTTTATGCCAACAGAAAGAGCTAGAGCTATTGTTGCTATAACCGTGTCGCCTGCTCCTGTCACGTCGAAAACCTGCTGTGCCGTTGTTGGTATGTGCCAAATTTCCTCTTTATTTTCTTTTTCTGAAAACAAAGCCATACCTTGTGGCCCTAAGGTTGTGAGGATATTATTTAATTTTAATTCTTGCTTTAAAGAATGTCCAGCTTCTTTCACTTCTTCAAGTGAAGTCACTTTTTTATGTGAAAGTTCAAAAGTTTCTTTTTGATTTGGTGTGAGCAAGAAAAGTTCTTTATAGAGATCTTTATTTTCTGGTTTTGGATCCGCAAGTATTTTTAATTTTTCGTTTTTTGCATTTTTAAAAGAGCGTAGATAGTCCATAAGTTCTTCAGTTATCAAACCTTTTGCATAATCAGAAATAACCACAACATCGAAATTTTTCAATTCATTTTCTAAGAGGTATAAAAATTCTTCTCTTCTCTTTTTTTCTAATGGATCGCTTGTTTCCCTGTCCATACGCAGCATTTGTTGTCCACGTGCAAGTACTCTTGTTTTAATTGTTGTCACTCTGTCTGGCAGAGATAAAAAATGCGAAGCGATGTTTTCTTTTGAAAAAAGTTTCTTCATTCTTAGGGCTTCATCGTCGACGCCAGTCACGCCAAAGATAGAAACAGAGCCATTTAAAGCCACTATAGAACGGGCAACATTGCCTGCTCCGCCAAGCATTTCCTTACTTTCTTCTATTTTGACTATAGGAATTGGGGCTTCTGGCGAAATTCTTGTAGAATCGCCAATCAAATAAGTGTCGAGCATCAAATCGCCAATAACTAAAACCTTGCCCTCAACAAATTTTTTCACACATTCTTTATAGTATTCTATATCTTTTTTGTTTTTTTCAACTTTTTGCATACAATTTTACCTTAAAACATTTTTTACAAAGAAAACGCAGAATAGTTTATTCTGCGTAGTATTTTTTTATTCTCACTAATTGAGTAGTGAAAGTATGTATTTTGAATAAGAAGTTTGCTTTAAGCTTTCGCCTAATTTCTTTAATTGCTCTGAATCTATATAGCCCATTTTATATGCAATTTCCTCAAGACAAGCAATTTTCAATCCTTGCCTTGTTTCAACAGATTGAACAAAGGTATTTGCTGCTATAAAGGATTCGGCATCAGAAATATCAAGCCATGCTGTTCCACGGCCTAAAACTTCAACCATTAATCTGCCATTTTCTAGATATAATTTATTTAAATCTGTAATTTCTAATTCATTTCTTTTTGAAGGTTTAAGCTGTTCTATATATTCTAAGACGTTGTTATCATAGAAATACATACCTGTAACAGCATAATTTGTTTTTGGATTTTGTGGCTTTTCTTCTAAAGAGATAACTCTTCTATTGCTATCAAAATCTACAACACCAAAACGATGTGGTTTTGCAACATGGTAGCCAAAAACAGTCGCCCAGCCGTGTCTTTTCATAGAGGCATTGACAATTCTTCCCATGCCTTGCCCAAAGAAAATATTGTCGCCAAGTAAGAGGCAAACATTGCTTCCTTCGATAAAATCTCTTGCACATGAAAGAGCATGTGCAATACCTTTAGGCTCTTCTTGTAGAATATAAGTAAAGAAACAGCCAAATTGCGAACCATCGCCAAGCAAGCGTTTGAAAGCTTCAATGTCTCGTGGCGAAGTTACAATTGCAATTTCGCGTAAACCTGAAAGCATCATTATAGACAAAGGATAATAGATAAGAGGTTTATCATAAATTGGGAGCAATTGCTTGTTTATTGCATTTGTAATTGGAGCAAATCGACTGCCTAAACCGCCAGCAACAATAACACCTTTCCAATTTGTTGTCATAAAGCCATCCTTTTTTAAATATGTTTGATTTAAAGAATATATGAAAATAAAAAAAAAGTAAAAGCATTTTTTAACAGAAAAAAGACTAAAAAAACATTTTTAAAACAAGAGTTTATATTTTTTTTCATCCATTATATTCTTTTACATAGTATTCAAGAAGAAAATTATCCTTTTTTTGCCTCACTTAAAGAGTTGACTAAAATAGAGAATAGCTATATTGATTAGAACTAATCACGTTAAAAAAATCTGGAGTCATTTTTGTGAATCAAAAAGAAGCGTCAACACCAAAGCCTATCAAGCTTGCATCTAAATCAGAACACGTAAGCTATTTTCAGCCAATGCTACAAAGTTTAGCAAATAACAATGAACTCAACGAAGTTATCAAAAACTGCGTAAGTAAGTCTTGTGATCTTCTTGACTTAGGTGTTTCACTCTTCCCGAACGACTTTCGTAAAAAAGACGACACTGCAACCGTAAGGGCTGAATTTGAAGCTCTTTCAGCTGAAGAACTTGTTGATATTGATGAAAGTTTTGCTATTGCTGGCCGTATTATAAGTAATCGTTCTTTTGGTAAGGTTACTTTTTTTACCATTCAAGATAAAACAGGCAAATTGCAATGCTATGCTGAAAAAGAAAAACTTGGTGCAGAAGATTATTCAAATTTCAAAAAATTCGACATTGGCGATATCGTTGGTGTTGAAGGTTCTTTGTTTAGAACAAAGACAGGCGAGCTTACTCTTTCCTGTACAACAGTAAAATTACTTACAAAATCTTTCAGACCTTTGCCTGAAAAACACTCAGGACTCACAGACACTGAAACTCGTTATCGTCAACGTTATGTTGATTTAATAGTCAATCCAAAAACACGTGATATTTTCCGCAAACGTTCAAAAGTTGTGCGCGAATTTAGACGCTTTATGGAAAATAAAGCCTTTATTGAAGTTGAAACACCTATGTTGCAATCTATTGCTGGTGGTGCTGCTGCAAGGCCTTTTGAAACTCATCACAATGCCTATGATATTCAACTTTATATGCGTATAGCACCAGAACTTTATTTAAAAAGACTTCTTGTTGGTGGTTTTGAAAAGGTTTTTGAAATCAATAGAAATTTCAGAAATGAAGGTGTTTCACCGCGTCACAATCCTGAATTTACTATGTGCGAATTTTACTGGGCATATGCTAATTTTGAAGACTTGATGGACTTAGTGGAAGAACTTTATGCCTATCTTGCTCTTGAAGTATGTGATTCTACAGTAATTACTTATCAAGGTACAGAAATTGATCTCACTGCTGGTTCTTGGAGAAGAATAACTTTCTACGACTCTCTTAAAGAATTTGGTGGACATAGCGATGAATTTTTGAACGACAAAGAAGCTGTGAGAAAATATGTGCGTGAGCGTGGCGAAAAATCTACAGATACAGAAAGCTTAGGCAAATTGCACGCAAAAGTTTTTGATTTAGATGTTGAACACAGACTTATTCAACCTACCTTTATCTATCATTATCCTATTGAAATTTCACCTCTTTCAAGAAGAAATAACACAAATCCAGAACTTGCTGACAGATTTGAACTTTTCATCACAGGAAGAGAAATGGGTAATGCTTTTTCAGAGCTCAACGATCCAATAGATCAAAGATTACGCTTTGAAGATCAGATGTCTCAGAAAAATGCTGGTGATGACGAAGCTCATCCGCTTGATGAAGATTATTTAAGAGCTTTAGAATACGGTATGCCGCCTGCTGCTGGCTGCGGACTTGGAATAGACAGAATGGTTATGCTTTTAACTGATTCTCCAAACATTAGAGAAGTTATTTTATTCCCACTACTTAAGCCTGAAGCATAGCCACATATTTTCGTTTATTAAGGAAGACTTATGAGCTTTGCCCTTAGAATTGCGACTAGATATATACGAGCAAGAGCAAATCAAGCATTTATCTCGCTTATTTCCATACTTTCGATTTCTAGTGTAGCACTTGGTGTTGCTGCCTTGATTATTGCAATGAGTGTGTATGCTGGTTTTTCTCATGACATTAGAGAAAAAGTTCTTGGTGCAAATTCTCATATTATGCTCTTGTCAAATAATCTAAGAAATTTTGATGACTTAGAGCCTATTCTTGAAAAAGTTAATACACTTGAAGAAGTGGAATCAGCACAACCATTTTTGTATACAGAAGTCATGCTTTCTTCAAATAATGGCGTCAAAGGCCTTGTTTTACGAGGTATAGATGCAAGCCAAACGAAGAAACCAATAGCCCTTTTGCAAGAATTACAAGAAGGCAAAATAGCTGATTTAAAACAAGAAACAAAGACGCAAGGCATTATTGTTGGACATGAATTAGCCAGTAATTTAGGCCTTTATTCTGGTGCAAGAGTAAATCTACTCACACCCTCAGGACAATCAAATGCAAGTGGTTTCACGCCAAAAATCACAACTTTTAAAGTAGTTGGGATTTTTAAAACTGGCATGTATGAATACGATGCTAACCTTGCCTTTGTGAGCTTAGAATCAGGACAAGACTTGCTTGAAATCCCAAGAGGAAGAATTTCAGGCGTTGAAATTATTCTTGAAGATCCTTATAAAGCACCAGAAATTGCAAAAAAAATACAAGAAAAATTAGGTGTACAATTCTATACAAGAGATTGGACAAGTATGAATGCTAATCTTTTCGCCGCTTTAGAATTAGAAAAAATTGGCATGTACTTAGTTCTTATTATGATAGTTTTAGTTGGCTCTTTTTCAATTATCACTTCTCTTGTTATGCTTGTTATGGAAAAAACAAAAGATATCGCCATCTTGATGAGTATGGGTGCAACTAAGAAAACTATAAGATCTATATTTATTTTACAAGGCACTATTATTGGTTTTATAGGTGTAAGCATTGGAACTATATTAGGTTTATCTCTGTGTTACATATTGAAAACCTATGAAATTATTGAACTTCCAAAGGGAGTGTACCCAACAGACACCTTGCCTGTTTTAGTTCTTCCATTTGATGTTGCTATTATCGTATTTTCAGCACTTTTTCTTTGCTTTTTAGCAACTGTTTATCCATCAAAAAAGGCTGCCTCCTTAGAACCAGCAAAAGCTTTGAGGTATGAATAGGAAAAAATATGCAAGAATTAATCTACGATATAGAAAATCTCTCTAAAACAGTACAGACAGAAAACGAAGAAATAGAAATATTAAAAAATATCAATTTAAAAGTGTATTCTGGGCAAAGCATAGCTCTTACAGGCGCATCTGGTTCTGGAAAATCTACTTTGCTACACATCATGGGTACAATAGACACTGCTACTCAAGGAAAATTACATTTTTTAGGTAAAGATTTAACAAAATATGACGAAAAAGAAAAAGCAGACTTTAGAAATAAGAAATTAGGCTTTATTTTTCAATTTCATCATTTATTACCAGAGTTTACGACAGTTGAAAATGTGGCCATGCAGGCTTTAATTTCTGGAATGCCTTATAAAGAAGCTCTCGATAGGGCAAAAGATTTGCTTGTAAAAGTTGGCCTAGAACACAGATTTGAACACAAGGCAACAACACTCTCAGGCGGCGAAAAACAAAGAGTAGCAATAGCTAGAGCGATTTTACTTAAGCCAAAAGTTTTGCTTGCCGACGAACCAACTGGAAGTTTAGATGAAAAAAGCGGATCTCAAGTTATCGATTTGCTTTTAAATTTAAATTGTGATAATAATATCGCACTAGTAATTGTAACCCATAATCATAAGATAGCGAATATGATGGGACAAAGTCTTGAATTAAGAACAGGAGAACTTTATGATTTTTCACAAGAAACTAAATAAGTGCTTGAATTTATTCACGCTTATTGCCGTAGTTTTCTTTAGCGTTAGTGCAAATCTAGCGCAAGCTGCGGAAAAATCAATTCTGTTATCAGATTTTAAATTCAATTTAAGTAGCTCATACAATAGTTATGCAAATAACTTTGAAGCTGAATTGAAAAGAAGTCTTGAGAGCAAGAATTTTTCTGTGCGAACAACTAATGTTGTTCCACAAAACAATGAAAGTGCGCATGCTATTGCCTACACTAATAAAGTAGACGGCATTATCTATGGCGAATTTTCACAAATTGGAAACACTTTTGTAGTCAATGGACAGTATGTGAATGTGGTTGGAAACTCGCTTCCTCTCCAATTCAATTTCCCAACTTCATCATCACTGAAAAACATCACTGACACAATTGCATTAAAAGCAACTCAAACTGAATCTATCGAACCGTTAGCACAAGGTGCTATTTCTGAAGTAAGGGTTGAGGGCGTACAAGGTGTTGACGAAGATCTCATTTTATCACGTATGCAGCTATCAGAAGGCGATTTTGTTTCTGAAGAAAAATTGAATGACGATATACGTAGAATTTGGGGTACTGGCTATTTTAATGATGTAAGTGCACGTATTATTGAAGAAAACTTCAATAATGTTCTTGTCATCACAGTTGTAGAACGTCCGCGTATCACAGAATTAGTTGTAAACGGTTCTGATGAAATCGACATTGACGAAATTGAAGAAGTTCTCACAACTAAAACTGGTTCAGTTTTGAATGACAGTGTATTGGTTGACGATCTTGAAAGAGTTCGCGAACTTTACCGTGAAAAAGGCTATTATAACGTTCAAGTTGACTATGTTGTCACAGAAAGAGCAACTGGAACAGCAAACCTTGTTTTCAACGTAACAGAAGGTAATCAACTTTATATTACCGACGTTGTTATCAATGGTGTTCAAACTCTAGACATTGAAGAACTTGATAAATACCTTCTTGTAAAAGAAAGAACTTGGCTTTCTTTCCTTACAGGCACAGGAACTTTGAAAGAGCAAGATCTTGAAAGAGATGTGCAAACTATAACTGCTTTTGCTGTAAACCAAGGCTATATCAACGCTCAAGTAGATTCTCCTGAAGTAACTTATGCTCAAGACGGCATCATCGTTACCTACAACTTGACTGAAGGCCCTCGCTATAAATTAAACGAAATCAACTTTGCTGGTAATCTTATAGATTCTAACGAAGTTTTCTACGAACTTATCTCCTTAGACGAATGGAGAAATGAAGAGCAATTCTTCTCTCTCAATACATTACAAGACGACGTAAAAAAACTCACAACTTTCTACAACGATCATGGTTATGCCTTTGCTCAAGTACAAGTTCGTGACAATCCAAATCCGGAAACTCAATTAATAGACATTACTTATTTCTTGAATCCAAACGAAAAAACCTATGTTAACAGAGTTAATGTTGAAGGCAACTATAAAACTCGTGATAACGTAGTGCTTAGAGAAATGCGTTTAGCAGATGGCGATCTTTATTCTGGCTCTAAAATTGCCCGTACAGAAGAACGTCTCTACAAAACTGACTATTTCTCTTCTGTTGAAATCACTCCACAACCAACAGAAGATCCTGCTTTAGTTGATCTTTTAGTAAAGGTTGAAGAAAAATCTACAGGTACATTGACAGCCGGCTTTGGTTATTCAACCTACGATGGCTTCGGTGTTTCTGCTGGTATTTCACAAAATAACCTCTTTGGTAAAGGTTATAAAGCTGGTTTAGACGGTTATATTTCTGGTAAAGATATGAATATGACTGGCTATTTCTGGAATCCTAGAGTGTATGATACAAATGTTGGTATGGGCATAAGCCTTTACGGTATTGAACAAGAATGGCTCGACTACGATAAAAATACTATCGGTGGTAAGCTTAGCTTAGGCTACCCACTTGGCGAATACACTTACCTCTCTTTATCATACAGATTAGACAATTACGAAATCTCAGAAGTTGCTGCAAATGCATCTAGAAGTATCAAAGATTACGAAGGCAATAACTGGGCTTCAGTTATTTCAGCTTCTATCACAAGAGACACTACAAATGCTGTATTTGATCCAACTCGCGGAACAAAAGTCAAAATCACAGCTGAATACGGCGGTGGTATCCTTGGCGGCGACGATAACTTCGTAAAAGGTATTTTAGAACTTGGCGGTTATTACGCAATCACTGATGATCACGTACTACACGCTAGAGCGACCGTTGGTGCTGTATTTGAAAATAAGAGCCACGATATTGTGCCTTCTTTTGAACGTTTCTATATCGGTGGTATGAATACTATTCGTGGTTACGACTACGAAGATATCTCACCAAGAGATCCACTCACACTTGAAAGTATCGGTGCTGACAGAGTTTCTTATGCAAGTCTCGAATATATTTGGCACTTCAATAGAGAATTTGGCTTAGCATTAGTTCCATTCTTTGATATTGCAACCGCTACAGATTCTGAATACGAATCAGATTTCTTTGGCGATGTATACATGTCAACTGGTTTGGAAGTGCGTTGGCGTTCACCAATGGGTGATCTACGCTTTGCATACGGTATTCCACTTTCAGAAAATGTTGATGGTAAAAGACGTAGCTCAGGTAGATTTGAATTCTCTATGGGTAGAGCATTCTAAGATTTTATAATCATTCATAAAAAACTAAAGGCATGTATATATTTGTGTATACATGCCTTTAGAACATCTAATACATATAAAAGGTAGATTATGGCAAACGAAGACAATAAAATTATTTATTCCATGATTCGTGTTTCAAAAAAACACGGACAAAAAGAAGTGCTTAAAGATATTTCACTTTCTTATTTCTATGGTGCAAAAATCGGTGTGCTCGGACTTAACGGTTCTGGTAAATCCTCATTACTCAAAATCCTCGCTGGAGTCGACAATACCTTTGACGGCGAAACTGTTCTCGCACCTGGTTTCACTATAGGATATCTAGAACAAGAGCCTTTAGTCGATGAAACAAGAACTGTACTTGAAATCGTGCAAGAAGGCGTGCAAGAAATCATAGATATCGTAAATGAATTCAACGCTATCAATGAAAAATTTGCAGAGCCAATGAGCGATGACGAAATGGACGCACTCATCGAAAGACAAGGCAAAGTTCAAGAACTCATGGATAATAAAAACGCATGGGATCTTGATTCTCGACTAGAAATGGCTATGGACGCTCTACGTTGTCCACCGCCAGACACTCCTGTTTCAGTTATCTCAGGTGGTGAACGTCGCCGTGTAGCCCTTTGTCGCCTCCTCCTACAATCACCTGATATTCTCTTACTCGACGAACCAACCAACCACTTAGATGCAGAATCTGTTGCATGGCTTGAACAATTCCTTTCAACATTCCCAGGTACTGTCATCGCCGTTACTCACGATAGATACTTCCTTGACAATGTCGCTGGCTGGATATTAGAACTCGATAGAGGACGCGGTATTCCATGGAAAGGTAACTATACCTCATGGTTAGAACAAAAAGAAGCAAGACTAGCACTCGAAGATAAAAAAGACGACGAAAGACAAAAAACTCTTTCACGTGAATTAGAGTGGATACGTATGTCGCCAAAAGGTAGACATGCAAAAGGTAAAGCACGTATCAACGCATACGAAGCTATGCTCAGTCACGAATCCGAAAGACGATCCAAAGAACTCGAAATCTATATCCCGCCTGGGCCAAGATTAGGTAAAAAAGTTATAGAAGTTGCAAATGTTTCAAAAGTCATTGGCGAAAGAGTGCTTATGGAAAATGTCAACTTCATCATACCACCTAACGCAATTGTCGGTATCATCGGGCCAAACGGTGCCGGTAAATCCACTCTCTTCAAAATGCTCGTAGGTATCGAAGAAGCAAGTACAGGTACTATCGATAAAGGTGAAACAGTTGCATTCGCCTACATAGACCAGTCTCGCTCCACTCTCACACCAGGAAAAAGCGTCTACGAAGTCATCTCCGAAGGTGCTGAAACTATAAAACTCGGTTCACGCGAAATCAACGCAAGAGCCTACTGTTCGCGTTTCAATATTCAAGGCGCCGACCAGCAAAAGAAAGTTGACGTGCTCTCCGGCGGTGAAAGAAATAGAGTGCACCTCGCACAAATGCTCAAGCAAAACGCAAACGTAATCCTACTCGATGAGCCTACAAACGATCTCGACGTAAATACAATGCGTGCATTAGAAGACGGTATCGAAAACTTCGCTGGCTGCGTCATGGTCATCAGCCACGATCGTTGGTTCCTCGATAGAATAGCAACACATATCCTCGCTTTCGAAGACGAAGGAAAAGTAGACTTCTTTGAAGGAAACTTCTCCGAATACGAGCAAGACAAAATCAAAAGATTAGGGCATAGTTCACCTACTCGACCAAAATTCAGAAAACTCACTAGAGATTAATAAAAGCAAAAAAAACTGTCGGAATACAATTCGGCAGTTTTTTTTTGTTACAGCTAGTTTTTTTGTCTCCGACGGCCAAAGGGGCACGCCCCCTTTGGAAACCCGAATAAGGCAAGATGAGTGCGTAGGGTCTTGCTTAGAATTTTATTTATTTTTTTTATTTGCGAAAAAGTTTTAAGAGTTTGAGGCTCTCGCCTCTCACTCTTAAATACTGTTTCGCTTTAAAATAGAGGAGAAAATGCTATTAATTTAAATCAGTCTACCATTTGTCACTGCGTTCCAAATGTGTGTGCTGTATTTGGTATAAAGAAATAAATCGTTAGCAGCAAATGAAATCTTCTAGACTCGTCATTGCGAGGAGTGTAACGACGTGGCAATCTATGTCTTTATTTAAAGGAGTAGACTTCAATATACAACATACTCTACTCACATTTGGAACGTAGTGACAAATGGCAACTTGATTGTAATTAGAATTATTTCTCTCTATTTTAAAGCGAAACAGTATTTAATGTTTTAGTGCGTAGCACTAAAATTTTAAAACTTTTTCGCAAATAAAAAAATATATTT
>CAYJAZ010000027.1:0-6581 GCA_964368455.1 uncultured Desulfovibrionaceae bacterium
GCACATCAGCATCAGCACAGTCTAAAGCAGCATAAATACCTGCAATACCGCCACCGATAACCAATACTTTTTTAGTGATGTCAAATTGTTTACTGAATAAAGGAGTGTTTAAACGCACTTTTTCAGCTGCAATCATAACTAAGTCAATAGCTTTTCTAGTGTTTGCTTCAATATCTTTACCAATCCATGAAACGTGTTCACGGATATTTGCCATTTCAAACATATATTTATTGAGTCCTGCTCGCTCACAAGTACGTCTGAAAGTCATTTCATGCATACGAGGAGAACAAGAAGCAACAACAATTGCGTCTAAATTATTTTCTTTGATAGCGTCAACAATAGTATCTTGGCCTGGTTCAGAACAAGTATACATATTTACTGATGAAAAAACTACATCAGGAAAAGCTAAAGCTGCTTGTGCTACCTTGTCCACGTCAACAGTAGCGGCAATGTTAGAGCCGCATTTACATACAAATACACCAATTTTCATTATGCAGCTCCCCCATTATCAGCTTCTTTCGCAGCTTGTTCAGCCGCTTTTGCAGCTTCTTTCGCAGCCTTTTCAGCAGCTCTAGCAGCATCTTTTGCCGCTTTTTCTGCTTCTTTTGCTGCTTTTTCTTTTGCTTCTGCTTCTAAGCGAGCTGTATTTGCTGCAATCTTAGTAAATACAGAACTTGGATCTACAACTAATTTTTTCATTTGTAGATCTTTGTCTTCAAAGCCAAAAGCAATGCCCATAAGCTGAGTGAAGTATAAAACAGGAAGATTAAACTTCTTATCTACTGCCTTCTCTGCTTGCCCTTGACGTAGGTCTAAGTTCATGTGGCAAAGAGGACACGCAACAGCAACAACATCAGCATCAAATTCTTTTGCTCTTTCTAATAAACGAGCAGAAAGCTTTGCTGTCATTTCCTGAGTTGGTATACCGTGTGCAGCGCCGCAGCATTCTGTTTTTAATGGGTATGGAACACATTCAGCACCTAAAGCAGTAAGGATATTATCCATGCTCATAGGAACTTCTTGATTATCAAATTGCATTATTTGTGCAGGTCTTGTGAGTAAGCAGCCATAATAACAAGCAACTTTTAAGCCTGCTAAAGGTTTTTTCACCTTTTCAGTAATTTTTTCAATACCAACTTCTTCAACAAGATATTGCAAAACTGACAAAGTTTCAGGCATTTCAGTTGTTGGAGTGTCAAGAAGAGCATCTACCTCAGATTTAAAATGCTCGTCATTCATGCGGTATTTTGCTGTTTTAAGATTTGCTAAACATGATGGGCAGGAAGTAAGAACTTTTTCTGCATTCATGTCATTAGCTAAACGCAAGTTACGTGCAGATAAAGCAGAAGAAAGTTCGTGAGACATAGTATGTGCTGGGGTTGAACCACAGCAAGAAAAGTCTTCGATTTCTTTCATCACTACGCTTAAATGCTTACATACAGCTTGCGTGGAAGTTTCGTATTCTTTGCTTGAGCCTAAGGCTGAGCAACCAGGATAATAAGCGAGAGTTTTCACTATTTTGCCCCCTTTGCATGCTCTTGTTGAGCGTATCTTTCAAAAATTCTGCCAACTTCTGCCTTTCCTTTAATAAGGTGTGGGACAAAAGGAAGTTTATTCCTTGAAAGCGCAGGCAAAGCAATATCCATACCTGTAAAGAAACGGCCTGTCCTAAACATATAATCCGCCATAACGCCAAGCTCATATGAACGGCCTGTATAGCGAACTGTATCTAAGAATGATTTCCAGAACATTTCAATAGGGCGTGAATTAACATAACCCTCTCTTCTTGCCATATGGCGAAGAATATCCATAACTTTTGCTACATCAATATTATTTGGACAACGAGCAGTACAAGTTGAACAAGATAAACAAAGCCATAAAGATTTAGAAGATAATACTTCATCTTTAAAGCCGCATTGTGCAGCACGCATAACCCTACTTACCTGCTTATCATATAAAAATGAAGCAGGACAACCAGCAGTACACTTTCCACATTGATAGCACGTTGAAAGCTTCTCCCCACTTTCTTCTTCTATCGCATGAATAAATGCAAGATCTCTTTTGTTTAATTGCAGTGTATCCATCACAAGTTCCTACGTTAAAATGTGTATATAAAAATAGTTATTGATATTTACTATATTCTCTAAACCTTGTCAAGAGTAGCGAAATTAAACATTTTTACATCCATATCTTATGCAAGTAGTGCTTTTTTTCATTTGCTACGAACATTTTTCACAAGGTTTAAAATTGAATTTTGATTAACTTGTCATTTAAATAAATTTGTATTAGTTAATATTTATTAAATTTTTCTTTGTAGGTAAATAAAAAATGGAAAAAAAACTCCACAGACTCGACATTGTTTTAAAGCAAGAAGACAGCGAAATCGCTCAAGCATTATTATTTGAATTTATTCAATACGGTTGGGAAGAAGAAAACCTCGCTGATGACATGATTTTAATCCGTTTACACTGCGAAGAAGAAGAGATTTTAGATAAAGTTCAAACACTTATCAAAAACACTTATCCATACGCAAAATTCACTTCCTCTCAAATCGAAAACAAAGATTGGACTGAAGCGTGGAAACAATATTTCACTTCAGTTGATGCAGCAAATTATATAGTTCTGCCTTCTTGGGAAGCAGAACATGTTCAAGAATATAAGGATAAAGGCAAAATACCTTTACTTATAGAACCAAAATCAGCTTTCGGAACTGGCCACCACGCAACAACAGCTCTTTGCCTACACGCTATCTCCTCGCTTATTAATAAGAATAAGATCAATGCTTCACAAAATTTTTTAGATCTAGGTTGTGGCACAGGCATTCTTGGTATTGCTTGCCAAAAAATAGGAATGAAAGGCCTTTGTGTTGATATAGATCCAATTGCAATGGTAAATACAGAAGAAAACCTTATTCTCAACAATGCCTTAGAAGATATTGCTATGGCAACAGGCAGCATTGATATTGTTGAAGGACAATTTGACATAGTGATAGCAAATATCCTTGCAGGCCCTTTAAAAATGCTCGCTCCAGACATTATTAAGTCTATTAAAAAAGACGGTGCACTAGTTTTATCAGGTATTCTTTCTTCTCAAGCAGACGATGTTTGCCAAGCTTATGCTAGCCTTGGCACTCCAACTAAGATTGAAGCTCAAGATATTCCGCATCTTTGCCCTGAAAATATAGCGACTAACGAAATCAAACCATCTGAAACATGGGTTGCCCTTATTTGGGAACTCTAAACACTAGATAGAAAACTCCTCTCTATGAAAAATAAATCTCTTCGCTACTTCTTTATCACAATATTTTGTATTCTTTTGCTTAAAGTCTTCTCTACTGAAGAAAATAGCCATAAAGATTCAAAGAAAACTCTTCTGACAACAGAAGAAAGCTTAGTTGCGTCTAATAAAGACAAAGAAGAAAAGAAAGAAGAAGAGAAAGAAATAACAAAAGAAGAGAATATATCAAAAGAAAAAAGCAAAAAAATTGAAAATATTATTGCTATCCATGAAGAATTAGACACTAAAGAAACGACACTTGCAGAAAAAAATATCTCACTTAAAGAAGTTGTACTTTCAGATCCAGTTTACGAAGATGCTCTCAGACTTGAAGGCGAAGCTTCATGGTATGGGCCTGGTTTTCACGGCAGGCTTACAGCAAATGGCGAAAAATATAATCAATTCTCGCTCACAGCCGCTCATAAAAGCCTTAAATTTGGCCAAGTTTTACACGTGACTAATAAGGCGAATAATAAGTCAGTTCTTGTACGTATAAACGATAGAGGGCCATATGTTGGCAATAGAATACTCGATCTTTCAGAAGCGGCAATGGATATTTTAAATGGTAAGAAAAGCGGTGTCATAAAAGTAGAAACCGTTACAGTCACTAATAATAAAGGTATACCCTACGACAAAAACAAAGCTTTTTATATTCAATGTGCTAAAGAAAAAAGCATAGAAAAAGCACATGCACAACTCAGTAAATTACATAAAATCGGCATGTATGAAGCACATATCTACTTAGTCGAAGAAGATTATATAGTTGCCTTTGGCCCCTATGCAAATTTTAAAGACGCACAATACCATCGCATAGACTTCCTTACCCTCTTTCCACTTGCAAGTATTGAACTTTATTCTAATAATTTAAAAGAACTTGAGTAATTATGTCCACAGAAAAAAACATTACATTGATATTAAATGCATCCGAAGGGATTTTACAAATAATTGTTGCAAGAGAAAAAACTCTTCTTGCTCATCAAGAATGGGATTGTCCAAAAAATGCTACAGAAAAACTAACTTTACTCATAAAAGATATTTTTCAAAAGCTCGACCTGCCTCTTAATTCCATTGAAAAAATAGCATCTGTAGTAGGTGCTGGCTCTTTCACAGGTATTCGTCTCTGTCAGCAAACTTCCGCCGCTCTGGCACGTGTATTTAATGCAAAACAAGTAGCTATAGATTTTTTACATGCCCTTGCCTTTAACGCACCAACAAAACAAAATACGCACACAAGAGTCATCACTCATGCAAAGAAAAATCTCGTGCATTGTGCCGATTTCATAGCAAATGAAGAAAATATTCCAGTGCAAATAAGCAAAACTGTTCTCATAGAGCCATTAAAAGCATTAGCAGAAAATGCAACAAACAATCAAGTGAACTACATTCTCGGTTCAGGACTCAATAAAATTCGCGAAAAAGAAAATGAAAGTGCTATTGTCTTCTTACCAGAAATTGCCAATAATCTCAATCCATTGGTATTAATTTTATTAGCAAATTACAATCAAGCATCAAATAAAGATATAGAACCTGAATACGTGCGTAGCTGTGATGCCGTTGATAATCTTGAATATATTTCACAAAAATTAGGCAATAATCCAGATGCCGCATTAAATAAATATCAAGAAATTATAAAGAATTAAATCTTTGCTATTTCTTTGTATTATTAATATGCAAGCCCATAATTTTATAAACTAAATCCGCACATGCATAGTCAGATACTTGTGAATTTTCTGTAGGTGCTAATTCCACAACATCAAAGCCTACAAGTTCTCTATCTTTTAAACAAAATGCCAATAATTCTAAACTTTGATACCAACCCAAACCGCCTACAACAGGTGTGCCAGTATGGGCAATAATGGATGGATCTAAACCATCTACATCAAAGGAAATAAATATTTTTTTAGGAAAATCTTCTGGCAGCAAACTATCTTCGCTCGCTCCCTTTGGTAAAAATTTTCCCCAATCTGAAAATAAATGTGCGTCGTAAGCCTTAATCAAATCTTTGTGTTCTTGTCTTACTTCAAATTCTTCTTCACTATATGCACGCGTGCCAAATTGCACTAAAGGCAATTCTAAATCAAGAGCCCTATGCATAACACTAGCATGACTATATTGCGAACCCTCATAACTATCACGTAAATCCGCATGTGCGTCAATATGCACAATGCCAAAAATCCCAAACTCTTCTTTCAAAGCCCTCAAAGCACCAGTAGTAATAGAATGTTCACCACCCAAAATCACAGGAAGTGCATTATTCTCCAATGCAATCTTCGTTGCAACTTGTAATTTTTCAAGCATACCCTCAGGACTGTCTTCAATAACAGCCTTTTGTGTGTGAATGCCCTCACGAGCAGGATATGTCTGTGTATAGCTATCAAATAATTCCAATTGTTCAGAAGCTTCAAGTATAGCCAATGGCCCACTTGCCGTACCCTTACCATATGAAACAGAATATTCAAAAGGTACGGGAATCACATGGAATAAAGCCTTATTCATAGCCGTGTTTTCCATCTCAGATGATAAAAAATGTGGAAAGATCTTTGTCATTATATATCCTATTTATAAAGTCATATTTGCCTCCGGCGGCCAAAGGGGATAATCCCCTTTGGAAACCCTAGCAAGGCAAGGTGAATCCATTTATTTTTTTGTATATTTCTTTTATTTTTTTATTTGCGAAAAAGTTTTAAAATTTTGGTGCTTTGCACCAAAATATTAAATACTGTTTCGCTTTAAAATAGTGAGAAAATAGTTAGTACAAAGACTAAGTTGGCATTTGTCACTGCGTTCCAAATGTGAATAATGTATTAATTTTAATTAGAGAATAGTTGTATTTATCCCATTAAAATCAAAGCACAGACTCGTCATTGCGAGGAGTGAAACGACGTGGCAATCCATGCCTTTTTAATTCAAAGAAAAATTAGACACATTTGGAACACAGTGACAAATGCTTACTTAATCTTAATTAAAACTAATATCTCACCCATTTTAAAGCGAAACAGTATTTAAGAGTGAGAGGCGTGAGCCTCGAACTCTTAAAACTTTTTCGCAAATAAAAAAATAACTCTTCTTCTTTAGCTAAATTCCTACGCACTCATCTTGCCTTATTCGGGTTTCCAAAGGGGGCATAGGAACCAAAATTGTATTCTGCTTTATGGATTGCCACGTCCTTCGCTCTGCTCACTCCTCGCAATGACGAGTCTTGTAATATTCAATCCATTACTAAAGACTAAGATTAAAATTAAAATTTTTCACACATTTGGAACACAGTGACAAATGCTTACTTAATCTTAATTAAAACTAATATC
>CAYJAZ010000027.1:6681-30151 GCA_964368455.1 uncultured Desulfovibrionaceae bacterium
GAACTCTTAAAACTTTTTCGCAAATAAAAAAATAACTCTTCTTCTTTAGCTAAATCCCTACGCACTCATCTTGCCTTATTCGGGTTTCCAAAGGGGGCTTGCCCCTTTGGCCGCCGGAGGCAAAAAAAACTCTTAGACAAAAACTAATTTATTTTATTCTGGTATCATACCCCATCTTGGAAAGGTTGCGGCACCTGATCCGGTTGGAATATGCTTTGGAGTTCCGCCGTGCCTTGTTGTGAGGTATATTTGCTTTTGTCCTTGTTTTGAGGAAGAGTAGGCTATGAAGTAGCCGTCTGGTGCGAAGGCTGGTTGCTCGTCATTTCCTGGCCCGAAGGTGATTTGTTTTTCATGTCCTGAGAGTAGATCTTGCACAAAGATTCTATTACCGCTAGGTGTAAGTCTTGAGAAAGCGACGAGAGTCCCGTCTGGACTTATGGTAGGTTCTGTATTGTAATTTCCGTTAACGCTGACTCTGCTGACAATACCGTTACGCAAGTCTTTCATAAAGATTTGTGGCCCACCTAATCTATTTGAGGTGAAAACCATTTTTGAACCTGTTGCGTCGAAGTTTGGCGACACATTGATAGCAGATGATTGCTCAAGTGCCATTTCTTTTTCAAATCTGTAATTGAGTAGGAATATGTCTGGGTAGGTGGCTGTGGAAAGGCTCACGGCAACTTTATTATTTGGCATAAAAGATGGGCCTATGACGGTATTTCCAGGAAAGCGTATTCTACGCACATTATTTGAAGTTCTATCCCAGACGCCAAGTCCATGAGTTGAATCGTCTATGTGTGAAAACACGACATATCTTCCGTCTGGCGACCATGCAGGCGAGAGGGCTAAACCGGCAAGATTTGTGATACGTCTTAAATCTCTTCCAGTGGGTTTTACAAGCCAGATATCTCTTTTCTTTTGGTTTACATCTTTTGCAAAAGCGAGTGTAGATTTGAAAAATTCATTTCTTCCTGTAAGGTGCTGCATAAATTCAGAACAGAATTGATCTGCAACTTTATTTATAGTGGACATGGTTATATTTGAATAGGAATTTCCAAATACAAATTGTCCTGAATAGGTTTCAAATACACGTATTTGAGCTTCACTGTTTTCGTTATCGCCATTTGTCCATGCTTGTGTGATAAGTAAATCGGCACCAGCTATTTGGAAACGTTTGAAATCTATGTTATTTGCTTGCCAGCCGGCAAGGATTGTACCGCCTAAGATTGCGTCTGGATTAGTGAGTTTGACAAAGGGAAGAAATTCAAGATTATGTTTGATAGCATTATCTAGTTCTAAACCTAATATATTTGCTTCTGTATTTGGTGCTTTAAGAGGAGCTGCTATAGAAAGGTTGAGAATGCTTTGTCCTGCACCTTGAATATTGATTTTCACTGCATGTGCTTTATCTATATTTGTAAAGATTAAAGTCATGAACAATGAAGAAATAATCAAGAGTTTTTTTATCATGTATATACCCTCTTCTCTAGTTTTATATTCTTATGAATAAAGCATTTAGTCTATAAGGTCAAGTTTTAAAGCTAGGGCTATAAGTAATTTCAGCTTGACATATATTTACTGGCTTGTAGAATTGAGACATGTCTTTAATAAATAAAGTAGGTATGAAGATGAAAAATATAACAGCCTTGATGGTGACCTATAATGGCGATGAAACCTTAGAAAAATGTCTAGCTTCTTTGAAATTTTGTGAACATATTATAGTTATTGACTCTTTTAGCACGGATAAAACAGAAGAAATTTGCAAGAAATATAATGCTTTATTTCTTCAGAATCCATTTGTTTGTATAAAAGATCAATTTGAAGTAGGATTAAAATATGTGCAAACTGAATGGGTTATCAGCTTAGATCAAGATGAAATGCTTTCAGAAGAATTGACGCAGTCTATACAAGAATTTTTTAATACTGATTTAGATGGCGAAGCAAAAAACAATGAATTTTCAGGCGCTTTTATTCCAAGACGTTCTTTTTTCTATCATAAATTTATGAAACATTCAGATGCCTATCCAGATTTTTTATTGCGTCTGTTTAAAATGAGTGATTTTTATATGACTTCTTCTGGCCCACATGAAGAATTACACACAAGGGGCAAGAGCACGAAGCTTAAAGGTGATATCATACATTATCCTTATACTTCTTTTCATCACTATGTGAGCAAATTGAATAATTATTCAGACTATGCTGCTAAGGAAAAAACAGCTCAAGGCAAGAAATTTTCACTTTCCAATGCAATTTTTCATGCTGCATGGGGTTTTTTGCGTATTTATTTCTTCAAAAAAGGCTTTTTAGATGGAAAAGCTGGCTTTATTATGGCTACACACCACTCTTTTTATACTTATATGAAATACATCCGTATTGGTGAAAACGATAATACTTGGCGCTAATGCAAGCAAATTGAAAGAAAAAGCCCTTATTTTATACTTAGCTCATTTCATTTAAATATTTTAAAAGGAAAATTGCTCTTTATAAAGTAAGGGCTTTTTTATTTTTTATACTATTATTTCACTTCTTCAAAGACATAGCCATTCTTTTCTTTTTTGACGAATGAAGCTTTTGGCCTGCCTATATGCATACCAGTGACCTTTATTTTATGTTTTCTTGCAAAATCAAGTAATTCTAAACGTGTATTTTGTGCCATAACAGGATCGTAGTCAAAAACAACACCTGTTTTTGGCAAAGGCATTTGTATTTTTTCAACATGCACTATATCGCCCCATATGAGTAGTGCGTCCTTTCCTTTACCAACAAAGAAGGCTGTGTGTCCAGGAGTGTGGCCATAAGTTGCAAGAGCACGTATATTAGGCATAAGTTCTAAACCTTCCTTATCTGGCGAATAAGAGAGATTTTTTGCTTGAGTTAAGGCTTTTGGTTCAAAGGTATGTATTTTTCCTTTGTAGGCTTCTGCCATTTTTTGTGCTTTTACAAATCCGCCTTGCTTTGCTTCAGGCATTTTTGCTTGAATATCTTTGTCTAGCCAATAGTCAAGCTCTTTTTTTGCAAGCCAAACATGAGCATTTGGAAAAGCAACTTTATCTTCTACAAGCATGCCACCGATGTGATCACCGTGTAGATGTGTAAGAAGAACTATATCTATGTCTTCTGGTTTAATATCTAATGTTTCAAGATGGTTAAAAAGTTGATTACCAAAACCAGAATCGACAAGAATAGTTTGCTTTGGCCCTTTGATAATGTATGTATTCAGATACATAGGAAAGTTTTTTTCTTTAAAATAGCTATTGATTTGACTTGGACTTGCATTTATTAAAACGCCAGTATTTCCCTTCATTTGATTTTCTGGTAATATGTATACTTTATAGTCATCTACGTTATATTCACTAAAAGGCATTGCCTGTGCGACACTTACACTGAAAATCAAAACACAAATAAAGGCAAAAATTTTCTTCATAATCAAACTCCTTAAAGTATTTTTTTCATAATACATGAAAGAATGAAGAATGTATATCTTTTTTACTTCAAGCATGTAGCTAATTATAAAGGAAATTTAAAAAAGCAAAACCGACTTGTGAAAACACAAATCGGTTTTGTTTATTTTATAAAATTAGTAATATGAGTATATAAACTATCTTTATTTCTTGACTAAAGGCACTAAAAGCATTTGTAAAACTCTGCCCTCTGTACGAGCTTCTTGTTCTACTTTACCAATATCTTTTGTATCTTCGATAATACGATCAAGAATTGTTTCGCCACGATCTTTATGCACGATTTCACGGCCTCTAAAGAAGACAGAAACCTTACATCTATCGCCTTGCTCTAAAAAGCGGCGTATGTGTCGTACTTTTGTTTCGTAATCGTGATCGTCTGTTTTTGGACGAACCTTGATTTCTTTAATTTGTACAACCGTTTGGTTTTTCTTAGCTTCTTGCTTTTTCTTTTGTTGTTCGTATTTGAATTTACCATAATCCATAATACGGCAAACAGGAGGCTCGGCATTAGGAGAAACTTCAACAAGATCAAGGCCTTGTTCTTTAGCCATTTGCAAAGCGTCATTACGCTGCAAAATTCCTAATTGTTCAGCATCAGCGCCAATTACACGCAATTCTCTTGCGCGAATTTGTTCATTTCTACGAACACCATCTTGTGGTACATCTTTACGTGGTTTTACATTAGGCGAAGCGATAGTTCATTCCTCCTCTTTTAAAAGGTTCTAGACATTCAGCAAGTATGAATTCGGCAAAGGCTTCTTTTGTGTAAAGGCCTAAATTATCGCCAATTCTTGGACGAACATTCATATTTGCATCTTCCATTTCTTTATCCCCTATAACAAGCATGTAGGGAACTTTTTCTAATTGTGCTTGGCGAACTTTGTAGCCAAGCTTTTCACTACGTGTGTCTAATTCTACACGCAATCCTTGCGATTGTAAATAGCTTTGTACTTCTTTTGCGTATGGAATATGATCGTCAGTAATAGTGAGTATTCTTGCTTGCTCTGGAGCTAACCAAGTTGGGAATGCACCAGCAAAATGTTCTGTAAGAACACCTATAAAACGTTCAAGCGAACCTAGAATAGCTCTATGCACCATAACTGGACGATGTTTATCGTTGTCAGCACCAATATAATTAAGATCAAAACGTTCTGGCAAGGTAAAATCTACTTGAATAGTGGAAAGTTGCCATTCTCTGCCAATAGCATCAGTCACTTTAATATCGATTTTTGGCCCGTAAAAAGCACCATCGCCTTCGTTGATTTTGTACTCAAGGCCTTTTTTATCAACTGCATTGATAAGTGCAGAAGTTGCAATTTCCCAAGCTTCATCAGAACCGATGGATTTTTCAGGACGAGTTGAAATCATGATACGGTATTCAAAGCCAAAGAGCTTCATCAAATCGTCTGATAATTTCATCACGCCAAAAATTTCATCTTCTAATTGCTCAGGCATACAAATGATATGTGCATCGTCTTGTGTGAACTGTCTTACACGAAGAAGGCCGTGCAAAGCACCTGATTTTTCGTGACGGTGAACTACGCCAAGTTCAAAAAGACGCTGAGGTAAATCACGGTATGACTTATTAGAATTATTGTAAATAATCATGTGGCCAACACAGTTCATTGGCTTAACGCCATGCACATCAACTGTATCTTTCACATCGTCGTGAATTTCTGTAAAATACATATTTTCACGATAGTTTTGATAGTGGCCAGATTTTTCCCAAAGTTCACGTCTTAAAACTTGTGGTCCTTGAACAAGCTCATAACCACGTTTCATATGTTCTTTTCTTAAAAAATCTTCTAAAATAGTACGAACTAACATACCCTTTGGAAGCCAAAAAACCATGCCTGGTGCAACATCTTCAGAAAATGTAAAAAGTTCTAATTCTTTACCTAATTTTCTATGATCTCTTTTCTTTGCTTCTTCTAGTCTTGTGAGATAAGCTTTTAGCTCTTTTTCTGTGGCAAAAGCTGTTCCATAGATACGAGAAAGCATTTTATTGTCTGAATTACCACGCCAATACGCACCAGCAACACTCATGAGTTTGAAAGTAGGCACAAAGGAAGTTGAAGGTAAATGAGGACCACGACAAAGATCTAAGAATTCGCCACATTTATACACAGAAACAGTATCTACGTCTAAATCATTAATGATTTCAACTTTGTAATCTTCATTTTTTTCTTTAAATATTTTAATAGCTTCTTCTTTTGAATATTCAAATCTTTCAAAAGGAAGGTTTGCACGTATAATATTTGTCATTTCTTTTTCTATTTTTTCAAAATCTTCAACAGAAAAAGCCTTTGGTGCGTCAAAATCGTAATAAAAACCATTAGCAATAGATGGGCCAATAGTAACTTTGACGTCTTTAAAGAGTTTTTGCACAGCGTCAGCCATGATATGAGCCGTTGAGTGGCGAAGAAGTTCTAAACCTTCATCACTTTGAAGAGTGATTGTTTCGATTTCTTCAGTATTTGCAGGCAATTTAGCAGAAACATCATATAAATCTTCGCTACCATTAATGCGTACAGCAACAACAGCCTTCATCTTCTTGCCTGAAAGATTTGCCTTTAATAAAGCTTCGATATTTTCAAAGCTTTCTATTGAACCATTCTCAAGTGCTACTTTATCGAGTAACATGCAAAACTCCATATATAATACAAAATGTTAATCAACACAAAAGCAATAAAGCTTAAGTGGCACAAAGCCCTTATTTAACAATAAATAAGGGCTCTGTGATGTTTTAAAATGGTAGGAACGATCAGACTTGAACTGATGACCCCTTCCGTGTCGGGGAAGTGCTCTACCAACTGAGCCACGCTCCTAAATTATTACAGAAAGAAAGATATACATTTAGTATAAGAATGTCAAGTTTTTATTTTCACTTATTTTTTTAAAGACAATATGACAAGATGCTGTAATCTCAATGTTTTTTTATTTTATAAAATATATTTTTATAAAAATTAGATTTTTTTATCTTTAATAATTCTTTTTCCATCGAAGTTCAGCTTCGCTATCGTCTGTTCCAAGTCTTGCTTTAACGTCAACACTTGGTAAAACTTCTACTTCGATTTTCACGGCTGTATCTTCTAAACCTTGCTCTACACCAAGATAAACCTTATCGCCTATATACGTACCAGCTTCGATAGTAGCATCATTTAGATCATTTTCTTCTTCAATTTGCTTCTTTGTTAAACTGTCCTTACTGCCAAGTGTGAGCACATCTAGGCCAAAAGTTTTCTTAGCTACATTGAGAAAATTCAACTTTTGCAAACCAGGCGAAAGCAGTTGAGCTGTAGTTGTACCAACTTGTATGGCTTGAAATTGTGAAAGATCAGCTAATTCTTTACCATACAGTGTTTGAGAAATAATTTCATCTATTGGCAATTGCGGATTACTTGTCAATTCTATTTGCAAATCTTCGCCAATACCTTTAATTTTTACTATACTTTCAATAACTTGATTCGAACGTTCAAAGGCAACTTCATAAAATGGTTTTGCTGGATCGCCTGTAAAGGAAATGATTGAATTTGCAAGATCAAAGTTTTTACTCAAGAAATTGAAAGAACCTTTAGTAGAAGTCAAGTTACCGTTAATATTAAGATTTTCTGTTCTCGAATTTATAGAAAGCTCTCCACCCCATACAGAACCAAGTCCCATACCATAAAGTATGAGGTTATCAGGAATAATCAGCCTAATATTAGTGCTTGGCCTAAAAGTTTTAGCACGTAAAGTTCTAAAAGAAATTTTTTCTATAGCATCTTCATTCCTTACTATTTGCAGGTTTTGCAAGGCATCAACTTTTGAATTAAGTTTGAGTTTTGAAAAGTCAAAAGAAGCTTCATTGATAAAGACTTCGCCATTGATATCAGGTGAATTCAACATACCTTTGGCATTCAACTGAGAAGAAAAAACAAGATTTAAACCATCGAATTTAAAAGGCGAAAATGAATTCATCACAGCTGAAGCATTTATCCTGTATTGATCCTCAACTTTATCAAGATAAGCATTGAGATAAAAAGGATAATCATTTCTATTGTATTTCTTTATTTCAACTTCTTTGGCTTTATTTTCTTGCCCTTGTTTAGAAAGTGTGGCTTTGTCTTGTACAAATTGAAATTTCTCTCTAGATTTTATAATCGTTTCTTTATTTGTCTTAACTTGTTCTACAGTTTTCTTTACACTATTTGAACTATTTGCGTCATTTGCTCTCACTATTAATTCAGAACGTAAATCATTTGCTTTTAATTCTAAATCTATATCATTCAAATACAATGCATTGAGATCGCTTATAAGAGAAGCTTTTGAAATATAAGCAAAAATATTATATTTTGGTTCAGCTAAAGTTCCATTCATTGATAAATCAATCTTAGCATTTCCGTCTAATTTGAAATCTAAAAGAGGATAGAGTTGTAAAAAAGTTCCTATATTACCTAACCAATTAAAATCAAAAGAAAAAGCTCTAGCTTCATCAAAGAGCGTACCCTTTGCTAATGCCAATGGCAAAGAAGCATTTGCTTGAAATTCAGTCTTTCTTTTTCTGCCGAATTTCATATCCATAAGTAATTGATTATTTTTGAAAAGCCCATCTAAATTGAGATGTAATTTTGCTGAATTTCTAACAAATTCAATGTCACTATAAGCAAGAGCGAGAGTGCCTTGCGGATTTGCCAAAGGGCCAGATAAATCAACATCTACCTTGAACATTCCAGTTGGAAAAAGCGTATTTTTTAGATATGAATTGACAAATGAAGAAGCTATATCAGTTTTAAGATAAAGATCTATAAAATCTGCTGTATAATTAAAATCAAGTTCAACACTTGCTTTTTTATTATTCTCAAACAAATACAATTTTGTTGGAGAAAGTTTGTAAGAAGAAGCAAAATCAAAAGTAATAGGCTTATCTAATTCTAATCTTTGTTTTGTGTGTTCTGAATCTGCTCTAAGTATTTCTATTTTCAAGTATTTTGAAAAGAAATTTATTGAAGCTTTTGCGTCGAGTTCAAAAACACCTTTTGAAGATAAAGCTATGTCTATTTCATTTTCTACAGTTTTTAATGGATCACTAAAAGAGATCTTTACTTCTTCAAGAAGTTGGTTTGGAATATTGAAATCCTTACTCACTTCCTTCAATTGCAAATCTCTTACAAAAAGATTTCCCTCTAATCTTGGATATTTACCATAGTAAAAATTATTAAAATCTAAAACATCTGTATTGAGTGTCAATTCTTTTAATGTAGTATTTGGAAAATCTAAATTGTAAAGAGCCGCATCTATGTGCATTTTCTGCCCTTTTACTGCAAAAAGCTCAACATAAGCATCACTTTGAATAGGAAATTCCCAATCTGCGTCTAAAAAAGAAAGATTACTTGCATCGATTACAGCTTTTCCACGAATAAATGGAATATACATTTCATCTTCTTCTACTTTTGTATTTTCAAAATCAAGCACAAGTGCTTCTGAATGTAGAATAGCTTCGTCCAAAATAAGGCTTATATCTGTAAAATCAAAGGTTTTTATATCAAAAAGATAGGCTGTTTCAAAATCAAAGGAAGATGTTTTTCCATTTTTTAGCAAATTAATATTTTTTGAAAAAGCATCCACATAACCAGAAAGCTTTAATCTTTCGCCCAAAAGATTTATATTTGCCGTCACAACAGTTTCAAGCTCTTTTGCACTTACAATCTTCACAAATTCTTTTTCTCTACCAGAAAGATATTCTTCAGGATAGTAATTAAGTCTTAAATCCTTTGTATCAAGCTCTACCTTGGCATGCATATCAAAGATCTCACCCCAAAAAGTCAAAAGACCTTCGCTTTGTCCATGTATGCCATTAAATAAAAGTCCAAGATCGCCAACTCTTACCTTAGCTTCAGTTTTATCGTATCTACTATTCTCTAAATTAAGATTAAAATGTGGAATTTCAATATCTAAGAATTCTGAATAAAGATTAGTGTCCTTAAAAAGCACATTTGTCCCATCAAAAGAAAAGAAAGTACTCACTTCTGAATCTATCACTACCTCATCTCTTAACCAAAGAAATTCCGCCAAAACAACATTAGATTTTAAATCTACAGTAAGTGGAAATTCTGGTGTTGGAGGTAATTCTTTTGCTACTAATTTGATCTTTGCATGCAATTTAGCATCGTCGATAAGTGGAAAAACTCTGCCCCATCTTCTATCGTGTGCAACTAAATCACAAGTAAAAGTGGCTGGAGTGTAGATGATTGTGCCTGTAACATTTGTTTGCTCTTCTTTCACTCTCACATCAGTAAATTCTGCCTTCATGTGAGAAATTTCTGCTTTCATCGAAACATCTGCGTGTAAATCCACGTCAAAGCCACTCAAATACATGACTTCTTTAGAGACAAAGACATTGTCCAAATCAATACTATCTATATTAATCTTGCCCAAGATCTGCGGCATAACAATAGAGGGAACCATCCAGCCCCTTTTATCTTCATCTTCTTTTTCTTCTTCTGGCTTTTGACGTAGGCGAGGATTTCTATATTGTGAAATATTTGAACCTTTTATACTATTAATATCTATAGAACTAAAAAACATCAAAACTTGCAATGATGGAAAATCTATTGCTAATTCGCCAACTTCAAGCCAAGTGCCATAATCATCATTGAGCTTAAAGTCCTTTATACTTATAGCTTGTTCAAAAGAAATTTCACCCACTTCAAAATACATGCCACCCATCATTTCTGGAGTGAGCAAGGCAAGGCCATCTTTTGTTATTTTAGTAAGATAATTATCTGCTAAGCCAGAACGAAGAGTAAGAGTGAAAAGCAGTGAAAGTGTGACAGTAATGATAGTTAAAAACTCAAAAAAACAAAGCAAAATTGAAAGCAATCTTGCATTAAACAAGCGAAAGCCTCGAGGAAGAAAAAAGAAAATCTTCATCAAAGCAAGCTTATGTGCTTGGTAGAGTTTTTGAACAAAATTCATATCTTTACCTAAAAAAAATATTAAAATGATTGGCCAATGCTAATATACACTTGAAAGTCTTTAAAAGCAAAGCCATTAGTATTATCAAATGGTACGGCTAAATCTAAACGTAAAGGGCCTGCTAATGTATAATAGCGAAAGCCTATACCTGTTCCAAATTTGAAATCTTCTGCAAAGTCAATACTATAAGTATCATACACATTTCCCATATCAACAAAAGGCACTAAAGCCATATCTTCATTAAATTTATATCTCAACTCAAAAGAAGCCTCAAACATAGAAGCTCCGCCAAGAGCTTCGCCGTATTTGTTCACAGGCCCAAGAGATTGATAAGAATAACCACGCACAGAATTTGCCCCGCCAGAATAAAAACGTAATGGAGGAGGAATATTATTCACTTCTTCAGAAAATAAAGCACCAGCCTTTGCTCTAAAAGCAGCCACAAGCTTTTTATTGTCCAAAAGTTCAAAAAAAGTAGCAAAAGAGCCTTCTACTTGGAAAACAGAAAAATGATCTCTAAATTCGCCTGTATAGGGCGATGCTTGCACAGAAAAAACATAACCACTAGATGGATCAAGAACACTGTCTGTCGTGCGTGAAGTCAAACGTATAGGTAAACCTACATAATAATAATCTTCTCTAAGATTTGTATGATGATCTTCTTCATAACCAACAACAGTCTGCAAATAATAAGAAAGAGTTAAATTTTCAAAATATTTTGTAGAAAAATCCTGTTCAAAACCTATATCATTTATTAAAGAAGTTGTTGTGTAAGCATCAAAAACTTCTCTTTCAAAAATCAAATCATTCTCAAAATCAAGGCTATTTATAAAAACATTTGGCTTTCTAAAATTTAAACTTGCTCTTTGCAAATCTGTCCAAAAATCTAGATTAAGACTTAATTGTTCAGCAGAAGAGAAGAGATTTCTATGCTCCCAAAAAAACTTTAAACCTATGCCACGAGAAGTATTGTATGCAATACCACCACCAAAAGAACGCGGAGGAGCGTCTTTAAGCGTGATCTTTACAATATATTCATCGCCTTCAGTAAGCAGCCTTTTTTCTCTTTCTTCTCTGCTTTCTTTCTTTTTTTTACTCACATAACTTGTTTTTACAGGAACAATAGAAACTTGCGAGAAAATTCCTAATGAAAAAAGATCATTTTTCAATAATTCAACCTTAGATTCATCCCAAGGATCATTTTTTTTCCACGTCTTTATAATATTTATATAATCTAAAGATAATTCATGGCTACCTTCTAAAATGATATCGCCAAATAAAACAAAATCTTTTGGATTTACACGCACTATAGATTCAAATTCTTCCTTATCTTGAAAAGCAAAATAGCGTGAAAAAACTATTTCAGCAAAAGGAAATCCATTATTCCTGAACCAAGGCAAAAGCTTTTTTTCAGCATCTAAAATATTTTGTGTATTTGCACTCTTTCCTTCAACAAGACCAAATTCAAATAATGAAGAAGGTAATTGAGGAATTACACTTTTTATATTTTTATCTGTAGCTAGTGATGGCTCATTTTGCTCATCTTTTTGCTTGTCTGCGTCCTTATTATCTACAGTAATTTCATTATTTTCTATAAGATTTTGTTCTGCTAATAATTCATTTTCTTCTATTTCTTCAGTCACATTTTCAACTTTTGAAGAAATATGTTCTTTAACATAAGGCTTAAAAATTCTAGGATAAGAAATAGTTGCTTGTGCAATTTTATATTCATTATTTGCTTCTATAGCAAAAGTAACCCTCACAGGAAAAACATCATAATCAATCTCAGCATTCACTTGTGCAGAATAAAAACCCTTAGATTGCAAATAAGTAAGTATATGTTCAGCATTATCACTAACATATTTTTCTAAGGCAAATGCATTAATAGATTTATAAAGTGCTTTTTCTTCCTCTTCAGTATCTGTAGTTGAAAGCGCTTCCAATGAATTTTCTACAATCTCAGCTTTCAACTTTTCATCTTCCACAAGATAAACAGTCTCATACTCAACAGTTATAAGACGAAATAAAGATCTCTGTTCATCAGAAATCAAATCTAGCGGAGTAGAAGGTTGCTCTATCGAATCTATAGAATAATTTTTTTCTTTAAAATAAACTTCACTTTCTTTGTATTCAGGATTTTCTAAGGCAGTTGTTTCTGAAATACCAAATTGCTCCTTAACAAAAGTGCAGGATAAAAGAAAAAAAGAAGACACTATGAGAATATACATCCTCACAAAAGAGTTTAAATAAGAACTTTTAGAAAAGAATCTTCTTTTTTTCATAATTTATTAAGTAGTTATTAAACATTGAACAAGAAATGCATTACATCGCCATCTTTGACGACATATTCCTTACCCTCTGTTCTTAAAGTACCTGTTGAACGGCAAGCCGCTTCTGATTCGTGCTTAATATAATCATCATACGCTATAACTTCTGCTCGAATGAAACCACGTTCAAAGTCAGTATGAATAATTCCAGCACATTGTGGAGCTTTTTGACCTATTTCAAATGTCCAAGCTCTCGCTTCTTTTGGCCCAATAGTGAAATAAGAAGCAAGACCTAATGTTTTATAACCAGTATGAATAACAGACAAAAGTCCGCTTTCTGTTATGCCATAAGATTCAAGCATTTCTGCTTGATCTGCTTCGTCTAAAGTTTGTAATTCTTCTTCTACCCTAGCACAAATCTTTACTATTTGGCAATTTCTGCTTTTTGCTAAAGTTTCCAGTGCTTTATAATAGTCATTATCATTTGTGAGGCCATCTTCATCAACATTTGCACAATAAATAAAAGGCTTGGCAGTCAAAAGACTCATTTCATGCCATTGTTCAAGAAAATATTCATTGTCAGGCAAAGCAAATTGTGATGCAAGTTTGCCCTCATTAAGCAAAGACAATAAAGTCAAGCAAATGTCTGCCGCTTTCAAAGCTTCCTTATCTGTACGCATACGAGCAAGCTTTTCTTGTCTCTTAGTCACAGATTGAATATCCGCTAAAATAAGTTCAGTCTCGATAGTTTCAACATCACGCACAGGATCAACCTTGCCATCAACATGCACAATGTTTTCATCATCAAAACAACGGACAACTTCTAAAATAGTAGAAGTTTCACGAATATTCGCTAAAAATTGATTGCCTAAACCCTCGCCCTTAGAAGCTCCTCGAACAAGACCTGCTATATCTATAAAATCAACCGTTGCATGTATAATTTTTTGTGAACCTGCAAGAGCAGCTAATTTCAAAAGTCTTGTATCCGGTACAGGAACTGTCGCCTTGTTAGGTTCAATAGTACAAAAAGGATAGTTTGCAGCTTGTGCGTTTTGCGCCTTAGTCAACGCGTTAAAAAGAGTGGATTTACCAACGTTTGGCAAGCCAACTATACCTATGCTCAATGCCATGAATTCACCTCATTAATTCTTTTCACACACTTTGAACTTTTTAAACCAAAAGGTCAAGAAAAAAGAAAATCAGATTTTTTTTTCGTCTCCGACGGCCAAAGGAAGAATGCCCCTTTGGAAACCCGAATATGCAAGGTAATGAGAAGGGATTTGGCTAAAGAAGAAGAATTATTTTTTTGTTTGCGAAAAAGTTTTAAGAGTTTGAGGCTCTCGCCTCTCACTCTTAAATATTGTTTCGCTTTAAAATAGGGAGAATTAATTCTAATTAAGGTTAAGTTTTCATTTGTCACTGCCTTCCAAATGTGAGAAAAGTATTAATTTTCATTTTCTGTATGTCACTCAAAGTAAAACATAGATTGCCACATCGCTTTGCTCCAGGCGATGACGAGTTGATAGTGCCTACTTAATGGAATAAATATTTCTTTAGTTTCTTTTCTTATAATCAATACTAGAACTCACATTTGGAACATAGTGACAAATGGCAACTTGTTTTGGATAAAAATTGATTTCTCACTATTTTAAAGCGAAACAGTATTTAATGTTTTGGTGCGAAGCAGCAAAACTTTAAAACTTTTTCGCAAATAAAAAAATAAACAAAAATAACTACCAACACCCTAGGCATCACCTTGCACACTAGGGTTTCCAAAGGGGATTATCCCCTTTGGCCGCCGGAGGCAAAAAAAAGAAAAAACTACATCAATTTCTTGATGTAGTTTTCTTATGGAGTATTTTTAGAGGGTATTAATTATTGTTTTGTAATTAATTTGCTTGTCTGCTAAAAAAAGTTGGAACTTCTTTTTCTTCGTCTGAATAGGTGGACATTTGTGCACCTGGAGCGTGAGTTCTGGACATATTTCTCAAGTAGGCTGGGAAATTTCTATCGTTCATATTCACGTCTTGTGAGTAAGCTGTATTGAGTTGTGCAGCTTGTCTGAATGATCTTTGCACAGGAGCTTGTTCTTGAGCTCTGCTTGCTTGTGCATCGAATTGAATAGTATTTTTAGATGGACTTGGAGCTGTGAAAGCAGCTTCTGTAGCCAAACCTGTTGCAACAATGGTTACTGTAAGTTCGTCGCCAGCTTCGTCGTCGATAGCCATAGCAGCGATAATATTTGTTTCTTTTGAGAGTGAATCTGTAATAAAGCTTACAGCTTCAGCGTATTCATTCATTTCGATATCTGCGTTTGCGGTAACGTTGATAACAACGCCTTGTGCAGTTTGTATAGAAAGATCTTCTAAGAATGGGCTTGAAATTGCGGCTCTTGCAGCTTCGATAGCGCGTCCTTCACCGCTTGCTTTACCTATACCCATTAAAGCTAAACCTTTGACTTGCATTACAGTTTTGATATCAGCAAAGTCAGAGTTGATTAAGCCAGGTTTTTTAATTAAGTCAGTGATACCACGAACAGCAGAAGACAATACATCGTCAGCTTTTTTGAGCATATCTACCATTTTTGCGTTTTTAGCACCGCAATTGAGTAGTCTTGTATTTGGAACAACGATGAGTGAATCTACGTGTTCTGTGAGTTCAGCAATACCCATTTCGGCAGCTGTCATTCTTTTATGGCCTTCGAATTGGAAAGGTTTTGTTACAACACCGATAGTTAAAATATCTTTTTCTCTTGCAGCTTTTGCGATAACTGGTGCAGCACCTGTTCCAGTTCCACCACCCATACCTGCAGTAACAAAGATCATATCCGCATCGTCAATTATATCACGAATTTCTTCAATACTTTCTTCAGCAGCACCTTTACCGATTTCAGGTTTTGCACCTGCACCGAGGCCTTTTGTAAGTGTTTTACCTAATTGAATTTTATTTGATGCTGGCGCAGTAGATTTTACTAATGCTTGCATATCTGTATTTGCAACAACGAATTTAACACCAGTTAAATGGCTATCGATCATTGTTTGCACAGCATTACCGCCGCCGCCACCTACACCTATTACACAGATTTTTGCACCAAAATCATACATAACTTCTTCTTCATGATTAATTGTAAATTCCATAAAAAAACTCCCTTTAAGATTAAGCAGCAATTAAATTATTTGAGAAACCCATTTCTTCATTCTGTTAAAAACAGACTCAAACAAACTTGAATCAACATCTGGACTGATGGTGAACTTATGCACACTTGTTTCCTTTTCTGCACCGTAACGCAATAAACCAACAGCTGTAGCGTATTTTGGACTATTTACCACATCTTTAAGCCCGCCTACACCACGTGGTGAGCCAAGACGTACTGGCATGCCAAAAATCTGTTCAGCTAATTCACAAGCCCCTTTTATAAGGCATGTTCCACCGGTTAAAACTATACCGGCACCTACTTTATTCTTATAGCCTGATTTCTCAAGCTCTGCATTAATGAGGACAAAAATTTCTTCCATTCTCGGTTCACAGATAGCAGCGAGTAAAGATTTTGAAACGGATGCAGATTCTCTGCCGCCTACGCTAGGTACTTCAAACATCTCTTCTTCGCTTGCTTCGCTAATTAAAGCACAGCCGTATTTTTCCTTAATTTTCTCAGCTTCTAAAGCTGGTGTGCGTAAACCAAAGGCAATATCATTTGTGAGGTTTAAACCACCAAGAGAAACAACTGCAGTGTGTTTAATAGCATCGTTAATAAAAACAGCTATATCAGATGTTCCACCGCCAATATCAACAATGGCAACACCAATCTCACGTTCTTCTTTTGAAAGAACAGCCTTTGAAGAAGCATAAGCTTCAAGCACTATATCCGAAACATCTAATGAAGATCTATGACATGACCTTACGATATTTTGAGCTGAAGCAACTGCACCTGTAACTATGTGCACCTTAACTTCAAGTCTTGTACCTGACATGCCAAGAGGATCCATTATCTCATGCTGATTATCTATAATATATTCTTGTGGAAGAACATGAATAACTTCTCTATCCATTGGAATAGCAATAGCCTTTGCAGCGTCTATTACTCTATCAATATCTTGTGGCCTTACTTCGCCACCTTTAATCGCTATTACACCGTCTGAATTTTGTCCAGCAATATGGTTACCTGCTATACCAACATAGACTGAATGTATTTCACAACCAGCCATTTGTTCTGCGTCTTTAATAGCAGCTTTAATTGCTTGTTCTGTTTGCTCAATATTGACAACAACGCCTTTGCGTAATCCAGTTGACTTTGATTCGCCAATACCAATTATGTCTATAGTGTCGCTATCAGATAATTCGCCAACAACCGCACAAATCTTTGTTGTACCAATATCTAACCCAACTATGAGTTCAGACTTTGCCATAGATTCACCTTTCAAGTAATTTCGTTCGACAAAGACATAAATTCTTTTGTTCATGCCCTGTAGAAGTAATAGAACACATTTTAAAAAAATTGTCTAGATTTTTTTTAATCTTTTTTTAAAAAAAATCAAAAATATTTATAGCTTTAAGCTAGATTTACTTTAGAAATTATTGAAAATACTTAATAAAATTAAAACTTTAGACATGGTTTTTACTTGAAATTTTTTTTATATTTTTTTTTCTAAAATTATAATTTTCTTAGGCTTAAATTTTTTTTCTTCAAGGAGAAAATTTTAAGCCTTTTTAAAGCTTTCTTTAAGTATTTAAATTACTTAAAGTTATTTCTTACTATCTTCCTATTTTTCTTAGCTTAACTCATTTTTTTAAAAAAATTATTTGTATTTTATTTTTAAATTTTAAACACAAAAAAAAAGCCTCTTTTTCCAAAGAGGCTTTTTTTGTACTAATTATATAAGCTTATGCAGGAAGCAATGCTCTTTTCATACCATCTTGTAATTCATTCAATAAATCTTTTACTGAAACAATCTTGTCTACACGTGAAGCATTTGTACCACAGAAAACAAAACCTTTATCAAAATTACCTTTCATAGCATTTACTAATGCAGAAGCAATACAATAAGGTGTAGTTTGCGGATCACAGCTAGTTATGCAATGGTAAATACATCTTGGAGGATGTTTCTTACCTTCACGCACAGCTTGAATAAATGGTCCATTTAAAGCTCTACCTGGCATTCCAACAGGGCTTTGTATGATTGTGATATCTTCGTCAGTTGCATTCACAATTGCTTCTTTAAAAGCAAGGCTTGCGTCACATTCGTTCGTAGCTACAAAACGTGTACCCATTTGAACGCCACTTGCACCTTGATTTATCATATCTACAATATCTTCACCAGTATACACGCCGCCACCAACGATAATCGGAACAGCTTTTCCTGTTTGATCTTCTAATTTTTTAGTAAAATCAACTAAATCAGGAAGTGTTTTGTCAATATCATGGCTCACACCAGTCAAATCATCTTTATGGTAGCCAAGATGACCGCCAGCCTTAGGCCCTTCTAAAACAAAAGCGTCAGGAGTGTAAGAAAAACGGTTTTGCCATTTTTTTGTAATGATATTAGCAACCCTTGCTGAGGAAACAATAGGTACTAATTTTGTTTTGAATTCTTCTTTCTTTTCTTCGCATAAAGCCAATAAATGTTTTGGCATATCCAATGGAAGTCCAGCACCAGAGATGATAAGATCGGCTTTTTCTTCAATTGAAGTACGCACAGCGTCTGCAAAAGTTGAAAGCACCACCATGATATTCACACCAATAATGCCATTATTTGAGAGCTCTTTTGCTCTTCGAATTTCCTCACGCAAAGCCCTATTGTTTGCTTCAATAGGATTTTTTGCTACATCTTTTTCATTCATTCCAACTAAAGCAGCCGCAATAATGCCTATAGCACCTTCTTTTGCAACAGCTCCAGCTAAACCAGAAAGAGAAATCCCTACGCCCATGCCACCTTGAATAATAGGAAGTTTTGCAACTAGATCTCCTATCTTAAGACTTGGTATATCCATTATACTCCTCAAATTACATATATATTTTTATATTTTTTTAAATATATTAAACACCGCTTTATATACAATATTTTTTAAAAGAACACCAGTCACATTTACTGTGTCTATTTGCACTAAAACATGTAATTTCTTGCAAATATGTCACTAAAAAATTCAGAATCAATGGAATTTTTTTCTCAATTATATCTTTTTCGTCATTATTTACAAAAATTATTTTTTTTTCTTCACAAGATTCGTACAAATCAACATAAGCTGCATTTGTTGGCCTATACCCATTTCTATATGTCAAAAATAAATAGACAAATAGCTGAATAGATTGACTTTGTGAATATAGTTTTTCAAGTAATTCTTTAGCCTTTATTTCGTCAAATTTTTTAACACACGCTTGAAGCTCGTCAAAAAAATCTTCCAACATCCAAAACTTTTCATTGACTAATTTATTTGTGACTGAAAAAGATTTGTAATCAAGAACTAAAATTTCTTCTGTTCCGTCTTCTTTTGTTCTTTTATCTATTCTATCAATTCTACCCATAATATGAGCATTATTGCATACTTGAGCTTTTAATTCTTTTTCTATTCCTACAACAAAAGTTTCGTCAGCTTGCTTTTCGATATATTTTTGCATTCTATAATTAAAACTATGTTTTAAAAGCAATAAAGATTCAGGAGGAAAATTATCATGCATTTCATGTTCTTCAAGTAATTCATCAAATTTCTTGATTTTTTTATTAAATATTTTAATGAGCTGTGACTTATTTACTGTATTTCCTTCTTCATATAATTCTTGCATAAAATCATGCACAAAATTACCTAAAACAGCATTATCTTCACCCTCTTCATACATCTTCATTGCTTCAAATTTACATACATTTTCGTAAAAGAAACGTAAAGGACAAGATATAAAAGTGTCTAGCCTAGATGCGGAAATACCATATTCTAGCATCTCTGAAATAGCTTGCTTAATTATTGGCGAAGTTTGGACAAGATGTTCATGTTCTTTAAGTCCTATAGGACAAGAAGCCTGAGAAAATTCTTTGCTTTTTTCATCAAGTAAAGCTTTATTTTTTTGTTCAACTTCCCAAATAATTTCTTCTACATAGGAAGAAAGCTCTTTTTTTGTCTCCAAAAGCCCCTTTGCAGAAGCCTCCTGCCAAGATATATGTATTTTCTTAGCATTTGCAATCAATCTATACCAAGTGTGAGCATAGTATAATTCTTTTTCATGACTACTTAATAGAGCTAATACAGGGCGTAATTTTTCTGGCAATAGAGGGTTTTCTAGAGCTTTTCGTGGCAAAAATTCTTCATTCGCATCAAAGATATACACAGTATCAAAGGACAATAATTTTGTTTCAAATAATCCCATAATTTGCAAGGCTGAATCTGAATGATGACTAAAAGCAAGATGTTCATTTTCTATTTCTTTAAGTAGAAAATTAAAGCAAAGTTCAAAATCCATTTCTAGATCTATATATTCTTTTTCTTGCCAATTTTTCGCTATATTTTCTAAACGCAATAAAACCACTTGTTCAAAAGAATTTGTGTGTATTTGTCCCTTAATATTTTTTGATAAAGAATAAATAAATTCAACTGTTTTTCCAAGTCTATCTAATGAGAGAAAAGCATCAAGCACATCTTTTATAAGTTGAAGAATTTCTTCTTGCCCCTTAAAACAAATAAGAGGATCTATAAATGCCTTTTTTTGCTTAATCACTTCATGACTAGCATTTTGTATCTTTTCTGCAAAATAAGGAAAAGAAAGAAATTCTGCAAGATGAGCAGATTTTATCAAATAACTTTTGTTATTTCCAATAAAATACTCTCTTTTATTATTTTTAAGTTCATACAAAATATGAAGAAGCTGAACAATCTTAGAATGCTTAAGGCTATAGCCCATAGTGACATTAAGCTCTTCGTCTTTTGCATAGTCTGGATAAAGGCTATACAGCAAAGGTAACAAAGAATCTTCTGTATTCAAAACGCAAGCAATTCTTTCATTTACAGTCTTTTTTTCTATCTTAAGATTTTGAAATTGTGAATGAGTGTCAAAAGCTTTATAAAAATGAAAATCTTGTCTTTCTTTTGCAAAAGAAAGTAAGGAATTATTGTATTCATTTTTTATTTCAATACTTTTCTTTGTAGTTGATTTTGATTTATTTTTTTCTAAACAAGTAGTATCAGAAGTAGTATCTAAAAGGATATAATTCTCTTTCCATCTTTTTGCCCAAGAAACATAATGTGCACAAGACCAATGCGCTTTATCCATATCACTTGCTAAAAGAGGATCAGAACAAAAAACAAAGGAAAGAGAAAGCTCTTTCATGTTTTTAAGAGCATCTTTTTTGGCAAGTTCGACAAAATATTTTGTAAAAAGTTCTTCTGTTTTTGCTAATCTGTCTAGGCCAGAGAAAATAATTTTCTTCTCTTTATAAAAATGAACTAAATCCTTAGACTCATTTTGTTGAATTTCTTTTATTTTTTGAGCTAAAACAAATTTTGAATAAGTTTTAGTTGTTTTCTTTTGCTTTTTTAATTCAGCTATATAATTTTGTGTTATAGCACGAAGATTTGTCAAAAGATAACTTGAAAAAGCTTCTACTTCGGCTATTTCAGCCAAATTTGAAAAAGCAGTATTCTCTTGCATTGAAGAGGTTTTCAAAGAAAGAAGCATAGAATTTTCTTCAAAACATTCTTGTATTATTGCGTGCAGAAATTCACCGTAAGAATAAAAATAAGCAAAAGATTGTAAAGGTTTGTGAAAAAAAGAAGCTTTTTGTCTTTCTTCACTTCCAAGCATAGTAGAAAAAAAAGCTTTTTCAGATTTTTTTGTACGTGATTTCGCCATTTTTTTAACAATTTCATAAAGAATAACTATACTTTCTAAAGAATCTATTTGCTTGGCGGCTAATTCTTCTTCGTCTAACCAAAACATTTGGCAAGATTTTAACCATTCTTCAAAAGTGAGCATTTCTGGTAAGAAGGAAGCATTATACGCGAGAGTATTTAAATCTTTAGTTAAAGCAGAACTATTTTCTTTTTTATCCTTACTTTGAAGATTTATTTCAGCTCTTTGTTTAAACATTTCTAAACAAATTTGCTTTGCTCTATGCGTTGGAAAAATAAGTATTGCGTCTTGAAAATTATTTTCTGTTACATCTAAGACATGGGAATATAAGAGAGAGAAAAAATCTTCTTTCCAATCGGCTAAGTAAAACATAAGTTAACCCTCAATTTCCACAATTTTTTTAAGATCAAGATAAACAATAAAGCCTTTAACTTTTACTTGCTTAATATTTGAAAATGTTTGTATTGCATGCATATATTCACGCACCTGTTCTTTATAAACTACATTTTCAGAGCCTGTTTTGAAATCGACAATGGCAGTATAGTCTTTGCTAAAAACACAAAGATCAGCTCTGAGCAATTTGCCCTCTTTTGTAAGCATGTTTTGTTCGGAAAGTGAATTGTTTTTCCAATCTTCGAAATATTCCAAAGATTTAATCCATTCCAAAGTCTCAATAATTGCAGCTGAAATTTCATTTTCTTGTTCTTTATCAAGACTATATTTTTTAAATAAATCAACTATATAAGTTTGACTATCTTCTTTATATTTTGCGTATTTAAAATATTTTTCAAAAAAAGCATGGAATATCAGGCCTTTTTCTAGAGCTAACTCTTCTTTTTCATCAATTTGCTTCAATTCGCTATAATTGAGTGCTGCTTCTCTGTAGTTAAGTTGTGAAAATTTTTCTTCTTTATCGTAACTATCAGTATTTTCATCGTTTTTATCAACTTGTCGCACGCCATATTCATAACAAGAAAGTTCTTCATTCTTTGTACATTCGTCTAAGATATCAGAGAAAATAAAAGGAAGTGGAAGCGTAGTAGACTTTGTCGATTCTTTATAGAATACGTGTAATTCTTTCTTTGCTCTTGTTAATGCCACATAGAGTAGATTCATAGCCTCAATAGCCTCAATTTTATTATCATTGGCATAATGAGGATGATAGACAGAATGTGGTGCAAAAAAACTTAACTTTTCTATTTCATAAAGTTTAAGTGCGTCCATCTTTGTTCTTTTCTTTAAATTATCCCACACATAAACAACATCAAATTCTGCCCCTTTAGACTTATGTATAGTGAGAATACGAACAGCGTTAATGCCTTCTGGCATAGGAATTTTTTCTAAATGTCCCTCTTCTTCCCAATAAGCTAAAAAGGAAATAATTGAAGAAATTTTATTCTTATCTGCTTGAAATATTAATTCTAAAAATCTTGCAAAAAAACCAGACTCTTCTGGAAACCTTGTATAGATGTTAGTTTTTTCAAAGAGTAAAGAAAGAAGTGAATAAAGATCTATTTTTTGCTTTTTTTCTTTTATTTCTTCTAGTATTTCAAGGCATTCTATTGAAGATTTTGTATTTTTATTCTTTAAGCATGTGTAAAGATCTTCTTTTTTCTTTTTAGCTAAAAGATAGTCTTCAAGACAAAGAATTTCTTCATTTTCAAAGGAAAATAAACCTTTAAATCCGAGCAAATGCCATAAGGCTACAGAATTTTTTTCGTCTATTAAAAATTCTAATAAGGAAATACATTGCTTCACAATAAAGTTTGCTTCAAGCAATAAGGCTCCTTCAGTTATAACAGGAATTTTTTCTTCTGTAAGCCAAGTGGCAAAAAGTTCAGAATCTTTATTTCCTCTCACTAAAACAGCCATATCTTTATAATCATAAGATTTACTAGCATCTCTTAAAGCATTTAAAAAATGAAATTTAAGTTTAGCATGCAAGATTTCAT
>CAYJAZ010000028.1:0-29596 GCA_964368455.1 uncultured Desulfovibrionaceae bacterium
GCCTATGGTTGGACTTGTTTTGACGATATGTTAGACACAAATTGGGAAAGAAATGTTCCTGACAAAGCAAATTATATATGTTTTTCCTTACGTTTAGACACAAGAAGAATACCTCCTGCTGTATTGAAAAAACATTATCGATTAGCTCTTATTCAAGAAGAAATGAAATTACAAGAGCTTGGCAGAAAATTTGTCCCAAAAGAAAGAAGAACTGAATTAAAAGAATTAGTAAAGAAAAAATTACTTGTTCGCTTCTTGCCTATTCCGGCTGAATTTCAAGTTGTTTGGGATATACAAGCAAATAAGCTCTATTTTGGCTCTACACAGCAAAAAATGATAGATCTTTTCGAAGAACACTTTGTCTTGACTTTCAATCTAAGAATAGAAAAACTTTCACCTTACTCTCTTGCCATGCAAATATTAGGTGAAGATATTTCTAGCCAATTAGATTCAATTCAAGCCACTGCTTTTGTATAGACTTTTCATTTTTATCAAATTTTCTACCTATTAGGAATCAATAATGGCACAAACACTAGAAACTAGCATAGATACAACTTTAGGACAAGAATTTCTTACTTGGCTTTGGTATCATTCAGAACAAAGACATGGTGCTTTCAATACAATTAAAAGTAAGGAAGCCTATGTTTTGTATATTCATCAACGCATAATTGTTCGCGGTGGTGCTGGCGATCAAACCGAAACAGCTTCTGTTTCAGGCGTTAATTCTTCTTTAAGAGAAGCTAAAATGGGACTTTTAACAGGAAAATATGTTGTTTCAGCTTTAATTCGCTTTGAACAAGGTGATTTAAATTGGCAATACAATTGCAAAGCTGAAGACTTCTGCCTTAATTCTTTCAAAACTGCCGCTGTAAGCAAAGAAGATAAAGACGAAGATAATCAAGATGCTCTTTTCCTTGAAAAAATGTATTTAATAGAAAAAGGCCTTGAATTAGTTGACGATATATATCAACAATTTCTTTTACTACGCTTAAACCCTACAGATTGGAAAGAACAATGTTCTTTAATAAACGCTTGGATTAATGAAGAATAGTTAATAATTTTTCACCATTTTATTAAAGCAGAAAAATATGAAAATAATCATTAAAAAAGTAATTTGGCTTTGTGTTGTACTTTTTGGGATAACAATTATATCCTTTAGTGTCATACACTTAGCACCAGGTTCGCCAACTGAATTACAAACTAATCTCAACCCACTTGCCACTGAAGCCGTTAAAGCAAAATTAGACGAACTTTATGGACTCGATAAGCCTATTCTTGAACAATACATTGATTGGCTTTCACGTATTGTGAGATTTGATTTTGGTTATTCCATGTCTTCAGACGCACGTCCTGTTCTAGATAAAATTCTAGAAAGATTACCTTTAACTTTATCAATGAATGTTATTTCCCTTTTCTTGACTCTTATTATAGCTCTGCCTATTGGAATAATTTCTGCCTATAAGCAAGGAACATTTCTAGATAAATTTCTTACTGTACTTGTCTTTTTAGGTTTTGCTATGCCTTCTTTTTGGCTTGCACTTTTATGTATGCTTTATTTTGGTATTGATTTAGCATGGTTTCCAATTTCTGGACTTACTTCTTTCAATTACGATTCTTTATCTACTTTTGATAAAATAAAGGATCTTGCTTGGCATCTTACCATGCCAATTTTAATAGGTACAGTAGGAAGTATTGCTGGTGCATCGCGTTTTGCCCGTTCTTCTATGCTTGAAGTTTTAAGACAAGACTATATTCTTACAGCTAGAGCAAAAGGACTTTCTGAAACAAAAATCCTCTTCCACCATGCTTTTAGAAATGCCCTTCTTCCAATTATTACCTTACTTGGGCTTTCTATTCCTGGCCTTATTGGCGGCTCTGTTATTATTGAAAGTATTTTTGCCCTTCCAGGACTTGGACAATTGTTTTATAATGGTGTTATGAGTAGAGATTATCCTCTTATCATGGGAAATCTTGTGATTGGTGCTGTCTTGACACTTTTAGGCAATCTTATCGCGGACATTTCTTATGCTCTAGCTGATCCACGCATACGCTATTCAGATAAGCAGGGTGACAAATAATGAAAACAATAAAAAGAAATCTTTTATTATTTCTAGGACTTATAATTGTTTTGACAATGGCTATGCTCGCAATTTTTGCACCCTTTATCACGCCATTTGATCCAAATGCCATTGATCCTTTAGCAGCTTTAGAGGCCCCATCAGCAGAACATTTATTTGGTACAGACGAACTTGGCAGAGATCTTTTTTCTCGTATGCTTTATGGTGCTCGTATTTCTTTGCTTGTTGGCTTTGTTGCTGTAAGTATATCTTCTTTTATTGGTTCGCTAATAGGTTTGATTTCTGGTTATTTTGGCGGAATAGTTGATGAAATTATGATGCGATTTGTTGATATCATGCTTTGTTTTCCCTCTTTTTTCCTTATACTTGCTGTTATCACTTTCTTAGAACCGAATATTTTTACTATTATGTCTGTCATTGGACTCACTTCTTGGATGGGTGTGGCAAGACTTGTTCGAGCTGAAACTTTGAGTATGAAACAAAGAGAATTTATTTCAGCTTCAAAACTCTCTGGAGCTTCCTCTTTACGAATTTTGATTATGCATGTACTACCAAATGTTCTTGCACCTGTTCTTGTTTCTATGACATTAGGCATTGCAGGGGCTATATTAGTGGAATCTTCTCTTTCTTTCTTAGGCATCGGCGTGCAACCGCCAGATGCTTCTTGGGGAAATATCTTACTTGAAGGTAAAAATGTGCTTGAACTTGCGCCGTGGATTTCACTCTATCCTGGTATTGCAATTGTTATTACTGTCTTGGGCTATAATCTTTTAGGCGAAGCTTTGAGAGATTGGCTTGATCCAAGAATGAAAGAAAATAATTAATTTGAGGTTGTTATGCTTGAATTTCTCCATATTAAAAACCTTGCACTCATAGAAGAAATGCAATTAGATTTTACCCAAGGCATGAATGTGCTTACAGGTGAAACAGGTGCTGGTAAGTCCTTTATAATAAAAGCTATTAATTTTCTTTTAGGCGAAAAACTTGAAACAAAATTAATAAGACCAGAAGCTGAAAAAGCAGAAGTACAAGCTATATTTATTAAAGATGGCGAAGAAATTATTATAAAACGTGAATTGATTGCTGCAAGCGGAAGATCTCGTTTTTTTCTCAATAATGATTTAGCAAGCCAAGACACAATTAAAGAATTAAGACAAAACCTTATACTTCATGCTTCTCAGCATGGGCAACAAAAACTTTTACAAGCCTCTTATCAAGCTTCTTTAATTGATGCCTATCTTGAAGAAAATGAAAAAATTCTTCTCAGCACAAAGGACGAACTTTTATCAAAACTCAAAGAGAAATCTAGCTATAAAAAGAATTTAATTCAAAGAATTGAAGAACTTCGTGATAAAAGAGAACTTCTTGAAAGTCAACAAGAAACAATACAAAAGGTAAAACCAGAACACGAAGAAGAAGAAAAACTTGAAGCATTAAGACTTGAAATGCGTTCTTTTGAAAAATACGTGCAATTACAAGATAAAGCTCTCACCTTGCTACGTGCAGATCCTTCTTTAACTTCACAATGTGCAGCCTTAGAAAAAATCATCACTCAATTGACTGAAGCAGACGAAAGCTTTCAAGAAGAACTTGAAGAAGTACAGCTTTTCATTCAATCATTATCAGCACTTGAGCAAAAAATAAGATCTGCTAAATTTATTCCTGATAACGAAGATATAGACTTAGAAGAAATCGAAGAAAGATTATATGATTTAGCTCAACTTAAGAGAAAATTAAGAAGATCTATACCTGAAATCCTCAATTTACAAGAAGAAATAGAAGAAAATCTTAACTTCCTTGACACTGCAGAACTTGATTTAATGCAAGCAGATAAAGAAGAACATGCTTTTATTCTACAATTACAAGAAGTTTTATTGAAATTAAATTCTGCAAGAAAGACAGCAAGTAAGAAATTTTGCACTTTGTTAAAAGAAGAATTGAATGGACTTGGCTTTTCAGAAGGCCTTGACATTTTACCAGATATTCATCAAAAACAGCTTTGGCCAGCTTTTAAAGAATTAGAAGCTTCTTTTGAAGATAATTATTCACTACTCTTTGCTCCTAATCCAGGGCAGCCACCTCAAGCACTTGATAAAATTGCATCTGGCGGTGAATTATCTAGATTTTTACTTGCTATCACTTCACTTCAAGCTCATTCAGATCTTTCGCTCTTGATCTTTGATGAAGTTGATGCTGGAATTGGCGGAAATACACTCAATAAAGTAGCTCAAAGATTAGATGCATTAGCAAAAAAACAGCAAATGCTTTTAATCACGCATTGGCCTAACTTAGCCACTTTTGCAAATAAACACTTCTTTGTTGAAAAAGAAGTTATAGACAATAAAACCTATACAAAATGTTATTCACTTTCTCAAAGCGAAAAAGAAAAAGAATTAGAAAGAATGAAAGGAAACATAAAGCAATAGTTCAATTTCTATCTATTAAAACACATAAAAAAAGGCATATTACTAAATATAGATGTAATATGCCTTTATTCTTTTTTATTCCATTTCTGTGATAACAATTGCTTCTTGCATATTGTTTCTTGTGTCTAAAACCATGACTTGTGTTGGCACGTGAGCAAAGCCACGAATTTTATTTATACCAAGCAATCTCCATCTATATTCATCACTTGTTGTTGTTGGGCAATAATTGATATGCACAGTAGAGGATTTTCTGTCTAAAACTTCAGAAGCATAAACTTTTTCATGCATATTTGCAACAAATGGACAGCCTCTGCAAGAATCGTCTAAATTTTGCACTTCAAGCAAAACATGGCCTAAATTGTCTGCATTTCCGCCTACATGTGCAGAAAAAGAAATACATTCGCCTTGGGCAATTGCTACAGGATTATTCCAATTGAAAGTGTCTTCGACAATAGAAGGCGAAGGATTATCCTTTCTTCCGCATGCAAGACAAAGAAGAGAGAGAAGGCATAGGCTCACAATTTTTTTAATAGTCATAAATTCCTCTTTTATAGTTAGTCATTTTCAATTTCATTAGGTATACCCCAAAGCTTTTTCCACTCTATAAGCATATTTAATGCTTGCATAGGTGAAATTTCTTCAGGTTTTAAATCCATAAGGCTTTCAATTAAAGGATGATTTTGCTCTTTAGCTTCTGGCATGACAAAAGCTTCTTCCTTAACCTTCACTTGTTTTGTTTCAAGGCCAGGCAATAGAGCTTGATCTTCTAAAATTTCATTAAAAGACTGTGAATTGAGCTGTTTGTATTTTTCTAAATGCTGTAAAATACTCTTGGCTCTTTGCACAACATTATTGGGTATGCCAGCAAGTTTTGCAACTTCAATACCATAACTTTTATCAGTTGGGCCAGGTATAAGTTTACGCAAAAAGACAATTTCCCCTTGCCATTCTCTTATAGCAACATTTGTAGTATACACTCCAGCTTGATTTCCCTCAAGTGAAGTTAATTCATGGTAATGTGTAGCAAACAAAGAACGTGGCGAAGTTGATATTTTCTTTGTTAAATCTTCAACAATAGCCCAAGCAAGAGAAAGTCCGTCATAGGTGCTTGTGCCTCTGCCAATTTCGTCAAGAATAACAAGAGATTTTTTCGTGCTTTGCCTTAAAATCCTTGCCGTTTCCATCATTTCCACCATAAAGGTACTTTGCCCACGTGCTAAATTATCACTCGCCCCAACTCTTGAAAAAATCCTATCAGAAATACCTATTTGTGCCTTTGCCGCAGGAACATAGCAACCCATTTGCGCAAGCAAGACAATGATGGCAGTTTGTCTTAAAATTGTAGATTTACCAGCCATATTTGGACCAGTTATCAATAAAAGTCTTTTGTTATTATCAAAAGTGATTGAATTAGGAACAAAATTTGTTCTTCCAATAAGAGCTTCAACAACAGGATGTCTACCCTCTGTTATCCTTAGATTTGTATCGTCTAGCATTTCAGGACGTACCCAATTATTTTTGCACGCAATTTGAGCAAAAGCTTGGCTTATATCAAGTTGTGCTATAGCATCTGCAACAAAGACTAAACGAGAACGAACAGAACAAATTTTCTCTCTTAATTCTTGAAATAATTCAAATTCTAATTTCTTTCTCGCTTCAGATGCTGTTAAAACATCTGCTTCAAGAATTTTTAAGTTTTCAGTTGCATAACGTTCAGCATTTCCTAAGGTTTGCTTTCTTACAAAATGAGAAGGCAAATGCTGAGGCATATTTGCTTTAGATAATTCATAAAAATAACCAAAAACTCTATTATAACCTAATTTTAACTTAGGTAAATTACAGTCTTTTTGTTCTTTTTCTAATTCATTATTCAATAAAAGTTCTGCATTTTCAATGAGTTCTATATAATAGTCTAATTTTTGATGATAGCCTTTTTTAAATATATTTCCATCTTGCAAGCCACTTGCAGGTTCATCTAAAATAGCTTGTGCCAAGAGAGAAGAAATATCTTCCATCGAATCCCAAGAAGAAAGTATAGTTCTAATTAAAAGCGGAAAATTTTCATACATTTGCTTTGGATCTTTTGGTACTTGATCTATTTCAATGTTTTGTATACTAAAAAAGAGATGGAAAATTTCTGGTAAAAGTTGAATAGCATCAGATAAAGCTTTCATATCTTTAGGAAAAAATCTTTGTAAATGTGCCTTTGTAGACAATCTTTCTATATCATAAATGCATGATAACTTTTCCTGTAATGCATGTCTTAATTCATTATTTTCAATAAAAAAGTCAACAGCTTGTAATTGATTTTCTATTGGTTCTCTTTGTGCAAAAGGCTGACGCAGACGCATTGATAAAAGTCTGCCACCAGAAGGAGTTTGTGTGCAATCAAGAGCATGCACTAATGTACCTATGCCCTTTTTTCCGTCTGTGCGTACAAAGAGTTCAAGATTTTTTTCAGTCACTTCATCTATAGTCATGTATTTTTTTAACTGTAGCGGCACAAATGACTTTAAATAATTCACACTTTGCTTTTGCGTTTGTTCTAAATAGTAGAGCAAAGCACCAAGACAGCGAATTAATTCATTTTTATTTTCTAATCCTAAGGCATATTCATCTTGAACATTTTGCACTCTTTTAATTATTTCTAAAGATTTCTTTTTATCAAAATGCGAACGCAAAGGCAAAAAAGTTTTTCTTATATTTTCTGCATTTTTTAAAAATGCAGGCGGACTTTGATTGTCTACTAATAAAATTTCACGTGGAGCAATCTTGAGCACCCATTGTATGACTTCATTTTCTTTATTACTTTCAAAACCAGTCCAATCGCCAGTTGTGATATCAAGCCAAGCAAAGGCATAAAGACTTTCTTGGCTATTGTAAAAATATGCACCTAAATAATTATATTCTTTGGCATTTAAATTATTTGTTTCAACAATTGTGCCTGGAGTTATTATACGTGTGACTTCTCTTTTAACTAAACCTTTAGCAGTTTTAGGATCTTCAACTTGATCACAAATAACTAAAGTAAAGCCTTTTTCAACTAATTGCGATGCATAATTTTCAAGAGCATGATGAGGCACGCCAGCCATTGGTATGCCTGAATCTTTTGTTCGTGCTGTAAGAGTTAATTGTAATTCTTTTGCTACTTGAACGGCATCATCAAAAAAAAGCTCGTAAAAGTCGCCCATTCTATAAAAAAGATATCCCTCTGGATATTCCTTTTTTATTGATAAATAGTGAGCATACATTGGAGAAAGCTTTTCAGTTGACATGGGCATTCCTTAAATGAATGATAAAAAGAGATTATCATGTAATAAAAAAGGTATAGCAGAAAATAAAAGAAAATAAAAGAATTTTTTCATAGCATAAATTTTAATTTGCTCTTTTTTATCTATTATCTTACATTCTTTAAAAGGAATTTATATGAAATATTCACGTTACTTTCTCATTCTTTTTATATTTATCAGTTTTTTTTCAACTTACACAATCTATAATAAACTAAAAGAAAGAGAAATTGAAGAAATTAATTATATAACAGCTATCTATGCTGAACGCTTGAAAAATGAAATAGATAAATCCATTCAAGCAACCAATATGCTAAAGCAAGTTGTTCTTTTTTATAAAGGCCAAGTCCCAGAACAAGAATACCCTCTTTTTGCTCAATTAGTGTATAATGATAAAGAACATATCTCTATCAACTTTTTGCCAGATGGAATTTTAACTTATTCATACCCTGAAGAACTGAATGAAGGTGCACTTGGCTATAATGTTTTAGAAAATCCTCTCACAAATACAGATGCACTAAAAACAAAAGCATTAAAAAAACCAACACTTTCAGGGCCCTATATTCAAGAAATTCCTGTCTTAAACAAGCCCAATGATCCATTAAAAGTTCCTGTTATTGTAGCGAGAAATCCTGTCTATATTAATCAAAATGGAAGTGAGAAATTTTGGGGATTTATCTCTATTGATATAAATCCCTCTCATACTTTCCTTTCTCAAATAGGAATTTCTGATGAAAAAGAATTTCCATACGAATATAAGATAGATTCAATCTATAAAGGACAAAAGGTAGAGCTTGGTAGATCTTCAAACTTTAACAATGATGATATAATAAACCTTTATTCTATAGATCTACAAAATGGCGAATGGACATTTTCTATGTACCATAAAGGACACAAAGAAAGTTTATATACTTATGCTGCACTTGTATTAATCACATTTATTGCTCTTTCTTTTGGCTTGTTTAGTATTTTGAGATTTTATGAAATAAAATCCAACAGAACATATGCCCTCTCCTTAATTGACACACTTACAGAACTCAACAATAAAAAAGCCCTCAACCTCTATGCAGAACAATTTCCAAAAGGAAATGTCAAAGGCTTTAGCTTAATCTATATTGATTTAAACGGAATTAAAACAGTAAATGAAAGTTATGGCCATACAGCAGGCGATTTAGTTTTACAAAATTTTGCCGGCAGATTGACTGGCAATTTCTCTAATGATGCTTTTATAGCACGTGTTGGAGGCGATGATTTTGTTATACTTGTATTTGGTATTCACACTATTAAAGAATGCCAAGCAATGCGCCAAAGAGTTAAACTTTTAGCAGAAAACACTTTCTACATACATAATCATCAAATTAACCTCTCTGCATATATTGGTATGGCTAGATATCCTCACGATAGTAATGATTTTTATACAGTACTAGATTTAGCAGATAAAGAAATGCTTGCTCAAAGAAATAAAACTACAGTAGAATAAAATCAGAAGAAGAACTGTTCAAAAACAAGCCCCAATAAAAATCTACATTCTTATTGGGGCTAAACTTATTTATTAAGCATACAGCTTATAAACTATGTTAAGATATTATTTAATAAGTCATTTGTAGTGTTTGCACCAATAGCATATTGCTCACCTGCAACATCAGCATAGGTTGAAGCAACGTCTTCTAAAAGAGCACTACGTCCTTCAATTAAGTTCACTTGCAAGCCAGTTGCCGCTAATTCAGCATTTACATTACTTAATAAAGTATCAAGGTTAGCTGATGTTGAACCAGAAGCAGCAGTAAATGCAGCAATAGCAGTATTTAAAGTGCTATTGCCACCGATTTTAAAGGTTTCTCCTCCACCAAGTGAAACTAAGGCTGAATTTGTACCATCAAAAACTGCAGCAGCAGTTGTGGCATCAGCGTCAGTAAAACCAATAGTTTTTTCTTCCATACCAGTTAGATAAGCATTTGTTTCAGCAAGAATACGAGCTTCAGTTGTAGCATCAGCACCAACTAAACTAGCTTTTGCATTGTTTAGATAAGTGTGTAATTCAGTAACAGCATCTTGGTATTCAGTTGCTACTACTTGTCCTTTCTTTACTTCCGCAGCATCTAAACTAGAAGCTAAAGCTTCACGGTTTAATTCATTCGCAGAAGAACGAAGGCCTGCTGTAATAGTTGTTCCACTTTCTGACCTAAGTTGGCCATTCATTACTTTATTGAGTAATAATTCAGCTGCTAGTCCGCTAGCATTAGGATCAATGGTATTTGACATCTGGATTCCCTCCATTTTAAGAATTTATCTTGATTTCATTGACAACAACCATAAGAAAATAAATTTTCTTATTATATCGAAAAATAAGGAATATATAAATACACAACTTGCTGGCATGTAAAAATATATAATTTCACTAAAAGTGCCTTATTTTATCTTAATTTTTATTTTATTTCAATATTTTTTTTAGCTCCCTATTTCATAGTTTAAAAGATTTTTATAAGGTATATTTTGAAACAATTTCTTGAGATAGTTTCCAGGCTGTATTCACAACTTCAACCTTCTCTTCATGCGAAAGACTTGTGTATTGATTGTCTTTTAATCGCATGATAATAAGTTCTGTTGTTCCTGGTTTGAATGTAAATTGCAATTCTTCATTATATTTTTCACGCAATTTATCATGCAAATAGGATAACATTGGGCTTTCTTGCCCACGAACGCAGAAATTTGTCCATAATTCTCTTGCAACCTTTCTAATAACAAAAAGCCTTTGTTCTTCTGGTTTTTTGATAACATTTTCAGCAAGCATACGCAGATTGTTTTGATGATACATCACAGATCTACTTTGCACTAATTGTTTATTATATTGTCTGAAAGCAGCCTTTGTATTGTAGTTTATTTGAGTATCAACATTTTCTTTTGCTTTATTAGCTACACTTGAAAGAGCTAGAAGTGAAACACTTGGATCAATTTCAATTTGCTCTTCTTTTTTTTCAACTATATCAGGCAAATAAGCTCTTGCTCCTTGTTCATTCTCAACAATTTCTAATGGCGAAGAATGCAATGATTCTGCAAAAGAATACTGACTGAGTTGCATCTGATCATAGATCTCATCGTCTTTTTGAAAAAGATGATGAGTCATCATTTGCTCTTTTTTTTGTTCAAAACTCTGCATATTTGCCTACTTTAAATATAATTAACTTAAGCTATCGAAAATATTTCCATTACTTGAATTAGCATTGATCAAATCATCTAAATACTGTGAAGTATCTAGACTTATATCTTGTTCTTTTTCGTTCTTGTATTGAATGGTATTTTCAAAAGTGTTTGCCTTATCTTCATAAAGAACAGATAAATTTTCTAAACCTTTTATATCATAAGAATAATTTGCTTCAACATTTTCTAATCTATTGATGTATTGTTCTAATTTATCAGCTAAGGCTTGTGAACTTGTTTTGTCTGTGACTGTAGTTTCGTTTTTAAGTAAATTAAGATTCATATTTTCACTAGTAGAACTCATAACCTCAGTAAGGCTATCGTCAGTAAAATTAACAAAATCCTGATCTATTTGAGAATTACCGCCTTGCAAAACAACAGTTCCGTCAGCATTCATACCAGCCGAACCATCAAGAAGATTAAAACCATTGAAAGAATTTTCTTTAGTAAGGCTGACTAAAGTATCAGCCAATTCTCCTAAAGTTCTTGAATAACTTGCATATTCTTCGTCTGTAAAGCCAGAAAGAGTAGCAAGCTCAGTTGCTATAGCGTGCATGTCATTGAGTGTCTCTTTCATTGCTGTAACGCCTGATTGTGCAACTGAAACCATACCTACTGCATCAGACATATTTTGTGAGGCAACCCTATAAGTAGCTGCATCTGTTCGCATTTGCGAATCAAAAGCAAGACGAGAGGAATCTTCTTTATATCTTGGTGTGTAGAGAGTAGATTCCATATTATTATACATACTTGTTGCCACTTTACTTTCCATTACAGCTGAAAGTAAGGAAGTCATATCCCACATAAGCATACTCCAGTTTTAAAAGAAAAACTTATAATCTTGAGTCAGAAGCAAGAAATATACAATAATTAAAAGTATAGAATCCAGCCTCTACATAGCTTTTCGGCAATTTCTATAATTACTTTAGGGAAAAAATAGATTTTTTTAATTTAATAAAAAAACAAAGATCGGCAGAGTTATGAGAGAAAGCAATGTACCAACAACAATAGTATTTGATGTGAGATCGGGATAAATATTATGTCTTACAGCAACAATATACGAAGAAACCCCTGTAGGTAATCCCGCTACTATTATCAGCGTTGCGGCTGTAATTTGGCTCGCATCTGTAAAAAGAAGAGAAATATACATAAATAATGGAAAAGCAATAAATTTTAAAAGCAAGATAATACTTTGAATTTGTAAGGTATAAGTGTTTGATTTTTTGTTGTTTATAAGATTTATTATCTGCGTATATAATGAAATACCCATACAAAACAAAGCACAAGGAGAGGCAGTTGAACCAATCATACGTGTGATTTCTAAGACAGAAGAAGGAAAATCTATTTCACCAAATCCTATGATCGCACCGAATAAAACACATAAAAGAGTTGGGTTTTTTATAATTGTCTTTATAAATTTAACTACTAGAGAAAATTTATTTTCGCTTTTATTAAATTCAATCCCAAGAAAAATATCTGTAAAAAGATAGGAAAGAGTGGTTAAAATAGCGAGTAAAGCGGCTGCAGTTAAAGCTTCATCATTATTTGGATACAAAAGCATAATAACAGGAATTCCCATAAATGAAGAATTAGAAAAAGAAGTAAGCATACTTCCAAGCACGGCTTGTTTTAAAGAGAGTTTCAATGTCTTAAGAATTATTATTGTTACAATGCTAGTTAAAACTAAAGCAAGAGAAGAAAAAAGTATAATTTCATACGACATTTGCTTCACATCAGCTGTTGCCATTAAATAAAATAAAAGCATAGGCATGGCAAAATAATATATAAATTGTCCTAAACAATGAGAAGTTTCAGAAGGTAATATCTTAAAACGTTCTGAAAAAGCACCAATAAGCATTATTCCAAAAATTGGAATAAGTGTTATTAAGATTGTTTGCATATTTTAATCCAATAAAAAAGATTGTGAAATCACATTTATTTTAGAAAATAAAATTTAAAAATTTATTTTAACTCTAATTATATAAAAATTTATTACAATCTTAAATACTTGTAAAGGAAAAATAATTTTTTTCTTTTCATAATTTTGATAAAAATATTTCATAAAGAAGAAGAAAATCTGAAAATATTTTATTCACATTTCTAACATATTGAAATAGCATGAGAAAAAAATTAATTTTTTTCTTGATAATTTTATATAATTAACATATTATCCATTTATTGAAAATATAAATGCAAATAGCAGTACGTTACCTCGCGCATTATTTAGTTTGGAGTTTCTATGAATTATGAATTTCTCTCTAAAATAGCTATGGATAACTTAGATTTCATCTGCTATATTACTGATATTAAAACCAATAATCTCATCTATTTAAACAAAACTGCTCGCAAGCTTTTTGCTGTTAATGAAGCAGATTATGCGCAAAAAAAATGCTACGAAGTATTGCATTCTTACAATAAGCCGTGTTCCTTTTGCGACAATTTTTATTTAAAGAAAGATATTTTCCTCAATTTCGAAATAACCTTAAGTAAGATAGCAAAAAACTATTCTATTCACAGCACTTTAATAGAAGTTGATAATCAACCTTCAAGACTGTGTATTGGTTATGATATCAGTCATTTCATCGGCCAGCTAGGACAACTTGAAAGTAAATTAGATTCTGAACAAACTTTATTATCTTGTATTTCTGCTTTTAATAAAAGTAAAAATATAAACGAAGCAATTGAAAGCCTCTTATCCATTGTTGGAAAATACTTTAATGCACAAAGGGTTTCTTTGTTTGAAGTTGATTATCGAATCGACACTGCCCTTCATATTTATGAATGGACAAAAAATGAATCAGATTCAATTTCTAAAATTGTACCTAAAGTCCCTTTAAAGTCAATTTCTTCCATATTTGAAGCTTTTAGAAATCAAGGACAATATATTGTTAAAGATATACACAAAGAATTAACTTTCGAAAATCCTCTTTTCCCACTGCTTAATTCTATTGGTGTAAGATCTATTTCCCTTGTTCCGCTTGGATTTAATGAAAATCCTCCTTTTTTCTTGGGTGTAGATAATCCAACAAGAAATCTGCATAATATAGATCTTTTGCATTCTGTTGCACTCTTTATACATGAAGAAACAAAGAAAAGTCAATTTATTCAAAGACTTGAAATAATGTCCTATACAGATTCATTGACAGGTATTTATAATAGAAATAAATTTAACCAAAAAATAAAAGAATTAGAAAATACAAAGTTAAAATCTTTAGGACTTATTCACGTTGATGCAAATTCTCTAAAAAAAATCAACGATTTATATGGTTCTGAATACGGCGATGATATGCTTATCAATATCACTAACGCTCTTCTAAAATTTATTCCAATAGAATTATATAGAATTGCTGGTGATGAATTTATTGGTTTTTGTTTAGATATAGAGCACGATGATTTTGAAAATATGGTGCAAAACATAAGAAAAACCTATGCAAATAATCCAGATTTCCCTTTTGCTATAGGTGGAATTTGGCAAAATAAAAATATAGATATTAATCTTGCTATTCAACAATCAGGCGAAATAATGCTCGCAGAAAAGCAACATTATTATAAAAATCTTTCTGACACCTTACAATATTCTTCGCATTCAACAGAAATCATTTTAAAAGAAATAAGAGATAATCTATATGACATCTATTTACAAGCAAAAATAGATCTTATTACTGGTGAAATTGCTGGCGCAGAAGCGTTAATTAGAAAATTTTCTGAAAATGGAAAAATTATTCCGCCAGATAAATTCATTCCAATTTATGAAAATGAAGGAACAATACGATTTTTAGATTTTCATGTTCTTGAAAGAGTTTGCCAATTCTTACAAGAATTTCTAAAAATAGATCCTCATTTTAAGATTGCTGTCAATTTTTCACGTGTTACATTTATTATGTATGATTTTGTAGACGAAATTATAAAAATCTGTAACAATTATTCAATTCCGCATTACAATATTAAGATAGAAATTACTGAAAGTATTGACAAAATGGACATTGAATTTTTTGCTAGAAAACTCACAGCACTTCACAAAGCTGGTTTTGAAGTTTCTTTAGATGATTTTGGTGCAAAACATTCAAATCTTATGATGCTTGCGAGAGCTGAGTTTACTGAAGTAAAGATAGATAAGGGTTTAGTTGATAATATTGCAACTAATGCACAAAACAAAACCATTATCAGAAATATTATTAAAATCATTAAAGAACTTGGAACATCTGTTTGCGTAGCCGAAGGCATTGAAACTTTAGAACAAAAAGAAATTCTTCAAGAACTTGGTTGCACTTATGGTCAAGGCTATTATTTTTATAGGCCACTTCCTATAAAGGATTTTCTCATTGCTTATGAAAAAAATGAACATAAATCTAAATTACAGCTTTCTGATGTAACAAAAGAATATCTTGATTCTTTTAATATTCCACACGAAATTTCTCAGCATTCACTAAACATCATGCCTTTAGGTTTTAATCTCTGGAATGATAGAAAAGAAACAGTTCTTTGTAATGACACCTCTCTAAAAATCTTCGAATTAGCTTCGCAAGAAGAATATCTTACAAATTTCTTCTTCCTTTCAACTGAATTTCAGCCAAATGGAAAACCAACTTCTGAAAGCGTTCTAGAAAATCTTAACGAAGTGAGATATCAAGGCGAAACTAAATTTTATTGGTCTCATTGCAACCTTAAAGGCGAAGTTATCCCTAGCGAAATAATATTAAAGAAAATAAACATTGCAACTGATCAAAGTTCTGATTTTGTTGTAGGTTATACAAGAGATCTTCGAGAACAACTTGAAGATTACCACAATGGTAACACTCCTGAAAAGTATTTTTATAATGAAATTTCAACACAAACATTGCTCAACACAACAGCAGATATGTCGCATGAAATACTATGGAACTATAACAATAAAACTCAAACCATAAAATTCTATGGGACTGTTTTTGAAGAACTTAAGCTTGCACATAAGAAAATCTCTCTAGATGACACTGCCCTCTTTGATGCCCTAATATTTAATGAAGACAGAGATCTATTTGATGATTTTATTCTTGCTCTTAAAGTTGGCTTATCGAAAGAATTTTCCATTCGTTTTATCTTAGCCAATAAAACAATACAAAAGTACAAAATCGTTTATAAAAGTATCTTTGATGAAAATGCCTCTTCAACTCATTGCGTAGGTAAAATGCTTATAGAAGCATAAATATAGTTTTATTATTTTTTTATATTACTTTATTGAAAATCTGTAAAATATAGAAAACTAATAGAATTATATATAGTTAAAACATATGCAAAGATTGTTGACAACTATTTCTTTAACCTTATCTACGAAGGCAATAAACACCTAATATAATAATACATATCACATTTGGTATGTATTTTGTAATTATAAAAGAAAGTTATCTTGCTTTGTCTAGACAAATATAAAGCAAGTATGCTATATGTAAACAAATAGTTTTATAATTATACTATTATATTTAGGGGTTTTATATGTCACAATTATACACAAAAGAATTTAATGCTTTTCTTTCTTTTCTAAAGGATTTTATTGGATCTTCTGCTCTAGAGAAAGAAGACGAAAGCTCTTATATCTTAGCAAATGAAAATTATGTGATTAATCTTTTAAATCAAGATGGAAATTTAATCTATTATACAAATTTTGGAAAATTAGATCAATATAGTCAACAAGACCTTATCATTAATAATATACTAAAATCAAATGTCTTATTTTACGAAACAAATGGTTCAACTTTTGGTCTTAGCCAAGAAAAAGTGATCACTCTTTGCTATCAACAGCCTCTTGAAGAATTATCAAAAGAAAAATTTATAGACTCCTTAGATAATTTTGTCTATACAATTGAACAGTTTACACAATTATTTGAGAAGATAGAACAAAACAATTTTCCTCAAAAAAAATTCAACAATTCAATTACTGACGAAGACGTATTGACGGAAAATTGGCAAAAAATATAATCTATTTTCCCTTTATAAAAACTATTATAAGGACTAAATCTATGTCACAAAGCTATATTTCTGAATTTAAAATTTTAATTGATGTTTTAAAACAAAAATTTGCCCTACATGAAGAAGAAAAGAATAAAACTGAAAATTATGAAAAAAATATTTTTAGATTTCTCTATAAAGATATCTTTATTTCAATCCTAAATCAGTCTGGAAATATTATCTTTGTTTCACGTTTTGCAAGTCTTGATAATTTTACGCAAAAACAAAAAATAAAAGAATATTTATTAGAAGCAAATGTTCTTTATCTAGGTTCTAAAGGCGGATCCTATGCTGTGAATATTGATAATCAAATTCATTTTGCATATCAATACCCTATAGAGATTATTTCTCCTGATTTATTTCTTATCATAATTGAAGAATTTCTTCTACATATTGACGACACAATTGAAAAGCTTAATGAAATTGAGAACGCAAACTTAGATACAGAAAACAATGAAGATATTCCTTTATCAAGAGAATTAAATAATCAAACATTATCTACACAAGAGGGAAATTGGTTAAAAATTTAATGTAAAGCTTCACTTTTATTCAATCTTCCTTTTTGAGCAAAAATATTTGTGCCAACTTTATTTGCACTTCATAGATCTTTTTATAAAACATAAACAGATAAATTCTAGCACATTGAAATATCTATGTAATTTTTCTATTTTTTTCAAATGGCACAATTGGTGCATAAACAAGGGTATAAAGAATAATACTTAAAATAAGGAGTTTAATATGCCTGAAATAGTAAGTGATCAATCTTTTTTATCACATAGATCTTATTCTGAACTTTTATCAACAAATATAGCAAACGATACTTCATTAGCATTAAAAGATGACGGAAGAATTGGTAAACAAGGTCTCGGTTCACGTATCAAAGATCTTTTTTCTTCTGATAAAACAATAAGTACAAATAACCAAAAAATTATAAGACAATTAGAAATTTCTTTAATTGCTAAGGGTTGTACACGCGAACTAGCAAATACTCTTTTGTCACAAGTAAAAAATAATCAAGCTCTTACAGATGGAAGTAGAAAGATTCAAGGAAGTGATATTCGACAAGTCCAAGAACTTGCTAAAAATGTAGGAAAACTAGAAATAGCAAGTCCTAAAATCGGCACTACTCTTATTAGCTTTACACAATCACAAAGCTCTTCATCTGCCTTACCTAAACTTCCTGCGGCAAGTGGAGCTCTTTTTGCCTTTGTTGCAGCTGGTAAAGAATTTGTTCAAATTACAACAGATCCAATTGCTACAAAGATGCTTACACAAAACCTAGTAAGAGAAATGACAAGTGGCATGACCTTAGACTCTATTACTGCTATGATTGATGGAATGTCTGAAGATGGCTTTTTAGATCTTGTGGCGCATATAAAAGGCGGACTAATATTATCTAGCGAAGAATATAATCCTACAACATTATCTTCTATGACAGATACTTTTGTTTCAGAAGTAAGATCTAGTCTTGAAGATATGCGATCATTATTGTCCGGTGACAGAACGACTCCGCGTCCTTTCGATCCTAATGCTCAAAGCACAATAAGACAAAAAAATGTAGCTGATACTTTAAGAAATATTCAATCACCTGTTTTACAAGTTGCTTCAGCTATAGGTTTAAAAACATTAAATATAGCTGATTTGAAAGTTAGTTTTGCTCAATATCTTGAAAAATATAAATTTCCTGTGGAAAGCACATTTTTCAGAGGAAGCACTCCTATTGAATCTAGCATTAGATTATCAGTTGTTCATGGATTAGAAGGTTTAGATGTATCTAAGATAGCTGAAGATACATTTGGTGATTTAAAAACAACTCTATTTAGCTTACTTAATAACCCAGATACACCCAAAAGAATCAGAGACGAAATTATACGCTCTACTAACATCGAAATGAGACCTCTTGCTGACTCTTATACAGAACCTTATTACCAAGAAGATTTTATGCAGGCATATGACATATTGGAAGCATCAAGAAAAGTAGGTTCAACAATAACACCTACACAGCTTGCAGCCGCACAATCATTAATTGCTCAATTAAGCGAAGAAAACATTCGAGAGGCCTCTCTTACAGGTTTATTAAAATCAACTTCACCAGAACTCATGAAATTAAGAGCCGACTATGTTGAAAAGGCTTTAGCTGGAATACAAAGTGAATTAGCTAAAAACCCTACTCAAGAAGCAAGTTTCTTACAAACTGTACGTGATCTTTATGAAAATTTATCGCCAGAAATTGATAAATGCGATGTAAGTGATGAATTAAAAAGAAAAACAGCCTCTGAATTTCTTTCTGCTATTGCTTTAGGTGCTGGTGGTATAATAACTTCAAATACAGCCGCAACAGGTGTTCAGCCAACTTATTTTGAAAAATTACTTTCAACACAATTCTTATTTTCTCTAGGCGGTAATTCGCCTGCAGCTAATGCTTTCAAAAACTATCTTTTAGGCAGGCAAGTTTTTTAGACAAGATTTTAGACAATATAAAAGCAATAAACATTTTAAAAATGTGCTTATACAATCAATTTATAAAAACTTAACAAGTAAGATTAAAACTTAATACTTTAAAAAGGAATGCATATGTCAAATTTACACACAAAAGAATTTGAGGATTTAATAGATCATTTAAAAAGAATAATAGGTATCAATAACTTTACAATGGAAGAGGAAAATTCTTGCACACTTATAGGCGAAGATATGTACCTTTCATTGATAAATCAAGAAGGTATTTTATTCTTTGTAACTCTTTATGAGAATTTAGAACAGTATAATAATAAAGAAAGCATTAAAGATTTTATCTTAAATTCTAATGTTTTATTTCATAATACAAAGGGATGCACTTTTGGCCTTTCCGAAGAAAATGTCATAACTTTATGCTATAAATATCCTTTATCTGCTTTGTCAAAAGAGTCTTTTATAGATAAATTAGAAAATTTTCTAGAAGTTAAAGACAAATTTGCGACAAAATTTAAAGAAATAGAGCAAAACACAGATAAAAATTCTTCGCTTGAAGTAATTTCTGAAGAAAATTTTCTTATGCAAAATTGGCAAAAAATTTAATTTAATACAAACTATAGAGAAATAGGCATAAAAGATTACTCTTCTTTTATGCCAGAAGAAATCAAAATAGAAAAATTATATTAGGAGAATTTATGTCACAAAATCACGAGCTAGAATTTACAAACTTAATCAATCATTTACAAGAAGTGATCGGTAAAGATAAAATAGAAAAAATAAACAATAACATCTACAGAACAATCATACATGATAAAAAATTATCACTTCTTAATAAAGAGGGCGAACTTATCATTATTTCTTATTTTTCAAATCTCAATAACTATAGTGAGAAAGAAAAAATAAAAAATTATCTACTTAAAGCAAATTGCCTCTATATGGGTTCAAATGGTGGAGCTTATGCCATAGATTCTTTTCATACAATCTCCTATGCTTACCAAAGCCCTCTTTCTTTATTAGATAATGACAGCTTTATTTATACTATAGAAAGTTTTTTAATCAATATTGATGACTGTCTTGAAAAATTTGAAACTTTAAGCAGGCAAAAATCATATTCTAATGAAATACAAACAAGCATAAATCAAGAAAATGAAGAGCAATTTCTCATTCCACAAAATTGGCAAAAAATTTAACCTCTTCATTTTTTTGCTCTATTAACAAAAATCATCTGCCAACTTTTTTTGCACATGTATTTCAAGTTTAGTATAATAAAGCATAAAACAGCTCATAACAGCACTTATCTGATAATGGCATGCATATTGCTTATTTTAAGCAAAAATAAAATTTAAATAAAAGGATAGTATTATGCCAGAAGTTAATAGCAATTTATCTGCACTTGCAAGCAAAGATTTTTCTGCACTTTTATCGACAAATTTAGATGAAAACTCAAGTGCGATTCTCAAAGAAGATGGCAGAGTTGGTAAACAAGGTTTAATATCAAAATTAAAAACATGCTTCTCTTCAGAAGCAAGAAAAACTGCCAACGAGCAAACCATTAATCAATTAGCAAACACTTTAAAAGCCCATGGATTACCAAAAAGTCATCTAGATAGCATTAGAAACAATCCTGATATCATTTCAGGCAAAAGAATGATTAAAGGCTCAGATTTAACTGCTATACAGAGCGCACCAACTAGCCCTGGAAGAAATCAAGCTGCAATTCTTGCAAGAACACAAAGCACACTAGCTGCTTTTACTACAAATAATATTAACTCTGCTCATTTGCCTAAAGCGAGTGCTGTTCTTTTATCCTTAATTCAAAACAAAGAAGATTTTACTAACTGTTCTCCTATTCAAATCGAAGAATTAGCAACAAAAACAATGAACATCTTATTTGATGGCGTAAAAACAGAAGCTCAAATAAGAGAATTACTTGATCAATTAACAAGTGATGGATTTAATGATGTCATGATTGCTATTACAGCAGGTTCGATCTATCAAGACAACGCTTCTTCACCAAGGTCACATGAATTTCTTGCAAAATCTGAAATGTTTGTTGATCACTTAATCTCTCAAACATCTGAAGCATTAGCTATATTTCAAAATAGTGACGATTTTCCACAAAGGCCAGCATCTCCAACTCAAGCAAAAATTGCTCAAGTAGTTTCATCTACTCTTTCGCTTCCAACGGATTCTCCACTTAAATCTGCTTTACAAAGTTTAGGCTTTGCTGCTCTTGATATAAATACTATGCAAAGTGAATTTACTGATTATTGCAGATCTGTATCTGAAGGACGCATAAATTTAGCTACTTTTGTGCGAGACAATTATCCTGTCACTAGCTTTTTACGAAATGCTGTATCACGTTCTTTAATGGAACTAGACACACTTGCAATTGCTAGAAATACTAGTACTTTTACCAAACAAATATGTTTAGATTTTTATAATCAATTAAAAAACATTCCTGCTGAAAGTCGTACAGAGCAACAAAAAGAAGCTCTTGCTAAGTTTGCAGTGCATTTTTTTAATCAGAATAACCAACTTTTAACTGCTGCCGCTGCTGGAACTTTGGATATAACATTAGATATGCTTATCGCAAATGAAGTAAGATCTTACATCAAAGGTGCAGTACTAGAAACTCCATTGAGAAGTGCCACTGATATAAGTTCACTCCCTGAAAATATACAAGATCTAATACTTTCTATTATCCATAATGAATATAGTGCGGCTGCAAAAACGGCTCCCGATCAAAGAACTGATGAAACTAAAGCACTTCTCAGAGCATATGCAGATCATTTTTTTGCAGATTCCCCTCTTAAAGAAGCTGTTGCAAATGGAACACATTCTTTAGCTAAAACAGAACTAGAAGCACTTAAAGACAAGCTTATTCCTTTTGTATTTGCAAATAATTTAGCTAATTCAAATCTAGAAAAAAGAGTTATTATAGAAAATGGAACAGAAGTAACAACCATAAGCGCAAAAACAGCTGTACTTGATAGAGGTTTAGCTGTTGATGCTTCAATAAATGAAGTTATGCAACATATAATACAAAACGGATTACTCGCATCAATTGCTCCACAAATTAAAGCTGTTTATGAACCTTTAGCACAAATTATCGAACAGCAATTAGGTAAATCAAAAGAAACCTTGAGAGCTGATGAAGTTGCAAAAAGAATAACTGAAGGAACAGACCCAAATGCTCCTTTCCCAAGTTATTTAGATTTCACAGCTAGCCAAATTGAAGAAACTAAAAACAAATTATTTTCAACACTTATATTAAGTGCAACTGCTACTATCATAGCTGAAGTTCATAACCAAGCAGGTCTAACACAAACTGATAGAGGCATGATATTTGAATTGAACACTTATTTACAGGCTGGTATGGCTACAAATTCTCAAGCAGTTATAGATTTTAGAAATGCTCTATTGGCTTAAAAAGCAAAACAATACATCACAATAGTCTTTACTTTCGGAAAAACAGCATACAAAGTATGCTGTTTTTTTTAAGCAACATTTAAAAAATATACAATGAATCTATTAATAAAGTTTTTTCTTCCGATAAAGCTTTAGAGTAGATACAATAATAGTTGAATCCGCTTTAAGAAAAGGAGCTTTATTATGGATATGCGAGCAAATTCAGCCTCTATGAATGGTGCTAACTCATTTACTTTTGCCCTTTTTGGTGCAACTGAAGCATTACAATCAAAAATGCTTCAACAAAGCAGCCAAAGCATCGACCAAATCCAAGCAAAAGGTGAAGCACTTAAAGCTGCTGGTAAAGGCAATAATATAAATATAAGTGTGTAAACTTGTTATTATAAAACATTGTATTTTATTGATAAACAAATAGTCTTTAAACTTGCACAAAAAACCTATTACACATAAAATTCTTATAAAAAAAGGTGAACATTAGATAATGTCCACCTTTTGTCTTTATAAATAGGTAAGTAAATAAAGCTTACATCAAAAACAGTAAGTCTGATTTCAGTTTGTCTAAAAAGACATCTCTTGCTAAAGGTTTTGAGAAAAGATAGCCTTGTACAATGTCGCAGCAAGCATCTTCCATCAAATGTAATTGATCTTTTGTTTCAACACCTTCAGCTACAGTATTAAGTTTTAATTCTTTACTATTATGGATGAAGTTTTTCACAGTTGAAGCAATTCTTTCGTTGTCTATGTTGTCGATAAATTTCTTATCAAATTTTATGACATCTATTGGTAAAAGGCCAAATCTATTGAGAGAAGAAGCACCAGCACCAAAATCATCAAGAGCTATTGAAAAACCAAGTTTTTTGAATTCATTGATTCTGTTGATAAGTTCTGTAAGAGGCATATCGTCAATAACAGATTCAACTATTTCTAATTCAAATTTTGCAGGAGATAAAGCATACTTATCTATAAGCACCATAACTTCTTGAACAATTTCAGGATTTGCTAAAGTAACAGGTGAAAAGTTGACAGCAATTTTTATATTTGAACAATATTCATAATTTTCTTTAATAAATATGCAAACTTCTTCAAAAACATAGATATCAAGTTTAGAAATAAAACCATTTTTCTCAAAAATAGGAATAAAATCATTAGGATAGATTTTGTCTTCTTTAGGAGGATGCCAACGCACTAAAGCCTCTGCACCTATAATCTTTCTGGATTTAATATCAACTTTTGGCTGATATTCAATAATAAATTCTTTATTTTCTAAAGCTGGAGACATACGGTAAGTGATATTGAGTTTATCATGGTATTGCTTGTTCATCACTTCATCAAAAGTATAGAAAGTGCTTGTATGAATGTTTTTACCTTGTCTACGTGCTAATTCAGCAAAAGTTATCATATCAGAAAGGCTTACACTTGTATCATTAATAACATACATACCCACAGAAAAACTTAAAGAATAATGATCTCCGGTAGTTTCTTTAAAGGTAGGGGTAAGTGTGTTTTCAACAAAGTCTCTAAAGGTTTTGCCATCGTCATAGATTCTTTTATAAATCAAAAAGTAATCTTTGCCGTAACGAGTAACCAAAGCTTCTTCGCCATCTAAAGCAATCAAAAGCATTTCCGACATTTTTTCAATCAAACTTTCAGCAGTTTCATTGCCATAATAAGCAACAATAAGCCTAAATAAGTCAATATCAATGCCAATGAGCTTATACTTACCCTTCTCTGCATGTTTCAATCTTTTTTCAACTTCATTTGAAAATTCGCTAAAAGGCAGAAGAAGTGTTTTATTATTTATTAAACTATAATTTCTTTTTTTATTCTTCTTATAAATTTTAAATTGATATAAAGCTATTATAAGAAGTAGAATTACAATAATAGCAATAATAATAAGATCAAAGCGAATATTTGTTGGTGCAGAAAAATCCATTGCAGCCATATGTGGCATAGCGTCATGAAGCAAAGTACTTGAATAATCAACTTGCGAAAGCATTATGTTGATAATAGGAAGCAAGTGCTCAGCTATAGAATTAGACACATAGAATCTTTGTAGCACGTCAACTTCAGAAGTGATCATTGTATTTTGTTTATTATAATACTCTCTAACAAAGGACATTTCACCAAGCATAGACGCGTCTAAGAGTGTTCTAGAAAACATCGCAGAATCGACAGTTCCAGAATCATAAGAAATCAAAAGATCAGAAGTTTTATCAAATCTTTTAAAATAAGCTTCTGGAAAACCTTGCTTTAAATCTTCAAAATCTAATGGATAATTCAAAATACCGATGATATTTTTCTTTTCTCTTAGATCCTTTAAAGTAAGTGTTTTAGGGAAAATCATCATCAAACTTTCTTCGTGAAAAGCGATGGTAGGTTGATAATTCCTACTTATTTTATAAACGTCTGCAATAGTGGTAATAATTATATCATAGCCAGCTTGTACAGCTTTTTCATCATTATATTCTTCATACTTAACTGTAAAGCTATATTCAGTGGCTAATTTGTTGATCATTGAAATAATAGTGCCATCTGCCTTTCCATCTTCATCAGTGTATTGGAAAGGTTTGTGATCGGCATTATAGGCAACTGTAAAATGCCTGCCCTTTATAATTTCTCTTTCTTCCTTAATTAATTTTCTATGCACAAACTCACTTCTATCGAGCTGCATCGCATGTGATTGCACGCAAAAACAGAACGAGAAAAACAAGAATATCAGAAGATTCAAAGCGAAAGTAGATAAAGAAATTATAGATCGCTTTTTATGTAATAATAGTTTAAATATAAACATTATATTCCTAAAATTAGTTATTTATTTTTGAAACAACTAGCATAAGAAGGGTTCTTCCGTCATGCCAAGTAATCAATCTTTCAATAATACTTACATTTTTGTTTATATCTGAAAGATAGAGTTCTCTATAGTGCACATCAAAGTTTGCTTCGCCATTTGCATTAAAGCAAGGGCAATGAGAAAAATTGTCAGAAGCATAGAATGTTTTTGAGAAAGTTTCTCCTAAAATTCCATCTAAACCAAGTTTTGATTGTGTGAATTTATTTGCGTACACAATTTCTTTTTTCTTTGTATCGTAAATAAAGACGCCTACATCAATATTATCTAAAATATTTTGTAAAGTGAGGGTTGCACGAGCAGATTCAATATTTGCTAATGCAATTTGTTCTGTCATTGCGTTAATGCTTTTTGCAACTTCTCCTAACCTACCTCCAATAACAGGCATACGATTGCTCGTACCATTCTTGATTTCATCAATACCTGAAACAAGTTTTGCTACATCTTTAATATAGAACATAGCTAAAAGAGCTAGAAGTAAGGAAATGCCTAAGAAACAAATTCCGAGTAAAAGAACAACTTGCTGCACAGTGTCTGCAAATTCTTCGTCTAATTTTTGTGCTAATTGGTTTGACCATGTATAACCAATAACCTTGCCCATACGTTCAATTGGAATCATAGCATTCAAAATTTCGCCACGAACCATAGCACCCTTATTAACCATAAGGATATTTGTTTGCATAACTTGTCTTGCAGGATGGTTATCATCAATACTTAGGCCAACAAGATGTTCATAAGAAGAAGATGGGCCATAAGTAAGGATGGCATCAAGCTCATTGCTATAAAAACCAACGCCAAGACCTGGAGCTAATGTACTTACATAATCTGTTATAGGGGTTAAAGATTTTTGTAAGCCTTTAATTTTTTCTTCACGGCTAGCAGTTTCTAGGCCAAGCCCAACTAAAAGTTCAGTATAGCCGCCAGCAGGAATTTCAGCTTCTAAAACCTTTGCAAAAGAGACTAAATAATTCCCTCTTTCTTTTTCTGAAACATCAGCAAGCAGATTTCTTCCTAAATAGGCTATAGTTAAGAAAGAAACACTCAAAAAAACAAAAAGAAAAATGAAAATTTTGTATTGGTAAGAAAAAATATTTTTTTTAGACATGTAAACTCCGATAAAAAAAAATAATATGAAATTTAAGTTAATATATTGATAAAGTCAAGATTAGATTTTCTATGTAAATCAAAAAGGCTTTTCATTGTGAGTAGTTAGCATTTTAATAAATTATTTATTTTTTTCATAATAAAAGTGGTTAAATTTTAACTAATTTTTCTTTTCTTTCTTGATAAGTTGAAATATACGTAAAACCAATAGTATAGAGGATTTTTAAGGCATGATCAAAGGATGAATAAAAGTGGTATGCACTATGAGCATCACTTCCTAATGAAACCTTTCTTCCCTTACAAGCATAATAAAGCGAAAAAATATAGTCTAAATAAAAACTGTTTTTATACTGATATAAAAAACGTGTATTAAATTCTAAACATTTTTCCTTTTCTACCATCAAATTAAAAATTTCGATAAATGTTTCTTTGTGCTTATTGATTTCTACTTTGCCTATATAACGCAATAAAAAGTCAATGTGTCCAAGTATATCAAAAGACGAAGTATGTTTTAATAGATGTAGACAAGTATTTAGATATTGAGCATAAGCGATATCTGGTGCTGTATCATTGATAAGTAAAGGGTTATCTATTTTCGCTTTATAGCATTCATGCACAGACATTATTACAACATCAAAATTATTGTTTGCGACAATTTCTTCAATTTTGTCTAAGCATTCTGCTTTATACCCCATTTCAACACCTTTCAAAAAGATTATATCGTATTGCTTTTGAAATTTTTCAATGAGTTTATCTTGCTTATCTAAATTAAAAATATCATCATTATTATTGTAATGAAGAGAGGCTAGGTCTAAATGTTCTGTTGTAACAAAATGGCTCAGATTAAGTTTTTGTGCTTTGAGAATATAATTTTCAAAGCTTTCGTTTGTATCCGAAGAAAGAAAAGAATGCACATGCTGATCGTAAACTTTCATTGTTAAAAATATCCTTCTGATAGCTCTCTTCATTTAAGATAACACATAATCTAAAATAAGCAAGTTCTAGATTTGCTTTTTCAAAAGAAAAATCTAGACTTTTTATAAAAAATTAAATTTTATTAAAATAAAACTTGACAAAGTTCGCTTTATAGTTGTAAATATCTTGTTTCTGTCTATATGGATTGGCTGTATAGAGAGAAAGAAATGATATTTACTTTTTTTGGAGAAAGTATGCCTACAATTAATCAGCTCATTCGTATGGAGCGCAAGGTGCTTGCAAAGCGTAAAAAAACACCTGCATTGCAAGAATGTCCTCAACGTCGTGGTGTTTGTACTCGTGTGTACACAACAACACCTAAAAAGCCTAACTCAGCTCTTCGTAAAGTAGCTCGTGTTCGCTTGACAAACGGTATGGAAGTAACAGCTTATATCCCTGGTGAAGGCCATAACTTACAAGAACACAGTGTTGTAATGATTCGTGGTGGTCGTGTAAAGGATTTACCTGGTGTGCGTTACCATATCATCCGTGGTACTTTAGATACTGCTGGCGTGAAAGATCGTCGTCAACGTAGATCTAAATACGGTGCAAAAAGACCTAAATAGTTAGATTTTTGTCTAACTAGACACAAAATCCTCACTGCGTGAAAAAGGTGGTTTTCACATTTTTTGCAACATAAAGTGAAAAACTATTTAGTCTTTTGCCCCTAAGCCATTTTGGCTCAGCAAGTGCGGTGGTTACAAACTTGCAAACCTTTAAAAGTTGATACGTTTTTGTTCAAACCTACAAATTTTAAAACGTATAGCTAGTCCTAAGGAGGACTCACCATGCCCCGTAAAGGTCCTATTCCTAAACGTGAAATTTTACCTGATCCCCTTTATAATAGCCGTTTAGTTGCTAAATTTATCAATCGTTTAATGTACGATGGTAAAAAGGGTGCTGCTGAAAAAATTATGTACCGTTCATTAGAAATTTTAGCAGAAAAAACAAATGAAGATGCAATCAAAGCATTTGAAAAAGTTGTAGATAACGTAAAACCAGCGACTGAAGTTAAGTCTCGTCGTGTTGGTGGTGCTACATACCAAGTTCCTATGGAAGTTCGTGCTGATCGTCAATTTGCTCTTGCAATACGTTGGATCATTACTTATGCCCGTCAACGTGGTGAAAAGAACATGATCAACAAATTATCTGCTGAATTTGTTGACGCTTTCAACAGCCGTGGCGGCGCAGTGAAGAAGAAAGAAGACGTGCATCGTATGGCTGATGCTAACCGTGCTTTCGCTCACTTCCGTTGGTAGAAATCAATAGTAATTTAAGAGGAATATCTATTCTATAAGAAGAGGTATTCCTCATTTGACGTATTTTATGCAGAAATATATTTTTTTCCTATATCTCTGCAATATTGCAAGAAATTTTATCTTTCTTGCAAAAAGTATCAAACATTAATTTCTCAAGAAAAGAAGATTTATCTTCAAGGAGTTTAACAATGGCTCGCACAAATGCTATTGATAAATGGCGTAATATTGGTATTATGGCTCATATTGACGCTGGTAAAACAACAACTACCGAACGTATTCTTTATTATACTGGTGTTAACCACAAGATTGGCGAAACTCACGAGGGTGGCGCTACTATGGACTGGATGGAACAAGAGCAAGAACGTGGTATCACAATCACTTCTGCTGCTACAACTTGTACATGGCAAGACCACACTATCAACATCATCGATACTCCTGGCCACGTTGACTTCACTATTGAAGTTGAACGTTCACTTCGTGTATTAGATGGTGCTGTTGCATGTTTTGACGCTGTTGCTGGCGTTGAACCACAATCTGAAACTGTATGGCGTCAAGC
>CAYJAZ010000029.1:0-26511 GCA_964368455.1 uncultured Desulfovibrionaceae bacterium
TATAGGCTCCGCCTTTTTGGAACTCCCCGCATAGCGGGGAGTTTTCATTTAATAATAAAAGTCCTTACTTTACAAAAGTAAGGACTTTTTTATTTTCTGTGCTTTTAGAATATATAATAATTCTTTAATGAATTTCTTTGTAGTTTGAAATCTTTTTATTAGATGATTTTTTCATCTCATCCAAGCTTAGTCTGATAGCCTTCATAATATAAGAATTATTTCTTTTATGATGCGAATTGATTTGATTCCATTCTTTAAAATTATAGTCTTTTTCGATTTTATCATCCATAAGGCTTAGTTTTTCTAAAAAGATTTTTATAAAGGTATAACCACTGATCACTTTATCTTGTAAGACAGGGCTATTATTTGAATATTTTAAAGTGTTGAGTATATGATCTTTGTCTAAAGTGTATTTTCTTTCTTTTGAGAGCTGAAGAGTGAGAGGAATCCAAAAAAACTTACCAGCATCGTAAGAAAGTGATTGAACGTGATGTAAAACATCTTTATTTTTAAGAAGTTTATAGTAGTTCCAACGTGGATCTAATTTATAATTTTTATTGTGTAATACATCTTCAGACCATCTTGCTAAACCTTCCAAAAACCAAAGATTTTTAATTTGTGACATGCCATTTTGAATGATGTGAAAATATTCATGTGTAATTGTGGTTGATGAAGAAAAATAAAAACCTTTTGAAAGCAATATTTTGACAGCTAAAGTTCCTTTGGGTTTTAATAATGCCTGTGTGGGGTGGGTTACTGTTGAACCATTTGCCCCTTTAAGTTTATCAGGATGAATAATAAATATATCAATGCATTTAACACCTGCATAATAATGTGTGTTTAGCGGGCAAGGAAAGTCTAAAATATTGCAAAAAACATATTTCGTGGCCCACATTTGTTTTGCTACATCCTCAACATAGTCAGGCACATTGTTTTTATCTAAATCTTTAGTATTTACTTTATCGACGCCATCTGTAAAATAAAAAATTCTAAAATCATCTTTTTCGTAGACACGTAGATCTTTTATTGTGGTTGCTCGATCTTTGCCTTCCCAAGTGAGCTTATTGTTATCTTCTTGTATTTTAACAGGAGTATTTTGATTATTATGTAGAATTGTTTGTTTATCAGGAGTAAGAGTTTCTGGAGGAAGAATATCTTCTATTTTATAGCTGTGTAAATGCGTTTGAAAAGTACTTGCGTGAGAAAGTTGAAAAGAGCAAAGAAACAATACAATTATTAAAAAAGAAAAGAAAGATGATAAAAGATATTTATCAATAGAATAAAAGAATGCTAAGGAAAAAAAAGTGTTTGAAATCTTGTTTCTTGATGGAAAAATAATCATAAAAAATAAAGGCTAAATGTTTATATAAACTGTCAATTGATTAACATATTTTCTATTTATTTTCAAGTTTTAATAAAAGTTAGCGAAACTTTTGATTTAATTATATATAATAAATTTAAAGTATAGCTTTAACAATAGAACTTCTGCTCACCATTAGATAATATGTTTATATTATTGATGTTTTTATAATAAAAATTAAAGTAAGTTTGTATGAAATATAATTTTTTATATGATTTTTTATAAATTGAGAAAAACATAAGTACAATTATATTTTATCTATTTTGTTTGTTGTGTGTAAATATATAAAAATAAAGTTTAAATTTGTTTTTTTATTAAAGTTTTAGTTAAAGTTGTTTATAGTAGTATTTGGCTTTCAGAAAAGAGTTTTCTTTTGGTTTCTTCTATGAAGATATCTGTAAGAGAATTTCTTAATTTATCTTTTCTTTCTATTTGGTATAATGTTCTAATAAATTCAACGTCTTTTATATTAACAATAAAAAGTTCTTGTGCTTTTAGTTCACGCATAACAACATAGGGTGAAAGGCAAGACAAAGTGTTTTTATTCGCTAAAAGGCTTTTAATAGGCTTTATATGGTTGCATTGCATAAAATTATTGGGTCTAAGGCCTTGCATACTGATTGTATTGAGAAAAACTTCTCTAGTACCAGAGCCTTTTTCTCTTATAAGCCATTCTTTATCCATAAGCTCAGCTATTGTGTATTCTTTTGCTAAAGCAAATTCTTTATCTGAGGTAAGCACAACAAGCTTTTCATCTATAAGAGGAGTGAGATTGACATTTAAATTGGGCACTTCTCCCTCTACAAAGCCAATATCATAAACATTATCAAGAATATTCTTTATTATCTCAGCTGTGTTTTTTGCTTCGCAGCGAATGTTAACATCTTTATATTTTTTATTTAAATCATAAACAATTTGAGGTAATATATAATCTGCTAGGGTTGTTGATGCACCAATATTTAAATCGCCTGCAATTTCAGAACTGTTCACAAGTGTGAGCATTTCTTTGATTTGTGCGGAAATAGGAATAAGTTTTTCTTGAAGAAGTCTTCCTTTTTCGTTTAAAACTAATCTATTACGCACTCTGTCAAAGAGCAATACGCCTAATTCTTCTTCTAACGCGTGTAAAGAGCTCGAAACAGCAGCTTGAGAAAGATAAAATATCTTTGCTGTTTCACGCATATTAGGTTTTAAAGCAAGAGCCAAGAAAATTTCAAATTGTTTAATTGTCATATTGTGTCTACTTTTTAGTTAATAATAATAAAAAAAATTTATCAATACGAAAAAGAATAACCGTTTGTACTTTTGTTGTAAAATCCATATATATAAAAGTATAGATTGAATTATAACAAAAGGAACTAGTATGACTTTAGCATTTTTAAGAAACGAAAGCAATGTGAAACTTTTAGGTGGAATCTTTTTTGTGATACTTTTTGCTAGTGCAGCTTGGCAGATTTCACAAATGGCTTTTTTCATTACTTTAGGCATTAGTCCTCTTATCGTGGGTATTTTATTTGGTATGCTCTACGGAAATACTTTCCGTAGGCAAATACCTGAAACCTATACAAATGGAATATCTTTTTCTTCAAAATCTTTGCTTCGTTTAGCTATTGTCTTATATGGTTTTCGTTTAACATTTCAAGATCTTGTAATGGTGGGTTTAGATGGTTTTGCTTTGAGTTTATTTATGCTCGTTTCTACCTTTATAGGAGGTTCTTATTTTGGGATGAAGGTGTTAAAAATGCCGCGTAAGCTCACTTTTTTAACCGTTGCTGGCTCTTCTGTATGTGGTGCTGCAGCTGTTTTAGCAACAGAACCTGTTGTAAAAGGTAAGATATATGAAAGTAGTATTGCTGTTGGCACTGTAGTTGTTTTTGGAACTGTGGCCATGTTTCTTTATCCATTGATGTTTAACTATGGTTTATTGGATTTAAATGTTGAACAATTTGGTGCTTTTGTTGGTGCAACCTTGCATGAAGTTGCTCATGTTGTTGCAGCCGGACAAGCAATTTCGCCTGAAGCAGCTAACACAGCTATTATTGTAAAGATGATGCGTGTGATTCTTATAGCTCCTTTACTTATTATGCTTGGTTTATGGCTGAAAAGAAATCCAGATTTTGAAGATTGTGAAGATGATCCTGAAGATGAATTTGCTTGTACAGGCGGAAAATATAGTTTTAGAAATTTCCCATGGTTTGCTGTGATGTTTGTTGTGTGCGTTGCTTTTAACTCTCTAAATTTATTGCCTAAATATGTAGTAGATGCGATTAATACCTTTGATATTTTCTTATTGACAATGGCTATGTGTGCTTTGGGAATCCAAACTGATGTCGAACAAATAAAAAAAGTTGGTCCTAAACCATTTATTTTAGCGGCTTTATTAGCTATTTGGCTTATAATTGGTGGCTATGCAATGACTTTATTTATATTTGTCTAAAAGTTCATATTGAAAAAAATCACGAAACAAGTCAAAGAAATTTGGCTTGTTTTGTTTTTATTGGCTAATACACATTCCTTTATTGACTATTCAAATTTGTTTTGTTATATACACAATATATACAACGAAGGGTGGGTTTATGAAATATTCATCAATTCTTTTGAGCATTTTTCTTCTTCTTTCTTTTTTTCTGACAAGGGCTCATTATATTGATTTAGTTGATGAAAACAAGACAGAATTATCCAATTTATCGAAGCTCTATGCTGAACGTATGCAAAACGTCATACAAGATGTTGTTAAAGATACAAATCTATTAAAAGAAATTATTATTGCAAATGAAGGCATGCTTGAAGATGAGATTTTTCCGATCCTTTCAAAATTTATTTACGATAAAAATAAATATGCAGGCATAAGCTTTCAGCCTCAAGGAATTATAACAGAATATTTTTCAGAAAATATTGCAAGTAATTTAATCGGAAAAAATGCTTTTGAATTAGAAGCAACACAAAAAGCAGCAAAAGAAGCATTTGAAACAAAAGAAACTAAACTCTCAGGCCCTTATAGTATTTTAGGAGATAAACAGCTCTATATTGCTGTGCGAACACCAGTATTTTTTGATACACATGATAAAGAAAGATTTTGGGGTTTTATAGTTATTCCTATTTATTCTAGCTATTTATTAAAGCAAATAGGTATTTCTGCTCTTTTAGACATTGATTTTGGTTATTCTATTAAATCAACTTATCAAGGAGAATTATCAGAGCTTAGCAGAACGCAAAATTTCGTTGAGGATGACTATACTTACCACCATAATTTTGAACTTTCAGATGCTCAATGGTCTATTTCTATCTCTAAGAATGACATAAAAAGTTCTATGTATGAAGAAAGTTTGCTTATCGGACTTGCCTTTCTTTTTATGTTTTTATGTTTTTACCTCATAGTCTTTTATTTTGAAAGACAGGGTAATATCATGAAAAAATTAGCTATTCTTGATCCATTAACAAAATTAAAAAACCGTAAAGCTTTGGAATTTTTTATTGATGAAATAGAAAAAAATAAACTTGATTCTTATACTCTTTTTTACATAGATTTGAATTTATTCAAACCTGTAAACGATACTTATGGCCACGAGGTTGGAGATAAGCTTTTGATTGCATTTTCAGAAAGGTTGAAAGGAGCTTTCAAGAAAAATACATTTATTGCCAGAGTAGGAGGCGATGAATTTTTAATTATTCTTAAAGAATATTTTGATAAAGCAAGAAGTGAACAAATGATTAAACGAATTATTAATGTCACAGAAGCAAAATTCATCATCAACGATATAGAAATAAATATTTCTGCAAGTATAGGTTATGCGGCATATCCTCAAGATGCTGAAACTTATACAGAAGCACAAGATTTAGCAGACAAAAGAATGCAAAAATATAAAGAAGAAAATAAAAAAGGACGTTGATTTAAACTTTTATATTTATCTGATTCAGTAAAAAAGAAATTTATATAAATTTAAATTATTTCTCTTTAGTTTTTAAGCATTGAGCTATGCTTTGAGAAATTTTTGCCCAAAGCTTGAGAGGGTAATCTTCACTATTTCTTGTGAAAATAAAAAGATCATAGGAAATAATTTCTTCTTTTGGATATGCAATAGAGAATGAATTATTATGTGCTAATAAATTATCTATAGCTATATCTGGTAAAAATGTTAAAGACTTTTCAAAAAGACAGGCTGATAAAAGTGCTTCAAGATTTTCTAATTCTGCAACAGTAAGCACTTGAACTTGATTTTTTTTGCAATAATTATCAACAGCATGGCGTACAGCTGAACCTTTTTCTTTAAGTATCATTTTTTCAAAATGTATATCGTGAGGACTAAAATATTCCTTGCCAAAAAGTCTGTGTCCTTTTGGAATAATGAGTTTGATTTCGTGTTTTTTATAAAAAGTAGAAGTGTATCGACCGCTATTTTCTTTTCTTAAATCAGCAGCAATAGCAAAATCTATATCCTTTTCATCAAGCATCTTTATAAGTTTTTTTGAATTTGCACTGCAATAGCTAGTCGTCATTTCTTCAGTCTTTAACGTAGAAAGTAAGTCTTTTTTGCAAAATTGCTCATAAAGACTTGGTATTCCAACATATAAATTACTTGTGACTTTTGTTTGGATGCTCGCTAGGTAAGATTCAATTCTTTGTTCAGCCAAAAAAAGCTGTTCAGTGTGTAAATACAGTTTTTCGCCTTCATTTGTAAGAGATAAGCTTGAAGCATCTTTTTTAAAAAGTGTTATATGTAGATCTTTTTGAAGTTTTTTTAGTGTGTTAGTTATAATCGATTGAGATATAAAAAGTTTTTCTGCTGTTTTTGTGATGTTTTTAATTTTTGCAACTGTATAAAAAATGCGTAAAGCATTAAAATCAAGCATTAATAGTGACCCCATAAAATCTAAGATAAAGAATTTTTTTATTAATATAGTTATATAAAATACTGCTTCATTTGTCTATAATTTAATTAAAGCAAAATATCATACTTGCTTGAAACTTTGTATTATATATGCTAGAAGAAAGTATAGATACATTTGTTTTAAGTATAGAATTTAGTCTTTATTGGTATTGATTTGTAGCAATTTTACTTGGAGACAATATGTCAATAGAAACTCTAATGCAGATGATTGGTGGCGTAGGAATTTTTTTATTTGCCATAAAATTAATAAGCGAAGCTTTACAATCTTTAGCAGGAAGTAAGTTACGTTCATTAATCGCCATGCTCACAAAAACACCTTTACTTGGTGTATTTGTTGGAACTTTTGTTACTGTTTTATTACAATCAAGTTCAGCCACCGCTGTTATGACTGTGAGCTTTGTTGATGCTGGCCTTATGACGCTAAAACAAGCCATAGGCATTATCATGGGGGCTAACATAGGCACAACAGTAACAGGGCAGATTATGGCCTTTAAAGTCAAAGATTTTGCCTATGTCTTTGTTTTTGTAGGCGTTCTAATATATTTACTGGCTAAGTCACAAAATAAAAAATATATAGGTACAGCCATACTTGCTTTTGGGCTATTGTTTATTGGTATGCATACAATGGAAAATGCAATGGCATTTCTACGTGACAAAAAAGAAATATTTCTCATGTTTGCTCACAATCCACTTTTAGGCCTTTTAGCTGGTGCTGGACTCACATTGTTAGTTCAATCAAGTTCTGCAACTATTGGCTTAACAATTGCCTTAGGAGCACAAGGCTTACTGCCTTTAGAAGCTGCTGTTCCTATAATTTTAGGTAATAATCTTGGCACAACAATAACAGCTATAATCGCTGCTATAGGAGCATCACGAGCTGCACAGCAAACCTCAGCAGCACATGTTTTCTTCAACCTCTTTGGTATCTGTTTATTCTTGCCTTTTATGTCTATATATATTGTTTTTGTTCAAAGCAGTGCCGAAAGTATATCACATCAAATTGCAAACGCACATACTTTTTACAATATTATCAATACATTAATCTTTTTGCCTTTTACATCTATTTTTGCAAAAATCATTGTGAAAATCATACCCGATAAAAAAATCAACGAAGAAGAAAAAATATCTGCAAGATATTTAGATGTAAATCTCATTAAAAGATCTCCCGTACTTGCAATTATCGCCGTAAAGAATGAATGCAATAGAATGGCAAAAACTATTTTTACCATGCTCTACGATATCGAAGATTTATTCTTCAATAACAATGCCAAAAAACTCGATGATATAGTAAAAGCAGAGAAGAAATTAAATATTTTATATAGAGAAATAAATTCATATGTATCTGGCCTAACACATTCGCAATTACCAAATCTAGATCTACAGCAACTCTACGCATATGCAACCTATACCAGCGATCTAGAAAGAATCGGAAATCAAGCAGCTAAATTTGTACATTTTTATACCTTCCGTGCAAGCGCACAAGAAGATTTTCCAGACAACTTAATCAATGAATTACGCACAATCTTTGAAGCTTCACGAAAAGCTTATTCAATGGCATATAGCGTTTTCATAGAAGAAGAAAGACTCTTTTCTGCTACCCTAGATGCAAAAATCAAGCAAAGTCTCATAGATACAGTTAAAGAATTAAGAACTAAAGAAGTAAACTTTACCACTCATATGTTCGATGCAGAATATACAAGTATCAATCTGGAAATGGAATTGGCCTTCATCGAAGCTGTAAGAGCTATGGAAAGAATTTCATATAGATCAACAAGATTAGTGCATGCAGATAATTAATTTTGTTTAGACATTTTTTTGCCTCCGGCGGCCAAAGGGAATAATTCCCTTTGGAAACCCTAGCATGCAAGGTGAGTACGTAGGGAGGTGGTTGAAATTACATTTTATTTTTTTATTTGCGAAAAAGTTTTAATGTTTCGCTTTAAAATAGTTGGAAGTTAATTTCTACATAAATCAAGTTGTCATTTGTCACTACGTTCCAAATGTGAGTTCTTGCATTAATTTCTAAGTGACAAAAATTACAGAAAAAAACATGGATTGCCACGTCGTTACACTCCTCGCAATGACGAGTCTAGAACATTGCTTTTTCTGCTTACGACTTTTTCATTACGTAAAATAATGGAATCACATTTGGAACATAGTGACAAATGGTGAATTGCTTTGAATGAGAATTGATTCTATTCATTTTTCAGCGAAACAGTATTTAAGGTTCTGGTGCACTGCACCAGAGCCTTAAAACTTTTTCGCAAACAAAAAAATAAAGAAATATTAATTAATGTCTTACGCACTTACCTTGCATATCAAGGTTTCCAAAGGGGATTATCCCCTTTGGCCGTCGGAGACAAAAAAATCTTACAAAAAAAGGTATGACATATGCCATACCTTTTTATTTATTCATTGATTTTAAGACTATCTATCTCTAGTTGTGTCTGTAAGGTCGTAGAAGACATTATACCACATTTCTTCGTATTTTCTATCGCGTGATTCTTTAAATCTTTCTATTACTTTCTTACTTAATTGAACACGCCAATCTCTATCTAAAGAAATTTTATGTTTTTTTGCAAATATTTCTAATTGTGCGACAAGAGGGAAGTCTACTCTAATTTCTTCAATTTCAATTTCAATATCGCTTTTGCTTATTCTGTTGAAAGCTTCGATAATAAGATTTGGCGGGAAGAAGTCTTCAATAGTGGAACTTTTCTTATCTATGTATTTATCGGTAAGTAATGCTTTTTTCTTATTGCTCTTGTATTCGTGATTCATGAGATATTCGTGATAGTAAGCAGAAGCGTCATCTGAATCGACTAATACTAGTGGTATTTCAGCTTCATTGCCTTGAATGAGCTGCACAATTGGAATGGCAGCAGATGGGCTTGAAACAGGCATAAATAGGAGTTCTTTAAGTGGTTTGAATCTGCCTTTAGATATGAGTAGAGCTTTGATAAAGGATAAGTAATTTTGGGCTGTAACGTCTTGTACAATAATAATTGTTGCACCAGCTAAAAGGGCTTGTGAAATAGCTATTGTTAGAGAAGCGGTTACAGGAATTACAGCTTTCTTTTCTTTGTCTGCATTATTTAAATCGTTACTGATTTTTGTGATGCCATTTTCGGTATACACAGCTTTGATACGATCGAGATGGTTTTGATCTAAAAGGTATGGAAGGCTAGTTGTGTAAATGAATTGATTCTTTTCAGCAAGGTTGTTGAAGAAACGCAAAAGGTCTTTTTGTGCGTTAGGGTGTAGGTGTAGGCCTGGCTCGTCTAATAAAAGTATGCAATTATTGTGAGCATTTTGTCCTTCAATAAAGAATACGAGGAAGAAAGAGAAGAACCATTGTAAGCCTTTACTACGAGATTCTAATTCAATTGGAGTTGTTCTTTCATTATCGCTGACTAATATTCTAAAGAAATGTCCGTCTGCGTTGAATCTGAAAGAATATTTTCCTTCACTCCACCATTCTTTGAATTCATTAGATAAAATAGTTGCAGCTGCTTCAATTTGTGCGAATCTTTCTTGTTTCATGCTTGATGCTTCGTAGAAAGATTGTTGATTGTCTGCAGTTGGAGTTATTTCTTGTCCTAAAGAAAGAATAGATTTTGGATCTAAGCCTAAATGGCTGAATAAAACTTTTAAAGTACGTGCTTTTAATTTTTCTTTTTCTGATAAAGTGTCGTATTTTTCTAAATCTTCTAATATTTTAGGAAGATAAATATCAGAATCAAGATTGCCGTATTCAGAATAATAAACAAATTTTGGCATAGCTTCAATAATTGCATTGAAAAGAGCTTCGTTTTGTTCAGCACTATATTCTTCAATTTCATCAGCATTTATATTTGAAGCAAATACGTAGAATTTTTCGTTAAAATCTTTTTTTATGAGTAAGTATTGCACAAGGTTTTCTTTATTATCAGCAACAAGGGGAGCTGAAACTACAATTTCTTCTTCAACACTTTCTTCTTCATTATCAAAAAGACTATTCACAGCATTTTCTTCTTCTAAGGAAAGATCTATGTCTGTGTTTAAAGTTGGGAATATGTCGGATTGTTCGATTGTATCATCTTCAGGAAGAGTGAGATCAAGATCATCTTCTGTGTGAGTATTTTCAGTGGCAAAATTCTTTTGTTCAACGAAAGAATTATTTTGAGGAATAGAAGTAGAATCTTCTTTGTTATTTTGTAAAATAAGTGATTTTAAGCCAAGTGATTTGAAATTTTCTTGTTCATTTGCATTTAATTTGAAAAGAACTTCAATAAAAGCTTCTTTTTTTAATTCGCCATCGTTTGCAAAAGTTTTAAAATATTTATCTCTTGGGTAGTCTAGTAAAAGATTGATCTTTGTTGCTTGATCAACAGGATTAAATTTCCACAAAGGTAAGAGTAGATTTGTTTTTCCTGCTTCGTTAACACCAACTAAGCAAGTCCAATTATCGGTATTTACCCAATCAGCATCTTCTACTGAGCGAAACTTATTGACTTTAAACTTCACTAAATCCATAATTCCTCCAATGATATAGATAATACAAATTTTTTGACAATCATCTAATCCATTTGTTTTCTTACTATAAATTTTGATAAAAATCAAGTTAAGTCTTATCTGTAGAAGTCGCTATATTACATGATTAGACAATCAAAGAAAGAAAAAATATTAATTTTTATATTAAAAAAGATATAAGTAAAAAAAATTTTATAAAAAAAAGGCCTGCCATAAAATAAGCAGACCTTATAACTTAATGAAATAATGAAATTAAAAACTATTTATAATCAAAAACAGGTACAAATTTTCCATTTTCAACTTTAAACATTGTCATTCCAATACCTTTTGCATCACCCTTTGTATCAAAGCTGATTTGGCCAATAGGAGTTGAAATTGTTTCACTTTGTAAAGCTTTCATAACTGCTTTTGTTTCTGTAGTTTTAGCTTTATTGATTGCATTTGCTAAAGCAATTGCTGCTGCATATGCATTGTCGCCAAAAACGCCCATTGGTGCGTCAAATTTTTCAAGATGAGCTTTATGAACTTTCTTAGCTTCTGGCAATTCTGTTGTATCGCTAGGTGCAGATGTGTATGTGCCTTCAGAAGCTTCGCCAGCTGTTTCAATGTAAGCATTATCTTTTAAGCTATCAGAACCAATAAGTGGAATTTCAATTCCTAAATCTCTCATGTTATTTACGATTTTTGAAGCTTCGGTATGGTAACCACCATAGATAAGAGCCTCTGCACCGCTACGTCTTAATTTACGTACTACTGCAGAATAATCGCTTGCACCTACAGTGATTGTTTCAAAAATAACAACTTCTGTTTCAGGGTAAAGTTCAGCTATTTTCTTTCTTGTAGTTTCTGCATAGCCTTTGCCGTATTCACCCGCATCGTGTAAGAAAGCTATTTTCTTGGCTTTTAATTCTGATCCAATAAATTGTGCAGCTAATTCGCCTTGAATATAGTCGTGGCCAATTGTTCTTAAAAAGTATGGATTATTTCCTGAAAGAGTAAGATCAGGAGTTGTTGCAGATGGAGAAATAAGAATCATATCTGCGTCTGTAAAAATTGGCACTGCAGCTTTTGTTGCGCCTGAACAAATCATGCCAACAACACCTATTACTTTTTCAGACAATAAGCTTGTTGCAGCATTTGGAGCAAGTTCTGGTTTGCATTGATCATCAGCAGCAACCACTTCAACTTTTTTACCTAGCACGCCGCCTTGTGAGTTGATATAATCAGCCGCAAGTTCAACCGCTCTTAATGATGGCATGCCATATGCCGCTAATTCGCCAGTATGAGCACCACCAACCCCAATTTTATATGTGTCAGCAGCTTGAGCTGTTAATGGTGTTGCAAATAAGGCAAGAAGGCATAGTGAAAGAAATGATTTCTTAGTTAAATTTAAATGTATCATAGCTGTTCCTTATAAAAATATTTATATATCTAGTTTTAGTTATATAGTATGGAGGCTTTTTTGTCAAATAAAGAATTTAAGTTAAAAAAATCAAATAGTAATACGATTTTTATAATAGATATTCTTTCAATTAAAAAAGATTTAATGAACGAGAATAATCTCTTCTTATTTGAGCTTCTTGCATGTTTTTATTGAGAGTATCAAGACTTTCTTTTATGCAGAGAGCATAATCTTTATTTTGTATTTGATCTTGTAGGCAAAGGCGAAGTTTGTAGTCTACAATTGCTTGAAAATTTTCATAATATTCTGGAAGGTAGGTGATAGAATTTGTGGTATTATTTTCAATACCTATAAAAAAAGCATCGGGATTATCCTGAGGAAGAGTGAGGGCAGAGTTTGCTATAAGAAAACGAAAGGCAAGGCCATAATTTTCGTATAAAGCATCTGCTTTTCTTTTTATAAATATTCTATCAAAGGTTGAAAGTTCATCGCTTTGATCAAGCATAGAAGTTGAAGAAAGAATATTGAGAAGCTTTATTTGAAAATTAAAAGAAAAAGAGAGAAAAACTAAAGAATAAAGTATGACAGAAAAGATAATCTTGCCTTTGCCATCTTTTTTAATTAATTCAACTTCTCTTTGTTCTTTTTTTGAAAGAATGCTTCTATTAAAAAATTTTATCATAGAGTTTAAATTTGATTTAGAGTTTTTTCAACTCTTGTTGAAAGAACTCTTTATAAAGAAGAGAAGTTTAACACGTCATTCTAATTCACACTTTATCTATTTGAAATTATAATAAAAAAGTGAGCGTAGGGAACAAAGACTTTAGCGAGCGAAACAAGAGTCACGCCTCTTGTAAGCGAGGTTTCGTGCACAGCGTGCCGAAACAAATTAGAATCACGTAAGAAGTTTAACATTTGCCATTGTAAAAGTTAAACTTCTCTCGATAAATTAATTAAGAAATCTGCTGGATTCCGTCAATTTTCCAATGTGCATTACTGTTTTCTCTTAAGAAATGCCATAATTCAGTCACGTTTTGAGCCATAGCTTGCTCTTTTTCTTCACGTATAAAAGCAGTGAAATAAACAGAAACTCTTTGACTTTCGTCTTCTTTTTCAATCTTATGAATATCAGCTGAAAGAGAGAGAATTTGTGTATTGCTTTGTTCTGGACTTTCTTGTGCTTGTTCTTTTATTTCATTGTATACACTTTCAGAAGTGAAATGTTTGATATCTTCTAAATCACGTTTATCCCATGATTCTTGCATACGAATAAAGGCAGATTTAGCACCTTCTATAAATTCAGCTCTATCAATACCAAGTTCATTTCTTTCTTCTTGAGCATAAGATGTTGTTGAGTTGTTATAGTCTTGAGAGTTGTTTTGTAAATTATCCCAGATATTTGACTGGTTATTGTTACTTTGTCTTTGCGAATATTGTTCTTGTCTGGCATTGTTTGATCCTTTTTGGGCAAAACCTCTAAAGATTCTTATACCAAAATAGACAAGTAAGCCGATGATAAGAAGATCCATCATTCCGCCGCCGCCGCCAGGAGTGCCTGAAAGCATAGAGCCTATAAAAGTGCCGGCTAATAGTCCGCCAAATAATCCGCCCATGCCAAAACCAGAACGGTTTGCAGTTGCTGTGCCAGCCGCTGCATTAGCATTATTATTTTGTCTAAAACTATTTGATTGATTGTTAAAAGTTCCACTACTAGGAGCTTTTGGTGCAGAAGAAGAGAAACTTGATCTACCACCAAATGATTTGCCACCGCCAAAACGTTTTGCTTCAGCTATTTCTTCTAAAGAGAAAAGTAAAACAGCCATAAAAGCAAAAACTATACTCAGATATTTCATTCTTATTCCTTTGTTAAAAATCTAAGTATATACTAAGTTTGTTTATAGAAAAAGTCAAGAATTGAAAATTTTGTTTTAGGCATAAAAAAAAACAGGCCGAAGCCTGTTTAATTTTAATATGTATAAAAAATTATTCAGCAGCTGGAGTAGTTGGAGTTGTAGGTGCAGTTGTTGGAGCTGATGAAGTAGGTGCAGTTTCTTCAAATTGAACATCTAAAATGCTAGATTCTTCTTTGCTTACGCTTGTTACAATATTATAACCAAGTGATGTGCATATAAAGATAACAGCAAGGCTTGCTGTGAGTTTTGTGAGCATTGAACTTGAAGAAGAAGCAGAACCAGAAGAATTGTTACCGCCAAAAATAACACCCATGCCTTCGCGACCAGCTTGGAGTAAGACTAAGATAACAAGAAAAACACATATAATAATGTGGAGGGATAAAAGAGCTGTATCCATTAATAAATCCTTTAATAATTACTTTATTTATTTTTATGCACGTGCTATTGCGTTAAAGCTTTGAGCTTGTAAAGAAGCACCACCAACTAATACACCGTCAACATTTTCAATAGCAAGAATAGCTGGAGCATTATCTGCTTTCACACTTCCGCCATAGAGAATACGAGTTTCTTGTGCTTTATTTGCCAAAATTTGTGTAAGAAGTTCACGCACGAGTGCATGTGCTTCTTTTATATCATCATTGCTTGCAACTTTGCCTGTGCCTATAGCCCAAACAGGTTCGTAAGCTATTGCTAAATCTTCTACAGCATAATCTGCTGGGAGCTTTGCAAGACCTTTTTCTAATTGAGATTTCAAAACTTCTTTCAACTTGCCATCTTCGCGTTCTTCAAGAGTTTCGCCTATGCAGAAACAAACTTTATAACCACTATTCAAAGCAAATTCAGTTTTTTGAGCGAGAAAAGCATCGTCTTCATTGAAAATTGCACGGCGTTCTGAATGGCCAACTAAAACCCAAGCAGGACCTAAGCATTTTACAGCTTCTAAAGAGTTTTCGCCAGTAAAAGCACCTTCATTAGCAGGGTAGAAATTTTGTACTCCATACATAAATGGTAAGGAATTATCTGTATTTGCATTTGCTAGACAAAAAAGATTGACAGCAGGTACAAATATTAAAACTTCTCTGTTTTCTAATGGGCTTTCATTTAATAATGATGAAAATTCTTTTATGTATGCATTTGCTTCTTCGGGTTTTTTAAACATTTTCCAATTAGCAGCGATAAGTTTTTTCATTTGTGCTCCAAAATATATTTATAGCTTTCAAACAGGAATAATCGCTTTTAAGAGTTAAAAAGTCAAGTTTTTTTTATGAGCTTTGATAAATTTTTTTAGTTTTTGTTTGAGAAAATTTAAACTTGACAATATCAATATATCCTTATATATGTTTTGAAGAAATTATATATAGATTTCACAAAAAGGGAATATATGTTCGCACTTAAAGCATTAAAGGCTGTATCCGACGAAACAAGATTAAGATTAGCACTTGTTTTATCACGCTATGAACTCTCCGTGAATGAGATGGTAGCCCTTATGGATATGGGGCAATCACGTATTTCAAGGCATTTAAAAATTTTAGTAGACGCAGGTTTACTAGAATTTCGTAGAGATGGTTTATGGGTCTATTATTCAGTAGTGCCATCAGGCGAAGGAAAGAGTTTTCTTGACGCTATCTATCCATTTGCACTTGATATGCCAACTTCACAATCTGATTTAGATATGGCAAAACATATATTAGAAGAAAGAGCCAGAAAAACAAGGCAATTCTTCAATGCAATTGCTGAAGATTGGGACGCACTCAACAGTAAGGTTTTAGGTGATTACAATCTTGCACAAGAAGTATTATCCGCAATACCAGAAAATTGCGAAGTAGCTGTTGATCTTGGTTGCGGTACAGGCGGAGTTTTAGAAGCATTAAGGCATGGTTCACAATCTGTCATTGGTGTTGACGGTTCTTCACGCATGTTAGAACTTGCAAGACGCAGATTTGCCGAAGGCAGCGGTGTTGATTTAAATAAAATTTCACTAAGAATTGGCGAACTCGACCATCTACCACTTAGAGACGCTGAAGCCGACTTTGCCTGCATAAATCTTGTATTGCACCATATATCTGAACCAAGATTAGTGCTTACAGAAATAAAAAGAATTTTAAAGCCAAATTCAAGGCTACTTGTCATTGAATTTTGTAAGCATAGCAACGAAACAATGCGTTCAGAATATGCTGATAGATGGCTTGGATTTGATGAAAGACAATTTGTAGAACTTTCTGAAAGTCTTGGATTTAAATACCATAGTGTGAAGCATGTTGATGTAAAACAAAACCTCACACTTTTTCAATTAATTCTAACAACATAATAAAAGGTGGTTAACATGGTACGTCCTCTTGATTTATCTCTTCCATACGCAGTGGCAGACATCGAACTTGCAGATTTTGGTAGAAAAGAAATGCAATTATCAGAACGCGAAGTTCCTGGTCTTATGTCATTAATAGAAAAATATTCAGCTTCAAAACCCCTCAAAGGCCTAAAAATCACAGGCTCACTACACATGACAATTCAAACTGCTATGCTTATCAAATGTCTGCACGCATTAGGTGCAAACATTCGTTGGGCATCTTGCAATATCTTCTCAACTCAAGATCACGCCGCTGCCGCTATAGCTGCCGATAAATTAGCCGCTGTCTTCGCATGGAAAGGCGAAACATTAGAAGAATATTGGTGGTGTACAGAAATGGCACTCACATTCCCTGACGGTTCAGGCCCTGACCTCATCGTAGACGACGGCGGAGACGCAACATTATTCCTACACAAAGGCGTTGATTGCGAAAAAGATCAATCTCTACTCGGGCAAAAACACGATAATAAAGAATTCCAAATCATCATGGATAGAATCGAAGCCGCTTATAATAACGATAAAACAACTTTCTCACGTTTAGTAAAAACTATTCGTGGCGTTTCAGAAGAAACAACTACAGGCGTACACCGCCTCTACCAAATGGAAAAAGATAATACACTCCTCTTTCCAGCTATCAACGTAAACGACAGCGTAACAAAATCAAAATTCGATAATCTCTACGGTTGCCGTGAATCCCTCGCAGACGGTATCAAACGTGCTACAGATGTCATGATTGCAGGTAAAGTTGTTGTTGTATGCGGTTATGGCGATGTTGGTAAAGGTTGTGCTCAATCTATGCGTGGCTTTGGTGCACGTGTTCTCGTGACTGAAATCGATCCAATATGTGCTCTACAAGCAGCTATGGAAGGATATGAAGTAACCACTGTAGAAGCTGCATTAGCAGAAGCAGACGTCTTTGTCACAGCAACAGGAAACTTCCACGTTCTCACAGGCGAGCATATGGCAAATATGAAAGACGAAGCTATCATCTGTAATATCGGACATTTCGACAACGAAATCGATATGGAATGGCTTGAAACAAAATCTTTCGCAACTAAATTAAATATCAAAGATCAAGTAGATAAATGGACTTTCCCAAATGGAAAATCCATTGTAGTTCTTGCCGAAGGAAGATTAGTAAACCTCGGTTGTGCAACCGGACACCCATCCTTTGTTATGTCAAATTCATTCACAAACCAAGTTCTCGCTCAATTAGAACTCGCTACAAATAAAGAATTAGAACCAAAAGTTTACATATTACCAAAAAAATTAGACGAAGAAGTCGCAAGATTACATCTTGAAAGATTAGGTGTAAAACTCACAAGACTCACAGACGAACAAGCAAAGTATATTGACGTGTCCGCTGACGGTCCTTATAAACCAAATCATTACAGATATTAGGATTTAGTGTAGTTTTTTATGTCTCCGACGGCCAAAGGGAATAATTCCCTTTGGAAACCCTAGCATGCAAGGTGAGTCTGTAGGGTAGTGGTTGGAATACTATTTTTTATTTTTATTTGCGGAAAAGTTTTAAGCTGCGCTTAAATACTTTTCCGCTTTAAAATTTTAAAATATTAACTAAAGCTAAAAATCAAGTAGCCATTTGTCACTGCGTTCCAAATGTGAGAGAAGAAATTAATTTATAAAAAATAGATTGCCACGTCATTCACTTTGTTCATTCCTCGCAATGACGAGTCTACACTTCGATTTTAATAGGATAAATAGAATTATTCTCTAATTAAAAATAATACATCACTCACATTTGGAACGTAGTGACAAATGGAAACTTATTTTACGTAGAAATTGATTCCTCACTATTTTAAAGCGAAACAGTATTTAAGGCTTTGGTGCGTAGCACCAAAGCCTTAAAACTTTTTCGCAAATAAAAAAATAAAATGTAATTTCAATCAATTCCCTCGGCACTCACCTTGCAAATTGGGGTTTCCAAAGGGGTTCAACTCCTTTGGCCGTCGGAGACAAAAAACAAGATTAGATAAGATAAAAATGTGACAATGCACCTTTCATTGAGGCTTGATAGATGACTTTTTCGCTGTCATTTTTTTCTTTTTTTTCTAATTTTCTTGCGTATTTGATATTCTGTATACCTTTTTTGAGTAGAGCGTCAGCGGCTAATCTTTGCATGATTTTTAGTATTTGTGGTGTTTGCTCGAGTAGTGCGAGTATTTTGATTTTTTCTGAATGATTGTTGAGTTCGAGACATCCGTTTTCTGTGAGTGAGAGGACAATTTTTTCCTCGCGAGAAATTTTTTCCTCTGCCATGATGAAATCGAAGATTTTTAGAAAGGCTTCTTGCATTTCTTCGATTCTTTCGTCTACACTTTTTTCTGCATTGCAGACGTGATCTGCTAATTTCATCAAAACTTCATCATAATAATTAGAGTGAGAGAGTTTGTTTATTGCAGGTGAATTTAATATATGTGCTTTTGTTCTAATTGTTGAATATTGCATGTTTTTCTCCACTTCTTATTGTGCTGTTTTATATCTTTATGTTTGGAGAGGGATTTTTTTTCCTCTTTTGTGTTCTGATTTTTATATAGCAATTTACGTGCCAACTAGAAAATAATTAGATTTTTTCTAGAAATAGTCTAAATTTTGACACATATTATTAAAGAATATATTTTTAACGTCCAAATAACTACTTGTAAAATTTAAAAAATACGTCTATATATTAATTTTATTGAAATGTTATGCATACTTTTATAAAAAGTTACGACAACTTCAACATTTTAATCAAAATTTATTGTTTATACATAGTATTTTTATATTTTGAGGTAATATGGAAAGAATATTAGTTATATTTGCTGTGCTTTCGTGTGGCATACTTCTTTATCCTTATCCAGCAACAGTTTTTCTTTCTGTTTGTCTGGCTCTTTTATCTTTTCCTATTTATGAAAGGATGAAGAATAAATATTCAGCTTTTAGAGCTATGCTGATTTATGTTGTATCTATTGTATTTTCTGTAGCTATTCCTGTAACTATTGTTATATCAATGCTTGCACCGCAGGTGATAAATGGTGTTGTACTATTGCAAAAGTGGCGTCAAGCGGGTTGGCCAATACCTGAATATATTTTAAAATATTTTGATAGATTTGAAGCTTGGCTTGTGTCTATTCCTGAGCTGAATACTTTTGTAGATTCTATAAATAGTAATATGGAAGAGACTATAAATTCTGTCATTGCTTATGTACTTACAAATTCTGCGGGAATTGCGAGAAATATAGCAACAAATATAATGTCTTATTTTTGGTTTTTATTTGTATTTGTGGTGCTTGCGACTATGGGCGTTATGTATGCAAAGCAGATTAAGAGACTTTCTCTTGCTTTTTTAAAAATTGAAACAGCTATGCTTGACAGGTATATCAATGCTATTAGGGGTGCTTTAAGGTCTGTTGTGATGGGAATTTTGCTTGTTGCACTTTTGCAGGGAATTGCTTGTACAATAGGTTTTATGATATTCCAAGTTCCAGAACCTTTATTTTGGGGATTATTGGCTTGTTTAGTTGCTCCAATTCCTTTTATTGGAACAGCTTTGATATGGGTTCCGCTTACATTTGTACTTTGGCTTACTGGAAATCCTTTCATGGCTTTAGGTTTAGCTGCTTGGGGCATGCTTGTTGTTGCGGCAGTGGATAATTTTATGCGTCCATATCTTTTATCAAGAGGTATTGAGGCTCCATTCTTTGTGCTTTTGCTTTCAATTTTGACAGGACTTGCAGTTTTTGGTGCGACAGGATTGATTGTTGGCCCTGTGCTTTTAGCTTTTTCTTTGCAATGCATAAGAGAATCTTTCTATATATTAGAAGACGATGCTGTTATGCATGAGATAAATAAAGAAGAAGAAAAAAAAAATAATATTTAGAGGTTATTGTGAAATTTATTGATCCAATTGGTAAGGTAGTTGATATGCCCCATTATGTTTCTTATGGCGAAACAGATGCTATGGGTGTTCTTTATTATGCTGAATATTTACATATTTGTGAAAGAGCGAGAAATTTCATGGGTAGGGAACTTGGCTTTATCTATTCAGAAATGGAAGCTAATGATAATTTATTCTTGCCTGTTCGTGAAGCAGAAGTAAGATATAAAGCTTCTGTTCGTTACGATAATCTTATCTATGTGCGTATTGGTGTGAGTGAGATGAAAAAGGCAAGTATTCGTTTTTCCTATCAGATTTTAGATGAAACAAAGACAAAGGTCATGGCAGAAGCTATGACATTGCATGCTTGCATAAATAGAGATTTTAAAGTTTCACCTTTTCCTGATTATGTAAAAGATAAATTTTTTGATTAGAGATTGTATTTGCTTTAAACTAGAATAAAAAAAGCCCCTCATTTTGAAAATATATTCAATAATTGAGGGGCTTTATTTGTGTTTTATCTTTATGTTTTATGAAATATTGTCACTACGTTTGCTAATAGTTGACATTCCGCCCATAACTGAACCAAGAATATTTGTATATCCAGCTTCTTTCAAGACTAAGATAGTTTCGTAAGAACGAGTTCCTGTTGAGCAAACAAGAGCTAAAGGTCTATCTTTTGGAATTTCATCCATTCTTTTTCTTAATTCTTCTAAAGGCATAGAAAGCCATGAATCTGGATAATTTTCTTGTAGAGCTAATACATGTGGATGTGGTGGACGAATATCTACAAAATATGTATTATCTTTACTTTTTTCGTCCCAAAGTGTTTTGAATTGAGCTGGATCAATGGTATCAAACATTTCGCTTAGAGCATTGTCGGCAACATTTGCCACTGTATTTACTATATCCATAGCAGAAGCAAATGGTGGAGCGTAAGCAATTTCAGCATTTGAAAGTTTTTCAACTGTTAAATCAGCGTATTGCATTAAAACAGCAACAGCGTCAACTCTTGCTTTCACAGCGTCTGCATTTGTTGAAGAAGCTTGGAAACCTAAAATTTTTCTTGTTTTCTTTTCAACAACCATTTGCATACAAGTCATGACTGCATCAGGGTAGAAGTGTGCATGATCAGTGCCTTCTATTGTGATACAAATGCTATCAAAGCCTTCTTTTTGAGCTGCTTGTTGAGTGAGGCCAGCACCTGCAAAAGAAAGTTCATTTAATTTCACACACCAAGTACCAACATATCCTTCAAAAGTGTCGGATTTTCCAGCAAGGTTTGAACCAATAATACGTCCTTGTCTATTTGCCATTGAACCTAGTGGAATATAGCCATCTTTATTTGTGATGATATTTTTTACACTACAGCAATCGCCGCCAGAATAAATGTTTTCATCATTAGTACGCATAAATTTATCAACTATGATAGCGCCATTTTGAGCCAAGTTTAAACCAGCTTCTTTTGCAAGTTCTGAATTTGGAACAAAGCCAATAGAAGAGATAACAAGATCAGCTTCAATTGTTTGTTTATCTGTAACAACAGCACAAACTTTGCCATCTTTTCCTTCAAGTTTTTGAACTTTTTCACCTAAAGCAAGGTTTATATCGAGTTTTTTCAAATCTTCTTCAGCTATTTTTGATGAATGTTCGTTAGAAACAGAAGGTAATACTTGGTCGAAAAATTCAACTACAGTTGTGTTAATGCCCCACATATCGGCAAAAGCCACAGCAACTTCTAGGCCAATAAAGCCAGCACCTATAACTACAGCATTCTTGATTTGGCCAGAAGCACAAAGTTCATTGATTTTGAGAGCTTCGTGAATATTTGTCACATTCATAACATTTTGTAGATCTGCACCTTCAACAGGTAAAGGACGAGCAGAAGCACCTGTAGCAATAACAAGTTTATCGTAGGAAAGTTCTTCTTGTTCTTTAGTGCGAACATTTTCCACTAAAACAGATTTTGCCTCTCTATTGATTTTAAGTGCTTTAACGCCAGTTTTTGCATTAACGCCTTTAACGTCTATAAAGAATCTAGGATCACGCAAAACATGAGCCGTTGTCATACGTAAACCTTCAATTGTAGGCACATCACCTGAAATATAATAAGGTATGCCACAACCGCCGTAAGAAATAATGTCGTCTTGGTCTATCATAGTGATATTTGCACTAGGATTTGCTCTTTTACAACGTGCAGCAGCCTTTGGGCCAAGTGCGACACCGCCAATAATAAGTATGTTTTCGCTCATTTTTTTCATCCTTTAATTTTTAACTTCATAAAAAAAGTGCATACAGATAAGAAAAAAGCATACACTTGTTGAAATACAGAATGTTAAAACATTCAATAGCCATCAAATATTTTTTAATGATGATTTTCGTTGGGATTTGTTTTTTTAATATGATAAAGTCCGCCTAAAACAGCTGCTAAACCAAGAAAAAAGAATAAGAAATCCATATTTTCCTCCAAATTGAGTTAAGAATAATAGTAGTTTGTGCAAAAATAGAGAAATTGATTCACTATATTTTCCTTTACTTTATTCTTAGTTTGAAATAAAATCAAGAAGATTTAAATGATAATCAATATTTTATCAAATCTTATTTTTGCTATTATTTTTTTTACATGCATATCAATTATTCTAATTCACTATAGAAAATTGGTATGGGGGAGTGTGTGATGGGGACAAAAATTCTTTCAAAAAAAGAACTAATTCCAGGGCGTACAAGTCAATTAATACTTGATGCACCGCATATTGCAAAAAATGCAAAACCTGGACATTTTGTCATGCTAAGAATGACTGAAAAAGGCGAACGTATTCCTTTAACTATTGCCGATAAAGACAAAGAAAAAGGTACTATTACTATCGTTTATCTTGTTATGGGAAAATCTACACAGATTTTAGAAGAACTCAAAGAAGGTGACGAAATCTTAGATGTGTGTGGCCCGCTTGGAAAAGCTACGCATATTGTAAAAAGTGATAAGCCTGTGATTTGTGTTGGCGGTGGAACTGGAGTTGCTGCTATGCACCATATTGCAAAAGGCAATAAAGAAATGGGCAATTATGTTATTGCTTGTATCGGTGCTAGAACAAAAGATTTACTTTTGTTTTATGACGAACTTGCAGCTTTTTGTGATGAAGTTTTAGTTTCAACCAATGATGGCTCTTTTGGCGTTGAAGGTATTGTTACAGATCCTTTAACAGCCTATCTAGAAGCTGGTAAACCTGTGCATGAAGTTGTTGCTATTGGCCCTGTTCCTATGATGGAAGCCGTTGCAAGAGTGACAAAACCATTTGAAGTGCCAACTGTCGTTTCATTAAATTCATTGATGGTTGACGGAATTGGCATGTGTGGTGCTTGCAGGGTAAGCGTTGATAATGAAACAAAGTTTACTTGTGTTGATGGGCCTGAATTTGACGGTCATAAAGTTGATTTCAAAGAACTTTCTTTCCGCTTAACTTCTTTTGCTGATCAAGAAAAAACTTCACTTGAAGAACATAGGTGCAAATGTCATGGAAAATAAAGTATTAAAAGGAAATAAAATCTCGCGTAGAGATATGCCTTGCCAAGATCCAAGAGAACGTAGAAAAAACTTTTCAGAAGTGGCAACTGGCTATACAAAACAAATGGCTATGGAAGAAGCAAGCAGATGTCTACAATGTAAGAAACCAAAATGTAGACAAGGCTGTCCTGTTGAAGTTCGTATCCCTGAATTTATCGAGCAAATTGCTTTAGGTAAATTCAAAGAAGCTTACGATATCATCAAAACCACAAATGCACTGCCTGCTGTTTGTGGACGTGTTTGTCCGCAAGAAAATCAATGCGAAGGGCAATGTATCATTGGCGTCAAAGGCGAAGCTGTTGCAATCGGCAGATTAGAACGTTTTGTTGCTGACTATGCCTTAGATAACAATCTTTCTGAATGCACAAAAGCACCTACAAAAGCAGTCAAAGTTGCTTGTTTTGGTTCAGGCCCAGCTTCTCTTACTTGTGCTGGCTATCTCGCTGCAAGATGTGCTGATGTGACAATTTTTGAAGCTTTACACGAAGCTGGCGGTGTGCTCATCTATGGTATTCCAGAATTTAGACTACCAAAGTCATTAGTAGCAAAAGAATTAGCTGGATTACAGCAATTAGGCGTTGATATCAAAACCAATTGGGTGGCTGGTAGAACTGTTATGATAGACGATCTTTTAAAAGAAGGTTATGACGCTATCTTCATTGGTGTTGGTGCTGGACTTCCTGTTTTCTTCGATATCCCTGGCGAAAACAGTTTAGGTGTCTTTTCAGCCAACGAATACCTCACTCGTGCAAACTTAGGTAGAGCCTACGCTTTCCCTGAATACGACACACCAACTTGGCTTGCAAAGCATGTCACTGTTTTTGGCGCAGGTAACGTAGCAATGGATGCTGCAAGAACCGCTATCAGAATGGGTGCTGAAAAAGTAAGTTTAGTCTACCGTCGTACAAAGGCAGAAATGCCAGCACGTCATGAAGAAATTGAACATGCTTTAGAAGAAGGCGTTGAAATCATAGAACTTGTTTCTCCATTACAATTCTTTGCAGACGAAAATAGCAAATTAACTTCAGTTGAACTTGCATGCATGGAACTTGGCGAAGCAGACGCATCAGGAAGAAGATCACCAAAGCCAACAGGCGAGAAAATTGTTATAGACACAGATCTAGCTATCATCGCCCTAGGCACACGTTCAAATCCAATTTTATTGGAAGCTACTCCTGATCTAGAACTCAATAAGAAAAATTACATCATTACAAATCCTGAAACAAATGAAACCTCTATACCAAATGTATATGCAGGTGGCGATATTGTCACAGGTGCGGCTACAGTTATTCAAGCTATGGGTGCAGGCAGAAAAGCCGCACAAGCCATAGCAAAGAAATTTGATTTAGAATAATACAATAATACAAAAGGCTGTTTTAACTATAAAACAGCCTTTGCTTTTTAAAAGGGAATTATATGTCAGAAACAAGTACACCAAATTGTCCGCAATGCCAATGCACATACACATATCACGATGGTATGGCATATGTTTGTCCAGAATGTTCGCATGAATGGACCCATGAACAAACAAGTCAAGAAAGCAGCAATGAAGCAAAAGTCTTAGATTCAAACGGAACACTATTGCAAAACGGAGATAGCGTTGTAGTTATCAAAGATCTAAAGGTAAAAGGAGCTTCAAATCCTATCAAACAAGGCACTTTAGTCAAGAATATCACTTTAGTAGATGAAGCAGGGCATAATATTTCATGCAAAATCACAGGTTTCGGTGCCATGAACCTCAAGTCAGAATTTGTAAAGAAAGCATAGTTTTATTTTTTTCTTTTTTTGTGTCTTTTGTGCCTCCGGCGGCCAAAGGGATTGAATCCCTTTGGAAACCCCAATATGCAAGGTGAGTGCGTAGGCTAGTAGTGAGAATTTCATTTATTTTTTTATTTGCGAAAAAGTTTTAAAGTTTTGCTGCTTCGCACCAAAACATTAAATACTGTTTCGCTTTAAAATAGTGTGAAATTAATTTTTACTAGAAATTAAGTTACCATTTGTCACTGCGTTCCAAATGTGAGTTCTTTCTTTAAAAAGCAAAAGTCGAGAGCAGTACATGAAATATTCTAGACTCGTCATTGCGAGGAATGAACAAAGTGAATGACGTGGCAATCCATATTTTTTGTCTCCGACGGCCAAAGGGATTGAATCCCTTTGGAAACCCCAATATGCAAGGTGAGTGCGTAGGCTAGTAGTGAGAATTTCATTTATTTTTTTATTTGCGAAAAAGTTTTAAAGTTTTGCTGCTTCGCACCAAAACATTAAATACTGTTTCGCTTTAAAATAGTGTGAAATTAATTTTTACTAGAAATTAAGTTACCATTTGTCACTGCGTTCCAAATGTGAGTTCTTTCTTTAAAAAGCAAAAGTCGAGAGCTGTACATGAAATATTCTAGACTCGTCATTGCGAGGAACGAACAAAGTGAGCAATGTGGCAATCCATGTTTTATTAAATTAATTTCTTTTCTCACATTTGGAACGTAGTGACAAATAGCTACTTAAACTTTGTTAATTGCTACACTTTAAAATTTTAAAGCGGAAAAGTATTTAAGCGAAGCTTAAAACTTTTCCGCAAATAAAAAAATAAAAAACTACTTTAGCCAAATCCCTACGCACTCACCTTGCATATTCGGGTTTGCAAAGGGGGCG
>CAYJAZ010000030.1:0-23155 GCA_964368455.1 uncultured Desulfovibrionaceae bacterium
AACAGTATTTAATGTTTTGTTGCGAAGCAGCAAAACTTTAAAACTTTTTCGCAAACAAAAAAAATAAAAGAACTACTTTAGCCACATCCCTCTGCACTTATCTTGCCTTATTAGGGTTTGCAAAGGGAATTATTCCCTTTGCCCGTCGGAGACATAAAAAGACATGGATTGCCACGTCGTTACACTCCTCGCAATGACGAGTCTTGCACATTTCATTCACAACTCATGACTTACTTCTTTTACATTGACTAAAGAAGTCACATTTGGAACGCAGTAACAAATGCTAAATTAAACTTGGTTAAAATTAATTTCCCACTATTTTAAAGCGAAACAGTATTTAATGTTTTGTTGCGAAGCAGCAAAACTTTAAAACTTTTTCGCAAACAAAAAAAATAAAAGAACTACTTTAGCCACATCCCTCTGCACTTATCTTGCCTTATTAGGGTTTGCAAAGGGAATTATTCCCTTTGCCCGTCGGAGACATACATCTAACTTGCCAGTGACATAAATTTAAACCTCTAAAGCCTGACATGTATATGCAGGCTTTAGAGGGAGATGAACAGGGGAAATTGATTGAGTGCAGTCTTCTCGAATTTCCCTTGCTCAAATTTTGGGGGATTATGTTAGAGAGCGGTATGCCCTTCTTCACCGGTTCTGATTCTGTAGGCTGTATCTATGGTAGAGACGAAGATTTTTCCGTCGCCTACTTCACCTGTTCTTGCGTTTGTCATTATGATATTGAGTGCTTTTTCTAGTATATCTTCACCGACGACTAGTTCTATTTTTACTTTATCGACAAATTGTGGAGCTACTGTTTTTCCTCTATAGACTTCGGTATTTCCGTGTTGTCTGCCGAAACCTTGAACATTTGTACATGTGAGGCCGTGTATATCGTTTTTCACAAGTTCGTCTATAACTGTTTGAAGTTGACAAAATCGTATAATTGCTTCTATTTTTTTCATTGTAAATCCTTTTATTTTGAATATTTCATTTATATTTTATATGCTTTTTCGTTATGCTCAGAGATATCTAAACCTGTTGCTTCGACTTTTTCATCAACACGTAATGGCACAAAGATTTGAACTATGCATATAATAATTTTTGTCATGATGTATACAAAGACCCAAGTTGCTACAACTGAAACGAATTGTATCCATAATTGGTAGGCGTCGCCGTAGAGGATACCATTTACGCCATTTATACTTTCTTTTGCAAATATTCCTGTGGCTATTGCACCCCAAGTTCCGCCGATACCGTGTAGGCCAACTACGTCAAGTGCGTCGTCGAAGTGGAATTTTTCTTTGAGGAAGATTCCGAGATAACAGATAGCTCCGCCAAGAAGCCCTATGATTATAGCTGATGCCATTGGAACAAAGCCTGCAGCTGGTGTGATTGCGACAAGTCCTGCGAGTGCACCTGAAGCAGCACCTAGTGTAGTTGCTTTTCCTGTTCTGTACCATTCAAGTGCTATCCAGCCTAAGATACCTGCTGCGGCTGCTAATTGTGTTGTACCAAAAGCGTGTACAGCGAGGCCATTTGCAGCGAGTGCGGAACCAGCGTTGAAACCGAACCAACCAAACCATAACAAACCGCAACCTAGTAAAGTAAGTGGAAGGTTGTGTGGAGTTGCTGGATCAATGGTTTTCTTTCTAAAGCCTAATGTTTGACAGATTGCAAGAGCCCCTGCAGCTGATGCCATGTGTACAACTGCTCCGCCAGCAAAGTCAACTGCACCTAATTTATGTAACCAACCGCCACCCCAAACCCAGTGAGCCATTGGTGAATAGATTAAAAACAACCATAATATAGAAAGTAAAACCATGGCTGAAAAACGTATTCTTTCAGCATATGCACCTGAAATAAGTGCAATTGTCAAAACAGCAAACATGCATTGAAAGAGCATGAATAATAGATGTGGAATATTATCAACAGGCCCACCTTCTAAGCCAACTCCATTAAGCATAATAAAAGACAAATCACCTATTATACCAAATTTATCTGGCCCAAAAGCTAATGAATAACCGCCTATTGCCCATAATACTGGAATTAAACCCATAAGTATAAATGAATGCATGGAAGTTGATAAAACGTTTTTAGCCCTCACTAAACCACCATAAAAGAGTGCAAGTGCGGGTGTCATAAGCATAACCATAGCTGAACAAATCAACATAAATGAAATATCTGCAAAGTTCATAAGTAAATCCTTTAAAAAATGTATTTATATTCTCTAAAGCAATCTACGTGCCAAAATAATTTTACCAATAAAAACAACAACTTAAAAGATATTGCAATAAAAAAAATATTTTAAATTTACCTTTTTGTCTTTTTATAGTTTCTTTATAATATGAGTTCAAATCTTTTAAAATATCTAATGCACTGATTTAATGTTATTTTTTATTATTTTTTCTTTTTATACTAAATTGTAGAAAATTTATTTCTTACAAATAAGAAAGAAAAGTAATTTAAAAAACAAAAAACTCCAAATATGAATTTGGAGTTTTTTAAAATTTTTATTGTTTGAAAAATTTATTTTATTTTTTCAACAGGTCTTCTATCCTCGATATCTGGATAAAATTCTGGATCGTCTTTGAATTCTTCTTTTACGAAAAGGATACAATAACAAGCACCAAATTCTTTCACATCGTCTTCACAATATTCACATGGGCAGATAATGTCTTGGTCGTCTTCAATATTTCCGTTTGCAAGCCTACAAGGACATGCAAGATGCCCGTATCTTTCGTTATTTGCAAGAAGACTGTCTATTGTATCTAGCCTATGTATTTGATCTGCATGGAGAAAATAGCCTTTTGTATCTTCATAACTTTTGAATTGATCAATGAGTTCATTCTGCGTCATTTTTAAGAGCCTCTCTTAGTAAATTTTCTTTAAAGCCTACAACAGTTGAGCCTGACGGCGTGATAAAAGTAGGAAAAGAGCCTTTTGCATTGAAAGTTTTTAAAACTTTCATGATGTTTTTTCGTACATCTCCCTCAAAAAGATCGACATGTATGAGTTTATAATCAATAGAATTTTCTTTCAAAAAACGCTGCGTACGAATGCAGTGCTGGCAAGTAACAAGGGCATAAAGAACAGGTTTGCCAAGTGAAGTAGGGTCAACCGCAACATGATAAGATTCAAGAAGGTTCTCTGCAAGGTTTGACAAGTCCACAGAAATTTCTTGATCTTCTTCAACAGCTTTTGTTGCTACTTTGTCTTTTTTCGTAAGCTTATAGAGAATAAATCCTAAAATAAAAAGAACACTAAGAATAATAATTATAGTGTTAAATTGCACACTTTTCTCCATAATCTCCACTAATAGTGGTAGGTATAGCAGGTTGAATGAAAATTAATCTTTTAGATAAAATACTTCCATAGAATGCAAGCAAACTATGGAAGTATTGAATAATTTTACTAGTCAGGAACGCAGTCCATGTCTAAGTCGTTAGGAACAACCATAACAGGAATACGTGTTTTTCCTATCATTGCTTGTGGAGCTTTATGGCTGATAAAGCCAAAAAGACCTTTTGTTGACATACTACCAACAATAATAAGCTCAGCACAGTATTTATCTGCAAGAGCAAGTAAATCGTCGTCAGCCTTACCAGTTGTAACTACTGGTTCAGCATCGATATTTGCAAAATTTTCTGCAATAAATTTTTTCAAATGCTCTTTAGCATTCTTTTCTGTTTCTTCATAGAAATTTTCAGCAATAACTGAACTTCCAGCGTACATACGTACGGAATCTAAGGCAGGAAGCGAATGAACAACATACACTTTTGCATTATTTAATTTTGCAAGTTCACGTGTGTAGTAAACAATATCATCGCTATGCTCAATGAGGTTTATCGAACAAACAATAGTTTTAAAAACTGACATAGAAGACTCCTTAAAATAATTTACTTGTTTTGAGAACAAATACAGAATACATTTTTTTTCAAAGGAATGCAAGTATTTAAAAGGCTTTGTTTTGCTTGTTAAAAATATAACAAAGTAAAGTATTTATTGTTTTTTTGAGCTTTTCATATAAAATAAGCATATAATTTAGGAAAAATTCAAAAAAAACAAATTTAAATTTGTTGAAAAAGATTCCTATTAAGTTTATTTCATTAGACACATTACGAGGCAAAGTGCTTCACAAAGCGAAAATACTACTTATTTATATTTATACATCCACAAATTCGGAGTTTATATGAAATTTAATAAAATACTACTCTCTTTTTTCTTACTTTTTACATTTGTTTTTAGCACACATAATGCAAATGCTCAAAATAATGTGACTGTTTTGAAAAATGGCTTGAGAGTTTTGATCAAAGAAGATAAGAGATTTCCTCTTGTAAGCGTTCGACTTTATGTTCATGCAGGTGCGGGATATGAAGATCCTAAACATGCTGGCCTCAGCCATCTTTTAGAACATATGGTTTTTAGAGGAACACAAAAAAGACCTGATGGTGCTTTAGCCAAAGAAATAGAATCAGTTGGGGGAGATTTTAACGCCTATACCTCAACAGACGAAACTGTTTATTATACAAATCTTCCCTCAAAAGAATGGAAAAGAGGTATAGACGTTGTTGCTGACATGGCTTTAAACCCTATTTTAGACCCAAAAGTTCTAGAAGAAGAAAAAAAAGTTGTCTATGCTGAAATGGGACAAAGAAGAGAAAGCCCAGAAATGAGGCTTTACGAAAACACTATGGAACAAGCCTTTGAAGGAACTTCCTATAGTTTTGGTGTTTTAGGCACAGAAGAAAGTCTTTCAAATGTAAAAGTTGAAGACATTGAAGCCTATATGAAAAAATACTACAATCCTCAAAATATGCTTCTTGTTGTTGTTGGCGATATCAACAAAGAAGAAGTTTTGCATGAAGCAGAAAAACATTTTGCAGCAAAACAAAATGCTGAAAATTCTTTTTTTCCTAGTAGTTTAGAACTTCCACTTTTTGATGAAACCAAAATATTTGTTGAAGAAAGTGAATTGAGCAAGGTTTTGATCAATATTGCATTTCCTAGCCCATCTAGTTTTGATACTAAATCAAGAAATTTAGATATATTTGGACTACTTATAGGCGGGTTAGACACTTCCTACCTCAGACAAAAATACGAAATTGATCAGCAATTAGTCAATAGCATAGGAGCCTATAATATTGGATATAATCGAGCTGGATTATTTGCTATTTCTGTTGATCTTGAAGCAGATAAATTAGAAGAATTTTGGCAAGAATTTACAAAAGATCTTGCAAAACTCTCTACCGACAATTTCACACAAGAACAATTAGACACAGCAAAATTTCTCTACGAAGTTTCTTTTCAAAGAAAAAAAGCAACTGTGAGTGGCTTAGCTTCAATTTTAGGCAATAGCGAATTTGCTTCGCCTGGAGAATTTTCTCTGGATAACTATTTAGATTCTATTCAAAAAATATCTGCAAAAGACATTGAAAAAAGTCTAGATGCATGGATAAAGCCGAATAATATGGTAATTTCCGTACTTGCGCCAAAAGCCCTTGTTGAAGAAAATAAATTGCCAGATTTTCTCTCTATTGTTGAACAAAATTGGACTGATACACTTGCCCACTCAAACAAGCAAAGTAAAATAGAAAATGAAGAAAGCAAGGCTTACGAAGAAATTATTTTAGCTAAAGGTTCTAAAATAATACTTCTTGAAGACAGGACAATGCCATTTGTTGTTGCTGAACTCAAATACACAGGCGGCGATTCCTTACTTTCCCCTAAAGAGCAAGGCCTTTCTTCTGCTCTTGCAAGTATACTTCCAGAAGCAACTAAAAAACTCAACAAAAAAGAATTTTCTGCTTTTTTAGAGCAAAAAGCTATAAGCCTTTCAGCTTCAACTGCAAGAGAATCTTTTGCTCTTTTAGTTGACACTCCAGCTCAATTTCAAAAAGAAGCATTTGAGCAATTATCCGAAATCATAGATAATTCTGCTTTTAATTCAGAAGATTGGCTAAGAATACAAAAAGACATCCTTACAACAATAAAGGATACAGACGAAAATCCAAATTCAAAACTCTTTAGTGAATTTTTTCCAACTATGTTTCAAGGAAATGCTTATGCCTATAAACGTAGTGGCACAAAACAAAGTGTAGAAAATTTCACTCTCAAACAATTGACTTCTCTTTGGGATAAGCAAAAAGAACAATCTTGGATTTTGACTGTTGCAGGCGATTTTGACAAGGAAATCGTCCTTAGCTTTGCTGGCAAACTTGAAAAAATCAATAAGCAAACAAAGAAATTATCAATGCCTAAATGGCAAAACAAGAAAAAATCTTCCTTTGTTATTGATGGCAAAAAACATGCATATATTTTGCAAACTTTCCCAACTGTGCCTTATACACATGAAGATTCTGCTGCTTTAACTGTACTTAAAACATTACTAGGCGATATGTCTGGCATTTTATTCAGAGAAGTGCGTGATAAGCAAAATCTTGCCTATTCAGTTGCACCTATTTTTTTCTCAAGCAAGGATGTAGGATCTTTATCTTTCTATGTTAATACTGCCTTAGAAAATAGAGAAAAAATTCTTCCTGCTTTTGAAAAAATCATAAAGGATTTAAAAGCAAAAACTCTATCAGAAGAAGAAATAGAATCTGCAAAATTGACTATAAATTCTGACTATATAAAAGCAAAACAAGCCTTAGGTGCTAGGGTTTCTGAAGCTTCTGAAAATGCTTTTCTTGGCCGTCCAAAAGATTTCCAAGAAGAATTTATGAAAAAAGTTCAAGAAGTAAGTGCAAAGGACGTTCAAGAAGTAGCAAAAAAATACTTAGATAGCAAAAAAGCCTATCTTCTCGAAGTTAGTTCCAAAGCAGATAAAAGTTTGTAAAAAGAATAGTATATATGCAAAGACCTCAAGCAAATGATCTACCAAGTTCACCTGGTGTCTACCAATATAAAGATAAGAATAATAAAATTATCTATGTTGGTAAGGCGATAAATCTTAGAAAAAGAGTTTTTTCTTATTTTCGCCCTGAACACACGCTCACACCAAAGACTGTGCTTATGCTTTCACATGCCCAAAGTATTGAAACTATTGTCACAACCACAGAAAAAGAAGCTCTTTTGCTTGAGGCTTCGCTTATAAAAAAACATAGACCACGCTACAATATTCTCTTGCGTGATGATAAACAATATGTTTTGTATAAATTTTCTATAAAAGATCCCTATCCACGTCTAGAGATTGTGCGTCAAGTAAAAAAAGACAATGCAAAATATTTTGGCCCCTTTACTTCAGGCGGATCAGCTAAAGAAACATGGAAAAATATACATAGACTTTTTCCTCTAAGACGCTGTTCTGACAAAGCTTTTAATAATAGAATTCGCCCCTGCCTCTACCACTATATAGGCCAATGTCTCGCCCCTTGCACTGAAAATGTCTCACTTGAAGACTATGCAAAAGTAGTGGAAAGAGTGCGTCTTCTTTTAACTGGAAAATCACAACAATTACGTGAAGAATTAGAAAAAAATATGCTTGATGCTTCTGAAAATCTTGATTTTGAACAAGCAGCTCTTTATAGAGACCAATTACAAGCATTAGAAAAAACTCTTGAAAAACAAAGTGTTGTACTACCAGACGGCGGAGATCTGGATATATTAGGGCTTGTACAATCAAAATACGGCCTTTCGCTTGGCCTCATATTTGTACGTTCTGGTATGATGATAGATTCACGAACTTTTCATTGGCAAGGCCTAGCTTTTGAAGAATCACACGAACTTTTACTCACCTTTCTCACACAATACTATGCCACGGCTTACATTCCTCAACATATTATTCTACCATTTTTACCACAAGATATTGATTTTGAAGATAATTCTTTTCATAAAAACAATGACACTAATGAAACTAAGGAAAAAGCTAAAGAAGATCTTAGTAAAGATGAAAAAGAAAAAAGTGAAGAACTTATGCATCTTACACAATCTCTCACAGAACTCAGAGCCGCAAATCTCAATCTGCCAACAACAAAGATTGCGAGTCAAGTTCGCCTACGTCTTGCAAGAAGTAAAGAAGAGGACAAACTTGTTGAAATTGCAATGCAAAATGCAAGAGAAAGTGTTTTGAAAAAGGAACAAAAAAATATTGGTGAAATTCTTGCTCCTTATTTTCATACAGACAGGAGCATTGATCGTATAGAATGTGTCGATGTTTCGCATACTTTTGGCATAGCTACAAAGGTAGGCATGGTAGTTTTTGATAAAGGCCTTGAAGTAAAAGAAGAGTATAGAGCGTGGAATATTGATGCTGAGGGCGATGATTATCTTGCTCTTGCAAAATGGGCACAACTACGCATAAAACGAACAATCGAGGGTAAAGGCTCTTTTCCAGATTTAGTGCTTATCGATGGCGGTAAAGGACAGCTTGCCACAGTTCACAAGGCCTTACTTGAAGCCTATAGATCTCTTGTTCAGCCAAAAGAAGTAGAACTTCCCTTTTTATTGGCTTCTATAGCCAAGGCAAGAGACGATGATGGCAAACAAGACAGAAGAGCTGGAAATATTTCTGACAGAATATTTGTTCCTCAAAGAACGAACCCACTCAATATGAAAGCAGGTTCACAAGAACTACTCTATTTGCAGAAAATACGCGATGCCGCACACAATTATTCTATTAGAAAACACAGAAAAGCACGTACAAAACTTGCTCTTGAATCTGAATTACAAAGATTAAAAGGAGTTGGAGAAAAAACCATGCAAGCACTATGGAATCACTTCAACACCTTAGATGAAATGCTTGCCGCAAGCCCTGAAGATTTGGCAAAAGTCCCAAATATATCACTTAAAAGAGCAAAACAATTACACGAAAAACTTTCTTTACTTACAAAAGATTAATTTCATACTTTTTTATGAAAGAAGCTTTTTTAATTCAGCAATTTCATCACCAGTTAATTGTCTAAATTCGCCTTTTTCCAAATCGTTTAATTCTAAAGGCCCATGCGATATACGCATAAGTCTTAAGACAGTAAGTCCTAATTCATTACACATTCTACGAATCTGTCTATTCACACCTTGATGCAAGACAAATTCAATATCGTATTCGCTTTGTCTGCCCTCTTGTTTTCTTTCATTAAAAACTTTTGTTTTAATTGGGGCTAGCTTTGTGCCATCTTCTAAAGTCATGCCTCTATGCATAACATCAAGCAATCTATGAATATCTTCTCTTACTTCCTTTCTCAGACGCACTCTATACACTCTTTCTAAATCGTAACGTGGATGCATGAAACTGTTTGCAATCTCGCCATCATTTGTGAGCAGTATTAAACCTTCTGAAAAATAGTCAAGTCTTCCAACAGGATAAAGACGATAATCGCTATATTCATCTGCAACTAAATCCAAGACAGTAGTTCTGCCTTCTGGATCTTTTGCAGTTGAAACCACTTGAATGGGTTTATGCAAAAGCACACAGATGCTTTCTTGATTTTTCTTGACTACTTTTTTATCGTCAACAAAAACTTCATCTTCTGCTTCAACTTGCATGCCTTGTTTTGCGATTTGATCGTTTATTCGCACACGATTTTGTTCTATAAGTTCGTCTGCTTTTCTACGCGAACACAGCCCAGAATCTGCAATATATTTATTGAGTCTTATTCCCATTTTTTTATCCTTAAACTATTTGCTTTTGAAAAGTATGTAGGCTATAGTGTGAAAGGTCAAGGAATTTTATTAACAAATTTGTTTGTCATAAAAATCAAACGAAAGAAAAATACATATATTATGAAACTTATTAGTAAAAAATGGAAGAAAAAACTTAAATTTACCTTTACATTTTTAGTTTTTCCTCTTTATTGGTTTTACAGAGCTATAACAGCATCTTTGCGCTATAAAGAAATAGGCAGAGAAGAATTAGATAGACTACACGCTGAAGGCGAATACCTTGTTTTTTCGCTCTGGCACGACGAACTTTTTCCACTCATGAAGATGCAAAGGCAATTTGACATTCTTACCATTGTCAGCCCTAGTGTTGATGGTTCTTTGCTAGCGGATTTATTGAATAAATTAGGCCTTAGAACTGTTCGTGGTTCTAGCACGAGAAAAGGTTTGTCGGCTTTATTGAATGCAGTAAAGCTTATGCGTGCTGAACATGTGCATGCCTGTGTGACTATTGATGGACCGCTTGGCCCTCGCCATAAAGTGAAAGAAGGAGTGCTTTTCTTGGCTTTTCATGCCAAAGCAAATATAGTGCCCATTAGAATCACGATGAAAAATCATTTTTCTTTCAACACTTGGGATAAATTCAAACTTCCACTACCTTTTTCAAGAGTGATTATTGAATATTCAAAACCTTACAAAATAGAATCAGAAGTTTTAAATTCTGAAGTATTACAAATAGAAAAAGAAAAATTACAAAAAATCTTGGATGAAACAGGAAATGCAGAATAATCATCAACTTAATTTCTTAGAAAAAATTCAATACTATCTTTTAGTAGGCTTTTCAAACACTTTGAATTTCTTAGGCTTTTCTTTTTGCAAACATCTTGGAAATGCTTTAGGTTCGCTTATGTGGTTTCTATTGCCAGAAAGAAGATTGCTTGCAACAAAAAACATGCAAGAAAAACTTAATCTCACTCCAGAAAAAGCTAAAAATTTAGCATACAAAGCCTTTAGGCATAATGCTCGCTCTTTTATTGAAATAACATTAGTGCCTTCTTTTTCTTTTCATCCCACAAGAACAAAGCTTAGAATAGCAGAACCTGAATTACTTGAAAAATATCGCAATCATAAAGGTTCGGTTGTTGCTGCTACTGCACATATGGGTTCATGGGAACTTATGGCCGCATTGATGGGGCATATGTATGAAGCGACTCGTCCGCGTATAATTGTTGTGAAGCAATACCCAAATAAAGCTGTGCAAAAATTTATTTGTGATAGCAGAGAAAGACACGGTGCAGAAATGGTGGGCAATAAAATGGTTGCCGTGCATGTGCTTCGTGCTTTAAAGAAAAAAGGTGTGGTGGCTTTCTTGGTGGATCATAGTGCGTTGAGGCATGAAGCTTTGAATGTAGACTTTTTAGGCACGCCAGCAGCTGTTAATATGGGACCTGCCTTACTTGCTATTCGCGGTGATGCTCTTGTTATGCCGATTTTCTTAGTGCGTGACGAAGAGGGTTATATTTTACATATACAAGAGGCTCTTGATACAAGCACACTGAGCGGAACAAGAGAGGAAAAGGTTGAATATGTCACAAAATTTTACACACAAGCTGTTGAAAAAATTATCAAACAATACCCTGAACAATGGTTTTGGATGCATAATCGCTGGAAAAGCTATCGTGTAGTAAAATAAAACAAGTCAGCTTTTCCAAATATCAATAAATCAAGCTATCGTGTAGTAAAATAAAACAAGCCAGCTTTTCCAAATATCAATAAATCAAGCTATCGAGTAGTAAAATAAGAGCCACGCCTCTTGTGAACGAGGTTTTGTGTACGAAGTCGCCAAAACAAATAAAATGAAGTCAAGCTATCGAGTAATGAAATTAAAACAAGTTAGCTTTTCCAAAATATACGAAAATAATTTTCTAGTTTAATAAGGTAATAAAACAGAATATGTCAAAAACTTTTCCCGATACATTACAATACAATCTTCCAAAAACAGGCTGTGACAGCCATGCTCATCTTGTCTACGAAGACAATCTTCCAGATTTAGAAGAAATCCTTCAAAGAGCTTATGCCACAGGCATAAAAAATGTAGGACAAATTTTTCTCACTCCTCAGTCTTATTATAAGACAAGAGATTTATTCAACAAACACCCAAACGTCTTCTTCACTATAGCAATACATCCCAACGATTTAATGGTGAATTACCACGACAACACAATGCAAAGCTTGCATGAAATTGTTAAAAACGACAATCGCTTCAAAGCAATAGGTGAAACTGGATTAGATTTTTATCGCCCTCCAACTACAACACATGTAGACTATCAAAGAGATGAAGCTCCAAAAGATATGCAAATAAAAGTATTTAGAGAACATCTTGAACTTGCTAGAGAATGTGATCTACCAGTAGTTATTCATTCAAGAGATGCTTTTGATGACACAATAAAAGTTCTTGACGATATGAATTTCAAAGACTATCCACTTGTCTGGCATTGCTTTTGCGGAGTGAAAGAACAAATTGACATCTTGAATGCAAGAGGCTGGTATATTTCAGTTCCTGGTGCTATAACCTATCCCGCAAACAAACAAGCAAGAGAAGATTTAAAATATATCCCAGAAGATAAATTATTGATTGAAACCGACTGTCCTTTTCTTTCTCCTCAAGGTTGGCGTGGAAAAAGAAATGAGCCTTGCCTTGTTTCCCTCACAGCAAATGTGATAGCAGAATGCAGACAAGAGCCACTTGACGCCTTATGGACTCGATGTGGCGATAATGCAAGAAGAATTTTCAATATAAAAGACTAATTATTTTAAGCTATTCTTTTTTTGTGGAGAAAAATCATTTAAATGGTATTTTTCTTGCATAGTATCTAATACATTTCATTAAAACAACAAAAAAATGACACAAAGGCTTAGTATGAAAAAACTCTTTTTAATCTCTTCACTTCTTTTTATTACACTTCTTCCTTTTCTCACGGGCTGTGCACCAAAAAACAAAGGTGTTTTCTCCTTTACTTCGCAAGAAAAATTAGAATTTGATTTCACCTCGACTCCAAAACTCACTCTAACAAATAGAGTGATAAGAGCAGATCAAGTTGTTTCTATTCATCCAAATATGAATCTAGACACAAAACCTACTGCCCTTTTCGTTCCCCTTGGAATCACACAAACAACAAATAATCCTGAAGCTTTATCACAAGGCATTTCACGTATAATCTGGCAACAATTTCTTGCAGAAAAAACCTTTGCGGCTCTTGAATTTGCTCAAACAAGAGCACCTTATAGAGTGGAAGATGCTCTTTCCTATGCAAAGCAAAAAAATGCAGATTTCTTAGTGGGTGGTTATATCACTTATTTCTTTGAAGGCGGTTCAACTGCAAGCACAAGACTTTCTTTGATAATTGAAGTCTACGACGCAACAAATGGCAATCTTTTATGGAGCATTGCCCATGCAGGCGAAATGCCTTACGAAACTACTCGTGACTATATAGTTCTTGAAGTCGATACGGCTATGCCTTATGATCCTTCTTATATAGTTGCAACTGCTTTAGGCAATGATATTGCTCGTTTACTTGCATTGTGGACAAGTCCATCTGTGGAATAAAAAATCTACTTCTTCTATTATTGATAAAAATACTAATGATAAAAAAAAGGAAAGTTTATAAAAACTTTCCTTTCAGGCTGTTGACAAAGTCGGCAGCCTCGAAAAACAGAAATAGCCAACATTTACTTTTGGCGTTAAATGACTGTTTTTCGTGCCTTTCTGCCAAGTTTGCTTTGCAAACTTAGGCGGCACAAAGTGCAAATTTGAAAAATTGGCACTTTGTCATCAAACTCAAAGGAAAGTTTATAAAAACTTTCCTTTTTCATTTAATGTATTCTTATTATAAGACAGTCTAGACAAAACGACGTGCTATAGCGAGATTTGATGCCCAATATGTGTTTGAAAGAGAATCTTCACGCACTCTTGAGCGGCTATTTGGACTATGTATAAATTTATTTTCGCCTATGTAGATGCCTGTGTGCAAGGAATTTGGTGCGCTTGATTGAGCGAAAACCAAAATATCTCCATGTCTTAAATCATCAAGAGGAGCAAATTCTCCTGCATAAGCTTGATCTTTTGTAGTTCTTGGAATAGCTATACCGTGTTGTTTATAAGCCCACCAAAGTAAACCAGAACAATCAAAACCTTTCTGCGGACTTGAACCACCAAGCACATAACGCACGCCTAATTGGCTTTTAACAGTTTGAACTACTTGTCTACCGAAAACATCATTATTTTTAACTACTACTTTTTCAGGAACATAAGTAGTGCTTGTTGTTGCACAGCCTTCAAGTAAGGCAACACTTGTTGTGAGTGCTATAATAGAAAGAGCCTTTCTTCTTGTCATAAACATATTCATATGGAATGCCTCAATTATTAATGTTTTTTCTTATACAATTAATTTCGAACTTTTTCAAGTTTTCTTTAGAGCACTTTTAAAAAATCCTCTAGAAAAAGAATAAGAAAACAAGAAAGTTAGAGAAATAAAACTAAAGACATGTATAAATATAGATAAATTAATATTCATTTTCTACAACATTCATATTTCAATGATAATAATTTTTATACTTTTCTTATATTATTTTTTTATTAATTATATTATAACATTATAATACATAGCTAAAGAAGAAAGTTTAGCAAAAAATATTATAAGCACGCTATTTATTTCATTTGTAAATATCTATTCAAAGATATATTATTGACAAAATTATTTATTGATATATATTAATAGTAGGCACAAATTGGTATAGAAAAGAGAGAGGTGGTCTATGCAAAATGAATTTTCATCTTTTATTCACAATTATGTATTGGACAGCCAAATTCCCGCGAGGGATTTAGCTAAGGCACTAGGCAAGCCATATTCAACGCTTTTAAGAGAAGTAAATCCATACGACTCTGGAGCTAAATTAGGTGCAGAATCATTATTTCAAATAATGTCTATTACTGGAAACTATAAACCTTTAGAATTCATGGCTGAAAAACTTGGTATTGAAATGAGCATACAAGCAAGTCCAGAAATTGATTTATCAAGCTACACAAGAAAAGACGAACACGCCCTGCATGTAAAACCAGGAGCCTTTCATGCAATCCAGCAAGACATGAAAAGCCAGTCTGCTGAAAACATTGGAAACTCCTCTGCTTCAGCAGATAATTTTTGCCCAAACTGCGGCAATGACATGCAAAAAGACAAAAGAATTTAATTCAATAATTTTTAACTGTAAAAGATAGTTTTAAGAATACCACTTTGCTGCCATGTAATAAGGTTAACATATAAAACAAAAACTCTGATGAAAATCAGAGTTTTTTACTTTAACTAATTTATCAATAAAATTTGTATAGCAAAAAATCTTTAAGACTCTCATATTCTTAGTTAAAACTAAAAAAACATATCTCACTTGATTTTTCTTCAAAAAAGAATATACTACGCAAGTCATTTAGTTAAGGGAAGCTTGGTGAAAATCCAGCACGGACCCGCCGCTGTATTTGGGATTTTTTTACATAGGCCACTGTCTTTGAAAAAGATGGGAAGGCGTAAAAAAAGATGAACATAAGTCAGAAGACCTGCTAATGATAATCATAACTGTCTTTCGAGGAAAAAAAGACACATGAAATTTTTAGTGGCATATTTTTTTATGCTATTAATATAATTAGTTGCATGTATATTTTTCTTCTAAAGATTTATTTTTTATAGGAGAAAAAAAATGAATCTTAAAAGCTCTTTCTTACTTATTGCTCTTGGCATTATGCCAGTAGTAGCAAATCCCGTGTCCGCTCTTGCTAATGAGGCAGACTACACAGAGGCCTATGTTGTTACAGGTTCTCATTTTGAAAGACCACTAAACCAAATTGGTTCTGATGTAACTGTTATCACTGAAGAAGATTTCAAGAAGTATAATGCTACTTCTGTTTCAGATGCTCTACGTCAATCAACAAATGTTATTGTTATGCAAAATGCAAATGGCTTGTCAAATGTCTATTTGCGTGGTGGTAAAAGTGATTACACCCTTGTTTTACTTGACGGTATTCCAGTCAATGACACAACGCAACCAAGTTTCGATTTTAGCACAATAAATCTTAATAATGTTGACAGGATTGAAATTGTACAAGGTGCACAAGCAGCAATTTATGGTGCAAATGCTCTTTCTGGCGTTATTAATATTATCACAAAAAAAGGTTCAGGCGAATTAAATGGTACTGCAAGAATACAAGGCGGAACTCCTGAACAATATATGGCTTCAATCCAAGCAAATGCTGGAACAGACAAATATTCTTGGACACTAGCTGGAACATATTCTTACGCAAATCAAATTTCTTCTTATTCAGAATTACAAAATGGCAAAGGCGAAAAAGATCCAAATTCTGTAGGTTCTATTTCTGCTTCTGCAACGATCACACCGACTGACTTTTTCAAAGTAACTGGTATATTTAGATACGATCATCAAGAACTTGATATTGACGGTACAGATTTTTACTGGACTCCAGTTGACGATTCTTCAAAATCTAGCGTCAAAAGAACTTTCTTCAGCCTTTCCCCATCACTTATTCACTTGGATGGGCTTTGGACACAGACATTAAATATGTCTTATATAGACAGTAAAAGAAATGCTCAATATGTTTCACAAAATTCAGAAAGCAATTACGATAGCGAATCCGTACGTATCGATTGGAATCATAAACTTGATTTCGATTGGCAACAAGTTGCCTTTGGCGTGACTTATACAAAGGATAAAGCTGTAAACTTTGAATCATGGTACGCTATTCCTGATCAAAAAACTGAATTAGAAAATGTTGCTCTATATTTAGAATACACTGCAAATCCACTAGAAAATCTTTATATCACAGCAGCGGGTAGAGTGGATAATTATCAATCTTATGCTTCAAAATTCTCTGGCTCGCTTTCAGCAGCCTACACCATAGAGCAAACAGGAACACAATTGAGAGCTTCTGTAGGCAATGCTTTTAAAATGCTTTCCCTTGAACAACTCACAGTCAATCCAGAACTAGATCCAACTGATGCTTTCACATGGGATATAGGCGTCACTCAAGCATTATTTGATGATAAACTAGAATTATCAGCTACTTATTATAATGCACGCTATTCTAATATTATAGATTCTGATTATAATTGGCCTATCCCAAATTATTACAGTATTGGTGCAACAACAGCACATGGTATAGAACTTGGCCTTATTGCAAAACCAATTAAAGATCTTAGAATCGCAGCCTTTGCAACCTTTGCTGACACAAATGTAGAAAAAACAGGAAAAGAACAAGGTAAACAAGCAAATTCTATCTATAGAGTTGATATTGATTATGTTCTTCCTTATGAATGGTATGCAACATATTCTATAGGTGCTAGCTATAAATATGTTGGCGAAAGATTAGACTATAATCCTGCTACATTTGCTTCTGACTTCGTAGCGCCAAGCTATAATTTAGTTGATTTACGCTTCAAAGCTGCTTTAGACAATGGTTTAAATTTCTATCTCAATCTCAATAATCTCTTTAATGAAGATTATGAAGAAGTGACTGGTTATGAATCGCTTGGCTTTAATGCAAACTTTGCTGTTGAATACAATTTCTAATAAAAGAGCCCCACTCATTATTGTATGAAAAGTTTTCTCTCTTCACTTTTCTTACACGCATGTATTGCCTGTAGTATTGCCTTTCCCTTTTCTTTTTCCTTTCTTAACAATAGTATAGAAGGAGGACAAATGGGATCAGGCAATGCTATGAGCAATACTATGCACGTAAACACTTCTACAAGCATTCAGATCACATACCTTGTACAAAGTGTGGAAACAGTAAATAATGCACTTTTTGCTGAAAACTCCACCGCACAAGAAGAAGATTTATCTGAACAAAATTTAAAAGAAAATGAAAAGGTCTTTGAAATAAAATCTAAAGAAAAAGATAAAAAAATAGAAAAAAAAGAAAATACAATAAAAAATGTGAAGAAAAAAACAAGTTCTTCAAGCAAAAAAGAAAGAAATCAAATTCAGTATCAGCAAAAACAACAAGAACAAAAACTCAATCAAAAGCAAGCAAATCAAGCTTTTGCACCATCATCAACACAAAACACCTTGCAAGGCAAAGGTTTAGGCTCTGGCAGCAATGACGCATTAGGTTTAGGCGATGCCCCAGAAAATATTGGCTCTGGCAGTGGATTAGCTTCTTCTTCAGTATTTTCAAAAATAAAATATTTGAAAATACCGCCCTACCCCGAGCTTTCACGGCAAGCAGGCGAAGAAGGAAAAAGTGAAATAAGAGTTGAAATAGAAGAAGGCAAATTAATAAAAGCCGAACTCTTTACTTCTTCTGCTTTTTCGCGACTTGATAAAGCGGCACTAAAAGCAGTAAAAAAAGCAAGATTTGCTTCATTTACAGGCACACTCATTATTCCAATCATTTTTACCCTAGAAAAATAAAACCATAATATTTCAATATATTATACTAATTTCAAAAAGAACTTGACGCTTTTTTTATTTAGTATATAAGAACTCTTCTTATGTTAAAAAAACTGTTAAAAACACCAAATTCTTCTCTTTTCTTTATTTTATTTTTCCTTACTTTTGTTTTTGCTATTAATTGTCAGGCGACGGTTAATACTAAAATAAATAAAGCAGAAGAACAAAAAAGAGTTATTTCTCTTGCACCCTCAACGACAGAAACCATCATAGCACTCGGTTTTGAAAAAAGCCTTATAGGCATTTCTACCTATTGCCTATTGCCTCAATCAATGCCACAAGACTTAGCTCGTCTTGGCACTGCAAAATTTTTCTCAGCTGAAGCTGTACTTGAATTAAAACCAGATCTTGTCTTTGGTATCGAACGTATTCCGCCAGAACATGTACCCTATGTTTCTGTTCCTTCACAAAGTTTAGACGAAGTGCTTAACGCCTTTATAACAATAGCAAAAGCCTTTGGGCAAGAAGAAAAAGGTTTGGCTATTTACCAATCACATAAAAATTTTATTGCCGAAAAAAGAGCGGAATTTGCAAAGAAAAAAAGAAAGAAAGTTCTCTTTGTACTCAATACTCTCGAATCTCAAAATGGTGTGGTAAATAAATTAGTTGCAGCAGGAAACGACGGCTATTTTTCTGAATTATTAAATATCTTAAATGCAGAAAATGCTGTAAAAAGCACTATAGCCTACCCTGTTTTGAGCTTTGAAATGATTTATAAATTAAATCCAGATGTTGTAGTTGAAATCTACCCACACGAACTTGCTCATCTTTTTTCTGTAGACAATTGGAAAAATACCCCAATTAATGCTGTGAAAAATAAGAAAATATTCCTTTCACACAATGGCCTTGTTCCAGGCCCACGCTTCAAATTATTTTTAGACGAAATGGTAAATTTCTTAAATTAATTTCTAATATACTGAATTAATATATTTAATTAAAGCAAACAAACAATAAAATTTAACTTGCTTTTTTTAGCAAGAGCATATATATTACGCGTCTAGCTTTCTTTAAGAAGCAGACTATTTTTTAAAACGAGGGGGTGATTTTAATGCCAGGAGTATTTCTCACAGAGGACGAATATAATTTCGACATCGCTCTACGTCGCTTTAAAAAACAAGTAGAAAAAGCAGGCGTACTTTCAGAAATGAAAAAACGCCAACACTACGAAAAACCGAGTGTTATGCGTAAAAAGAAAAAAGCAGCTGCTCGCAAGCGTTTACTTAAAAAAATGCGTAAAAGCAACCAAGCTTAATTCTTTCAACTAAGCGAAAATAATAACCCAGCTAACAAAAAAGGGAGCTGGGTTATTTTTACTTTTTATCACTTCAACGAGATTTATTTTCTATGCAACGTACACTTATAGCACTTGAATTTGATAAAATTTTAGAGAAATTTTCTCATTATTGCACTTGCCCATCGGCCAAGCAAAAAGCCCTTACTCTTTTGCCTTATCTTTCTGCTTATGGTGATGAAATCAACTCACTTAAGTATAATCAAGATCTTTTTTTCCAAGCAAAAGATTGGCTTGCTCAAAGCCATTTCAAACTCACAAATTTTCCTGAATTAGACTCTATTTTAGATCTTCTTTCTGCTTCGCATCCTTTTTTAGATACAGAAGCTTTTTGGGCTGTGAGCCAAAGTTTACAACAATTACACAAAGTCCTTGAGTCCATTGAAGAACATTCAACTAATCATGCAACTTTAATGCACTTTGCTCACGAAAAAGAATTCCCTACCGAACTTTTCGAACATCTCACCCGCTGTATTTCTGAAAGTGCTACTATTAAAGACAGTGCCTCGCCTGCACTCCTTTTATTAAGAAATGAACTTCGTACATTAAATCAAACATGTATGAAGAAAGTAAAAGAAGCTGTAAGCGAATATAATATAGGCCATTATCTACAAGACGATTATATTGCCCTTGATTCTGATAGATATGTCTTGCCTTTAAAAGCTAATTTTAAAGGACGTTTACAAGGCATTATCCACCATTATTCAAATACTGGCGAAACTGTTTTCTTTGAACCTTTATTTTTAGTTGAAATAAACAATAAAATTCAAGAGATTAAACAAGAAGAAAGAGAAGAAGAAAGAAAAATTCTTCTTATGCTTACCCAACTTTTAATAGACAATAAAAAAATTCTTGCAAGTGCATGGAATCTTTTACTTGATATTGATATACTTTTTGCAAAATTAGCTTTAGCAGCTGATTACGACGGCCATTGCCTCACTATGCAAGAAAATGCAACTTTCTACCTTCCAGAAGCAAAACATCCACTTCTTGCTCTTGAAGCTTTGAAAAATAAAAAACTCAATATCAGAGCTTTAGACATTGTTCTTAAAGAAGAAGAAAAAATCTTAGTAATAAGTGGCGGTAATGCTGGTGGTAAAACAGTTTGTTTAAAGACTGCTGGCCTTATTGTGCTTATGACATTAGCAGGTTTGCCTGTGCCTTTAGCACAAAATGCAAGTATGCCAATCATTGAAAAAGTGCATGCTTTTATTGGTGATGAACAAAGTTTGGACGATCATGTTTCTACTTTTACAGGCCAGATAAGACATCTTTCACGCGTGTGGGATGAATTGAATGCAAAAAGTCTTGTCTTGCTTGATGAATTTGGTGCGGGAACTGACCCCGCACAAGGTGCTGCACTTGCTCAAGCTCTTATCGACAGTATGCTTGAAAAAAATTGCTACACCCTTGCTGCAACACACTTTCCAGCTCTCAAAACCTATGCACTCACGCATGAACATGTGCGTGCTGCTTCCATGCTTTTTGAAGCTTCTACAAAAAAACCTATCTTCTCATTGGCTTATGATCAAGTTGGTGCAAGTATAGCTCTTGATGTTGCAAGAGAACATGGCCTACCAGAATATATTTTAGCAAAAGCTGAACAATATATGCTTGTTGGTGGCGAAGACATGTCAAAGGTAGTTGATACTTTAAATGATCTTGCTGTGCAAAGAAAGCAAGAATTAGAAAAACTCAAACAAGAACAGGCAAAAGCTTTAGAAAAACAAAAGCAAATGCAGGCTAAATTTGAGCAAGAAAGACGCAAATTACACGACGAAGTACGTGAACTTTCAAGAGAATTAATGCATGCATGGAAAGAAGGCAAGACAACAGCAAAACAAGCCATGAAAGAAATGGCAAAATTGCGTACAGACTTAGTTCCAGCACAAATCGAAGAAAAAGCAGAACTCACAAAAGAAGAATTGAAAATGCGTCTTGAACAATTGAAAGTAAATGATCAAGTCTTTTACTTAGCGTGGAACAAGAAAGCACAAGTTCTTGAAGTTGATGCAAAAAATAAAAAAGTAAAAATAGATATGAATGGCGTTTCTCTTTGGGCAAATGCTAAAGATATTTCACTTTCTGCAAATAATAAAGAACAGAACACGAAGAAAAGTTCTACAAAAAACACACAAACAAATATTAATGAAAGAACAAGTGAAGATTTAATAAGAAGAAGTTTTGATATTCGAGGAAAAAGAGCTGATATCGCCATTATAGAACTTGAAGCCTTCTTAGACAAGTCCTTACTCAATGCCGTTGATATTGTTGAAATAGTACACGGTAAAGGAACTGGTGCTTTACGAAAAAGCGTGCATGAATACCTAAGAACTTCTGCCTTTGTCAGTCATTTTGAAAAGGCAAATGAAGATCAAGGCGGCGATGGCATGACTTTAGCTTATTTAAGATAGATATTTCAAATAATTCAAAACAAATCAGCAGGCAATGGATAGCAAAGAATGGACAGTAAAGAAGCTATACAACTTATAAAAAACCGTATTAATATAGCTGATTATATAAGACGCTATATTGAGCTTCGCCATAAGGGCGGTTCTTTGGTTGCACCTTGCCCATTCCACCAAGAAAAAACACCTTCTTTTCACGTCAATGAAGACAGAGGTTCCTTTTATTGTTTTGGTTGCCAGGCCACAGGCGATATTTTTGAATTTTCTATGCGTGTTAATGGTTATGATTTCAAAGAAGCTTTGCAAAATTTTTCAGACGAATTAGGAATTTCACTTTCCTATAATAAAAATAGTCAAGAAGATAAAAAAGCACAAATTTTACGCAAGCTTAAAAGCGATGGCGTTAAAATGCATCAACTTGCTGCAACACATTATAGAGCAAATCTTCAAAAAGAAGATGCAAGATATTGTAATGAATACATAAAAGAACGTGGACTATCAGAAGAAATTTGTGAAAAATTTTCTCTTGGTTATTCACTTGACTCTTGGCAAGATCTTGCCAATCAATTTCATAAAGCTGGCTTTAGAGAACAAGATTCTGTTCAATGCGGTTTATTATCACAAAGCAAAAATTCTTCTAGAGTATACGATAGATTTCGTGGCAGATTGATGTTTCCGATTTATTCGCTCACAGGCCAAGTTCTTGCATTTGGTGCAAGACATATTCCAAGCAAGGAAAACAACACACAAGAACAACAACAAAATCAACAACATGAAGCAAAATACATCAATAGTTCTGACACTATTATCTATAAAAAAGGCGATCATCTCTATGCCCTTTACCAAGCAAGAAAGGCTATAGGGCTCAACCATACTGTTTTATTGACAGAAGGCTATATGGACGTTTTAACCTTGCATCAATTTGGCTTTGAAAATGCCGTTGGTGTTTTAGGAACAAGTCTTACAGACATGCAAGTAAAAAGAATTTCAGGCTTTTGTAATAAGGCTGAACTTTTATTTGACGGCGATAATGCAGGCAGAAATGCTGCTTTTCGTTCAGCACAAATGCTTTTAATTGCCGGTATTGAATGTAAGGTTGTGTTATTTCCAGAAAAAGAAGACATAGATTCTCTTCTTAGGCAAGAGCATGGCCTTGCCACATTTGCCACTCTTCGCGAAAAAGCCGAAGATGGACTATCATTTTTAATACGCTTCAAAAAGTCACATTCTTTGAAAGAAGCTATTATATGGGCTAAGGAATTTTTGCAATCTGTGCAATTACCTGAAATTATTAATCGTTATGCAAGCCAAATAGCAAACGAACTAGGAATTGACGAAGCCGAAATTC
>CAYJAZ010000031.1:0-22096 GCA_964368455.1 uncultured Desulfovibrionaceae bacterium
AAAATAAAATGAAATTCCAACCAACTACCCTACGCACTCACCTTGCAAATTGGGGGTTCCAAAGGGGTTCAACTCCTTTGGCCGCCGGAGGCAAAAAAATGTCGAAGACAAAAAGAAAATAAAACAAAATAACTTATTCGATAATACCGCCGGTAGCTGCTGAAGTCACACTTTTTGCATATCTGCGTAAGAAAGGCGAAGCAAATTTTGCTGATTTATCGACTTTTTTGAGATTTGCTTTTCTTTTTTCTAGGGTTGCGTCGTCTACTTTGAGTTCGAGTATACGCTTATCGATGTCTATGAGAATGATATCTCCGTCTTCGATAAGTCCTATAGCTCCGCCTTCTGCGGCTTCTGGCGAAACGTGTCCAACGGCTGCACCGCGAGTACCGCCTGAGAAGCGGCCGTCGGTGATGAGTAAGACATCTTTCCCAAGTCCCATACCTGAGATAATTGAAGTTGGGGTGAGCATTTCACGCATACCTGGCCCACCTTTTGGCCCTTCATAACGTATGACGACAGCGTCATTTTTCTGGATTTTTCCATCCATGATAGCTTTTGTTGCGTCTTCTTCTGAATCGAATACTTTTGCAATTGTTTCACGTACACGCATTTCAGGATCTACTGCAGATTGTTTTACTACGGCACCGTTTAATGCGATATTTCCTTTTAGAATGGCTATACCGCCTTCTTTTATGTACGGATTCTCAAGTGGGCGGATGACGTCGTTGTCAAGAACTTTGACATTTGTTGTTTCGAGTAATTCTTTGAGAGTCACACCCATTGAGGTTTGCACGTCTGTATGTATGAGATCTTTTTCAGCTAATCTTGCCATAACGGCTGGAATTCCGCCGGCTGCGTGCAGATCTTCGATATGATAATGCCCTGCTGGCGAGAGTTTGCATAGATTTGGTGTGTTTTTGCTGACTTTATCAAATAAATCTAAATCTATGTTGAGGCCAGCTTCTTTGAATACTGCTGGTAGGTGGAGAACGGTATTTGTGGATCCACCGAGTGCCATATCGACTGCAATTGCGTTGTAGGCTGCTTTTTCGTCAACTATATCACGAGGACAGATATTTTTTTCTAATAATTCCATAATCTTGAAACCAGCTTGTTTTGCAAGTCTGATTCTTGCAGCTTGGACAGCTGGGATTGTGCCATTACCTGGAAGTGCTAGGCCTATGGCTTCTGATAGACAGTTCATTGTATTTGCGGTGAACATTCCAGAACAAGATCCGCAACCAGGACAGGCGTATTCTGCAAGTTCGTCTAATTCTGCTTCTGTCATTTCATTCTTTTTTACTTTTCCAACTGCTTCAAAAACGCTGATAAGATCTGTGGCATTTTTACCAGCAAGCATTGGCCCGCCAGAGACAATAAGTGTTGGAATATTTAAACGTAAAGCGGCCATAAGCATAGCTGGCACAACTTTATCGCAATTTGGCACAAGAACTAAGGCATCGAAAGGATGTGCTGTAGCCATAATTTCAACGCTATCAGCTATGATTTCACGTGATGGAAGTGAAAAATGCATACCTGCGTGATTCATTGCAATACCGTCACACACAGCAATAGCTGGAAATTCAAGCGGAGTTCCGCCAGCAGAACGTATGCCAGCTTTCACAGCTTCTGAAATTTTATCAAGGTGTATGTGGCCTGGCACAATTTCGTTAGCAGCATTGCACACGCCTATAAGTGGGCGGCGTAATTCTTCTTTTGTAAAGCCAGAAGCGTGTAGAAGCGAACGGTGAGGAGCTTTTTCAAGCCCTTTTGTCATAATGTGTGATCTCATAGTGTGTTCCTTATAAATAGTAGTCTTAATTATATTTTTTGTCTAAAGTCTAAAGATTGTTTTAATGTTTCTCTATCCATGAACTTCACTTCAGCTCCAAGTGGAATTCCTTGTGCAAGACGCGTGACTTCAATGCTTGGATAAAATCTTGAAACTTGCTCCCTTACGTATGAGGCAGTTGCTTCTGCTTCTGCTGTTGCTCCTAAGGCTAAAACAAGTTCTTTCACTTCTCCTCTATCAAGGATATGGAAAAGCCTGTCGATTTCAATTTTAGAAGCGTCATTCATTCCTAGTAAACCGTTGAGAATGACATACTTTCCTTTATAAAAGCATCCTTCTTCAATGGTGAGCATACTGTCCCAATCGCTCACAAGACAGAGCATATTTGAAAGCCTGTCTGGATTAGAGCAAATAAGACAAGGGTTTACATCAGAAAGTGCATTACACTCAGAACAAAGATGCAATTTATCTCTTAATTCAAAGATATTTTGCCCCATTCGCTTGACTTCGCTTTCGTTCCACTTGAGCAAAACCATAGCCATTCGCATAGCAGATTTTCTGCCTACGCCTGGCAGATGGGCGAAATGATCGATGATAGTTTGTAGGGATTCTGGAATATTGCTCATGTTAATTTCCAAGCAAGGCTGTGAACTTCACTTTTAATTCGTCAAGTTTTTGCATAGCAACTTCAAGTTCAGAAACTCTTGCTTTGTCTGCTTCGACTAAATGTGCAGGTGCATTATCTACATATTTAGGATTCTTGAGTTTTCCACTTAGCATTGCATGCTCTTTACCCATTTTTGTCACTTCTTTTTCTAGTCTTGCTAATTCAACGTTAAAATCAATAGCATTTTCTAAGAAAACCACAATTTCTGCTTTTTTCACAATTTGAGTAGCAGAAGCTTTTGGAATTTCTCTTTTATCGTCTAGAATAAAGTGCTCTACCTTTGCCATAAAGGAAAGCCATTTTCTTGAATGGTCAAGTAAATCAGCTTGATACATTGTATCAGGTTTGAATAAAACTGTGAGTTTGAAAGATGGGTTGATATTGAGTTCAGCACGGATAGTACGTATAGCAGAAATAACTTCCTGAATAAATTCCATATCTTCAATATTTTCAGCTCTTAAACAAGCTTTTCTTTCTTCAGGGAAAGGCATGGAAGCAATATCTTTGCCTTCATTATTTGGTAATGATTGGAATATTTGCGCTGTGATAAATGGTGCAATAGGGTGTAATAATACAAGATATTCATTCAACACAGTGCAAAGCACTTCTTGAGCTAATTGCTTTTTCTCATTTTCTTCTTTGAGATCTGGCTTTACTAATTCAAGATACCAATCACAAAATTCATTCCATAAGAATTTATAAAGATTTTGTGCCACATCATTGAAGCGATAAGCGGCAATACCCTGTTTTGTTTCAATTTTTAATTCTTCTAATCTATGTAAAATCCAAACATGATGCATAGCAGATGCTGGAATATTTTCAGGCTTGAAATTATTGTCATGCTTATAGCCTTCAAGGTTCATCAAGGAAAATCTAGTTGCATTCCATAATTTATTCAAGAAGTTACGGCTATTTTCAATACGTGTTTCAGAAAGTTTAATATCACGCACCATTGCAGCAAGTGAACAAAGAGTGAAACGTAGGGAGTCAGTTCCGTATTTATCAGACATTTCAAGTGGATCAATGCCATTACCAGAAGATTTTGACATCTTTTTGCCTTGTGCATCACGCACTAAGGAATTGATATACACTTCTTTAAATGGAACTTTGCCCATGAAATGTTGACCCATCATTACCATACGAGCCACCCAGAAAAAGAGGATGTCAAAACCTGTTACTAGGGTAGAAGTTGGGTAGAAGGTTTCTAAATCTTTTGTTTTTTCAGGATAACCAAAGGTTGAAAATGGCCATAAAGCTGAAGAAAACCAAGTGTCTAAAACATCTGGATCTTGCTCAAGTTTTGAAGAATTACATTTTGGACAAAGAGTCACATCTTCTTCTGAAACTATGAGTTCATCGCAATCACAGCAAGTCCAAGCAGGTATTCTATGCCCCCACCAGATTTGACGTGAAATACACCAATCTCTAATATCGTCGAGCCAATTATAATATGTTTTTTCCCAATTTTCAGGAACAATTTTAATTTCTTCTGGAACAGCCGCTCTTGCAGCAGGTGCTAATTTCTTTGCCGCAACAAACCATTGCATAGAAACATGCGGTTCAACAACAGTTTTACAACGATAACAAACACCTACAGCATGATCTATAGCCTTCACTTCAACTAATTGCCCTAAAGCTTCAAGATCATTTACTAAGGCTATTCTGCAATCTTCTTTAGTCATGCCCTTATATTTTTGAGCATAGTCATTCATTATGCCATCTTCGTCAATAGCTTGAATAAATTCAAGATTATGCGTATGGCCTAATGTCCAGTCATTATGATCGTGACAAGGTGTAACTTTTAATGCACCAGTTCCAAATTCTTTATCAACATAAGTATCCGCAATAATAGGAACTTCACGATTAACTATAGGCACAATAACTTTTTTGCCTATAAGATGCGTGTATCTTTCATCTTCTGGATGCACGCAAACAGCAGTATCTGCCACAATAGTTTCAGGGCGAGTAGTTGCAATAGTTATTGTTTCATCGCTACCAACAACTTTATAAGCTACATGCCAGATAGAATCTTTTTTATTTTCGTGTTCGACTTCGTCATCAGCCAAAGCTGTGTGACAACGCCCACACCAGTTGATAATATATTTACCTTTATAGATTAAATCTTCGTGGTAAAGCTGAACAAAAACCTTACGTACAGCTTTAGCAAGATCAGGATTCATTGTAAAAGCTTCACGACTCCAGTCGACAGAAGCCCCCATACGTCTGATTTGATTGAGAATTTTATCGCCGTATTCTTGTTTCCATTCCCAAACTTTTTCAATAAAGGCTTCACGGCCTAAATCGTGTCTTGTCTTGCCTTCTTTTGCTAATGCACGTTCGACAACGTTTTGTGTTGCAATACCGGCATGATCTGTACCTGGTATCCACACAACTTTCTTGCCTAATTGTCTGTTATGACGGCATAAAATATCTTGCAAAGTGATATTAAAGGCGTGGCCAATATGTAGAGCACCTGTGACGTTTGGCGGTGGAATGACTATAGAATAAGCTTCTGCATCACTTTCCATATCTGGTGTAAATGCTTTATTTTCTTCCCAATGCTTGGTCCAATGTGGTTCAACTGTTGAAGGATCGTAATTTTTTAATTCCATAAATATAATTCTCGCATACTGATAATCGTGTCAAAAAATAAGATACAGATTACTCCAAAGAGCAAGAATTAGCAAGTTTTATTCTCTTGCATTTTAAAATACAGTAATGGAATTTTTTACTTTTTACCTACAAAAGTAATGATTGCTTCTTGATTTTTCCCATCTTTAGGAAATGGAATAACATCTTTTACTAAGATAATGTCTTGCACAAAGATATCATAATCCTCACTTTGAGAACTTTCTAAAATATCTAATCCAGTTAATTGTCCATTACTATTTGTTTTAATACGGAATTTCACTTTATAGCTAGCATTTGGTAAATAATGAGGCAAAGTTTCTAAATAAGGCTTTACATTATTGAGCAATTCTTCTGCAAAAGACAAATCTTCTATAGGCGGAAACTTTTCTTGCGTAATATTTTCTTGTGAATCAGCGGAATTTGCAAGTGCATTCTTTTTTTCTATTTCTGTAACAGCATCTTGCAAAGTAAATCTTTCTGTTTTTTTCTTTGCTACTGTATTTGCATTTTTTGTAGCTGTATTCACACTACTTACTGGCTCATTACTTGCATCAAGCCTTCTTTGCACAATGCCCGCACCTATATTTTGCTCTTTTGCTTGTTTTTGATTAATTTCTTGTTTAGCTTGAGATTTTTGTGAATTATTATCACTTACAGCAGGATAAAAAGGAGTTGAATTGTGCTGAACTTGCGGATTTGCAAGCACTTGTCTTGCATTCATATTATTTCTTGTCATATCTTCATACACAAAGTTCAAGGCAACTTCAATATTCCCAAGTCCTTGTAATTCCTCAAACTGGCCAACCCTTGCCACAGTCACACAGAGGGCATCGTCCACTTGCGTACTTGAAGATTTTTTGATGACTTCGCATGAGTAAGGCCTGCCATCAGCCCCAATACGCACTAAGACAAGAGTGCTGCCTTTTGCTTCTACTGGTTGAACATAATTGTCTAAAACCTTTTGCAAAACCTGAGCAGAATAGCCTCCAAGCGAGTCTGAAGAAGCCTTTAAAGCATAGGCCTGCAAAGCAGGAAGACAAAGCATAAAAAGCAAGCTAAAAATAATTTGAGTAAATAATTTTTTTCTTATAAATGCGTACATTTGGATTCAATAAAGAGTGGGTCTACAATTTCTAAAAATGCATTTTCTTTAAGTAAATAATTCTGCACATAATCCTTTACTCCATCTTCCAAAGTAGCAAAAGAATATGGATATCTTGCTTGCTCAAGCCAAATCATGTCAGCTTCTGTAAAATACTGATATTTTTCAATAAGCTGTTCAGGCATATCTATATAATCAATATTTGCTTTCTTATTCATTGCTGAAAAAACAGCATGCGCTAAGTCATTCCAAGAGCGAGCTTTTCCTTGCCCTACATTATAAATACCATTAACTTCAGGAGTTTCTAAAAGCCAGCCAATAAGACGAGTGACATCTTTAATATAAACAAAATCACGCATTTGTTGGCCATGCTTGTATTCTGGCTTATAAGATTTGAAAAGGCTAAGTTTGCCCGTTGATTGAATTTGTGAAACAGCCTTACAAACAACGCTACGCATACCTTCTTTGTGGTATTCATTTGGCCCGTAAACATTGAAGAATTTCAGGCTCACAAGTTGATGCACAGCCTTTGTGCGTATAGACCAAAGATCAAAAAGTTGCTTAGAATAGCCATACATATTTAAAGGACGAAGTTTTGCAATATCGCCATAATCTGCAGCAAAACCAAATTCACCGTCACCATATGTCGCGGCAGAGGAAGCATTGATAAAACGAATCTTTCTTGCATTTGCTGCTAAAAATAGATCCTTTGTATAGCGGAAATTATTTTCCATAAGGTAATCGGCATCTGTTTCCATCGTTGAAGAGCAAGCACCAAGATGCACTATAGCTTTCACTTGATCAGATAGACCTTTTTCCCTTACATTTTTAATAAAAGTATCTTTATGAATATAATCGGTATATTTTAAAGGTACGAGGTTTTTCCATTTTTCAGTTTTGGAAAAATTATCCACAACTAAAATATCTTCATAACCTTTTCTGTTTAATTCCCATATTAGAGCTGAACCTATAAAACCCGCTCCACCGGTAACAATAATCATACTATCCCTCTCAATTCATAAAGATACTAATAAATTAATTCAATTCATAGCCACGCATAAAGGCATGGTAATTCAAATTCCAAACAGCTGGTTTTGAATTTATTTCATATAAAGCACGGAGCCAATATTCTTTTGGTATTTCATTAAAAGTTGCCTGTTTTGCAAGAATACCAAGCATAACAACATTTGCACATTTACCACTAGAATCACCTAGATCAAGTGCAATATCTAAGACAGGAACTCTAATAACATCAAAGTTTTCTAAATCTTTAGCCATCGCTTCATCACTTGGGTATTTATCCTTAGGGAAACCAAAAGGTACTACACTTGTGTCTGCAATCAAAACTTTGCCTTTTTCTTTGAGCATAGTCAAAAATCCAGGTCTAAGTAATTCTGATTTTTCCATTGCTATCAAACAATCAGCAGATTGCGGAAGCAATTCTTGGCTATAAACATTACCGCAAGCAAAGGTAGAAATAACAGGGCCACCCAATTGAGCCATACCATGCGTTTCGCCTTTGACTATATTTGCATTTTCGCCATAACCAGCTAAGAAAGCTAATCTTGCTAAAACTTTACCAAAGAATAAATTACCTTGTCCACCAACGCCACGAATAGCAAGTAAAAGACGTTCTGGTTTTTGAGCTAAACTTGCAACTTCAGGTATTGGAGCTGCACTCAATTCTTTAGTTTCTTTTCTGTCTTCAGTATTTCTTTCAATAGAAATTGCACCAACAGGACACATTTGCGAACAAGCAGGAGTGCAAGAAACGCATTTTGTACACATATTATTGAAAGCTGGAACTTGTCCTACTGCACCATCAATACCTGGGCAGATAAGACATTGGCCACATTTCTTACATTTTTCTGCATCCACGCTCATCTTTGCTTTATAAGCAGAAGCTGAAACTTTTCTTATGCAAGTGCCTTGAATAACTAAAACAACAAATTTACCCTCGCTACCAAGAGCTAAAGCTTTCTTTAATTGACTTTCAATTTCCTTCTTATTATAAGCGTCTGCTAAAATAATTTCAGCACCTTCGCCTTGAAGAGCTGGAAGAAGCTTTACACTATGCGGTTGGCCAGCAAGGTTCACAGGAGAAGAAGCTCCAGGTTGACCGCCAGTCATCGCAATCCATTCATTGTCTAATACAATTTTAACACCAGGCACATTGCGGTATAAGGTATTGCGAGTTGCATCTAAACCTGAATGCATTTCTGTTCCATCGCCAAGTATACTTACACAACGTCCTGCAGCTTCTGGCTTTGATAAAACATAACCAGCTCTCATGCTTTCAGAAGCACCCATACAAAGGTTTTGATCAAGAGCTTTCATAAAATATAACAATGTATTACAACCAATATCAGAGAATATTGCTTCTAATTCATTTTTCTTCTTCATCTTTGCTAAGGTAAGACCTGTCAATCTATAAGGACAACCAGGGCAAATCATTGGTGGACGCGGTACAGGCATTGCTGATGGCATAGTTTTTTTAAGACTATTACCTAAAAATTCAGCTATTGTAGCAGGTGTCCATTCAGTTATTTTTGAATTTGGGGCCTTTCCTACAACTTCTATACCTAGTCTTTGACAAGCTTCTTGCAAATAGCGATAACCATCGTCAAGCACATAGATTTTTTCAACATTTTTAGCAAATTCTAAAATTTTGTTTTCAGGAAGTGGATTTGTGAATGCAAGTGATAAGATATCAATATCATTATCAAAAATTGCTTTATATTCTTCCATATAAAGAGCATTTACGCCAGTTGCAATAACGCCAACCTTGCCTTTACCTTTAATATGTTTATTCAAATCGCTTTTTTCAACAAATTCAACAACTGAATCAAAACGATTGTCCATAAAATTATCGTAACGTATACGAACAGTATTTGGTAAAAGAATTTGTGTTGCCAAATCGCACACTTGTGCAACATCTCTTTTCTTTGTTGGCATTAAACGCACTAAGCCTTCGCTATGGCAAAGAGCACCGCTTGCGTGAATAACCACAGGCAAACGGAATGTACGTGAAATTTCTGCAGCAAGATCAGCTGCTGTGTGCATTTCTTGATGATTTCTTGGTTCAAAAACAGGTAAGAAACAAGAACGGAAAAAAGGACGTGGGTCAACTAAATGCTGTGTTGAAGAAGGAGTAAAGTCTGATGCAACATAATAAACAAGTGCACCACGTTCTCCATCGTAAGCAGAAGAAGAAGAAATAGCATCGCCAGCTTGGAAAACACCAGGTATCTTCATAGTTACAACTGCATCTCTGCCCGCAAAACTATGTCCAACACCAACGCCAACAGCAACCGCTTCATTCACAGACCAGCCCACAGTAATCAAATCTTGCACCTTAGACAAACCTTTGTCGATAACTTCCGTACTCGGTGTTCCAGGATAGCCATCAACAGCGTGAATCCCTGCTCGCACACAGCCCGCTGCAAAAGCAATATTCCCTTGCAAAACTTCTAGAGTTCCGTCTTTTGCTTCACATAAATCTCTCATAGTTCCCCCAAAATAAATCTTCGTGATAGAATATAAATTCTTTCATCTCTTGTCAAATATATTTATTTATTGTCAATTTCAAAGCTGAAAAGTCAAAAAATACTATTTTTTCTCTTCTCGCTTATGTTCGAAAAAATCTCTCAAAAGTGTCCTTGCTTGCTCTTCGCAAACATTACTCATATACCACACTTTTGGCGACTTTAAAGGCAATTCAAGTCCATCAATCATAGAACAAATAGCACCAGCTTCTTTATCACGCACAGCAAAAACTACGCCCTCAATCCTTGCCTCGCGTAAAGCCCCAAGACACATTATACAAGGTTCAAGAGTGACAATAAGATAACTATCAAGTATGCGAAAATTCTTTATTTTTTCTGCTGCTTGTCTTAAAGCAAGAATTTCGGCATGCGCACTAGGATCATTATTTGTTCTTGTTAAATTGTGTGCTCTTGCAAGAATTTGCCCATTCTTAGCCACAACAACAGCCCCCACAGGCACTTCATCAAGTAAAAAAGCCTTCTGTGCCTCTTCTAAAGCTAGTTGCATCAAAGCTTCCCAAGTATGCCCCTGAGGAGGATTTGGGACAATTTGCATTTTTTTTTCACTCTTTGCACTAGGCATATTAATAAACTTTATGCCCCTCTTTATTGTTTTTCACAATTTCAAAGGCTTCTTCTGCTGTGTCTACAAGATAGCAATGATCAAATTCTTCTTCACAAAGGTATTGTTCTGAAATAAGACATGCCTTAATCCAATCAAAAAAGCCTTGCCAGAATTTCTTATTAATAAAGATAAGAGGCGATTTCTTCAATTTATTTGTTTGAATATGTACAAATATTTCAGCCAGTTCATCTAAAGTTCCCATACCGCCAGGAGCAAAAATAAAGGCTTGGGAATACTTCATAAACATCATTTTTCTTATTGGAAAATAGTCAAACTCTACCAATAAGTCTATATACTCATTCGCTTTTTCTTCAAATTCTGGAATGTGAATATGCAGTCCAACAGAAAGAGCATTCGCTTCCTTAGCTCCTTGGTTCGCAGCTGCCATAAGACCATAGCCACCACCTGAAATAATACCATAGCCATTTTTCCCAAATAAATAGGCTACTTGTCTTGCCATTTCATAATGCGGATGAGTGTTTTTTGTACGTGCCGAGCCAAGAATAGCAATGCATTGTCCAACATCTTGCAAAGCCTTTTCTGCCGTTCTCATTTCTATATCAATACTATTATAGTCTAAATTCATATATATTCCTAGATTAAAACTTTATCTCAAGCGTTTAGTATGCAAATCTTTTAACTTTATGTCAAGTTTCTCAATCTATATAAACTTTATTTATGCCTCCGGCGGGCAAAGGGAATAATTCCCTTTGCAAACCCTACTAAGGCAAGGTGAGTGCAGAGGAATATGGCTAAAGTAGTTATTTTATTTTTTTTTATTTGCGAAAAAGTTTTAAGAATTCGGAGCTTCGCTCCTCACTTTTAAATACTGTTTCGCTTTAAAATAGTGGGAGATTAATTTTAACCGAGTTTAATTTACCATTTGTCACTACGTTCCAAATGTGAGAGAAGAAATTAATTTAATAAGAAATAGATTGCCACGTCGCTTTGCTCCTCGCAATGACGAGTCTATGTTTCTATTTTAATAGGATAAATAGAACAATTCTCTTATTAAAATTAATACATCATTCACATTTGGAACGTAGTGACAAATGGCATCTTGTTTTGGGTAGAAATTAATTTCCCACTATTTTAAAGCGAAACAGTATTTAATGTTTTGATGCGCAGCAGCAAAACTTTAAAACTTTTTCGCAAATAAAAAAAATAAATCTAATACCCACCATCACCCTACGCACTCACCTTGCAAATAGGGGTTTCCAAAGGGGTTCAACTCCTTTGGCCGCCGGAGGCATAAAAAACACTCCTCCTCTTACTTACTGGACTTGACAGCCCTATTCTCAATAGTTTATTATTTTATCATCAAAAAAATTGGATAAAGTATACTATATGAAATTAATTTCAGGTTATTTAGGTGGCAGAATATTAAAAACTTCTGAAGGAAAGGGCTATAGGCCTGCTATGGGCAAGGTGCGTGAAGCGCTTTTCTCTATGCTTGAATCCTATGGTATTAATTGGAGAAAGACTAAAGTTCTAGATGTTTATGCTGGCACAGGCTCGCTTGCTTTTGAAGCTATTAGCAGGGGTGCTGTTAAGGCTCATTTTATAGAAATAGATAAAAATGCTGTAGACTGCCTTGCTTACAATATACAAAATCTTGGTTTACAGGAACAGTGCCAGATTTTGAAACAAGATGCGTCGAAAATACTTTCTCGTGAACCTAGCGAAGCTTTTAATCTGATTTTTGTGGATCCACCTTATGGCGAAAAAAGGTTTCTACCGACGCTCAAACATATTCTCAATAATAATTGGCTTGAAGAAAATGCTTATTTTGTAGCTGAAATTGAAGCAGGGCTTAAGTTTACTACTGAATTTGACGGCTTAGAACTTATTGCTGACAGATCTTATGGACAAACGCGCATACTTATTTGGAAAAAACTTTCATTACCTACTGAAAATATTGAAGAAAACTAAATACAAATTATAATGATTTTAGAAGATTTAAAACAATAAACATTTATAAAAGAAGAAGAACATGTCTCACGCAAAAACATTAGCTATATACGCTGGCACTTTTGATCCTCTCACTTCTGGACATGTGAGTATTATTCGCCGTGCTTGCACACTTTTTGATAAATTGATCATTGCCGTTGCTAAGGATACGGGCAAAAACACTCTTTTTAATTTAGAAGAAAGGGTGGAGCTTGCAAGGCAGACATTTAAGGGCAATGATAAAATCGAAGTTGAAGCTTTTGATGGCCTTTTAGTGGAATATGCAAGAAAAAAAGGTTCACCGATTTTAGTTCGTGGCTTGCGTGCTGTTTCTGACTTCGACTATGAATTACAAAGTGCTTTGATGAATAGAAAACTTGATCCGCAGATAGAAACTGTCTTTCTTATGGCTTCTTTGCAATGGATGTATATTAGCTCAACTATTATTAGAAATGCAGCTACTCTTGGCGGAAATATCTATGATATGGTGCCTCCGCCTGTGCTTGAAGCCTTGAGAGCAAAGTTCAATCACTCGCCTGACTGGAGTATGTGTGCCTGCGAATTAACCATTGAACAAAGCAATATATAATTTTTACATTCTTTATTCTAAAGTCAATTCCGCTCGTCTTTTTTCAAGTGTGTTGATTCTTTCTTCAAGTGAAGCAAGCTCTTCCATGATTTTCTCAACATCTTTTTCTATTTGATGAAATTCTTTGAGTAATTCTGTAGTTTTTGCAGAATCAGCAAAGACTTCACTATCGCTTAAGATACTTTCGACTTCATGCTGTCTTGCAATAACTTTTTCAAACTCTTGTTCTTTTTTAGAATATTTATCTTGTAAAGGCTTTAGTTCTTTGTAGATTTTATTTCTTTCTTCAGCTTGTTCTCTTTTTAATTTCTTCATATCTTCACGTGAAAGATTTGCTGAAAGACTCTCATCTTTTTGAATATTTTGTGAAGCACTATTTTTAATACTGAGCTTTGCCTTTCTTTGTGCATAATATTCTTCAAAGCCGATTTCAAAAAATTCTAAACCTTGTTCGCTCATTTCCCACACTTCGTCTGCAACTTCTGACAATAAGTATCTATCGTGTGCGACAAGTAATAAAGTGCCGTCATAGCTTTCTAAAGCTCCAACAAGAGCTTCTCTTGATTCGATATCTAAATGGTTTGTCGGCTCATCCATGATGAGGAGATTAGCTCTTGACAAGAAGAGTAGAGCAAGTGCTAAACGTGTTTTTTCACCGCCTGAAAGAGATTTGATTAATCTTTCGAAATAATTTTGCCCAAGCATAAAAAGCCCGAGCACAGACATGAGTTCTTCTTCGCTTGTGTGTGGATCAGCTAATCTTCTTATTTCACCCAAAACATTGCCATCTTTATTAAAAATATCGTGTTGATGCTGTGAAAAATAGCCAACTCTTGCTTGAGAAGCAAAGGCTAAAGAACCAGATTTTTTTTCTAATGCACCTGCTAAGAGTTTGAGTAAGGTGGATTTTCCTGAACCATTATGCCCTACTAATGCGATTTTTTGTCCTCTAAACAAAGAAAATGTCAAAGGTTTCCAAACGCTTGTTCCGTCTTCAAAGCTAAAAGCAAGATCTGCAACACCAAGCACGAGTTTTTCGCATTTTGCAGCTTGCGGAAAGGCAAAAGAGAGTTCTCTATTCTTTCTTTCTGGCTTATAGTCTTCTAATTCTTTAGAAAGTTTTTGCACCATCTTCAATTTTGAATTTGCTTGTCTTGCTTTAGAAGCTTTAGCTCCAAAACGGCGTACAAAATCCATTTTCTTATCCAATTCTTCTGAAATCCTTCTGGCTTCTCTTTCTTTTTGTTCTTCGATTTCTTCTTGTATGAGTAAGAATTTAGTGTAAGAAGTTTTTCTGAATAATGGCTTAGACGCACCTAAATAAAGCACATGTGTGCCTATTTTATCCATAAAATATCTATCGTGCGCAACAAAGATCAGCACACCTTTATAGGCAAGCAAGAAAGCTTCAAGCCATTCTACTGCATCCATATCAAGATGGTTTGTTGGTTCATCGAGTAAGAGAACATCAGCCCCAGCAACAAGCACTCGAGCTAGTTTTGCTCTTTCACGCCAACCACCTGAAAGTTCTTTCATTTGCTTTTGCCATTTCTCTTCTGAAAAACCTAAACCACTCAAAACTTCTTGTGCTTTTTGTTCTGGATTATAACCGTATTTTGCTTCTATTTCATGTTGTTTTTCAAGCACTTGTTTAATTTTTTGTGTATTATTTTCTTTATGTGCTTCGTCCCATTCTTGCCAAAAACCTTGCCAATCAGGCAATACAGCAAGCACCCATTGCAAGAGATTCTTTTCTAGAGTTTCTTCGTCTAAAGATTGCTCAACATAACCAATTCTACAGCCCTTTGCAAAGATAACTTTTCCTGCATCTGCTGTGTCTATACCTGCAATAATTCGAATAAGAGTAGATTTACCACAACCATTTGGCCCGCAAATAGCAAGACGCATTCCTGAAACTATGTCTAAGGAAAAATCGTTTAGAATATCGTTATTCCCGTAAGATTTATAAAGATTTTGAAGTATGACATTCATTATTTATTCACATGGCTCCGTGTTATTTTTTTCATCGCAATAGGCTTCAACGCCAAAATTTAAAATTTCATCCACTGTATTTTTTTCTGGATTTTGCTCTTTTGACATATTTCCTAAAGCTTCTAATGGATTTGCTTTTTCTACTTCTAATGTCTTTGTTGAAGCTGGCTTATTTAAAAAAGCAGGAACTCCAGTGTATTCTATAAATGGTATCTTACTTGTGCCAGCAGCATTTAAGCGTGATTGATTTATAAGAAGCTGTATTTGCATAACAAAATCTGGAAAAAGAGTATTTACTGAACTTTTTTGTGGTTCTGCTTTCACTTTTTCTAATGCTACTTTTAGAGAATCACCATTATTTATATATTCTTGCATTTGAAGAACTTTTGCAATGTCCTCCGCTTCTTCTGCAACAGGTAGCCATATGATATCATTTGCATTTGTCTGTTCTCTTTCGCCAAGTAATTGCACTAAATCATTACAAGCTGAACAAGAGGGAGAAAAATACACACGCATACTTGCTTCAAGTACATTTTCTTTTCTGGCTTCATTCATATAAATAACATAGGGCGAAACACTTGTTTTTACTAAAGCTCCTGCATTGACTAAGAACAGCAAAAACCAAAGTAAAAGAGCAATAAAGACATAATTATTTTCAAAATGTGTTTTATACACACAAAGAGTGAGCAAGGCAAGAATAAGAGCAATAATAAGGCAAGAAAAACACGGCGAAGTGATAAGCATAAGACAAAGCAAGATTGCATCGCAAGCTATGCCAAGTAAACAAAGAAGAGAAGTTAATGCCCATTTATTGATGCATAAAAGCCCAAAGAGTAAGGCAAAAAATGCAGCACTGTATATCCAAAGAGAAATACCAAAGACAGCAAATTCACTAAAGACTTCACAAGAAGAAGTGACACATAATAACTCTTCTACTTGAAAAATGTTGAGAGCAGAAAAAACAATACCAGCAAAAGCAAGTATATAGGATGAATATTTGAATAGAGAATTTTTCATAATTTCCTCATAGTATGCAAAAAATTAAATACCTTAACAAGAAAAATATGTATAACACACAGATAAAAGGGTCAACTTAAAATACTTTTTCAAAAAAATAAAGTATTTATTTTTGATAAACCACCAATTATATTTTATTTTTTTAAAATTGCATACAAACTTGCAAAAAATCTATTTCCAAGCTATAAAAAATATCGCACTTTTTTTAACACTATATGTGCTTTGTTTTACGAGGAGTTTGCATGTTCGCATTTATAATACGAAGAGTCATCCAAGCGATTATTGCTTTACTTATTATTAGTATGATAGGTTTTGCGATTAAATATTCTTTTGGTGATCCTGTTCGTGAGCTTGTTGGTGTTTCGGTTTCGGTGGAGGAACGCGAAGCGATTAGAGAACAATTAGGTTTGAATGATCCTGTTGTTATGCAATGGTGGAGATTTTTGAAAAATGCTGTACAAGGCGATTTTGGAACTTCATTAATATATAGACGTCCTGCAATGGATATTATTGTAGAAAAAGCTCCTGCAACTTTAGAGCTTGTCTTACTCTCAACCATACTTATTATTATCACCTGTATACCCGCTGGGGTTTATTGTGCTATTAGGCAAAAATCAATACTATCTAAAACAATTATGGCTGTTTCAGTTATAGGTGTTTCTATTCCTGTCTATCTTTTTGCCATTGCTTTTATTCTCTTTTTTGCTGTGGATTTGGGCTGGCTTCCTGCCTATGGACGCGGCGACACAGCTATGATTGGCTGGTGGGAAACAAATCTACTTTCTTGGGAAGCTTTTAAGCATATTATTATGCCAACTGTTGCCCTCACAATTATTATGCTTCCTTTATTTATCCGCCTTATTCGTGCTGAAATGGTGGAATGTATGCAAACTGAATACGTGAAATTTGCTAGAGCTAAAGGCCTTTCAAACTACACTATTGTTATGCGACATGCCTTCAGAAACGCACTTTTACCTGTTATTACAATGGGTGGCGTACAAATTGGTACTATGATTGCCTTTACTATTCTTACTGAAACAGTTTTTCAGTGGTCTGGTTTAGGCTTTATGTTTATTTCTGCTGTTGAAAGAGCTGACACACCAATGCTTGTAGCTTACTTGCTTTTCTGCGGTATTGTCTTTGTTGGCGTAAACACCTTAGTTGATATCGTGTACGGCTTAGTAAATCCAATGGTACGCATTACAGGAAAAAAATAATGAACAAACTTCGCAAAATACTAGACTCAGATTTTTGCTATTACTTTTTCAAAGATAAAATAGCAGTTGTGAGTGCTTTGATACTTATATTTCTTTTTATCGGTGCTTTTGGTGCACCATTTATTGCCCCGCACACTCCTTACGATGCCACAACCATTGACATCATGGATTCAGAACTTCCGCCTATTTGGATGGAAGGAGCTGACGAAAGATTTATCTTTGGTACAGACGATCAAGGACGTGACATCTATTCAGCAATGCTGTATGGAATGCGTGTTTCATTAATTATTGGCTTTGGATCAGTTGTTTTACAGCTTATTCTTGGCATTGTTATTGGCCTTGCCTCTGGTTATGGTTCTGAAAGACTAGACAATATATTGATGCGTTTTGCAGACATTCAGCTTTCCTTCTCTTCTTATATGGTGGCTATTTTCTTTGGTGCTATCTTGATGGCAGCAGTTGGTGTTGCTGGTTATGAGAGAATTGCTGTGCCTTTCTTGATTTGCGTAATTGGACTTTCTGAATGGCCAAAAATGGCAAGAACTGTTCGTGGTTCTGTTTTGGCAGAAAAAAAGAAAGAATATGTTGAAGCAGCAAGAGTTATTGGCTTTTCAAAAGCTCGTATTGTTTTTCGCCACATTTTGCCAAACTGCCTCACACCTTTATTAGTTATCTCAACTTTACAAGTAGCTCAAGCAGTTATGAGTGAAGCAGCTCTTTCCTTTATTGGACTTGGAATGCCTGTAACACAGCCATCTTTAGGCACTCTTATTCGTTCTGGCTTCAACTATTTCTTCTCAGGTTTTTGGTGGATCACACTCTTCCCTGGCCTTTTATTGGTATTGCTTTCTCTATCAATAAACCTTCTTGGCGACTGGCTTCGTGACTATCTCAATCCAAAAATTTACAAAGATTAAGAGGAAGCTATACACATGAAAGATCTCCCACTCTTAGAAGTTACAAATCTCTCCGTTGAATTTGCCACTCGCAGAATGAACTTGCTTGCTGTCAACGACGTTTCATTTACTATTAATCCTGGTGAAAGACTTGGTATTGTTGGTGAATCAGGTGCAGGAAAATCTGTCACAGGCTTTTCACTTATCAATCTAATTTCAAAACCTGGCTATATTTCAAATGGTTCTATTTTATTTGAAGGTATAGATATCGTTAAAGCCAATGAAAAAACGCTTAGGGAATTACGTGGAAATAGAATTTCTATGATATTCCAAGATCCTATGATGACACTAAATCCAGTGCTCACAGTAGGACAACAAATGCGTGAAACCTTACTTGCACATAGAAAAATCTCCATCAAAGAAGCAGACGAAATTGCTATCGATAGATTAAAAAGAGTGCATATTCCATCTCCTGAAGCACGCTTAAAGCAATATCCACACCAGCTTTCAGGCGGCATGCGTCAACGTATTGTTATTGCTATAGCCTTGTTGACAGATCCAGCCCTTATCATAGCTGATGAACCAACAACAGCTCTTGATGTGACTATTCAAGCAGAAATCATGGAATTACTCCTTGATCTTTGTGAAACAACAAATATGGGCTTGATTCTTATAACACACGATCTAGGTGTTGTGTCGCAAGTAACTCAAAATATTGCAGTTATGTATGCTGGCAAGATTGTTGAAAAAGCTCCAACCATGGAGATTATCAATAATCCTGCCCACCACTACACAAGAGGCCTTCTTGCAGCCCTACCACACGGCACAGGCGAAGCAAAGGCTGGGCAAAGAGCACGATTAAATCAAATACCAGGCGTTATGCCATCTTTAGCTGCTGTTCCTAGCGGTTGTGCATTCCACCCACGTTGCGATAGATGCCAAGAGCTCTGCTCACAAGAAATCCCATTACTCAAAGAAGTGGGCAATAATCATTTTGTTGCTTGCCACTTCCCAAATAATCAATAATCGCTGTATGAGCGCAAAGGTTTTTTATGACTAAGCCATTACTTTCACTCAATAACGTAGTAAAACACTTTGATATTTCAGGCGGTTTTCTTGATCAGATAAAGTTTTCCACTTCTGGTGTAAATATCAAAAAAACTGTTGTTCACGCAGTTAATTCTGTTTCTTTTGACATATTAGAAGGAGAAACTCTTTCTGTTGTGGGCGAATCTGGTTGCGGAAAATCCACACTTGCAAGAACTGTTATACGACTTTATAAGCCAAATTCTGGCGAAATTTATTTCAGAAATGAAAGAATCGATCGTCTTGACGACAAAGAAATGCTTCCTTTTAGAAAGAAAATGCAAATGGTTTTCCAAGATCCATATGCTTCTTTAAACCCACGTATGAAAGTTCGTTCTATCCTAGAAGAACCTATTTATTTTCATAATAAAAATATTTCTAAAGGCGAAGTAAAAGACAAGATGGAAATGGTGATGGAGCAAGTTGGTATTTCCCCACAATGGGCTGACCGCTTTCCACACGAATTTTCAGGCGGACAAAGACAAAGAATCTCTATTGCAAGAGCTTTAGTTGTTGATCCAGAATTTATCGTTGCTGACGAACCAATCTCAGCTCTAGACGTGTCTATCCAAGCCCAAGTCCTCAACCTTATGATGGACTTGCAAGACAAACATAAGCTCACATACCTCTTCATTTCTCACGATCTTTCTGTTGTCGAACACATTTCAAACAGAGTTGCAGTTATGTACTTAGGCTCTCTTTGCGAATTAGCACCTGCTGAAGAACTTTTTTCTAATCCTAAACATCCATACACACAAGCTTTATTGTCTGCTATTCCAGAATTTGGATCAGATCCTAAAAATCGTATACGTTTAGAAGGTGAAGTTCCAACTCCTATCAATATTCCAAGCGGTTGCGTTTTCCACGGTAGATGTAAATACGCAATGCCACGCTGTATGGCAGAAATTCCTCAAGCAAAACAGATAGATAACACTATCATAGCTTGCCATCTTATGGACAAATAATGCAGCTTCGCACTCTTTGCTATATAACTTCTATTCTCATTTTTTCACTTGGCATAGCCATGTTTTTGCCCTTGTTCACAGCCTTTTATTACAAGGAAGATCTCATACCCCTCACTCTTATAAGTTTAGGTATGCTCGCTTTTGGCGGAATTTTTTCCTATGTGTTTAAACCTGTGAACGAAGTGACTTTGTCGAATAAAGAAAGTATTATTATAGTTGCTTTTAGCTGGTTTGCAGCTTGTGCAGCGGGTGCGATACCCTTTATCGTCATTGCAGACTTTTCTCTTGCTGACGCTTTTTTTGAGTCTGTTTCAGGCTTTACCACTACTGGTGCTAGCATTATCACAGATATCGAAATACTACCACATGGGCTTTTAATGTGGCGATCACTCACGCATTGGCTTGGCGGAATGGGGATTATTGTCCTCACTCTCGCAATCCTCCCTATGCTCGGCATGGGCGGTATGCAACTATTTAAAGCCGAAGTCACAGGACCACAAAAAGATAAGATCATGCCAAAAATCAGAGATACCGCCATGTACCTCTGGATTGTCTACTTTCTTCTCACAATTATCTTATTTTTCTTGCTCTTTTTTGGCGGTATGTCATGGTTTGACGCTTTAGCACACACTTTTGCAACCGTTGCAACCGGCGGATTTTCTACACAAAACGCATCGCTCACAAACTATTCAGCCTTCATTCAATGGATAGTTATCATCTTTATGTTTGTCTGTGGAATCAACTTTACCCTCCACTACAGATTACTTTTTTCAAAAAAATTCACCTACTTTTCAAATACTGAACTAAAAACATACGCTATAATAACCTTCGTAGCCTCCGCATGGATAGCCCTACAACTACTCTATCATAATCCTGAACATACCATAAGTTACACCATTCGAACTGCTATATTTCAAGTGGTGAGTATCTGTACAAGTACAGGCTTTGCAACCGCTAATTACGAAATTTGGCCATTCTTCTCACAAGCAATCTTACTCTTTGTCATGGTTATGGGATGTTGTGCAGGCTCCACAGGTGGCGGAATTAAAGTTATGCGCTTTTCAATACTCTATAAAGTCGCAAATAGAGAACTTTTACGCGTCCTACATCCGCGTGCACTAGCCTCCATAAAATTAGAAGAAAAACCACTTGGCCAGGACGTCATTTCAGGTGTTATCGCCTTTGTCATCATATACCTCATGATTGTCTTCTTTTCAGGACTCGCAATCACACTATTTGGACACGATTTCGCAACCTCATTCTCCGCTACAATCTCAGCTTTCTCAAATACTGGACCAGGTTTTGGTGCAATAGGACCTGTAGAAAATTTCAGTTTCTTCGAAGCACCCGTAAAATACCTGCTCTGCATCATCATGCTCATAGGTAGATTAGAAATATTTACTATACTCCTATTATTTCTTCCATCTTTTTGGAAATCATAAGCTTTTATTTTTTTATGCCTCCGGCGGCCAAAGGAGTTGAACCCCTTTGGAAACCCCTATTTGCAAGGTGAGTGCGTAAGGTAGTAGTTGGTATTAAATTTATTTTTTTTATTTGCGAAAAAGTTTTAAGGCTAAGGTGCTATGCACCTTAGCCTTAAATACTGTTTCGCTTTAAAATAGTAAGAAATCAATTTCTACCAAAAACAAGATGCCATTTGTCACTGCGTTCCAAATGTGAGTTAATATTCGTAATTATCGAAAAGTAATATAATCGTCAGCTGTAAATGTAATGCTATAGACTCGTCATTGCGAAAGAGCATGTTCTCAAAATGCTCTTGTGGCAATCCATGCCTTTTAAGTAAAAAAAATTTAAAATACATAGATTGCCACGTCGTTACACTCCTCGCAATGACGAGTCACGCAAATTTAATTTACAAAGCAGAATTTTATTCTTTATATAAACTAAAGAAAGCACATTTGGAACGTAGTGACAAATGCTAAATTAACCTTGGCTAAAACTACTTTCCCACTATTTTAAAGCGAAACAGTATTTAATGTTTTGTTGCGAAGCAGCAAA
>CAYJAZ010000032.1:0-20285 GCA_964368455.1 uncultured Desulfovibrionaceae bacterium
CGGACATAACCATTTAATATGCGTATAAGGCCATTTTCGTGTAGAGCTTGTATAAGTTTTTTATTATCTTTGAGAAAGTCTCTACCTGTGAGGGCTGTATAGGCTTTTACTCTTAGTCCTCTTGTTGTTCTAAGACGTAACATAACAAGCTCTATAACTCTGTCTTGCATGCTTAAGATTTCTTTTTCGAGATTTAGATGTGATTCTTCAACTGTTTTTTTCCATGCGTGTAAATCGTATGGATTTGTCCAACGTGTATTTTGCACTGTTGAAGTTGCGGATGGCCCAAAGCCGAGGTAGTCTACGCCTTCCCAATAGCCTATATTATGGGCACATTGAAAGCCCATTCGGCTATAATTTGAAATTTCGTATTGCAAATATCCGTATTCTTCAAATATTTCAGAACCTCTGAGATACATCATAGAAGTTTCATTTTCTTCTGGCAGGATGATTTTTTTTTCTTCAATTAAGTTTTCAAATTTTGTTTCAGGCTCGATAGTGAGGCCATAGGCGGAGATATGATCTGGTTTAAGTTTCATTAATTCATTGACTTGGCTTATCCACTGACTTGCTCTTTGGTTTGGCAGTCCCCACATCATATCTACATTAATATTTTTACAGCCAGCACTTTTCAAATAGGAGATTGCATTGAGTGAATCCGTCAAATCGTGTACTCTACCAAGTGTTTTGAGCATTGCATTATCTAAAGATTGCACACCAAGAGAAATGCGGTTTATTCCAGCAGAAAGATATTGCTTTACTTTGATTATGGAATTGAGTGATTCTGGATTAGATTCAAAACTAATTTCAACTTTTTTATCTACTTTATAGAGTTTTTTGATTTTTTTGATTATTAAATAAATGGTTTCAGCATCTATAAGCGATGGTGTTCCGCCGCCAAAAAATATTGTTTTTACATGCGGTTTTCCGTATTTTTTTGAAGCTTTTTCCATTTCAAGTAGAAGAGTATCTAGCCAAATTTGCTTTTTCATAAGCCAAGAAGTTGGCTGTGCATCCCAAGAAGACTCTGCATTTTCCACAAAGGATAAAGAAGAAGCTTCGTTTTCTGAAATTGCTTCTGAATAAAAAGCACAATAATCGCATTTTTTCTTGCAAAAAGGCACATGTATATAGATCAGCACATTCTTTCCTTCTAAATTTGGCATATTCTAAAAGATACAGTAAAAATGCAGTAAAAAGTTTGAAAATGCAAGCTTTTTAATATAATTGATACAATATTGAAATGTTTATTAAAAATTTTTATAGCTTATATTGACTTTTTTTATTTACTTTAGTAGTATAGAACAGAATAAATTTATGGAGGCACTACATGCTCGACTTAAAAGATAAAACCCTCTTTCGTACACAATGCTATGTCAATGGAAAGTGGATTGATGCAATATCAAAAGACACAATTTCAGTAGATAACCCTGCTTTAGGCACAGAATTAGCGACAGTTCCAAATTTTATGAATGTTGATGCGGCAAAAGTTATTGATGCTGCTTGGGATTCATGGAAAGAGTGGAAAGAAATGGTTCCTCAACAAAGAGCGAAGATTCTTCATGCATGGTACAATGAAATTGAAAACAATCTTGATGATTTAGCAAAAATTCTTTCTTACGAACAAGGAAAGCCATTTGCAGAATCTAAGGGTGAAATTGCATTAGGTGCTTCTTATATTCCTTGGTTTGCTGAAGAATGCCGCAGAGTTTATGGCGATGTTATTCCTAGCCCAAGAAATAATGTTCGTCCAATCACGCATCATCAGCCTGTAGGGCCAGTTGTTGCGATCACTCCTTGGAATTTCCCTTCTTCAATGATCACAAGAAAGGCTGCTCCTGCACTTGCAGCTGGCTGTCCTATCATCATCAAACCAGCTTCTGTCACTCCATATTCAGCTCTTGCTTTAGCTGAACTTGCTCATCGTGCTGGCTTCCCTGCTGGTGTTTTCAACGTTATCACAGGTAATGCTTCTTCTATTATGGAAGAAGTTTCTAACAATAAGAAAATACGCAAAGTTTCTTTCACAGGTTCAACAGGCATAGGTAAAATTCTTATGGCTGATTGTTCAAAAACTATGAAAAAAGTTTCTTTAGAACTTGGCGGAAATGCTCCATTCATCGTTTTTGACGATGCTAATCTTGATATTGCTGTAAATTGCTTTATGGCTGCAAAATTCCGTAATGCTGGTCAAGCTTGTATCGCTGCTAACCGTGTTTTCGTTCATAAAAATGTGTATGATGATTTCTTAGCACGCATTCTTGAAAGAGTGAAAGCTTTAAAAGTTGGCCCATGTACAGATCTTTCTAGCGAAATTGGCCCAATCATTAGCGTAAAAGCTATGCAAGGCATTGACGCTATGGTTCAAGATGCAGCTTCAAAGGGTGCAAAGATTGAACTTGGCGGAAAAGCACATGAATTAGGCCTTTCTTACTACGAACCAACTATTGTCACAGGCGTCAAAAAAGGCATGCGTCTTTTTGATGAAGAAGTTTTCGGCCCTGTTGCTCCAATTATTGCTTTTGATACTGAAGAAGAAGTTATTGAATTAGCAAACGACACAGAATATGGCCTTGCAGCTTATGTTTTCACTCAAGATTTAGGCAGAAGCTGGCGTTTACCTGAAGCTTTAGAATACGGCTTAGTTGGCGTAAACGATGTCGCACTTGCAATGTCAGAAGCTCCATTTGGTGGCGTAAAAGAAAGTGGAACAGGAAGAGAAGGCGGCCACGAAGGCTTGCACGACTTCTTTGAAACTCGCTACGTACTTATTGGCGGTCTTCAAAAATAAATAAAAAAAATCTTCTAATAGATTTTTATAATAGAGTTAACAAAAAAACACCTGAAAGAGAATTTCAGGTGTTTTTTTATTGCTTCTAAATCTTGAGAGTGGATTTATTTATCAAAAACAAATATTGCTTTCTACACTGCAATGCTAATGTCTAATTGAAGTTTACTTGTAATTCCACAGTATTACTATCAATTTGTACAAGTCGTCTTGTGAATTTCTTTGTTGTGATGTCGATAACAAAACGTACTTTTTCTTTTTGTACGCCAACACGAATGCCTGTAGAAAAAGGATTATTAGCAAAACTAGGAGTGAAAGAAATTTTCCAATTACCTAGAATATCAAGTATAGCACGTTCAGGATTGCCTACATACATAGTTTTCGCTTTCATTGCTTTATCGCCACTTACACGTACAAAAAGCATTTCATTTGCATAGCGTACATCTACTGTTTTAATTGTGCCAGCAGCTGAACTTACACTTGTAGAAGCTCTGCTTTCTTCTTTAGCTGTTGAAGTTCTTACACTTTCTTTAGCTGTAGACTCTGCTTTAATTTCTAAAGCTTGAGTTTTTTCTTCTGTTTTTTCAGGCTCTTTAGCTGAAATAACTTGAACAACTTGAACTTCTTCTTTTGCTTGTGCAGTTTTTTGCGCTTCTTCTGCTTTTTTGGCTTCGGCGGCTTTTTGTGCTTCAATTTCTTTTCTAGCTTTTTCAGCTTGTTGTTTTAATTCTTCTTTTCTTTTAGCTTCTTCCGCTTTTTTTGCCTCTTCTGCTTCTTTTGCAGCTTTAGCATTTTGTGCTTCTTCGTTTTTATCTAGCTTTGCAAACATAGGCGTGTTGAAGGAAAGATCTGGCTCTTCTTCACTTTTTGTTGCTTCACTATTTTGTTGACTATTCTGATTTGACATCTGTTCTTCAACTTTTGCCATTGTGTCTTCTATTTGTTGAAGAGTTTTGCCAGGAACATAGCTTTGTTCTTCTTGTGTTGTATCGCTTTGAGGAGTGTCAAAAAGTTCTTTGTTTGCTTCAATCACTTCTTTTGCAGGTGGAGTGTTCATACTCAATTCTGCTGGTTTGCCTATGCTGCGACGAACTTCATTTGAAAGCAAATCATTTTGTGGAAGATCTTGATTTTCTTGCACTTTTTCAACTTCAGTATGACTTGGACTTGTAAACATATAAGCTAGTCCAATATTCACTACAACAGTTAATGCAGCAAGGAACATAACAACTTTACCTGTGCTCATTATTTTCTCCTTTGTCTAAACTCTATATATTGTTTCGTATTTTTCTTTTATTTTCTTTATCAACAAAAGAGCTTCTTCATGCTCTTCGTCAATTTTTACAGCAGCATTGAGATATTGTAAAGCTATCTCATTTCTATTCATTTCATAATACAATCGTCCCAAATTAAACAAGACATTCGGATCTTCTTTATTGAGATCATAAGCTCTTTGAAATGCTTTTTCAGCTAAAGTCAAATGCTTGAGTTTACGAAGTTCGATACCAAATTCTGTAAACATATGCTTGTGTCCAACAACAATTTCTTTCGTCGTCGACAAAAGAGCAGTTATCGTTGCCTTACAAGACATTATTCCATTTTTATGAGCTTTTTCTAAAGCTTTGTCAAATTTACGGCGAAGTTCATTTTCTTTTGCACTTGCCCGCATGTTATAAAGAGAATCAGCCTCTTTTTTAGTATATTGATCAAAATCACTGCTTTCTTTATATTCCTCTTCTTCAGGAGAAATAAATTTTGAAATAGGAACAGCAAGTATTGAATTTTCAAAGACATATCTTAATTTGAAAAGATCTTTATCAAGCTCTTCAATTTCGCCAATAGGAGTAAAAGCATTGTTAATAGCTTGAGAATAATAGATGCCAGTGTTCGTTTTCCAAACAAAATATAAAGTTTTTTTGCTCCAACTCGATACACGTGAGCCTTGATATATGCTTTGCATACTTTCTTTTTGTGTCGGTGTTGAAAACACTCCCAAAAAATCAGTTCTTACCATTCCATGCCTCGCGAATATTATCTAAGCCTTTATAAATTGACACAATTTCTTGTTTTTACTATACTTGAAAATATCTTCTTCTTCAAGCATTTTTAATACTAGAAAGCTAAGAAGTATTTTACAAAATAAATCCATTATATCAATACATTAGGAATAAAATGCACGAATTTGCCATAGCTGACTCCATTAAAGAAATAGTTTACGATAATATTAGTGGCCTAGAGAATTTTGAAAAAATTGAAGTTCAGAGTATCACCTTAAAACACGGTCTGCTCAGTCAACTTGTTCCTGATATTTTAATAGATGCTTTTGCCTCCATTGTTATAGACGACAAACATCTAAAAAATGCTGAATTAAAACTCGAAGTTATATACCCATTATTAAAATGTCTGGCTTGTGAAAATGATTTTAGCTCGCAAAGCAAAGAAGCTCTTTTCTTGCCTTGCCCACATTGCAATAATGTAGGTTCATTCAAACTTTTACAAGGCAAAGAAATGCTAGTAGAGCATATTGAAGCAAAAGAAATCGATTAAAGCTCAAACATAAAATTCATTAAATAAAGGACTTTACATGCAAATACCAATAGTTAAAAATGTCTTAGAATCTAACGATAATCAAGCAAATGAACTCAGAGAACTTTTCAAAGAAAAAAATATCCTTGTCCTCAACTTCATCTCTTCACCCGGTGCAGGTAAAACCTCTTTGCTCGTAAAAACCCTTGCAGACTTACAAAACGAATTTAGATTTGCCGTTATCGAAGGGGATTTGCAAACAGACAATGACGCACAAAGAATAGCAGAAACAGGCACGCAAGTAGTTCAAATCAATACAGAAGGCGGCTGCCACCTCAACGCAAATATGATAAGAAAAGCTCTCGATAATCTAGATTTAGACTCTATAGATATTCTTTTTATTGAAAACGTTGGCAATATGGTTTGCCCAGTTGAATTTGATTGCGGCGAACACGCAAAAATCGCCCTACTCTCCACAACAGAAGGAGACGACAAACCAGAAAAATATCCAACTCTATTCAATGCATCAACAGCAATGTTACTCAATAAAATCGATCTTTTACCCTATGTTAATTTCTCAGTAGAAAAAGCCGTGCAGCACGCAAAAGCCATCAATGCAGAATTAGCTGTCTTCCCCCTTTCATGCACCACAAACGAAGGGCTCGATAAATGGTATGACTATCTAAGAGATTATAGAAAGAACACAAAATAATTAGTTCTTTTATTGTCGACGGCTGTTTTTTTGTCTCCGACGGCCAAAGGGGCACGCCCCCTTTGGAAACCCGAATAAGGCAAGGTAAGTGCGTAAGGTGTTGGCTAAAGTAGTTTTTATTTTTTTTATTTGCGAAAAAGTTTTAAGGCTAAGGTGCTATGCACCTTAGCCTTAAATACTGTTTCGCTTTAAAATTTTAAAACTCAATTCACATAATGTAATTTTCCATTTGTCACTGCGTTCCAAATGTGTGTAAGCTTTGTTTCTTCTAGAAAAAACCTACAGATAAAAAAATTACTTCACTCACATTTGGAACGTAGTGACAAATGCTAACTTACTCTATGCAATAAACAATTTCTCCCTATTTTAAAGCGAAACAGTATTTAATCTTTTGGTGCGAAGCAGCAAAAGATTAAAACTTTTTCGCAAATAAAAAAATAAAAAATAACTACTTTAGCCAAATTCTTCTGCACTCATCTTGCATGCTAGGGTTTCCAAAGGTAATTATTCCCTTTGGCCGCCGGAGGCATAAAAAAGAGGCATAAAAAAATCTTATTTTTTCAATAAATCCACAGCTTTTTGTGCTGCTAATTGCTCCGCATTCTTCTTACTTGAACCTTTTTGTGTGATTTTGCAATCGTTTGGAAGAGTAAGTTCTATTGTGAATGATTTTTGATGCTCTGGCCCTTCGCTTAATATGAGTGCGTATTTTGGAGTGTCTTTAAATTGAGCTTGTGTGATTTCCTGTAATAGGGTCTTGTAATCTTTAGTTTCTTTTGCGACTAACTTCATTTCCCATAATTCTGAATAAAGTGAATTTATGAGTTCTCTTGCTGCTTGAAGGGGATCTGGGTAAAGTGGGTTTTTTCGTGAATCTAGATAGATGGCAGCAAGTAAAGCTTCTATTGCGTCTGACAAAATGGAGGCTCGTTCTCTTCCACCTTGTGTTTCTTCGCCTTTACCTAACATTATGTATTTATCAAGTTCAAGTTTTTTAGCCATTGAACATAGAGTTTGTTCATTGACAAGTTTTGAACGAGAATGCGTGAGGATGCCTTCTCTTTCTTGTGGGTTACGTGTGAACAATTCTTCTGAAACTAAAAGTTCTAAAACAGCATCTCCGAGAAATTCAAGTCTTTCGTTATGTGCTTGTTCTTTTGGGATAGTTTCAAAGGAATTTGAATTTTTTTCGTTTATATATGAAGTATGTGTGAGTGCCGCATACAAAAGACTTTTATCTAAAAATGTGTATGAAATTCTTTTTTCGAGTTCAATAATTTTTTCCTCTGCTTTTGTAGAGTTTTTTGTCTTTATATTCATTATATTACCTAATATTTAATAGTAAAATTTTATAGTGTTTGTTCTTTATATTTCTTTGCAAGGGCTACAAAATTTACAGCCCATTCAGGATTTGCTAAGGCGTATAGATGTGTATAACAGGCAAACACATTCTTATACATCAAGGCATCTTGCGAATTTCCCATACCCATTCCTTTTGAAAGAGAGAAGTAAGAATTGCATTCATGTTTTTTTGAAAGTGTGTAGTGAAATTCATGCCCTTTTATGAAAGAATTTTTTGTAAAATAAGGATTTTCTTGAACAACCTCTGCTTCGATATAGCCTAAACCTTGTGGTTTTTTGTGAAAATATAGTTCTATATCAAAGATATTTGCCATTGAATATTGCTTATTATCAACAGAAGCAATGGATTTTGTAAGCAACATAAAACCGCCACATTCTGCATAGATAGGCATATTTTTGTCAGCATATTCTTTAATTTTCTTCATTGTTGGCAAGGAAGAAATTTCTTCGGCATATAGTTCAGGATACCCACCGCCAATATAGAGAGCATCGATTTTATCCCAATTTTCAAGCGAAGAAAGAGAAAGCTTTATTAAATTTGCCCCTGCATTTTCTAAAGCTTCAAGATTTTCGCTATAATAAAACCACAAGACTTTATCGTGTATATAACCTATATTTGTTGCTTTATTGCTGGATTTTTCAAGTGAAATTTCAGGAGCGTCGAAATTTTCTTTTGTTTTTGCAAATGAAAGTGCTTCTAAAAGTTCAACTTTAGCTAAAACAGCAGAAATATCTAGATTTTCTTTGACTTTATTTGCTATATTTTCAATAGCTTCTTCATTTTCATGTCTTTCTATGTCTAGACTTAATCCAAGATGTCTTTCAGGCAATGGATTTGCGTTAAATCTTGGAATAAAGCCAATTATATCAGTATCACAATATTCTTTCACGCAATCATGAATAATTTTTTCATGCCTACTTGAAGCCACATTATTGAAGATAAGTCCAAGAAATGACAATCTTTTATCAAAATTTAGCACACCATTGACAATAGCTGCTAATGTTCTTGTGCATTTTTGAGCATTTATTGTAAGAATTATAGGCAGTTCTAAAAGAGCAGCTAATTCTGCTGTGCTTGCTGAACCTTGCACATCTTTACCGTCAAAAAGCCCTCTATTTCCCTCTACAAAGGCAAAACAATGCTCTTGCTTTGTGCAAGCTTTGAGAAAATGCTCTTGCAAAGCTTTACTATCTAGAAAGAAGGGGTCGAGATTATAAGCTTTTTTCTTTGCTGCAAGACTAAGCCAAGCTGTGTCTATATAGTCTGGCCCTTTTTTAAATGGCTGAATATTTTCCCCTAAATTTAAAAAAGTGCGAGATAAAGCAAGAGAAGCTAATGTTTTCCCACTACCGCCAGAAAGACCTGATACTATTAATCTTTTTTGTTTCATATTATTCTAAGAAGGCAAATTTATTTTTAAATAAATTGCTCTTCTCCTAGATAGGCGTCTATAACCTTTTGATTTGTTTTAATTTGTGAAGCTGTTCCTTCGGCAATAATATTGCCGTATTCCAAAACATAAATTTTTTCACACACATTCATTACCACCTTCATATCATGCTCAATAAGTATGATAGCAAGGTTGAAATAATCGCGTATATGGCCAATAAAGTGCATTAATTCCAAACTTTCTTGCGGGTTCATGCCCGCAGCTGGTTCGTCAAGCAATAAGAGTTTTGGCTCAGTTGCCAATGCCCTTGCAATTTCTAATCTTCTTTGTGCTCCATAGGGCAAAGCAGAGGCTTTTTGTTCAGCATAGTGAAGAAGATTTAATTTTTCTAATAATTCCCATGCCTTTTCTTTGATTTCCCTTTCTTCCCTTATGCTTGTTGGCGATCCAAAAAGAGTAGAAATCCAAGAAGATCTTCTTCTTACATGCCTTGCAAGCATTACATTTTCTAAAACAGTTAAACTATTGAAAAGTCTTATATTTTGAAAAGTTCTTGCCACGCCTTTGAGGCAAATTTTATCTGTAGACATTCCTGTAATGTTTTGAGAATCAAAAAGAAGTTTGCCTTCTTGCGGAGTGTAAAAGCCTGAAAGCACATTAAAAAAGGTCGTCTTTCCAGAACCATTTGGCCCAATTAAACCAAGTATTGAATTATTCTCTACAAGTATATCTATTTGATTTAGAGCAACAATGCCGCCAAATTTCATAGTAACTTTTTGTGCTTGCACTATATATTTATTAGAATTTTCATGCTCTTGCATCATTCACCCTGCACTTTTTCTTTTGCTCTATTGTTTTGCCATATTTTTTTTAAAGAAAAAATACTTTCCCATGTTATTTCACGCATTCCCATAATGCCTTCGCGTCTATAAAGTATGATAAGCAATAAAAGAAGTGAAAAAACCACCATTCGCATTCCTGGTATGCCAGGCACTTCGAAAAATACGAGATTCATAGGCTCTTCAATAAAGCGTAGCCATTCAAGTAAGAATGTAATGATTAAAGCCCCAAGAATACTGCCTGAAAGCGAACCAAGCCCTCCAGCGACAACAATCATAAGAATATTAAAAGTAAGCTGAAAATTAAACATTTTTGGATCTATAGTTGTGAGTAAATTTCCAAGTAATGCACCACCAATGCCAGCAAAAAATGCACCAAGACAAAAAGAAAGCACTTTATACTTGTATACATTCACTCCCATCACTCGTGCCGCTGTTTCATTATCTCTTATTGCTTTGAAAACATTTCCAAAATTTGAGTTCAGCAAACGTGTTAAGAAGAAAAGTACAAATAAAAAGCAAGCAAAAGAAAGATAAAGATTTGTGTGTTGAGGTATACCCTTTATTCCAAGAGGGCCATTTGTCAATGTTGTAAAATTCACAATAAGCACTCGAATTATTTCAGCAAAACCAAGTGTTGCTATACCAAGATAATCATCACCTAATCTCAAAACTGGCAAGGCAATGCAAAGAGCAACCAAGGCTGAAAATAAACCAGCAAAGAATAAAGAAGTGATAAATGAAGTTTCAATAATACTCAAAGGCCATGCTATTGGATCAAGAATCCACATTGTTTCTTTTGCTTCAGGCGAGAGAATGCATAAAGCTGAAACATATGCTCCTATAGCCATAAATCCTGCATGTCCTAGCGAAAACATACCTGTAAAACCATAAATTAAATTGAGAGATAAAGCCAATATGGCATAGACGGCAAAAAGATTTAAAATCTGTGCAGAATATCTATTCATCGAGGGAGCCAGCCATTCAGGCGAACCTAAGAAAAGATACATATCTCCTTGTGCCCATGAAAGAAAGAGAAAAAGAATCAAGAGCGAAGCTATAGTAAGCAATAAATTTCTTTTAGAATTCTTTTTTTTGTCTGGCATTTCATATTCTTGAGTATATTTCATAGCAAAAACCTTATATTTTTTCATTGAGCTTTTGGCCAAATAAGCCTCTAGGTTTTATCAATAAAATAGCCACAAGCAATATAAAGGCAAAAGCATCTCTATAGCCTGAAAGAGATGGCAAAAAGGCAATCACCATAATCTCCATAAAGCCTAACATAAGCCCGCCGACAACAGCACCGGGTATTGAACCAATACCCCCAAAAACTGCGGCAATAAATGCTTTGAAACCTGGAAAAATACCCATATATGGATTTATTTGAGGATAACGCAATGCCCACATAATACCAGAAGCCGCCGCAAGAGCAGAGCCTATTGCAAAGGTTATCGCAATAATTTTATTTACGTTCACTCCCAAAAGTCTTGTTGTTTCAATATCTTTTGAAATGGCACGCATTGCCAATCCAGCCTTTGTTTTGTATACAATAGCTAGAAGCACAAGAACTAAAATAGCAGTCACAAAGGGAATAAGTAGAGTGAGAGGCATTATTCTCACATTAAAAACAGTATAAATTTCCACAAGCCATTCTGGTTGATGCACAGCTCTTGGTAGGCCTGTAAAAATAACCACACATAAAGATTCAATAAAGAATGAAACGGCAATAGCTGAAATTAATGCTGAAATTCTAGGAGCTTCTCTCAATGGCCTATAAGCAACTCTATCGATCAATACACCTATCAAACTCGCTCCAACAATGGCAACTATAACAGCAAAACCCCAAGGCAACATAAATAACGAAGAGCCATAAAAAACGAAATAAGCACCTAGCATAAGAAGATCGCCATGAGCGAAATTAATCAATCTCAAAATACCGTAAACCATTGTATAGCCGATAGCGACAAGACCGTATAAAGAGCCAAGTGTGAGCGAGTTGAAAAAATGCTGTAAAAAAAGATCAATAGTCATAATTTTCTATTATTCCACTTCAATAGCACCTAAATATGTGCGTATTCCATCTTTATATTGTATAATACCAACAGGCATTTCTGCGTCATGCGTGTCATTAATTGTCAACAATCCAAGTGCAGTAGGCAGATTTTTTGTATTTGCCAATGCTTTTGCTATATTTTCAGCTTGTGCAGATTTTGCCCTCTCTATAGCATTAATAATCATAAAATATGCATTATAGCCTAGTGCAGAATTTACATTAGGTTGTTTATCTGGAAACATTTTATTCCACGCATCAGTGAAATCTCTTGCTTCCTTAGACATCTCTTTCATGCTGATATCATAAGGAAAAGTTGTGTGTAAAAAGCCTTCTACTGCTTTTCCTGCTATCTTCACAGTTTCTGGATTGTCCATAGCATCAGCACCCATGAAAATAAAATTTGCACCAAGTTCACGGGCTTGCTTCATAATGATAGCACCTTCTGCAAAATAGGCTGGAATAAAGACTATTTCTGGTTTCTTGCTTATAATTTCAGTAAGTTGAGCTGTAAAATCTTGATCACCTGAAGAATATCTTTGCTCACTAACAATCTCACCGCCCATTTGTCTAAAAGCTCTTTTAAAGAAGCTTGCAAGGCCAACGCCATAGTCAGAAGCTATATCTGTGAGGACGGCTGCTTTTTTGTAGCCCAATTCTTTATAGGCATATTGTGCGGCAGCCTTTCCTTGATATGGATCTATAAAACAAGCACGGAAATAATATTTCTTGCCTTGAGTAACAAGAGGGCTAGTCGCTGAAGTTGCAACAGCTGGAATGCCTGCTTTTTCAGAAATTTCACCGCCGGCTAAGGCAAGTGAAGAACCGTAAGTTCCTATTATTGCATTCACTTTATTTTTTTCAATAAGACGAATAACAGCATTTGCTGATTCGACTTTATCTGATTTATTATCAACAACAACAAGTTCAACATCACGGTTTAAAACGCGTGCTTGCATAGAATGAGCTAATTTTATGCCTTCTAATTCAAGTTGACCACCAAAGGCATTTTGCCCTGTCAAAGGAAGGTATACACCTATTTTAATAGGATCAACAGCCCAAGCAAAGTTATTTGTAAAGCTTAACAAAGTGAAGGCTATTAATGGAAAAATTATAAGAAATCTCATAAAAACGCTCCTTTGTAATCTATATCCTGCTATTTCCTTAAATGTAATAAATTTTCTTTCTATAAGCAAGTTATTTCCTTTTCGCTCATTATTTTACAAAGTAAATTTTATCTGCTTGGAAATATCATAAAAGTATCACTATGTTTTAAAGTATCAAATTCTATATCATAGAGTTCTGAAAATAAATTTCCATCCACAAGTGAATGCGGATGACCTTGCATAAGCACTTTGCCTTCTTTCACAGCTATAAGTTCTGAACAAAACCAAAGAATATAATTTGGATCGTGTGAACAAACTAAAATTGCAATACCATCTTCTGTCAATTCTTTAAGCAATTTCCACAAAAGCACTTGATTACTAAAATCAAGTGCTGAACTTGGTTCGTCAAGCAGCATAAGAGAAGATTCTTGCGCTAATGCTCTTGCTATAAGAACTAATTGTCTTTGTCCGCCGCTGAGTTGATTAAATGGCATGTGATGCAAATGCCTTATACCTACCCTTTCCATAGCTTGATTCGCTTTGTAAATATCTATTTTATCTACATTAAATGAAGAGGCCATCCTGCTTGTTCTTCCCATAAGCACCATATCTTCCACTAAAAAAGGAAAAGGTTGCTTATGTTCTTGAGGAACATAAGATATTGATCTTGCGAGACTTTTTACTGTGAAGTCAGAAATTTCCTTACCATGTAATTTTATGCTTCCATTTTGTGGCCGCAAAAAATTCATACAGCAACGAAAGAGTGTGCTTTTGCCTGATCCATTTGGCCCTAAAAGACCACAAAGTGAATTTTTAGAAATTTGAAAGGAGACATTTTCTAAAGTATTTTTCTTTGCTTGCGGATAGCGAAAAGAAAGATTTTCTACTTCTAATATAGTTTGATTATCTTTCATAAAGATCTCTGCCCTTTGATCTTAAAAGCCATAATAAATACGGAGCTCCAAGAATTGAAGTAATAATGCCTATTGGAATTTCAGCATCGGTGAGCGAGCGTGCAATAGTGTCACACAATAAAATATAGATTGCTCCCATCAAGGCTGCTGCTGGAAGCACATATCTATTATCTTGCCCCAATATAAATCGTGCTGCATGCGGCATCATAAGGCCTACCCATGCAATAATTCCCACAGTAGAAACGCAAATTGCCGCAACTAATGTAGCCAAAATAAGAATATAATATCTCAATTTTGTAGGCGAAATACCAAGACTTTGTGCCTCTTCGTCTCCTAAAGAAAGCACATTTAATTTCCATGCAGAAATCCAAATGAGTATGAAAGAAGGTAGAACCACAAGTGCATTTATCAATACATCATGCCAAGAAGAATGATAAAATCCACCCATAGTCCAGAAAGTCAATTCTCTCAAGGCTGTATCAGGTGCTAAATATTTTAAAATTCCAACAAATGCAGTAAATAAAGCACCAATAATAATGCCTGCAAGCACAAGGGTTATAGGAGATCTTTCATTATTTTGCTTTGCCAAAATATGGGCTAAGAAAACAGCCGCAAGTGCAAAAGAAAAGGCCATTATTTGTATTTGCCCGAATATAAAGGGAAAAACAATAGCAAGAGCAGCTCCGCAAGCAGCACCAGAGGAAACACCAAGTATATATGGCTCGACTAGTGGATTTCTAAAAACAGCTTGATAACACACGCCAGCACAAGAAAGTGCAATACCTGCCAAAATAGAAAGAGCTATTCGAGGCGTGCGTATTTTCCAAACAATTGTTTCCTGCACTTCTAAAACAGATTCTTCTGTCAAAAAACCAAGTTTTGTAAGAAAAACTTCCAAAACTTCGTAAGAAGTGATTTTAAAAGCACCTACAGTCAAAGCCCAAAGAGCCAATAATAATAAGCAGATAAAGAGTATGACTAGGGTCATATTCAATCTTAAGATTTTAGATTCTCTTGTATGGTGCATTAATCAATACTCAATTGTTTTTTTTGCTTTTCTATCACTTCTAAGTAAAGATGTAAATTCACAGCTTCACTAGCCATAATTTCAAGAGCTGGTGCTAAAGATTTGTGCACAGCCTGAGAATAAGCATGCATAAGTTCTTCTTGAATTGTATCTACTTGCGTGAATAATTCTTTTGCCACTCTATCTGCAAAATCTTGAATCTTTGCTTCTTTTTTTTCTATAAAAAGAGCTTTACGCTTTGCTGGATTTGCAAAAGCACGCATAGCAAAAGCAGTTGCACCAAGTATTAACAAAGATGGGCCAGCTATTGGATTGGAAATAAAAGCAAAAGCAGCAGAACCAAGTGCAAGCATGTTGAACATACCAGAAGAAGCCAAAAGCCCCGCACCAGCTCCACTAAAGAAGAGGCCAAGCCTATTCATATATTTCATTGATTGTATAAGCATATGATCAAGAGTAGAATTTGTTTGACACAAAACCTCTAAATGTGTGCTTGATTTTTGAATTTCTGAAAAACATTGCACAGAAAGTTTTTCAAGATTTTGTGTGAATAGTTGGAATTTTTCTTCCCAAATAGCAAGATCCGCTCTTTGTTCTTGTGTGAAATCATCTATCAATTCGCGAGCAATCAAGGAAGAAATTTCTTCATCAAATTCTACCCATTCGTCTTCTTTAGCAAAATCATCGCCTAATTCTTCAACATAATCACGCATTTCTCTACTGATATTTTGAAAAACTCGCTCTTGCAACATAATGATCGCTCTTTCTGTATTCACTCGCCAAATCTCTAAATCATTAATAGCAGAAAGAATGAGAGCACGTGCATGATCAGCATATTCTTCTGTTGCTAAAGTTAGCCTTTGTGAATGTTTTTTCAAAAGTTCAAAATGATGATTGCTTGGAAGCTGAGCTTGATAAAGCTTGAGATTTTCTTCTCTATTACTTTTTGCAAAATCAAGAAGATGTGTGTAGGTGGCTTCTAATCTTTTTGTAAACTTAGTGCTGTGGGCATTTTCTTGAATTATTTGAGTGATAGCCGCGACAAAAGAAAGATAATCTTCTTCAAATTTTATTTTTTGCTGAGAAGAAGTTAAAAGAGCAAAAGAAGGGTTTTTTTCATAATTTTCTAAAACTTCCTTAGGATTGAAAGAAAAAACATCTATAATAGCAATAGAGGATTCTTCGTCGTGGTTTTTAATTCCTTCTTTTAAAGTATCTAAAGCTCTTTTCTTCGCTTCTTCAACTTCCTCTTCTTCCTTTGATGGATGCGTGAGTACGCCAACTATTTTCAAAGCTCTACTTGTTTTTGCAAGCTCTCTTAATAATTGAATTTCACTATAAGAATCAGGTTTTTTTGAATCCAAGACAGTCACAAGGCAATCAGCCTTAATACATTCTTCCTTTGTGAGTAAATGATAGAAAGGATCGCTTGCATTTATGGCAGGAGTGTCCACTAAAAGCACTCCTTTTGGCAGATTTTCGCTATTGAGGCCAATTCGTACCTTTTTAATTAAAGAAGTATAGAGGCCTTCAGCAGAAATAAAATCTGGCAAATCTTCGGCTCTTGAAATTTTTATTGAAGAAAGTGTTGCCAATAATTCTTTGTCACTGAGTAATTTCTTTAAATTATCAAATTTCTTCTTTAAAAGTATGTTTGATTTTTCTGTATGGAGGATTTTTTCTAATTCTTCAAGCTCGCTATTATTCAACCATTCAATTTCATAGGAAGTTTCTTTAGAGTAATACAATTCAATTAAAGTACCAGTTTCAGGGCTTATAGCCTTTGTTGGTAGAAGTTTTGACGCGAGCAAGGCATTGATTAAAGAGCTTTTTCCTCTTTTTCCTTCGCCTAAAACAACAATACGAAAATCCTGTGGCAATAAAAGAGAACGAAAGGCTTTAATTTGCTCAAGCAAAAGCGAATTTCTGTGTGAAAGAGCAAGATTCTCTAATTCTTGCAAATCTTCTTCGTGCTTAAATTCGCTTTGTAATTGCGTTGCAAGTGGCAAAGCTTTTTTATCTATGATTTTATTGATAAAAGGAATATTCTCAACATTTAAAGCTTTATTCTTTGCATTTTGTGGCAATAAAGCAGGTAATTTAGTGAATGAAAAGAAAGAATTTTTATCTTCATTGTCTTCATTCTTTGAAAAAGAAAGTGAAAAAAGCTTTTCTTTCTTTTTTTGAAGTTTATGTTCCATAAAAAGTAATTCAGCTTCATCAAAAAAACGTGAAGAAAAATTATATTTCTTTCTCTGAGCTTGCAATGTCAATTCATACAAGGCCTTGTAAAGACTGTTGAGCATAGGCGATGCAAGATTGAGATCGCTTTTATTTTCAATTAAAAATCTTCTAAAATTTTCAATACATACAAGTCTTTTTTCATGTGTAGAATAATCCCTGAGCAAAGCCGCATGTAATTTTGTTTGAAAGCGAGTGTCAAGCACATCTTCGCCAAAAATTTCCTTACAAAAAACAAGTATTTCCTCATAATCTTGTACAGTCATATGCTTTCTTTCTGCAAGAGCACAAGCCATCAATGAAAGAGAAAGATCTGTGAAAGAATGTATGTCTTCTTGTGTGAAAAGTTCTGTGATTTTTGGAAGAATTGGTGCATTCTTATCCATACTTGCCTTAATAACATTTGGCAAAAGAGGTAAGAGCGGACGTAAAGATCTTTCATTATTACCCTCTTCGCCAGATAAATCGGCAATATTTTCTTTAAGCTTTTTCTTGAAAGATAAAAAATGTACCATAATCTAAACCTCTATAATAAAAGATATATTAAAAATCGTGAACAGAAAAAGAAGAAGCATTGCTATTGTCTTCAATATCAATACCCTTTGGAGGCGTAAACACAAATAAAGATTTTGACATAGAAGTGTTTAATTTGACATTAGAAAATGTAAGCGTATTTGTGTTGCCATAAAAATCGTAGATTTTTGCTTGTAAAATCAATTTAGTAGCTACATCTATGAGAAGCTCTGCTTGCGTGAGTTCAAGGGTTGGCCCAAGAGGATAGAGCACAAGTGAATGTACTTTTTTACCTTGCAGTACAGTATCTTGCTTAAATTCCACTTCAAAATCGCTATTGAGAGCGCTTTTACCTGTGATAACAGAGAAAATATTATTAGAATTTGCAAGCAAAGAAGCATTGTATTTATACGCAATTTCTTCGTCAGGAATATAGTTCCAGATTTCTTTAGTATTGACAACTAAAAGCTCTTCATGCGGTTTTTCATACTCAAAACGAATATTGCTCTCTTTTTGATAGCTAAAAACACCCGATTTATTTTGCGTATGTTGACTTTGTTTATGGTAGAGTTCTTGAGTAAAATCAGAAGTAAAAGTTTGAATTTGTTGATATTTATCTTGAATATTTTGCAATAAATCTGTATTTGCATAGGATTTTTGAACAAAGACTGTGAAAAGTAAAAAGAGTATTGAGAGAATTTTATTTTTTTTCATAAATTGTGTGAGTTAAAATGTGTATTAAACTTATTTTCTTATTCTATATGCATATTAAAACTCTTGTGTGCATTTGTCAAGAAAGTAAAGAGATTATAAAATGTATGAAATTTATTAATTTTCTAAATCTTTAAGAAAGTATGCTATCTTTTTTATTAATATCGAATTAAACACCCTAATAATATATAATCTAAGTTCTTTTTATCTTGCTATATTTTAATAAATTCTTTACATTTTAGAAAAGTTTAAAAAGGGGTTTTATATGGATATTAGAAAAGTTGTTATTCCCGTGGCTGGTTGGGGCACAAGATCATTGCCTGCAAGCAAGAACATTCCAAAAGAAATGCTCCCAATTTACAATAAGCCTGTTATTCAATATATCGTGGAAGAAGCAGAACTCTCAGGCGTAAAAGACGTTATCTTCGTCACAAATAAAGAAAAGAAAATCATTGAAGATCACTTCGACTACAACCTTCAGCTCGAAGCAACTCTTGAAAGAGCTGGTAAAGTTGATCTATTAAAGGTAGTGCGCGAAGTTGCTGAAATGGTAAACGTGATGGCTGTACGCCAAAAAAAACAATTAGGATTAGGCCATGCTGTGCTTTGTGCTGAACATTTAGTGGCAAATGAAGCCTTTGCTGTAATGGTTGGCGATGATTTGATTTTCGGTGAAGTTCCCGGCGTAGAGCAATTAGCTAGGGTTGCAAAAAAATACAATAAATCTGTGGTTGGTGTAATGGAAGTACCTGATAATATGGTACATAAATACGGCATCGTTTCAGGAAAAGAAATAGAAAAAGGCATTCTTGAATTAGACGACTTAGTTGAAAAACCAAGCCAAGAAGAAGCACCTTCAAACCTCGCTATCATCGGTAGATATATTCTCACACCAAGAATCTTCGACCACCTCAAACAAGTAACAGCAGGACATGGAGGCGAAATTCAACTCACCGACGCCCTCGCAACTCTTTGTAGAGAAGAAGGCATGATTGCCGTAAAACTCAAAGGCACACGTTACGATGCTGGTAATTGGATTGATTACATAGCCGCAAACGTTGAATTTGCACTCAAAGACGAAAGTCTCAAAGAACCACTACTCAAGAGAATCAAAAAAATGATGAAAGAATATAATTAACAATTAATATATTCCTATTCAAAATAATAAGTCTTGCTTCCCTACGTGATTCTCATTTGTTTCGGCACGTTGTGCTCGAAACCTCGCTTACAAGAGGCGTGGCTCTTGTTTCGCGTGAGGATAATCCTCCGCTAAAGTCTTTGTTCGCTACGCTCACTTTTATGCTATAATTTCAAACAGATAAAGTGCAAACTAAAATGACGTACTTGCTTCCCTATCTATATATAGAAAGGGAAGCTTTTTTATTTAAAGCATTATAAAATATTTACTCTACAAAAACCAACTTCCACTACACAAAACATATCTTTTTTCTCTATCCATAGAGTTTTGCCTCTTTTAGAACAAATTCAATAATAGTTGAAGCTCTATAAATGCAAAATTTTCACTTTTTTAAAAAATTCCATAAAAAATGAGCGTCAAAAAAACATTTTCAGATAGGTAAATTTTTCCCCCTCGCCTTTTTAATAGAAAAAATCTAGACTTTTTTTATACTTTTCTTACAAATCCATATCTCTTTTACACTATTTTTATATGCATAAATATTTGAAAACAAACAATATTTTCTAAACATGCATTTTTTTCCCTCTTTAATATTTTCATCTTTTATAAAGTATAAAAAAGAAATAAAAAGTTTTGGCACGGTATTTGCTATAAGCTAAGTAAGGCTTATAAAGCTTCTATCTTTCAAGCTTCAACTAAGTATGAAGTGAGGAGGTAAAAAACTCTCTAGCATATAAGGAATTGCAAAAGAGTTTGGAAACGAGGTTTTCGAAGTTGAAATTAACCTTTATAAATAAAGTTTATTTATAGAAAAAATTTCAACTTTGACAGTAAACTTAACTCAAAGATCCAATGCCAAAATCCAAAACCAGGAGCTTTGAGTTTGACTGAGCTACAAGGAAGTAGATCAGTTGGACATATATTCATGGAGGAATAACTTATGTCAATGGTAATTAATAACAAC
>CAYJAZ010000033.1:0-19921 GCA_964368455.1 uncultured Desulfovibrionaceae bacterium
TTACTACAGATGGTTGCATAACTACATACCAACCCATAACTTCTTTATAGAATTCTACAGCTTTTTCTAAATCTGGCACAGATAAGCCTATGTGTGAGAAAGCTCTTGGGTATGCGTTTTTTTCATTATTTTTCGAGTTTAAATTAGTCATTACTAGTCTCCTTTTTTTTACTGCCTATACAGTAGCACTTTTTTTAAATGGTGCAATAAGGTACTTTTTTGTACCTATCCTTAAAAAGAAAACTTTATATTTTAAAGCAAATTTTATTTTTCAAAGATTGTTATATCATTTTTATTTGCGTAATCAACAGTAAAGGCACATAGATTTTCTAGTAAAGGTTCAATACCTTTGTATTTCTCAGATATTGAATATTCCACACGAAGAGGAAGTTCGTTAAAATCAGTTCGCACTAAAATACCACTATTTTCTAGCTCTTTAAGCTGTGTAATAAGCATCTTATGTGTAATATCTGTAATTGCTTTTTTTAGAAGTGAAAAGCGATTATCTCCATGTGAAATATGCCATAAAATTCTTAATTTCCATTTTCCGCCTAAGATGTCATTTGTTAAAATAAGTGAACACGTATATTTGTCTTTTATTTTTGTCATTTGCCAACTCTTTTGTCTTTTTGTTAAAAGTTCAGAAATATAAAGAAAATTTAGGTTTTTCAAAATCTTTAAATAAGAGTATCATGCAAATCTATTATTTAATCAAGTTTTTGTGCAAGCTCATAGCCTTGTATTGCCTTGCTTTGGCTTGTAATTTATAGTTTTGACAAATAGTCATATATTTCTGTATGTTCTTTAGCATATTCTAAAGCGGTGCAGCCTGAAGCAGAAATAATAGTAGTTTTTGCTTTTTTTTCCACAAGAAGTTTTACAATTTCTAGATGATTATTCTTACATGCTAGATGCAAAGGAGTTTCGTTTTCTTTATTTCGGCAATTAGGATACGCTCGATGTTCTAAAAGAAAGGCAACTACCTCTATATGCCCAGCTTCACAAGCAAAATGTAGAGGAGTGTAGGCATCTTCTGTGCTCACATTAATAGAAATATTTTTTGAAAGCCAAAAAGCAATTTCTTCAATCTTCCCTAAAAGGGCGGCCATATGTAGAGGAACAAGCCCTTTATGCTCTTTAGTGGCAAACAAGGATTTCACTATTTGTTCGTCTTTATGTGAACTCGCGAAATAATACGCTTTTACATGATTTAAAACATAAGCACAGATTTGTGCAAGATTATTATGCTCAGTGAAGAAGTTAAAATCCACTCCATAACTATTGAAATGCATAAGTTTTTTTTCTAAGAAATCGTATTGTTTAGCAGGATCATTGACCATCAAATTCATTATCAACATATAATGAGTAAGATACCAATAAAGCACTTTATCATTTGATTTTGCCAATGCATAGTTTGAACTATTAATTCCATCAATAAAAGTAGACATTTGATACGCTTCGTGAATGCCGTCAACCAATGAAAGCACAGGCAAATCATACACTAAGGAAAGCAGAGGAAGAGTTGAATAAAGTCCAATAATAGCATCAACATGCTCTAAGAAATACAAAGAAGAAGATCCCCAAATTAATCCATTTATTTCAGAGAAATAAATGAGATTAGGATATTGTTTTTGGAGTTTGGCTATATAGGCATCATTACATTTTGATTGTGAAGAATCGTGCTGAGTGAGAATAATTCCGACATCAGCAGGAGTTTTTTCTAAAACAGCGTTAAGTAAATCTATATCTGTAGAAAATTCTGTCTCAACACAGCAAGAAAGAGGCAAAAGAAGAAGTTTTGAAAATTTATTTTTATAATGAAGAATTTTTTCATTTATTGGAGAATGTTGTGTGATTACAGTACGTAATTCATGTTTGAAATCACGTAAAATGCTTTTTTCATCTTCCTCTATTCTGATATTTTTAAAATTCTCTTTATATTTGCTCATAAAGCCATTAAGCGAATTATATCTCTTGCCAATAGGCTCAAGATAAATTGTATGTGGGAATGGCGGACGCGAGAAAAGTCCATTATCAAGCCAAAAACATAATGTATTTGGAAATATTTTTCGCATAAATATTTCTGGTGCACCATAAAAAGAAAGAATTATATCAGGCTTATAACCCTTGAGTTTTATTTTAAATAATTGTTCTAAAACCTTATCTTCTTCTTCATTACTTAAAGACAAAGTGAGGTTATTTAATATACTCAAAGAATTATCTGTAACAGCATTCTCAGAAATTAAAGCCTTACGTGCTTTCTCAAAACCATAATCTTTCATCAATATCAGAGGATTAATAAGCGGAATATCAAGACTTATTGATTCATTATATAAATCCTCAGACACTAAAGAAACAACTTTAACTTGAGATTTATTTTGAATAATAGGATTAAGCCATTGCCCTATAACGGCGTGGAGCATTTGAGGTGTAACGACAGGGCGTAAAGAAATTATTAATATATTCAAGATTGCTCCATGTTTATAAATCTTAAAACTGAATAATCAATTAGTTAAGCAGACATTTAATTGCATATAAGGCAAATATATACAATTAATTTTACTTCGAGAACTATAATTGTCAAGTTTTATTAATTTGAATCAAGTTATAAAAAATTTTAAAAAAAACTATTTATAACAGAAATTATACTTGTTTGACGGCTCTAAGCTAATCACTTGTGAATATATTAAACTTGTGATATAAATGATTAAAGAATGTGTAAATTATAAATAGATTGAGCTTTGCAGCCATGAATTATAAATAAAAATTATTATGGTGTGTAACATGAATAAAGTGAAAAAATATATTGTTTCCCCCCATTCAACTGTTCAAGAAGTTATCAAAAACATTACATCAACAGGTAAAAGATGCGCTTTAATTGTTGATGAAAATACTATTCTTGTAGGAATTTTTACTGATGGAGATATGCGTAATTATATTCTATCAGGCGGTGATTTGACGGCGAATATCACTTCTGCAATGAATAAAAATCCACAAGTATGGCAAGAAAATTCAGAAAATCTTATAAATAAGCTCAAAAAAGAAAATAAGCATACCGTCTATCCTATTGTAAATGCGCAAAATCAGCTAGTCGACGCTATTTTTTGGGATGAACCCATTCAAACAAATAAAAAACTATTTCAAAAACCACAATTAAATAAATCAATTTCTACAGTCATTATGGCTGGCGGACTTGGTAAAAGACTGCATCCATACACAAAAGTTTTACCTAAAGCCCTTATTCCAATTGGTGATCTGCCAATTTGTACTCGTGTGATAAATAATTTCAAAGAATACGGTTGTGAAAATTTTCACCTCGTATTAAATCATAAAAAAAATATCATAAAAGCCTATTATTCGGATGAAGACAAGGATTTCAATCTGTTTTTTCACGAAGAAAGTAAATTTTTAGGAACAGCTGGCGGTTTAGCTTTATTAAAAAATAAAATGCAAGACGCTTTTTTTGTTTCTAATTGCGATATCTTACTTGAAGCAAACTATGTCTCTATTTACAAAAAACACAAAGAATCAAATAACCTTATCACCTTTGTCGGTGCAGTTAAAGACATGGAAATTCCGTACGGCATTATTAAGGTTGATAATAATGGTAAGATTTCTCTAGAAGAAAAACCCTCTTTTTCCTTTTTAACAAATGTAGGTGTTTATTTGCTTGAGCCTAAGGTTTTGGACTATATTAATGACGATGAATACATTGATATGCCTGATCTTATTACAAAACTTATTGAACAAGGTGAAAATATTGGAGTTTTTCCAGTAACTGGGGATTCTTGGTTAGATATGGGACAAATAGAAGAAATGAAGAATATGCAAACAATTTTAGAAGCCCGTGTGCAAAAAAAAATATAATCACTTAAAATAAATTCAATGGTGTAAAATCAATGTCAAACTTTATCCCTCTTTCAGTGCCAAATTTCAAGGGCAATGAATTAAAATACGCAAGTGAAGCAATTGAAACAGAATGGGTTTCAACAAGTGGAAAACTTATTGAAAAATTTGAAAAAAACCTTGCAGAATATATAAAAGCTGAAGATCTTTGTGTTTTACAAAGCGGCACGGCGGCTCTTCATTTGGCATTAATATTATCTGAAGTGCAAGCTAATGACGAAGTCTTAGTTCCTACTTTAACCTTTATTGCAGGCGTGAATCCAATAAAGTATCAACATGCCTATCCTGTTTTTATGGATTGCAATGATGAGCTTTGTCTTGATGTTGAAAAAGTTGCTTTATTTATTGAAAATGAATGTTCTTTTGATGGAGAAATTCTTATTAATATCAAAAGTCAAAGGCAAGTAAAAGCAATTATTGCAACGCATATTTTTGGCAATGTTGTTGATATGTTAGCATTAATGTCTTTAGCTCAAAAATATAAATTAAAAGTCATTGAAGATGCAAGCGAAGCTTTAGGCTCTTATCATTTATCAGACAATAAATTTGCAGGCACTTATGCTGATTTTGGCATATATTCTTTCAATGGAAATAAAATCATCACAACTGGCGGTGGCGGTGCTTTGACAGCTCGCAGGAAAGAAGATGTAGAAAAAGCTCGCTATTTATCAACTCAAGCTAAAGACGATGAAATCTACTATGAACATAGCGAAATTGGCTATAACTACAGAATGACTAATATTCAAGCCGCTATAGGCCTCGCTCAATTAGAACAACTTGAACGATTTATTGAAATTAAAACAAAAAATTTTAAACTCTACGAAAAACTTGGCTTAAAATTATTGCCTTTCAATAAAAACTACAGATCAAACCACTGGTTTTATTCATTATTAGTTGATAGTGCAACTAAAAGAGACTCTCTTTTGCAAAATCTTGCCAAGGAGAAAATTCAAAGCCGTCCTCTATGGAAATTGATTCACACATTAAAGCCTTATCTTGATTGTGAAGTCTATAAAATTGAAAAAGCCTATTTCTATTATGAAAAAGTGTTAAATATTCCATGCAGTTCAAATTTAAACGAAGAAGATTTGAAACACGTTGTAAGAACTATATCTTCTTATTTATAAGACTGCTAAATTATTGTGCAATAAAATATTTTTGGGGAATTTTTATGAAGAAGATATTATTGATTGGTGGCGGTGGACACTGCAAATCTTGTATCGATGTCATTGAACAAGAAAACAAATATTCTATCTCTGGCATTTTAGATTTCCCAGAAAAAATAGGAAATAAAATTCTTAATTATTCTGTCATCGGCTCAGACAAGGATTTTGAAAAATACATTCATACGCATGAATTTTTAATAACTTTTGCAAATACCAAACTTTTTGCTCTCAGAAATGAAATATACACGAAAATTAAAGCAGTTGGCGGCACATTTGCAAAAATTATTTCCCCGCGTGCCTACATTTCTCAACACGCAACAATAGGCGAAGGAAGCATTATAATGGCCGATGCATTTGTGAATGTTTCTGTCAATATAGGAAAGAATTGTATAATTAATTCAAAAGCTTTAATTGAGCATGATTGCCAAATAGAAGACAATTGCCATATAGCACCAGCAAGCGTTCTTACTGGCGGAACATATGTAAGAAGAGATACCTTTGTTGGAGCCAATGCAACTGTAGTCAATGCCCCTTTGCTAGAAGAAAATATCTTTATAAAAGCACATAGTTTGACTTTTTAAATTGCTCTTCCCTCTTCTTTGTTCTTTCTCAAAATTCCTGCAACAATTGAAAGCACAGGCAATTCAATCAATGGGCCGATGATAAGTGCAAGTGAAATAAGTGCTTGCGTTGGAAAAACTGCAACTGCGATAGCAAGTGCTAGGGGCGAATTTCTAGCTAAACTTGTCATTTGCAATGAAACAATATCTTCAGATTTGAAATGAAAGATCTTGCCCACTATTTTTGCAATAAAGAAAGTAAAAGTAAAAAAACAAAGTAATGGAATAAAGAGTTTGAGCAATAATAAGGGATTATCTAAAAGATTTTGCCCTTCTGAAGCAAACATTGTAACAACTGCAAGACAAAGAAAAATCAATTGCAAAATATCGCTTTTGTCAGAAATATAATTTTTTACCTTTCTATTATTTGCTATACAATACTTTGTGATCATTGCACAAATAAAAGGAATAAACAAAACCCTCACAATGCTTAGAGCAATGCCTCCTATCTCTATTTCAACAACATTTCCAAAAAAAAGAAAAAGATAGATTGGCAATAAAAGCACTTGTAAAATTAAATTTATAGGCAAGAGAGACAAATTAAGTTCAAAATTGCCCCTAGCCAATTTAGTAAAAACTAAATACCAATCAGTACAGGGTGTTACTAAAAGCATGACTAAAGCTATACGGATTTCAACAGAATTTTGAAAAAATAAAAGTCCCAATAAATAAGCTATTATAGGCGTAATTATAAAATTTATAAAAAGAGAGCTTAAAGTGTATTTTACATTTAAACTTGCCTTTTTTAATTCTTGTAAATCTAGAGATAAAAATAAAATATAAAGAAGAAGGATTAAAAATATTTCTACAATATCTAAAGAAATGTTTGACAAAGGTGTAAACATTCCAAGCATTAAACCTGAGATTGCAGCAATCAAGATAATAAGAGCTTGTAATTTGCTAAGTAAAGACATATATTTTCCTTGAATGTATTTTACAATACTATTAGGCTGTGTGTGTTTACAAATAAAATAAAAAAGTTGAAAAATCAATAAAATAAAAGAATGTTTAGCCAGTAGAATTTGTAAAATATAGTCTAGAATTAAAAAATAAAATAATTCCCCATGTTTTAGTATAGATAGGAAGAAAAAAATGAGTAAAGTTATTGTATTATTTGAAGTAACACCAACAAAAGATGGCATGGCAAAATATCTTGAATTAGCCGCAACTTTAAAGCAATTACTTGCAAATGCAGAAGGTTTTATTTCTGCTGAAAGGTTTGAAAGTTTGAATAATGAAGGAAAATTGCTTTCTATGAATGTGTGGGAAAATGAAGAAGCTGTAGAAAAATGGCGAAATAAGCTTGAACACAGGCTTAGTCAAGCAGAAGGCAAGGAAAAACTTTTTGCTCATTATAAAATCACTGTTTGCCATGCTGTACGCGAATACACAGACACAGTCAGAGAAAATGCTCCTAACGATTCAAATACTTATCTTCTTAAATAGCTATAAAAGCTAAGAAAATCTATATAAAATGACTATTTTCTAACCACGAAGCCTTTTTGGTACGTCTATATTATAATACATACACAACAATCTGCAAGAAGTTGTAAATATTGATGAAATCAAAATATTCATATTCAAGCTGAAGTCCAATTCATGCAAACCTATAAACATAAAGCCACCAAGCACACTTGCTGAAGCATAAATTTCTTTTTGCAAAACATAAGGAACTTCACGCGAGAGTATGTCACGCATCATACCGCCCACAGTCGCAGTCATAGTGCCTAAAAGTACTATTCCATACCAATCAACGCCTTCAGCTTGAGCAACGCTTGCACCTATACAAGTGAAAACGCCAAGCCCAATGGCATCGCTCACGTTAAGAATTAAAGTATTGCGTTCCACAGTTTTTGGCATAACAAGAACAATGCAAGTTCCTAATATAGCCATAAAAGCATACATTCCGTCTGTTAAAACAAAAGAAGGAAGTCTGCCAAGCATAATATCGCGAACCGTACCGCCGCCAGCCGTTGTGACGAAGGCAAGAATAAACATGCCATAGGCATCCATATGTTTTTTATAACCTACTAAAGCGCCAGAAATAGCAAAACAAAGCGAACCAGCTGCAATAATAAAATAGAGTAAGTCAAAATTTTCCATTCTTACCAAGCTCCGCAAAAAGAAGTACAAAAATCAAAAGTGAGCTTATGAAAAAAGTATAAAAATGTAAAGAAAAAAAAATCATCAAAATCTTGCTTTTATCCTCTTCTAACAAGGATTTGAAGAAAAAGATTTGAAAAAAAACAAGCAAGGATAAAGCATTCTAACTATTCAATAAAAAACTAAAAATCGTATTGAAAACCAAGCAAAGCACGATAAGCATTTTTTTCTGCACCATAAAAATTACTATTGCTAAAATCTCCTATTAAATAATTGAATTCAAAAGCCATTTGAAGATTCTTATATATATCATAACTTGTATACATGCCTAATTCAACAATATTCATTTCTTTTGTGAGATAGCGAGGATCAAAAGCGGTTAAAGTATTTAATTCTTCATTTGTTCCAGCTATATACATAGCATGTCCGCCAATTTGTACATCTTTGAAAATTTCAAAAGCATTATAAGCCAAACCCACACCCCAAGTACCAGTTGGCGAACTCACATCCGATCCTGCTGCTATATCATAAATGCTTTGATCAAAAAACAATGTATTTACCATATCCCAAGAAGCTGAAATTTCTGGAATTCTTCTATGATTTTTTGCATCTGCATCATTTGAATCCCCGCTAGAATACCAAGCAAATAGCATCGGAGAACCATTTTTTGCATGATAAGACAAAGAAGCATCTATTAAATAGGCATTTGTCTGGTTTGTATCTTTTGAATCTGTGCCAGCATATGTAAAGCCTAAAGACATTTTAATAGGATCAAATACATTAAATTCAGCATTAAAACCAAACCAATAATTATTTTCTTGCACAAGTCCAAGGCTTGAAACTTCTTCATCTTGGCCGAATTTTAAAGGATTTGCAGTAAGAGGCGAAAGCAATTCTGGATTAATTCCATTCTCATTTTTATTTTCATCAACAAAATTATCGCCTGCTATTCCATAGATAAACCATGGAGTAAAGTTTATTTTATCAAAAATCATTGGCAAAGAAAGAGCAAAAACATCAAAAGTGCTCTTGCTTTTTCCAAAATCACTTTGAGGGCGAAACCAAGAAGCGTTGAGTGAAATATGCTCATTTACTGGCGAAGTAAGGCTTATTCCCACAACAGAATCGTCTAAAACTGCAGAACCAAGTGCTGAATTATAAGCAGGATTTTGCATTCCCATACGTAAATTTATTTGGCTTGAAGGCACAAAAAAGTCTATATAAGCTAAATTAAATTCAATCTCATTAGTATCGTCTACATTATCGCCTATAGCAAAAGAATCTTCACCCCACACGCCATCTGAAGGAATATATAAACTCATATAAGCTTCAAGGTTTTCAGAAGCACGCAAGGCAAGATTTATTTCAAAACGCTGAAAAACATCAAAAGATTCTTGGGAGTTGCTTAATGAACTATCCATAAGATTAAGATTATTATAAGCGGCACCAGTAATTATTAATGAACCTGAAAGATCTATTTTTTCAGAGGCCAGTCCTCTAGTTGACATAGAAACAAAGTATAACAACAATAAGATAAAAACTCTATAAAACTTCATAAAACCTACTTTGTTAATTTTAATATAAAACCTTTATTTCATAATACGTGAAAATTTTTCAATGTGTATTATTTTTGGTATATATTATATTATTTTTATATTTCACGCAATACATTTAAATAAAAAAGCTTTGGCTGTATAACAAAACTGAAGGGGAAAAAGTTTTGTGTACAGCCAAAGCTAGTTGTAATTAAGAAACTATTTAGTATTATTTAGCTTTTTTTGCTTTTTCTTGTGGCTTTGCGTAGAGTTGTGTGTATTTTTCTACGCCATAATAAGCTCTTAGATACATAGTTTTCAGATCTTCAAAGAGTGGGTATCTTGGGTTTGCACCAGTACATTGATCATTAAAAGCTTCTTCAACCATGACGTCTAATTTTGCTAAAAACTCTTCTTCATGCACGCCATAATCAGCTATCGTAGCTTTAATGCCAATTTCAGCCTTGAGTTCAGCAAAAGCTTTACGCAATAATTTCACTTTTTCTTCATTTGTTTCACTACCCTTTGTCAACTTGAGATAATCAGCCATATTCGCGTATCTTTCTTTTGCATCTGGATATTGATATTGTGCAAAACCTGCCATTTTTGGTGGTTTATCAGTTGCGTTATAGCGTATTACTTCGTCTAAAAGTAATGCATTTGCAATACCATGTGGAATATGGAAATGTGCGCCTAATTTATGTGCCATCGAATGACAAACACCTAAGAAAGCATTGGCAAAGGCCATTCCTGCCATACAAGAAGCATGTGCCATTTTTTCCTTTGCTTTAACCGCTGCCGCACCATTTTTTACAGATTCAGGCAAATATTTAAAGCAAAGTCTTGTTGCTTCAAGAGCCATAGCATTTGTGAAATCCGACGCCATAATTGAAGCATAAGCTTCAACAGCATGCGTGACAGAATCGATGCCTGATGCAACAGTAAGGCTTGTTGGCATTGTGAGCATGAGCTGCGTATCAACAATAGCCACTGTAGGTGTTAATTCATAGTCGGCAAGCGGATATTTAATACCACTTTCATCATCAGTAATAACTGCAAATGGTGTGACTTCCGAACCTGTACCCGCACTTGTTGCTATTGCCCAGAACTTGGCTTTATTGCCTAATTTCGGAAATTGAACAATTCTTTTACGTATGTCCATAAAGGTAATTGCTAAATCTTTGAAATCAACTGTTGGATGTTCGTATAAAACCCACATAATTTTAGCTGCATCCATTGCAGAACCGCCACCTAAAGCTATGATAACATCAGGATTATAATCGCACATTGCCGCTGCACCACGCTTTACACTTGAAAGAGTTGGATCAGCTTGAATATCTGAATAGATTCTGTAGTCTAAATGAAGTTTTTCTAAAACATCTGTAACATGGCTTGTGAAGCGAAGATTTGCTAAAGTTTCATCAGTAACGATAAAGACTTTCTTATTGTGTTTCAACTCTTCAAGAGCAATTGGAAGACAGCCTGATTTGAAATACACCTTTTCAGGAATTCTGAACCAAAGCATATTCTCTCTCCTTGATGCCACAGTTTTTATATTGATCAATTGCTTCACACCAACATTTTCAGAAACAGCATTTCCACCCCAAGAACCACAACCTAGAGTCAAGGATGGAGGAAGTTTGAAGTTGAAAATATCGCCAATAGCACCTTGGGAAGATGGCATATTAATCAAAATTCTGCCTGTTTTCATGCGAAGTGCGAAATCTTCAATCTTCTTTGTTGCTAAAACTTCATCAGCATAAAGAACGCTTGTATGCCCCATTCCGCCATCTTCAATCAGTTTTTCTGCTTTTTGCAAAGCATCTTCATAATCTTTAGCTTTGTAAAGTGCTAGAATAGGAGAAAGTTTTTCATGTGCAAAAGGTTCATCAATTTCTACAGAGTCTACTTCGCCAAGTAAAACTTTTGTTTCTTGAGCAACAGAAACATCTGCCATTTGTGCAATAGTGTAGGCACTTTGCCCAACAATTGCCGCATTAACAGAACCATTTTTCAAAATAATCTTACGAACTTTATCTACTTCATCTCCCTGCAATATATATGCATTTCTTGCTATAAATTCTTTTTTCACAGCATCATATACTTCAGGTAATGCAATAACAGATTGCTCAGAGGCACAAATAACACCATTATCAAAAGTTTTTGATAATAGAATTGAGTTTACAGCCATTTTAATGTCTGCACTTGAATCAATAATTGCAGGAGTATTACCCGCACCAACGCCAATTGCAGGAGTTCCAGAAGAATAGGCAGCCTTAACAAGTCCAGGACCACCAGTTGCAAGAATAATATCAGCAGAACGCATAAGTTCAGCTGAAGCAGCACTTGATGGTTCTTCAATCCAAGAAATAATATTGTCAGGTGCACCAGCTAAAACAGCAGCTTCAAGTATTATCTTAGCTGCCTCAACTGTGCATTTCTTTGCTTTTGGGTGCGGAGAAAAAACAATAGCATTACGGGTTTTTATAGCAAGAAGGGCTTTAAATATTGCAGTTGAGGTTGGATTTGTTGTTGGAATAATACCAGCAATAACACCAATAGGTTCAGCAATTTTTTCAATACCAAAGGTTTCATCAACCTCTATAACGCCACAAGTTTTAACATCTTTATAAGAATTGTATATATATTCAGAGGCAAAGTGATTCTTTATCACCTTGTCCTCAACAATTCCCATATTTGTTTCTTCTTTAGCTAATTTTGCAAGCTTAATTCTTGCATTACTCGCAGCAAGAGCTGCTTCTTTAAAAATATAATCCACTTGTTCTTGGGTAAATGTTGCGTACTGTTTTTGTGCCTTACGCACATTTTCAACTAATTCTACAATATTCATTTTTTGCTCCTTAGAATAAGAAAGGTATCTTTGTAAAACATTCCAAAAAATCTTACTTAATACAATTGACTACTAGAGTAAACTTTTCTTAAGCCATTGTGAATTCAAAGAAAAACCATCTTGTTATTATTTTCACAATCAAAGTATCTATCTTTTTTATGAGCTTGTCAAGAAAAATAAATACTAAAATAGCAAATTTGCCAATTTTTTACGAAACTTCATTAACAACTAATATTACACAACAATTTCTTATAAAACAAATGCTTTGACACAAAAATAATATTGTTTATACTTTTGTTGCTTTATTATCAAATTTCTTAAAAACATCTATTTTATATCAAAAAACACAAAAGTTATATCGAATATTTCAGAGGATAATATGAAAAAACTACTTTTATCAAGCATACTTTTTTTGCTTGCTATCTATCCATTAGCAAAAATAAGAAAAAATATCATAACAGAAAATGAATTTTATGGCATTTTTTTAGGTAATTATATATATTTTGCCCACTATTTTCTTATCGTAAGCCTATTGCTTTTTCTTGTCCATTATTTAATATTTCCTTTACAAAAAAAGCATCTTCTCACAATCATTCCCCTCTTTTTGCTTTTTGTTGGCTCTCTTGGTTATTATAATTATAGAAATCCAGAAGTCACACGTACAAAAATCACACTTGAAAAAAAGGCTGATAGAGATTCTATAAAGATTGCTTTTGTCGCAGATTTCCATCTTACAAAGCATTCAAACATACATTTATTTGAAGATATGGTAAAAATAATCAATGAACAAAAAGTTGATATTATCCTTATGGGTGGAGATATTTTACAAAATAGCCACACTCAAGTAAAAGACGATTATTCAAAAGTATTTTCAAAATTACAGTCGAAATTTGGTATTTATACAATCTTAGGAAACCATGAATATTACGGAAATGATGTTGAAGAAAATCTTCTTTATTTACAATCTCTTGGAATAAAAATATTAAGAGATACAGTTCTTAATATTGATGGTATAAATTTTGTTGCAAGAGACGATGTAAGACGCGATTACACTCAAGGCCAAAGAAAGACTTTGCCCAAACTCTTTCAAGAAAACAATATTTCAGACAATGAGCCAATCATTGTTCTTGATCACAATCCGCAAGAATTTGCTGAAAGCTTAGCTCATAAAGCCGACATTCAGCTTTCTGCTCATACTCATGCTGGACAATTTTTTCCCTATAATCTTTTGCTCAAATATAGATTACCAAATGCTTATGGCTATAAAAAAATAGATAACTTACACACTATTGTCACTTCTGGCGTGAGTGTTGGTTTTTGGAAAATAGTTGGCCCATGGCAAATGCCCTATAGATTTGGCACAAGAAGCGAAATCAATATCATTGAAATAGATTTTAACTCTTAATTCTTACTTCTAATAGAAACATCAAGAACAATGTTTAGAAAAGAGAAATTTTCTATATTAATTCATAAGCTGCTTTATTGTATTGCTTAATAGCATGATTTTTTTCTCTTTTTTCTTGTTCATTTAATTTTTCATTTGAATATTTTTCTGCATGAGATAAAGAAGTAAAAGAATTATTTTCTTGCTCTTGCTCAATGTTTTTTCCGTGCCTTATTTCATCTTTGGAAAAAGGTATTTCCACGCTTTCATCTTGCTTCTTGCCTTGAAGTCTTTGTTCATTTAAAATTTGGGCATGCAGAGTATTTTCTTCTTTTAGTTCTTCGGCATAAGAATAAAGCATGTCTGCAATATTTTGATATTTTTCAGCATCGTCTTCATTTGCATTATCTTTTGCTTCATCTGCTTTTGATGCGTATTCTTGTGCAATTTTTTCTACTATTTCAGCTATATAATCATCAGCCAAAGCAGGAACTTGATTTTTAGCACTTTCTAAAGCAGCACTGACATCTCCACCATTTTTCGCTAAAGCCTCATTAAAATATTCTTCAAATTTCTCTTGATAATATTCTGAAATTGCATCAATAAGGCCATTTCCTGAATTCACAGATTCCACTATTGATAAATTTTCTGAACTCTGCCCATTCGAGCCTAAGGAAAGATTTTCCGCATTTGAATTTTGCATAGCAAAAGTTGAAGCAAAATCATTGCCACTATTTCCAATAGTGTTTGTTTTTTTCTTTTGCTCTTGAATAAAAGAGTCAAAAAATAAAGGGTTTATACTTGAACTATAAGAATCACTATTAATTTTCATAATAACTCCTTTAGGTAAAAAATTCCTTAGTCATAAAGTTAAGCAAAATTTATACCACAGCATTATCTCTAATAGGATTGTTTTTAGGCTTCTAAAATAAAGTTAATATTTCTTATTTATCAAACATTTGCTCTAAAAGAGCCTATTATTCAGTATTTTCTTCTTCTATTTGTCAAAATAGTTAAAATTCAATTCGATTGATAAAATTTTATTATAAAAATAAAATTGACTTCTACTAATAAAAACTTTATTCTCTTTTTTAGCAAAACATAGAATTATGTTCTGTGAAAGCTTTATAGCCTTTGTGTGCAACTCTGTAAAAGTTTTACAAAATTCATCTCGCATACTTGCTACATAGATATAAAATATAAGGAAAAAATGTGAATCCACAACAAGTTATCTCTTCTCTCCACACACTTATTGATATAAAACAAGCTGTTTTTCTTTGGGGTTCTCCTGGAATTGGAAAAAGCCAAATTGTGTCTCAAGTAGCAAAAGAAAAAAATTATAAAATCATAGATATACGTGCTGTTTTACTCGATCCTGTTGACTTGCGAGGCCTTCCTCGTATAACAGCAGAGGGTCAATCTGCTTGGTGTCCGCCTTCTTTTCTTCCAAAAGAAGATAATTCAGAGCAAGGGATTGTTTTTCTAGATGAATTAAATGCCGCACCTCCTTTAGTGCAAGCAGCATGCTACCAATTAGTTCTTGACAGATGCATTGGAGAATATCGTCTTCCTGACGGTTGGACAGTTATTGCTGCTGGAAATGGCGACAAAGACAGAGCAGTCACACACAGAATGCCTACAGCTCTTGCAAATAGAATGGTACATATTGATATGCACACTTCCCTTGAAGACTGGCTTGTTTGGGCTGAAAAATCAACTATACGCAAAGAAATTATCGCATTTTTAAAATTCAGGCCTAAACTTTTACACGATTTTGATCCACAATCATCGAGTAAAGCCTTTGCATCGCCACGCTCATGGGAATTTGTTTCTAAAATCCTTGATGCTTCACCACATGCTTTAGTAGAATATGAATTATTTCAAGGTACTATAGGTATGAGTGCTGCAACTGAATTTATTGGTTTTCTAAAAGTTTGGAGAGATTTACCAACTGTTGAATCCATTCTTTCTTCACCTGAAACTATTGAAATTCCAAATGAACCTGCAACTCTCTACGCATTAAGTGAAGCTCTAGGTTCAAAAACAACAAAGGAAAATATTGATGCTGTTGTTGTCTATGCTCTTCGTATGCCAGTAGAATTTTCTGTCTTACTTATGAGAACAGCTATTTGCAATGACCAAAGCCTTGTTGAAAGCTCTGCTTTTAACCTCTGGGCACAAAAAAACGCACATGTATTGATGTAATTATGGATAGTTTTGAGAATACAAGAAATGATGCAGAAGCTTTTGAGTTAACAGCTTTGAATCGCATGCAAAAAGCTCGTTCTGAGCTTCTTTTATCGCATCCTTTTTTTGGTTCTTTAGCATTGAAACTTGAATTAAAATCAGATAAAAATTGTCCAAATTTAGCGACAGATGGTAAAAGTCTTAGCTATAATCCATATTTTATTTCCGTCCTCTCTGACGAACATATTATTGCCTCGCAGGCTCATGAAATACTGCATATTGCTTGTAATCACCATATCAGACGTAAAGGCAGAGATGCAAAGATATGGAATAAAGCATGCGATTATGCGATTAATAGTCTTTTAAATGAAGCTGGCTTTAACTTGCCAGAAACATTCTTTAAACACGACAAAGCCTACGATAATATGAGCGTTGACGAAATTTTTCTTGAACTTTCACGACTCTACGATCAAGACATACATGGCGGTGCACAAAGTGCACAAGTTGCTGAACAAACAGATAAAAACCAAGAAGATTCTTCAAGTGGTAGTCTTGAAAATAGCCAAGAAGAAAATTCAAAAAATGAAGATAAAAAAGAAAATCAAGCAGAAGACACAGATGCAAGTGACACAAAGTCTTCAGAACAAAATAAAGCAGGCAAAGAAGGTGAGAATAATTCACAATCTTCCAATAAACAAAATGTTCAAGCTTCATTTTTTGGTGAAATAAATGATCACCCTCTTTTGTCAGATGATAATAATCAAAGCGAACAAAAAGCTTTAGAAGATTCACTCATACAAATAACTCAAGCATTGCAGAGCTCACAAAATCAAGGTGATATCCCATTAGGTTTATTACGTTTTTATAATAAAATAGTGCGGCCTCAACTAGATTGGCAATCTTTGCTTCAACGTTTTATAGAAAATTGTAATGACGGTGATTTTACATGGACAAGTCCAAATAAACGCTATCTTTCTCAAGATATATACCTTCCTTCACGCAAAGAACCTCGCATCCAAACAATGGCTCTTGCTATTGATGCCTCTGGTTCAGTGGACGATAAATTATTGTCTATTTTTTGTGCAGAACTTGAAAGTATTTTAGAGAGTTACGATACAGATTTATTTATTATGTATCACGACACAAAGGTACAAAAACACGAAATTTATTCGCGTGCCGACAGACCCTTAAAACTTTTTGTACAAGGCGGTGGCGGCACATCTTATAAAGATATTCCCCTTTTTCTTGAAAAAGAGAATATACAACCCTCTTGTCTACTCTGGTTTACAGATTTTGAATGCAATCTTTTTCCAGAAGAACCAAGCTATCCAGTTCTCTGGATCTCAACAAATAAAGAAAAACAAAAGCTTCCCTTTGGCGAAATTATCTATTTGAACAGTGGAGGATAGATGAAAATTGAATGGTCAATAAAAAAAGAAAGAGGTAATCTACGCCCAATTCTCACTTATAGTTTCAGTGTAGATAAATTTGAAAAAGCTTTGGCACTTCCGCCGGTTATCATCAAATCTACTATTCCAGAACCTCTTGAATCGTGGCGTGAATATTGTTATCCAAATGTCGATGAAAGAATGACAACTCCAAAATATAAAGATTTCTATCGTCTTGAAATTATATCACATAAAGGAAATTTATGGTCTCAAAAATTACGCCTACCTTGGCGTGCAAATAATGCCTATCCTGAAATAGAAGAATCCTTTATTTTATTGCGTAAAGCTTTTGAAGACGAGCTTGAAAGAGCAAATGCAAGCTTACCGATAAATACCAATGCTCATTTGCAAATAACTGATTCTGCAAATAAAAACATAGCACCAACAATATTAGCTGAAAAACTTCTCAACTTTGCTAGAAGAGAAGACAGTTTAATTTAATTTTTTTTTAGATAGATAGTTAGTTGGCGCTAACTTTTCTCATATAATAAACAAACAAAAGGAAGAAGATTATGATCACACGTTTCGGCACAGCAAGTGCAATGGTTGTTCAAAATGTAGAAGAAAACAATGTAGAACTTGTTATGGCAATTGACCAAAGAGGACTTTACCTTACACATGCAAAATATTTAGATAAAAATCTTTCAGATCCAAACAGAATTTCAAACCGTAAACCAATGGAAGAAAGAATTAATGCTTTAGGTTTTGACTATAAAGTTTTATTTGAAGAAAATAAACACCTTATTCAAGATTTACCAAAAGAAAAAGCAGTCAAGGTCAACCCACTTAAAGCTTCTAAACGTAGTATGAAGAAATAATAAAAAAATGTGATTTATATAATGTAAATCACATTTTTTTTTGCTCTTATTTTTTTGCAATTAATTTCTTTTTCTTTTATGCTTCTAAAAAGATAGAATATCAAATTTTGTCCTAAACAAGCCAATGTAAATTAAAGGAAATTACAATGAATGAACTTCTGTTTATAGGCGAAGTTAGAAGCCCTTATAAATCACTTGACGATTGTCCGAGAAATATTTCCCTCAATGATGATATCTCTACTCTTATTATTTATGATGAATATAAAGATGGTTTGTTTGCATTAGAAAAATCGCAAAAAATCCTTATTCTCTACTGGCTTGATAAAATTCCACAAGAGGAAAGAAAAACGAGCATAGGAAAATCGCGAGGCAGTAATAATGACAAACTTTATGGCACCTTTGCAATAAGAACTCCTTATCGCCCAAATCCAATTGGAATTGCTATTCTAGAAATACTAGAAATAAGCGAAAATTCAATTACAGTTAAAGGACTTGATTGTCTAGACGGCACAAAAATAATTGATATCAAACCTGATATGAAAAATTAAATTTTTATAGATTATATTGTTTAAAATTATAAGGTTATCATGGAAACTCTCTATCTTTCATTATCGGTTGTATTTCCGCTTATATGCCTGTTATCATTAGGTTATTTATTAACAGTATTTAAGCTTTTTGATGATGAATTTCTAAAAAAGTTAAATCTATTAAATTTTGAAGTATTTGTTCCATTTTTATTATTTACTAGTATATACATGAGTAATTTTAACCTAAAAACTTCATTACCAATGATAGTTTTTTCACTTATTTCTACTTGTCTTATATTTCTAATTCTTTTTGTCTTCATTCCAAAAATAACAAAAGAAAAAGAGGAAAGATCAGTCTTAATTCAAGCTATTTATCGTGGAAATATCGTTCTATTTGGTCTACCTATTACTGCAAGTATTTATGGAATAGAAAATTTGTCTGTCACATCAGTTATGATAGCCTTCACAATACCTCTTTATAATTTTCTAGGTGTCTTTGTTTTACAAGTGTATAGCGAATCCAAAACAAGCTTTACTTCTGTAGCACGAGGTTTAAGCAAAAATCCATTAATTATTTCTACATTATTAGCTTTTCTCTTTATAAATTTTGAAATAAAAATTCCAAATTTAGTAGAAAATACAATGCTTGATATAGCTAAAATCGCCACACCGCTTTCACTTATAATACTAGGCGGAACTTTCAAAATGACAGATTTGAAAAAATATAAAAAATCTTTAATCATTGGAATTATAGGAAGATTAATTATAGTGCCATTAATTTTTATTCCTCTTAGCCTTGTTTTAGGTTTTCGCGGCATGCAACTCACAGCACTTCTTGTTATGTTTATCACACCAACTGCAGTCACATCATTCACGATGGCACAGGCTATGGGAGCAAATTCAGAACTTGCAGGACAATTTGTTGTGATGACATCAATACTTTCAGTTATAAGCATTTTTATTTATATAACTGTTCTACAATACGCACAAGTTTTGTGATAAATATTTCATAAATACAATGCACAGAACAAGCATAGCTGTTCAAAGCAATGAATAGAGGAAAAAGAGATATAAATATATATATAAGATTATGGATTGCCACGTCATTCACTTTGTTCATTCCTCGCAATGACGAGTTGCTAATGCATTTTTAATGGGATGAATATTTCTATACATTTAAATGAAATATCAACTAATAAACTACATACAATTGATACCTATACTAATCGTCCATGAGATTTTCTAGCGAAGCTAGAGAAAATCGAAATACCTTAGGAAAAATTTTGCAAGATAAGCTTAAGTTTTGTTAACTCTGATGTGCAAAATTTTTTGTGTGTCTATGAAATATTGTGCAAAATAAGAAATTTGCTTTATAG
>CAYJAZ010000034.1:0-19570 GCA_964368455.1 uncultured Desulfovibrionaceae bacterium
CCTGCTGCAAATTGTGTTTGCTGAACATTATTAATAGACACCATATTTGCAACATTATACTCTTGCCCAAGCACAAATCCACGTTCGGCAGTATCGGGGCGAAGAATAAGGGTCGCTCCTGCTGAGCCTTCTCCAAATGTGATTACTCGCCCACTCTCTAAACCAAAAACAGTGTCATTTGCACTCCAATCACGCAAGGTAGTTGCCCACGTGCCAACGGTGAAATTATTTTCTCCATAGGCTTCAAAGGCTCTTGTTCTTTCACCTACCATTTGCACAGTAGCACTTGCAGTGATAGTGCCAAAATTATTTAATATATGATTACTGCCACCGTTCACAAACATACCATAGGCCTCGGCATTGGCATAGACAGAGCCTGCAGTTGATGTTGTTGTTCCGCCTGTGGCTATGACAGTAATTGTGTTGTTATTTGTTAAATGGCTGCCTGAGCCTGAAGCAGTCATACCAAAGGTATAGGCATAGGCAAAGATATCGCCGGAACTCGAGCTTGCATTTCCGCCTGTAGCGGTGACAGTCATTTCGCCACTATTTGTTAATCTAACGTTATGTTCATGACCATACATACCATAGGCATAGGCATAGGCAAGGACATCGCCGGAATTCGTTTCTGCTCTTCCGCCTTTAGCTGAGATGGTCATTCTACTATTCATGTTATTTGTTAATCGATGGTTGCCTGTACCATAAGCATACATACCATGGACAAGGGTAATGGCAGTGGCATCGCCGGAACTAGGGATAGAATTACGTGCTGTATAGTCTATAGCTATTGTGCCATTGTTCGTGAAAATGTAGTTATTAGATCCAAATCCATACATACCATGCCTTTGGTAAGTAATACCACTAACTTCACCACCGGTGATTGTGCCGTGGTTTGTGAGGGTTGTATCACCTTCAGTATTGGCATTCATAATGTCAATGGTATCCCCTGCTTGATTTGTAACTTCTGCAAAAGCTTCACTTGCCATAAAGGGGCTTGCGCATATTGTGGCTAGAGCTAATGTGCCAAAAACATTCAATAAAGCACATTTCTTGAGCACTGCCACATAACGATTTTTTAAATTTGATAAGGCATTTTTAGATTGCATAAAAGCTCCTAAAAGTAAATTTATATATAAAAATCAATAATAATCTTAAAGACAATACAAATCTAACACAGAAAATAGAAGGAAGCAAATGAGAGGAAATAAGGATAAACACTTGTCTTTAATAAATCATCTTCTTTGTCATGTCGCCGTCTATAACAAGATTTGCACCATTGATAAAGTCGCTTTCTTCTTTTTTGATATAATTAAATAAGAAATGCCTATTGATTATTCCTTCTTCAAAGCACTCACAGTAGAATACATCACATTCAAAACTGCCTCTTGCTGTTCTGGCGAGAGGCTTTCTAATGTTTCAGCTATGGCAAGAGCTTTTTCTTGAATAGAGGGGGAAGAAATTTGGAATAAGGATGAGACCGAGCATTGAAGAGCGTTTGCAACTTCGTGTAGGCGTGACATTTTTGGTGCCATCTTCCCACGTTCCATACGACTCATGGCATCGTGAGTGATGTTGAGCTTTGCCGCCAATTCTTTTTGACTCAATTTTATTTTCTTGCGTTGCTCTGCAATATTTTTTCCTACAATTTCGACTATAAGTTCAGACATACAAAACACCTCAGTAGAATTTTAGGTTCTAGTATATCCGATTATTTTTTATATCACACTTGTTCTTATTGTGATTTATATTCTCTTTTAAGTAGACTTAAAAAGTCTAATATGCTATTTTGAAATTATAAGCTCTATTTATGCGAGCTGAAACTTTCAAACTTATATAGGAGGATAGATTATGGCACTCACAGAAGAAAGTATTATTGCTGAAAAAGAAAAAGCAACTAAAGAAGTGGCTGAAGTTTTAGTAAAATTAGAAAAAGACTATCCAGGTGTAACTGAAGGAATTGCAACAGCTGTCGGTGCGGCAGCGGGGGGAGCTGGTTCATTGACAGCTCTTATCTTTGGTGGAAAAGTGGTTGGCTTATCTGCTGCAGGCATAACTTCAGGACTATCTGCCGCAGGTGCTGTCGTAGGTGGTGGCATGCTTGCAGGAATTGGAGTTTTAGCAGCTCCTGTAGCCGCTCTTGGTGTGGCAGGCTACGCACTGGCAAAAAAACGTAAAAGTGCCAAACTTGCAACAGCACTTTCAACAGCAATTGCAAAGCTTACAAGTATTCTCCTTCGCTTACAAGAAAATGCGGAATACTATAAAGATGAAATTGCAGAAATAAAAGCGGCAATCAAGCTATTAGATGCTAAAAAATCTTAATAAAAGGCGAAGCTATGCCATATCAAGAAGAAATAAAAGCTATAAAACTACTCCAAGATAAAGCGAAAAAAATTGATGAAAGTCATAAGCAAATTAGCTCTGATATTGATGAACTCAAAGCTTTGTTGAAAAATCATACTGCTTCTCTTGATGAAAATGACTTTCTTGAAATTGAAGAAAGTAAAAAAAAGTTTATTACTGAAATGTCAACAGATAAAGCTTTAGAAAAAATTGATATTTCAATTGTTTATGCAGAGGCTAATGCTACTTATGATAAAGTTAGCTTAGATGATATTCTTTCTGTTGAAGATTTTAAAGTAGCAGAAAGTAAATATAATCAACATGTTATCAAATTCAATAAGAGATATTCTTTAGATGCTTGGGACTATGCAATAGCTACATCATGCGGTTTATTCGCTGCTATGTTAGATATATTTTTTGTTTCTGCACCGTCAAAACCTACAACTTCTTTTGATGCAAAAGTAAATGGGACTTTCAATCGTTGGGTGCAAGATGCTTTCAATAAAGCAATTCCACCAGATTTGAGTAAAACTCTCAGTCTTGGTAATACCATAGGTTCAGCGGATGCTTCAACATCAAATGCTTTTTATGAAAAAGTAAAAGGCTTTACGCCTTATAACCATCGTCTAAAAGCTCTTTCGCACGATCCTATTTTAGGCTTCATCTTTGGTATTGTTGATATGATGAATGGCACTTGTACTGTAGTAAATGAGGGAAAAATCCAAGTTTTAGAGACAATTAGAGGCCCAATGCCAGACGAAAGCATGATGCGACGAATAGGAAGAATGTTTGGGCATTTGCTGTCTGACGTAAATGCTCCATCAGCAAGTGGAAATCGTGGCATGGGCTTGCCAGCACCTTTTATGGGTTTATTACGCATGTTTGACAACATTCCTTTTGGCGATTCTACCTTTGGTAAACAAATTGAATATATGTATGTAAATGGTTACGATTTCAGACAATTTATAGCTACTAGCATACCTATGATGATTATGGAAGTGATGCTCCGTGTCTTTTATACAGTAAAGCAGATGAAACTTTATGATGCCCCTTTTGGCGAAAGCATTCTTGACACTATGCCGCTCAATCTTAATCCCAAATTCCGTATTATGCTTGCTCTAGCTTATGGCACATCTTCCGCTGTAAATGCTGGAAAAGTCTATGTTACACAAAATATCTTGAATGCAAACTATGCCTCATGGATGGGTTTTGCTTGGAATAGCTTCCATGCACTCAAATGGGCTTTATGGGATAGACAAAATAAGCTTTGGGACGAAATTCTAGACAGTGAAGTAGCTGAAATAGAAAAACTTGTTACAAAAATGGAAGAAATCGAAGCAAGAGCAAGAACATTGCCTGTATAAACTGTATAATTGATAAGGAGCAAACTATGCCTAATAATCCAAAATGTCCATGCTGTGATTCTGCTGAATTTGTTGAACAAAAATCTATTGCAGAAAATATTGGTGTGCTCACAGGAGCTGGCAGCGGTGTAGCAGCCGCAGGAGTAGGAACAAAAAGTGGAATGATTGTGGGAGCGACACTAGGAAGCGTTGTTCCAGGTGGTGGCACGGTTGTCGGTGCAGGAATTGGTGCTTTTGTAGGAGCAGCAAGCGGAGCTTTTGTTGGTAAAGAAGTTGGCAAAAAAATAGATAAATGGCGAGGAAAATATTACTGCAAGAAATGTAATAAGGCTTTTGAAGTATAGCTGAGATAAATTTACATTGGCTGAAAAAGTCATAAATTCAATATAGATATAAAAAAAGAAAGGTAAACATGCCAAACTGTCAAAATTCGCAAGAAAAGAAATGTACGACACAAGAGCTAGGCAGTCTTGAAGACGCATTACGCCAAAGTGAATACCTTATATCCGTAATAGTCTCAGAAATTGCTAATATTATTGACTTAAATCACTATCTGTATAAAAGTGTTAGACAAAGCCTTGAAGACGAATCATTAGTTACTGAGGATTTAGAGAAAAATTTCAAAGAACATGAGGAGCTTCATGCTGAAAGTAAGAAACTTGTAGAGAAAATCCGATTACAAATTGAAAGCCAGAAAGGCGAGACCGTGCAGACTGAAGCCATAACTTTAGAAAGATTTTTAGAGATGAATAATAGCTTGAATAAGATTATTGCACTGCTAGTTGAAGGGGAAGAAGCAGTGTTAGCTAGGAAAGATGAATTCATGGAAGAATTTAACAATCTTTTATAGAATAGTTTGACATTTTTAGCAAAGCCTCTACAATTTTATAAATCTAAACTGTAAAGGCTTTATTATGATTCTTATTTCCGCTTGCCTTGTAGGTGAAAACTGCCGATATGACGGTAAATCTTCACTTGTGCCTGAACTCAAAAAATTAGTCGATGATAAAAAAGCAATAGCAATCTGCCCAGAAGTCCTGGGTGGACTGCCTACACCTCGTACGCCTTGCGAAATCCAAAAAAATGGTGAGAATATAAAAGTTGCCAATAAAGCAGGCGTGGACTACACCTCTGCATTCCTCCTTGGTGCACAAAAAACACTAGAAATTGCAAAGAAGAACAGCACGAAACTCGCAATCATGAAGAGCAAAAGCCCTTCATGCGGTTGCGGTAAAATTTATGATGGAACTTTTACTAAAACGCTTATTGACGGTGATGGTTTGACGGCTGGGTTGTTGAAGGAGAATGGGATTGAGGTTGTGGGGGAGGAAGAGTTTGTAGACTAAGATGTTTTGTGAAGAAATGAAGTATATTTATAATAATTAAAACCAGTTCCTATGTAGGAACTGGTTTTTATCTTGAAATTGACATACTTTATTTAATCACTTATTTTTAAATAAAGTTATTTGGAGAAAATTTATGCAGCCACAGAGTTTTTATGGTAAAATGGCAGAATATTTTGTTGAATTAAGTAGACTTCTTTCAACTTTTCTTGATTCGAACTTACCTCTTTGCTCGGAGAATTGGTGGCACAATTTAGTCTTAAAGAGCTTGACACAGGAACAATTAGCTCGAGTTCAAAGAGAAAGCATCTCGTCGCTAAAAGAACTTGACCTTGCAGCTCTTCTCAGAATATGTAGAGAAAATTGGTCGCAAATCTCTCAAATAAAAAATTTACCTATACAAGGACGCAACTTTCTTTTTGAAATGCAAAATGTTCGCAATAGGTGGTCACATGCTAATGTTATTCCTTTAGATCCTGATGATATATATAGAGATTTAGATACAGTTCAAAGATTTGCACAAACGATTAATGCAAATCAAGACTTTATAGATAAAATAAAGCAAGACAAAAAAACTATCTTGTCTACTATTTATAATCCACCCTCAATAACAGAAAAAGTTGAAATACAAAAAAGTAAGACTATAGACGAAGAACTCAAAATTCTAGAAGAAAATCAATTTATTAAAGATATATCTTCATTTGTGACGATTAAAGGAGTTCAAATTCCTACCGTACGCACAGGTAACCAGTCTGAGCCTTATTTTAAAACTGTAATTCCACTTTTACTACAAGCTTTAGATAGCGAAGAAGTTGAAAAACTTCAGACTGTTTATTATTGTAAAAATTTTGTTAAAATAGGCTCAAATGTTCACCCCTTGCTCTCTAAAAACAAAAATGAGATGTATGACAAAACTGGTAGATTTAGAGCTTATAAAAATATGATTTCAAATTTTTGGGTTTATGCACAGTGGGGAAAACACAACCTTCCTGAGTGGGCGGACTATCTCTGCTCTTTAGAGGTAAAGTATAGGAATGAAAGAGACATAAAGCCAGTATCTCTTGAAACTTTAACCTCTCAGGAAATCAAGAGTACCCCAAGGGCAGAAAGGGCTTTTGTACTAATTAAAGGTATTAAAATATATACTGAAAGAGAAGAAAATAATTCAAGAGCATACTTTGAAGACATTATTCCTAAATTATTGAAAGTTCTACCTGATTCTGAAATTAAAAACCTTCAAGATAAAATATATTGCTGTGATAAAATAGAAACTGGAATTATACAGCACCCAATTCTCTCTAAAAATAAGACAGAAATGATTGATAAAACTGGACGCTTGCGTGCATATAGCAAACAAATAGAAGGATACTGGGTCTCAGCACAATGGAATGAGAACAATTTAAAGGCATGGCGAAAGTATTTGCAATTACTTGAACATCTATTAGGCTAGATTGTTGCATATTCTAGTGATATCCACTAACAATAATCATCTATTGAATCTTCACCCGACCATTCTAAACCTTGAGCAAGTGTAAACTGCTTTTCAGCACCAGAAAGACTTAAATATGTGCCCATACTTGTATGAACAAATAGATTGTTTTCATATGTGATTTCAGCTAATGCATAAGGTTTAAAACCATCAACTTGTTCTGTAATAACATATAGAGTGTTTTTTTCTTCCACGAAAGCAACATTATTAACTAAAGACTCGCCGTATTGATTTCTAGAAAAAACTTTCCCAATTTCAAGATTGTTTGCATACGTTTTAATCGGCTCGTTTGAAATATTTTGCGGGCAACATAAGAATTCTGTAGATGTACGCCAATCACGTTGAACAGCACCTTCAGTTATTGATGCTATAAAGTTATCTTCAAAGTTCTTATCTTCCTTTTCAATGAAATTATTTTTATCTATAATTTCAAAGATTGTTTCATTTATTGCATTGCCACTCGGTTTAGTATTTGGCTTTTTAGCCCACGACAACAACCTCTCTAAACTTGCGTTAGCTTCTTCTTGCGTAACAGCTTTCATCCAAGCGTAACTAGGATCAGAAAATTTATCACGATATTTTGCGGGATTTTTAAGAAAAGTATAGATATCTACACCACAAGCATACTCAATTCTTTTGCGAGTTATTGGGTTTAATAATGTGTTTTCGAGTTTAGTTACCCATCTTAAATTTTCAGGACGATTATTTTGCCTGTTTGTATCAATATGGTCAACTAAAAGCTCTGCATTCTCTGTTTTTCTATGAAAAGCAGTCGCAACTATGCGATGAACTCGCTCGCTAGCGATTAATAAATATCCTGTTTTGGAATCTAATTTTCCAAAAGTCCATATGTTATCTAAAGAGCGATTTTTTTTGTTTTTACATGATAGTCGCATTATAGCACCATTGTCACGAGCAATATATGTTTCGTCTTTATATACGCATTGTTTTTCTTCGGTGAAATCGTCTACATTAGGCATTAAATTTCTCTCTTTAATTATTTTCTATCAAAATTGACTTTAATTATATAGTATAACATAGTTTAATTGTTTAGTTTGTCAAATTTTTCTGCAATATTGTTGAAAATATTTTCTGCTTCTTCGATGCTTATTTCAAAAATTTTGGAATACATAAGAACACCTGTACGGCATAAGATCTCTCTAGTTGTGTAAGAATGTAAGGGAAGAGCCAATATTGAGCCTATTAAATAGAGTATTCGTCTTTCTTTATGCAATAGATAATCTTCAGTCTCAGGTTTTTTATCGCTTGCTATATATTTAGTAAAAATTAGAACTCCTATCATTATATTCATAAGTAAAACACCTTCAAATAATTCTCTTGGCACATTCTTTAATAGATTGTTTCTCATGAAAGTAGCTATAATATTTTTAAATATATTGATAATCATAGAAGAAGCACTTGTATCACATTGTTTTTCTAGTTCATATATATTTTCGAAAGAGTGATTGCCATCATTGGCAAATGCATGAGTAGCTTCATGTCCAAAAATTAAATATATTGCTGTGATTAAAATTGTTGGTCTATATAAGTCCATTGGGTATCCAAACTGCTTTTCTTTTGGAAGTAAATTTATATCCTCTAACAAACACATGTAGCAAATATCAATTGTTTTATCTTCTATTACTAAGTTATATATCTTCTGAATTTGTTTTCGCGAAAGAATAACTAGATGAGCTCCAGCTACAGGGAAATATGCACTGTCGCTTCCCATTGTAAGTTCAAAATCAATAAATACTTTTTTATACTTTGCCATTGAATGGATATGGGAGAAAATAAAAGAAAATACGATTCGTAAAGCTTCTCTATATTCAAAGGGCATATTAGAATAACTATATTCTTTAATTATTTTCTGTTTAATTTTGTCATTTCTTCTTTTGAATTTTCTAAGTCTTGACATATTAATCCTTTGTTTATGCTTTCCTATATATTTAGAGGAGAATTAATATAAAGTTTTGTTTTTAACTCCATGATTCAGGTATTAATGCACTGTCTTCATCCCACCAACTTTCAATTATTGCTTCTTTGAAGAATTCTTCATTTAAGTCGGCATGATCAACAATAATAACCTGAAGATTTGGTATGAGCTCTTCAACCCTTTTTTGAATAAAATTGTATATTCGTTTAACCTCTTCGCGGTCCACATGTTCATCTCTATCCTCAGGAGGAAAATATACTTGTGAAGGCTGATCTATGAAGATAAACTGTGGAACTGGACGCTTATGTTGAATAAAATATTTATGTAATGCAAATAAAGAAATCAAATGACATCCTAACCAATTGGCAGCACTGCCTAATTGCTCTAAAGGGATTGGTCGATCTTCTGTATCTACATAAACAGTGAGTTTGTCTAAGTCTAAGCGATATGGTGAACCAACATGTTCAAGTTCAAGCTCTTCTGCCCATTTTGTCATCTTTGTAGACAATATATTAGTAATATGTGCTTTACTTTCTTTTATTATGTTTTTATCAAGTAATTTTTCAATTTCATTAATTCTTTCTTTGTTTTTTTCTAAAGCTTGATACTCTATTTGTGAATTATTATTAAGAGCAATACTTTCAAGCCAAAGACTTATCCTACCAAATACTCGTGATCTTCTTAATTGAAGATCTCTTAGCTCAAAAGCTGTTTTATTTTCTTTATAAATAGAGTCTATTTCTTGTCTTTTAAATTTTATTGAATCATTGAGCTGCTGTTCTTTATTTTGAAGTTCTTCTAAATAAGACAAAATATAAGGAGCTTTGTTTTTAGCAGTAGATAAGTTCTCAGAAAGCTCTATAATTGAGTTTTTTATGTCATTTATAGAGGGCGAGAATGCTTTTGCAGAGCAAATGGGGCAAATTTCAGAATTGAAATTTATTGAATCAAGTAAACCAATAGTTTGTAACCTATTTGACTGATGTAAAATCTCTTCTGTATAATTTTTGTTTTCTTCTAAAAAGTTTTTAGCATTATTTATGTTAATTCTTACTTCATCAAGAGCTATTTCATCTGTGGTAATTTGCGACTGTAGTTTAGAAATTTCATCCATACCAGTTAAAGATAGAATAGTTTCAGGAGCTTCCTCTACGTCAACTAGAGCTTGATGAATTGATTCATAGTCTTCTATATCAACTTTTTCTGCTTCTTTTAAAAGACCAACAAATTTTGCTTCCTCAACGAGCAAAACGCCTCTTTCAAAACCAGTGCCAACTAATTGTTCAAGTTCACTTATTCTTTTTTGTATCTTTTGACATTCCTTTTTCAAACGATTTTTTTCTGCTTGCAAAGCAAGAGAATGTTCATTTATAATACCTAAAAAGAAAGGGAGAGTATCTTTTATTGCCTGAGGAATAAACTGTTCATCTTGACGATGAAAAAGAAGTTTATTTGAAGCGATCTCATTTTGTCCTTGTAAACAATAATAAAGAGAGTGTCTTATGTTTATTGAAAAAGGATATCTACTATTTTCAGATGGAGGAATGAACTTGTTTTCTAAAATACCTAATTTTTGGGATAAAAATTTCTCTAGATTTTCAATGTCTGTTAGTGAGATATTCTCTAGGTTTTCAGGAATATCAGAAATTGCTTGTTGATAACAGCATACAGATGTTGAGAGTTGATCTTTTTCAGGATTTTTACGGGCTATAAAAAGAAATTCAGCATTATGTTCAAGTAATAATCCATACCAATCGGTAGTGTTACGTATTGCTCCAGCTGGTATTTTGCAAGATTTACCTCCAAGACAGTAATTAATAATTTCTCCAATGGCTGATTTACCTGTTTTAGAACGTCCTGAAATAATATTAAGTTTACCTAAATGAAAGTCTAAAATACGTTTTTCGTTGTTTTTCCCATATAAAACTATTTTTTTTATTTGCATTATGGTCTTACTCCCCAACTTTGGTAAATGTTTTCAACTGTTCCGTTTTTAGCAAACCATTTTCCTACAGTTTGTGCTTTTATGAAACATTCTTGAACTTCTTTATCACTTTGGTTTTTAAATTTGCTAGAAGATATTTTTTTTTGAATTGTAAGTTTATCTTTATTTATAGTAACTAAATTTGATTGTAATAAAAAAATGATTGCTTCGTTTGTTATAGGAATAAGGCTTTTCGCACGTTTTGCAAAGTCTGTTAATAAGTTTTGATTGCTTTGAAGCCACACGGACATATGAGACCTTGGTTGGATTTTTTTTCGTGTGTTGCTATGTAAGATAATAGGTAAAAGTAGATATTGTAACGTGAATGGAAAAGCTTGTTTCCTCTCATTTTGATAAGAAGTAATAGCATTATAAATAATTAATGCACAAAATGGTGGATTTAATAGATATGCAACTTCAGGGGATCTTTTACTCCATTTTTTCATTTGAATCCTCCAATAGTTGGCTAGATAATTTTTCATAAAAGTTTATATGCCAACCAACCTTAAGTTTGTCAGCAAGAGTGTGATACGAACCTCTCATGATAAATGAATGAGGAGTACCACTTCTAATAAATATTTTTAATTCCTCAATTTCTTTGTATAATTCAAGTGCATAGTTTTTTTTGTTTTTATTAGTCACATTATCTAAAGCTTCAAGTTTTTCTTTATAGAACTCAAATAGTCTTTCCCACTCATCTTGTAGTTGCTTATCATAGTTTTCAATGTCATCATGATAAAGCAAACCTTCTCTTAGCCATCGTGATCTATGGCAAGTTGCTTTATAGTGGTTTAATACTGCCCTTTCAATTGTCCTAGCTGAGTTTGTTATTAATTCTAGCTGCTGTATATAAACTTTATTTTTTTCAGTTTCAGCGTTAATATTATCTGGCTTATTTTCTGCGTCAAAAATAGGCAATGCGTTTATGCTATAACTATTTGCAATTTCAATTATTTTTATTATAACTTCTTCTTGAGTGATATAAGTGTTTTGCTCTGAGCACAAGAACTTGACTGCTTTTTGAAACCACCAACCCTCTACTTGATCACAAGCAGTTTCTATGTTTGAAGGCAAGATCGAGAGTTTAAGATGTTTTTTTAGTTTTTCACGGCAATTTAATATATGCACAGCACTATCAAACACATATATATTCTCAACTAATTTTTCCTGTTGCTGTGGGTTGAGACTTAGGAAATTATTTCTGTATGATTGAGTTGTTTGCTGTATACCTAGTGCAGCTTTTTGGATTTTAGTAGTAGCTTTTTTAGTGTCCCTTAAGTTGTTGTCCGAAAGAAAATAAGCAGCAGATCCTTGAGGTGCATCAGCGGTAGTAATAATGGTAAATTGAGTTGTAGAAATATTAATTTTGTTCTTTTTTATTGTGTCGCACCAACTATTGATGGTTCGCCATAGGTCAATGCTTGTATCAGCTAAAGAACCTTTATTATAAATTTGGTGTTTTGTTTGAATCAAGTCTATAGGGATATTACCATGAGTAAAAGCAATATCATCAAATTTCTCTATAGACAAGCCATCAGAAATTGATTCACGAGCAAGTATAAGTAGGAGGGCAGAATAGACTTGATAAAGATATCCTACCATTTGACCTGATGCATTATGTGAAGACATATATTTTACCTCATAACACCGTGTAAATTAATCTCTTTCTTAAATTTATAACATAAATTATAATAAAAATCTATGAGAATTTTTTTCTATGGATTTTCTCCAAAACTTGACACCCTCTACACTTCAAATATAATGTATTAACATCATTAGAAAACTTTTACAAAATTCATATAGAGATATATTTATGCCAATACTACACTGGTTAACCCGTGAACATGATTTACACCTTTCAGGAAAAGCTCCTTATCGTTTGCTAGAGCATGTTGAGACCTATGGTGATGAAAACAATGAAAATATGCTTATTCAAGGGGATAATTTAGATGCCCTCAAAGCTCTTCTACCTTACTATGCAGGCAAGGTGAAATGTATTTATATTGATCCGCCTTACAATACTAAAAGTGCTTTTGAACATTATGATGATAATTTAGAGCATTCAGTATGGTTATCTATGATGTATCCTCGTTTAGAGCTTCTTAGGGAATTGCTCAGCGAAGATGGGAGTATGTGGGTTAATTTAGACGATAATGAAGCTCATTATGCAAAAGTAATTTTAGATGAAATCTTTGGACGTAAAAATTTTATAAGTAATGTTATTTGGCAAAAAAAATACTCACCTCAAAATGATGCTAAATGGCTTAGCGATAACCATGACCATATTTTAGTTTATGCTAAAAATAAAAATATTTGGAGACCTAACTTATTACCTCGCTCAGAAGAGATGAACAAACGCTATAAAAATCTAGACAATGATCCGCGTGGAGATTGGAAATCAAGCGACTTGTCAGTTAAAACTTACAATGCAAAAACAGACTACCCAATAACAACACCATCAGGAAGAATTGTACATCCTCCTAAAGGATATTGCTGGCGTGTTTCAATGGAAAAATTTCAAGAAATGGTATTAGATAACCGTATTCATTTTGGTTCTGAAGGGAATAGTGTTCCATCAATTAAGAGGTTTTTAACTGATGTGAAACAAGGGATTACCTCTATGACTATATGGACGTATAATGAAGTTGGGCATAATCAAGATGCTAAAAAAGAAATCAAACAATTCAATGATGAAGACGTTTTTGATACTCCAAAACCTGAGCGTCTTTTACAACGTATTTATCAACTAGCAACAGAAGAAGACGATATAGTCCTAGACTCTTTTCTCGGTTCTGGAACAAGTGCTGCTGTAGCCCACAAGATGGGAAGGAAGTATATAGGAATAGAGCTTGGTAACCACATAAATACGCATTGCATTCCACGTTTAGAAAAAGTTATTTCAAGCGAAGATTTTGGTGGAATCTCACAAACACAAAAAGAAAATCCAAAGTTATCATTGTGTAAAAGTTGTAAAGAAGTTTTATGCGATGAGTGTAATGATAAGAATGGTTCAAGCGCAAAAGCTGAGCAAGTGTGGTTTGGCGGCGGCGGTTTCCGTTTCTATAAACTAGGCGATCCAATATTTGAAGAAGATGGTTCAATTAGAGATGGAATTTCATTTGCTCATCTTGCCGCACATATTTGGTTTGCTGAAACAGGCCTTCCTATGCAAGAAAAAGCCAATTCTCCATGTTTAGGCATACATGAAGGAACTGCTTATTATCTGCTTTATAACGGAATTTTGAAAGATAAAAGTGTGAATGGCGGTAATGTGCTTACCAAAGCTTTATTGCAAGATCTTCAAGTGCATGATGGCAAAAAGGTTATTTACGGTGAACGCTCATTATTAAGTCCGCAAAGACTTAAAGAAATGGATATTGAATTTAAGCAAACTCCTTACGACATTAAAGGAAGATAGTATATGTTTACGCTAAAAGAATATCAAAAACAGACGCTCTCAATTCTTCAAGATTTCTTGTTTCAAGCAAAGTTTCGCACTCCTTTTGAGGCATATAAGAATGTAGTGAAAAAATTGCCAGCAGAAAAATATTCACATGAATATAGAACAAGATGGGAGCTAGATGACGTGCCCTATGTTTGTTTAAAACTTCCTACAGGCGGTGGAAAAACTCTTTTAGCTGCTCATACTGTACAAATTGCTGCTGAAAATTATCTTTCCAGAGATTTTCCCTTTGTGCTTTGGCTTGTTCCAACAGATAAAATTAGAAAGCAAACTGTGCAGGCTCTAAATAAACCTTCTCATCCTTATAATGAAACACTTATTGCCGCTTTTGGCTTGCAGAATGTGTGTGTTGTAGATATTGAAGACATTACAAACTTACGCCCTAAGGATATATTTGAAAAAACATGTATTGTTGTTTCAACAACACAAAGTTTTAGGCTTTCTGATGAAATAAAAAGCAAATATGGTGTTTATAGACACAATGAAAATTTTGAACCACATTTTAAAAGCTTGCCAAACCAAGCAGAGGGATTAGATAGAGATTCTTATGGGAATGTCTTGTTTTCCTTTATGAATATGGTGCATCAACTTGAACCCTTGATGATTATTGATGAAGCACACAAGATGACTTCAAAGCTGTCTGGAGAGGTTATTAAAAGGGTAAATCCTTCTTGTGTCATTGAATTTACAGCTACTCCAGTTGAAAGTAATGTGCTTTATCGTGTTTCGCCTTCTGAGCTGAAGGCAGAAGAAATGGTCAAACTACCTTTCTGCCTTACTGAACATTCTTCATGGGAAAATGCTGTGCTTGAATCTATAGGCACTCGTACAAAACTAGAACAGCTTGCCAGTCAAGATACAGAAGCATATATTCGTCCTCTTGTTCTTTTTCAAGCAGAAAAAATAAATCAAGAGTGTACTGTAGCTGTTCTAAAAAACTTTCTTCTTGAAAATGGCATAGCAGAATCAGAAATAGCTATTGCTACTGGTGAACAACGTGAGCTAGACAATGTGGATCTTTTTGATAAAACATGCCCAATAAAATATATTATTACAGTCGAAGCCCTGAAAGAGGGGTGGGACTGTTCCTTTGCCTATGTGTTCTGTTCAGTTGCTAATGTGAAATCAGCTACTGATATTGAACAGCTACTTGGGCGTGTTATGCGTATGCCTTATGCAAAAGCTCGTAAGCAAGCAGAATTGAATATGGCTTATGCACATGTGCGTTCGCCTAATTTTTCAGACGCAGCAAGTAGTATGTATGACCACATGATAAATATGGGCTTTGATTCCGCTGAAGCAGCCAATAATATAAGGCAGCAACAAGGCTTACTTGTATCTATAGAACAGAATAATAATTGGAAAAACTCACCTATGGGTAAGCTTGTAGAACCAGAAAATGTGCCTGTTCTTGAAATTACATTAAATAAAAAGCCAGACTTTACTCATATTTCTACTGAAGATGTTGAAAATATCACTATAGAAGAGAAGAATGGTTCATTTATTGTAAAAAGTGAAGGGAGTATGTCTTCTATTGTTGAAGAAAGCATACTAGCCCTTGTAAACAAAAATCAAAAAGAAGAAGTAAAAAAAGAAGTTGCCTTGCATAGGCAGAGAGTGAAAGAATCTCGTCCAAAATCTCTATCACAGCAAGATATTCCTTTTGTTGTGCCACGCATGTTAGTTGAAGTATGGGGAAGCTTAGAATGGGCTGAACCTGAAACAATATTACAAGGCATAAATTGGTCACCGCTTGACTATATTCAAGCAGGATTAGCACCAATAGACTCTTCTCTTTTTAATTATGACCCTAATTCTAAAGAATATATTTTTGATTTAGAAGGTGAAAAACTCATCTATAAACGTGGTATCACACAAAAACAACATACGCTTTATGCTTTGCCTGAAAATTGGACGGAATTACGTTTATCACGTTGGTTAGATAGCAAGTGTAGACAAGATGATGTTGAACAGCCTAAAATGCTTGAGTTTTGTCGTAGATGCGTTCAAGGTTTATTAGAACGTGATGGCATTGATATGGAAACTTTATATAGAGCTAAAGACGCATTAGCAACAATAATAAAAAATAAAATTGAACAGTTACGACTTGAAGCACAGAAAAAAGGTTTTCAGCAGTTACTATTTGCACCTACTGCACATATTGAAATTTCATTTGAAGAAGCTTTCAAGTTTCCTTTATCTGGCTATGCTGAAACTTATTTAGAATATTCAGGTGGTTATCAATTTAAGAAGCATTATTACCCTTTACCACGAGATTTAAAATCCAATGGCGAAGAATTTAGATGCGCACAAGCTATCGATATGCACCCAAAAGTGAAAATGTGGGTTAGAAATGTTGATAGACAGCCACATTCATTCTTCCTTCCAACATCAACAGATAAGTTCTACCCTGACTTTGTCGTAATTTTAAATGATAATCGCGTTGTTCTAGTAGAATACAAAGGCGGACACTTGCTAAGCACAGACGATACGAAAGAAAAAAGAAATATAGGCGAACTTTGGGCAAGTAAAAGCAATGGTAAAGGCCTTTTTATGCTTGTATCTGAAAGCAATGCAAACTTGAGCTTTGAAGGGCAATTGGGGAAGGTGTAAGCAAAATCTTAAGAAAGAATTTATAAAGGAGTAGACGATGCAAAAAATTATTTATTTTAATATTGGCTGGATGAAAAAATATCAAGGGCAAACTGATACAGATAGGATAATTTCAGGATTTAAGTTTGTGCAAGAAGAAAATATAGGCCATGAAATTTATAATTTTTTACCAGATTCAGATGGAAGTATCTATGGATATGTCCCTCTAAAATGGGGTGATAGTGGTGGCCCTAGCTCGATTGGAATTGAAAGAATAGGTGCAGGGAAACACGATGAATATATTAGTGGAGTTACTGTGGTCTTTTTTTCCAAAGACTTATCAGGTATTGCACGTGTAGTGGGTTGGTATACAGATGCTATCGTCTTTCGAAGCCCTATAGAATTAAAGAAAAAAGAATATAGAATCAATGGAAGTAGTCTGTTTTACTATATAAAAGCGAATTATGAAAACACTGTTTGTCTGCCTGAGCACCTTAGAACTCTTGAAGTTCCTTATTCAAAAGGTGTTCGTGGAGTAAGTGGAGGGTATGGACAAAATCCTATTTGGTATGCTGATAGCGATACAGAAGAAATTATAGATTTCAATAAAAATGTATTTAATCTTATAAAAAGTGATGTAAAAGAAAAAGCAAACGAAGAACATTTTGAAGAAACACAAAGTTCAAATATGTCTGCTGCCGATAAAAAGAAGATTGAAACTATAGCAGTCAATGCAACAATTGCTTACTATGAACAAAATGGTTATAAGGTAGTAAGTACAGAAAGAGATAATTGTGGTTGGGATTTAGAAGTAACAAAAAATGATGAAACCTTATATGTTGAAGTTAAGGGAACAGCAAGTAGGCAAATAACTTTTCAGCTTACACCAAACGAATACTCAAAGTTAAAAAAATTTTATAAACGCTATAAAATTGCTTCTGTGAGAGAGTGTTTTTCTAAAAATCCTATTCTAGAGGTTTTTGATATTTCAATAGTAAAAAGAAATAAGCAAACTTTCTACAAAGGCACAAACGATAAAACCACGTTTTATTTAATGGAACGTGTAGAAATATATGCATCTCCTGCTGTTGAAGTGCAGAATTAGGAAGTAAGCGTGTCTTTCAACAATTTTCAAAGATATATCATATAGTTGAAATAAACTCCCTTTATTTCAATGCACCAAAATCCCTTGCGTAGCCCAAAAGGCTATGCAGGGGATTTTTTGCGTCTAAACAATAAATTACAAATGTAAGGAGAAAATTATGCAAGAATATCAATCACAAGACATTACAAAACTGGCTAAGGCTTTGTTATCAGTACAGAAAACACTTCAACCTGCAACTAAAGATGCAGTAAATCCATTCGCTAAGAATAAGTACGCCTCTTTGAACAGCGTTATGGAAGTTTGTCGTGAGCCTTTGCTTTCTAATGGCATTTGGCTTTGTCAGTATCCCGTTCCTGTGGAAAATGCTGTGCAGAGTGAATTTGGGCAGGGTTATTCCCTTGGGCTTGTCACAAAGCTTACCCACGCAGAGTCTGGACAGTGGCAGTCATCACTTACTGTCATTCCTCTTTCTAAAGCTGATCCGCAGGCAATGGGTTCTGCTATCACCTATGCTCGTAGGTATTCATTATCAGCTATGCTTGGCATTGTAACAGAAGAAGACACGGACGGAATAAGCCCTAAGCAAAATCAGCAAGCAAAAAGAAGTTCTCAAGCCCAAACAAGTCAAAAGAAGCAAGTCTCGAATAAAGCAGAGGAAAGTAAATTACCAATCTTGAATGGTGTAATCTACGATTCGTTTGAAGGCAAAGACGAGCAAGGCAATACGCGTGAAGTCATTACAGCTTCTGGCAACACAATTCCTCATAAAGATGAGTTGATAAAGGCAGGCTTCAAATGGAACCCCAATAAGAAAATATGGTGGCAGTATGGAATTTAGGCAAAATCAAAAGCTTTTATCAATTATAGCAAGCGGTTTGCAAAAACACGCTCAAAAGCAAACAAAATCTCAGCTTGGTGATAGGACTAAGTACATCGGTATGTCAGACATTGCAATGATGGCAGAATGTCCAAGGCTTGCAACTTTACGAAAGCGAGAGCCAAAGAAGGAGCAAGAAGTAAGTCTTCAAAATTACGAACAAATATTGAAGAAACAGCTCACACTTCAGCGTGGGCACTGGCTAGAGGAAGGAATTGCAAATGCTCTTTATGCTCAAGGCTTTCAGATAATTCCACAATTAGAAATCTCAATAGAAATAGCCGAAAAAGTGCCTATAAAAGTGCACTTAGATTTTGTCTTGGTAGGTGAAAATGTCATAAGAATCTTGGAACTAAAGTCTAATGAGCATTTACCAAGTCAGGCACAAAAAACACATGTTATGCAAGTGCAAGGGCAAATATCTTTTCTTTATAAATATTGGAATGAAGCTGTCTTTGGAATAACAGATGCTCAAGGCATACTCTTGTATGAAAAGAAGACTTTCCCTGAAATATGTAAACTATATCTAGGGGTTGAAATCACTACAAAGGATAAAATCAATCTACAAGCATGGGTACTCTGTGTATCCATGTCAAAGGGCAAGGCATTTGGTCCTTATATGGCTAAGAATACACTTATATTTGAACAGCTTGCAAAACAATTATGGAAATATACAAAAGGAAAGGAAGAAATAGCACATACAAAGGGCTTTTGCTCACTCTGTTCTATATGTGAATATTCAGCTACTTGTACTAAATTTGTTGGTGAAAGTCTGCCAGAATGGGAGCAGAAGCTTGATGAGCTTGAAAAATTGAAATCTGTGAAAGAGTCAATCTGTACAGTTATTTCAGGTATTGAGCAAGAAATAAAACTTGCACTCTTTGATACAGAAATGAAAAACAAGTGGATAACAGCAGGTAAACATCGTTTCAAAGTAGGCGAACAGCAAGGCAGAAAAACACTCAATAAAGATTTGTTATTAGCTGAACTTGAAGCCTTCATGGACGAAGGTTCAGCTACACAGTTATTGGTAAATGCAGAAGTAGAGTCAGCACCGTCTGCGAGGCTTTATAC
>CAYJAZ010000035.1:0-17947 GCA_964368455.1 uncultured Desulfovibrionaceae bacterium
TAAATTTGAAAAATTGGCACTTTGTCATCAAACTCAGAAGCTTATTTAGCTTCTCTTTATTTTAATTATGATCTTCTCTAATTAATTCTTGCTGATCTTTGTGTTCGCCAAGCCAATTTACTTTGCCCGACTTGATATTATACACAGCACCGACAAGTTTGAGCAGATTGTTTCTCATTCTATGTCTTGTGACCTTGCTTGAACGCATTATTTGGCTCATTTCTTTCCAAACGTTTTCAACAATGATATCTTCTTTCAATTGTTTGAGTTCTTTTGGGCTTGGGTTAGGTTTTGTGAGACAAGAGCGTAAAGCTAATGGCATAAGAGGAGTGAGTAATTTTTCTTCATTTGTAGTGAAAACATGATCGTCATAAACATTGTCAACAGCTGAATAGATGGCTCCGCATTGCGTGTGTCCAAGAACTAAAATAAGTGGGATTTCTAGATGATTGAGAGAATAGTCAATACTTCCAAGAACTTGATCTCCAGCAATATTTCCAGCTACACGAATAACAAAGACATCTCCACTACCTTGATCTAGCAAGGTTTCAACAGGCATTCTTGCATCAGAGCAAGCAAGCACAGTTGCAATAGGGTATTGGCCATGAATGGCTGTGTGTTTTCGCCATGCTTCATGATCGTTGAATTTTTCGCTATTACCAGCTAAATATCTTTTATTGCCTGAAATTAATTCTTCGTATGCTTCTTCAGGCGAAAGATTTTTTATAAGAGCGGCATGAGCTTTTTTTGTATTAAAAATCGTAGAAGCAATGATGACAAGAGTAGAAAGAAGCAAGATTTCAAACATTTGTACTTCCTTTGTTAGATAGATAATAAAAATTAAATTGAATAGTTAAAAACTTGATTGAAGGTTATCAAAAGCAAGTTTTATGCCTTCTTCAAGAACTTCTCGAATTGAGGAATCTGCTTTTGAACTTTCGTATGTTTCTGAATAAGAAACAGCGTGTGAAGTCCAGGCTAATTCGTTTGTCATGCTATTATAAATATTTATGACAAGTTTCACAGTTGCAGAAGAAAGGGTTGCAGATTTGAAATAATCTTCATCATAGGCTGAAACATCAAATGAAATAACTTCTGCTTGAAGATAGTAATCAGAATCTAATGAAGTCGACCATTTTGCAAGTTTACGTAAAACTATTTCATCACGAATTGTAGAAGTGACGTAATAAGGCAACCAAGGATACAGTGTAGATTGCTCAACACTGTCGACACGTAGAGTAGAAGTGCCGTTTCCTATTGCTGTTTGGCTTGGGCTATCGGAAAGTCCGTGAACTTTGTAACCACAACCAACAAGAGAGCCTAAAGCAAGAACAAGAATGAGAGGGAGGAGTATTTTTTTCATAATTATTGAGGTTTTGCTACAATATTAATAAGTTTTTGCGGAACAAGAATAAACTTCACAATTTGCATACCTTCTAAATGTTTTGCAACATTTGCATCAGAAAGAGCAAGCTCTTCGACTTGTTTAGCGTCTAGATTTGCAGGAAGTTCTAATTTTCCACGTAATTTGCCATTGATTTGAACAACTAAGGTTATATTATCTTTTTGTAAAGCTTGAGGATCATAGCTTGGATAAGGCATGTCCACAAGGGCATTTGTCTGTCCTAATTCTTGCCAAATTTCTTCGCATATATGCGGAGTAATAGGAGAAAGTAGGGTAAGAAGTGTTGAAATTGCAGAAGAGAGAGCTTTTTTTCCTTCGTCTGATTGCAAAAGCTCTTCTTTTGAAGAATAAAGAGTGTTTACATATTCCATAATAGCAGCGATTGCTGTGTTGAATTGGAATTTATTATCAATATCTTCAAGCACTTTCTTGATAGTTGCATGTTCTTTGAAACGTAATTCTTTAGCTGCTTTATTTTCAGTTTCGCCAAATGAAGCTGGTGCAACAGGCTCAATATGTTCTGAAAGTTCGGCAACTAATCGCCATACACGATTTAAAAATCTAAAAGCACCTTCAATACCGGCTTCGCTCCAGTCAAAATCTCTTTCAGGTGGTGCGGCAAACAAACAGAAAAGACGCACAGTATCAGCACCGTAAAGGGCAATCATTTCTGTTGGATCAACGACATTTCCTTTTGACTTTGACATTTTATAGCCATCTTTTAACACCATACCCTGAGTAAGTAATTTTGTAAATGGTTCAGCAAGCTCAGGAGGGTAAAAGCCAGTATCCCTTAAAGCTTTTGTGAAAAAGCGTGAATACAATAAGTGTAGGATTGCGTGCTCTACGCCGCCAATATATTGATCTACAGGCATCCAATAGGAGGCTAATTCTTTTGAAATTGCTTCTTTGTCATTTCTTGGATCTATATAACGTGAGAAATACCAAGAAGATTCCATAAAGGTGTCCATAGTGTCTGTTTCGCGTTTTGCCATTTTCTGACATTTTGGACAAGGAGTGTTTACAAATGAATCTGTTGATGGAAGCGGAGACTTGCCATCAGCAGCAATTTGCACATCAATTGGTAATACAACAGGCAGATCTTGTTCTGCTACAGGCACAATGCCACAAGTATCGCAATAAACAATAGGAATAGGCGAACCCCAGAAACGTTGACGAGAAATATTCCAATCACGTAAACGGTAGTTTACAGTTTTTCTACCGGCATTTTTTGCTTCTAAAGCTTCGATTACCTTATTTTTTCCTTCATTGCTTTCTGTTTGATCAAGCTGAGGGTAGCCAGTTGAATTCACCATAAAGCCACTTTCAGTCATAGCTTCTGTTAAATCTTCTGATTTGAGTAAAGTATCTTTTGGAGTGATAACAACCTTGATATCTAGGCCGAATTTTTTTGCAAATTCAAAATCACGTTGATCGTGTGCAGGAACTGCCATAACAGCACCTGTACCGTATTCAGCTAAAACAAAGTTGCCAAGCCAAATTTGGATTTTTTCATTTGTCAATGGATGTATAGCATAAGAATTTGTGAAAATTCCATTTTTTACAAGTGAATCAGATTGTCTGTCAATCTTATCCATTGAACGTACTTCTTCAATAAAAGCTTCAATTTCTGCTTTATTTGGAGCATTTTCAATGAGTTGTGGAACAAGTGGATGCTCTGGAGCTAAAGTCATAAAGGTCACGCCAAATAATGTGTCTGGACGTGTACTAAAAACAGGTATCTTTATATCTGTGTTTTCTAAAGTGAAATCTATTTCAGCACCAATGCTCTTGCCAATCCAATTCTTTTGCATGGAAAGAACACGCTCTGGCCAACCTTTTTCAAGTAAATCTAAATCTTTGATCAATTCTTCGGCATAGTCGGTGATTCTCAAAAACCATTGTGTCATTTCTTTTTGCTCAACAATGGAATCGCAACGCCAGCAAAGGCCGTCCTCTACTTGTTCATTTGCCAAAACAGTATTACACGACGGACACCAGTTTTGTGCAGCATTTTTACGGTAAGCTAAACCTTTTTCAAACAAACGAATAAAGAAAAGTTGTTCCCATTTATAGTAATCAGGGTGGCAAGTTGCAATTTCGCGTTCCCAATCGTAGGAATAACCTAATCTTTTGAGCTGATGACGCATATTATCGATATTTGAATATGTCCATTTTGCAGGATGTGTATTGTTCTTGATGGCTGCATTTTCAGCAGGTAAGCCAAAAGCATCCCAACCCATTGGATGCAAAACATTATAGCCTTGCATACGTTTATGACGAGCAACTACATCACCAATAGAATAGTTACGCACATGTCCCATATGAATATTACCAGATGGATATGGAAGCATTTCTAATAAATAATACTTAGGTTTATCGCTAAAATCTACAGCTTTGTAAGTATTTTCTTTCTTCCAAAGTGCTTGCCATTTTTCTTCTATATTTGTGTGATTATAGTTTTGTGAGAGGGCCATTTTTACCTCAAAATATTGATTTATATTGAATAGTTATTTAGAAAGCTTTGATTTGTGAACAGCGTCTAAGAGGCCATTGACAAAATTTCTAGCTTTTATTTCAGCAAATTGATTTGTGAGTTCTAGAGCTTCTGCTATAGAAACTTTCACAGGAATATCATCCATATAGAGCATTTCAAAAAGGGCGATACGAAGGATAGTGAGTTCGATTCTGCCTAATCTATCTATACGCCAATTTTTTGTATGTTCTTTGACTGTATTGTCTAAAGTTTCAAGATTTTTCCACACTCCCTCAACTAATTCATAAGCAAAACCTTGTGGTATAATGCTAGTATTCACGTCTTCAACAGTGTCGTTTTCTGGATGTGGTAAAGAATCTATAGTAGGGGAATAGTGTTTGCTTGCTTCTTCTGTTTCTGTTTGATCGATTTGATAGTCAAGCTCTTTTTCTGCGTAAGTGATTTTTACACGTGGAGCTGTGCTAAAAGCTTCTTTTAAGGCTTCTTCTGAATGAATGGAACTAAATTCCAAACTATAAAGAACTTGGAAAGCCAGAGAACGAGCTTGTGAACGAGAAGAAATTGGTTTTTTTTGTTTATGTGTAGACAAAATATATTCCTATGCAGTTGTAAATTATTGGAAAAAAGAATTAAAGTTGTTCAAGAACGCGAATTGTTTCAAGTAAGGCAGACGCTGCTTCAACACCTTTATTGCCAACTTTTAAACCAGCTCTGTCAATAGCTTGTTCTACATTATCGGTAGTAAGCAAACCAAAACCAACTGGTGTTTCGTGTTCTAAGGAAACTTGTGCGAGGCCTTTTGTCGCTTCGCTTGAAACAAATTCAAAATGCGGAGTAGAACCGCGAATAACAGCACCAAGTGCAATGATTCCATCGTATTTCTTTGATTTTGCAAGTTTTTTGCAAACTATTGGCAACTCAAAAGCACCAGGAATACGAATTAAATCAATGCTATCTTCGTCTGCACCGTGGCGAAGAAGATAGTCTTGTGCACCACCAACTAATCTATCCACAACAAAATCGTTGAATCTAGTTGCAATAATGGCAAATTTTAATCCTTGTGCTTGTAATTTTCCTTCGATTATTTTCATATTTTTCCTCGTAAAATATTAATTATTTTCCATATCAATAAGGCGTATGCCTTTGTCGTTTACTTTTTGAGCTTGTGCTTTGAAGTTTTGTTGCCAATTTTTTGCTAAAAGCGAGTCTGCAAGCCATTCAGTTGAATGCATAACTGCTCTTTTGTCTTTCAAGTTGATAAGAGTTCTTGCAATACCAATCTTACAAGATGGACAGCCAACAATTATTGGAAGCTTTTTGTCGTATTTTGGTAGCAAAGGTTTGAGATTTTTCATCTTTCTATTACGCATTGCATTATAGATTTTTGGTGAAGAAAAAGCTCCTAAGCCAGATTCGCCACAGCAACCTGTGTTGATTGTGAGGCTAGCACCTGAAAGTTTTTCTAATGCTTTTGCCGCTTTACCTCCGCCTTTTACTGCCTTTACATTTGACCATTCAGGGTGACAAGAAGTGTGATAAAGATAACTTTGCCCATCGAGAGAAGAATTAAAAGTGAGTTTGTCAACTAAGAATTGCACAGCATCTTCGTGTGGCAAATGTTCATCTTTGTATATTAATTCATGTCTTTCAATACTGTCACGGCAAGAACCACAAGCAGTAATTACATGAGAAAGATGAAGATCTGCCTTTTCTGCTTCTTCGAGGCATAGGGCAATAACTTCTTTATTTCTTTGTAAGTTTTCCTTATAGTTTCCGTCTGCACCAGAAGATATGAGTGGATATCCACAACATAAATGTCTATTTGGCATAATCACAGCATAACGTGCTTTCAACAGAAGAGCAAGTGTAGCAAAGGCGATCTTTTTCGAGAAAAGAGCCCCACCACAACCAGGGAAATAGAATACCGTCTTAGGTTTATTATCTTCGCCTAAAAGTGGATTCTTTGGTAGAAAAATTCCACCTTTCTCAAGTTTTAAGCTTTGGTAAATATTTGTAAGGCCAGTCGCTGGCCCTTTGTCAGAGAAAAGCGGGCTTTCGATACGCTCTCTCCAAACTTTTGGAATAAGTCCAACCATTGAATTTTGCATTTTCTGTCCAACAGCAGCAACTTTAGCAGCGGCAGGAACAAGTTTTTCAGGATTTTTTGAAAGAACGTCTAAAACAATACTTTTAATTGGGTGTCCGCCAGCATTTTCTTCTTCTAAGAAAGATCGAAGAGCAAGGGCAACTTCAGCTGAATGTATTTTTACAGGACAAACAGAAGTACAACGTCCACAACCTGTACAATGTTCTATAAGATTGCGTAATTCTTTGAGAAGTGCTTTGGATGGCGAGCCTTGAGTGATTTGTGAATAGTAGATAGCTTCAACAATTGCACCAAGCACAATATTTTTATTTCTTGGATGGTAATGGTATGATTTTTCAGGATATACCATAGGGCATACATGTTTACATTTTCCGCAACGTGTACAAATTTGCACAGTTTCAAGAAGTTTAATCAACCTATCCTTATCTGCTAAACCACTTTGGCGAATGTCTTCGATAAGTCTATTGAAAGAAAATGTGAAAGGCTTAACAGGCAAATCTCTTTGTACTAATTTGCCAGGATTCATGATCTCGCGTGGATCAACAAGAGCTTTGAATTCTTTTAAAGCGTCCATTTTGTCTTGTCCAAAGAATTTAATCTTTGTGATTCCAATACCATGTTCGCCAGAAACAGCACCGCCCATTTCTTGTGCCATTTCCATAACACGAGTAGCAACTTCTTCGGCTTCATGCATCATATGAGGATCGTTGGAATTTACAGGAATGTTGACATGGCAATTGCCATCGCCAGCATGCATGTGCGAAGCAACAACAACTCTTGATGCAAGCATGTAATTATGAATGATTTCAATATCTTTTTGAAGGTTTGGATATTTTGTCATCAATGTTTGAAGAAAAGCTTTTGCTCTGTCTGCAAAATCTTCGTCTGTCAATTCTTCTGGAATTTCTATTTGTCCTTCGCCTTGAATGAGTTTTGAACAATAAGAAAATTCTTTGTTAAATTCTTTATCTTCAAAAGGAAAACCTTGAAGACGGCCGATTTTTTGCAAGGCATATCTATAAGAAGAGGCAACAAGTTCAATATTTAATATTTCTAAAAATCTTGCAAATTCAGGCATTTTATCAAGGGGGATAACAATATCTTCATTGATTTTAAAGCCTGAAGTTCTTTTAGAAATAGCAGAAAGTTTATGCCTATCTTCCCAGAAATATTCACCTTCTTTCTTGTCTTTTGCCGCTATAATAGCAATGTTTGGATCGTCTTTGGCAAGAGCAAGAATATCATTTACAGCACTTTCTAATAAATGTTCATCGTCACCATCAACTTGCACTAAAACAACAGAAGAAGGAGTTCCTTCATGCAAGGTAGATTTTTTTTGATAATTGATGGCTTGCACGTATTTTATATTAAATTCTTCAAGTGCAGATAAATGTGCATAGTCGCCATTATCGCGGATTTTATTACGAAGCTCAACCAATTTTCCAATCAAGACAGAAGCAGGCTGCATAGAACGGCCAAAAAATTCTATACAAAGTATGCGTGAGAATTTTGGCATGTCATACACAAAGAAAGAAGCTGAGGTGATAATACCATCAACACCTTCTTTTTGCATACCTGGTAAGCCACCAAGTGCTTTATTTGTCACGTCTTTTCCAAGTCCTGGAAGACGAATTTCATTGCCGTTTAATTCGATAATAGAGCGTAATCCGCCGGACTGATCACGGATTTCAAAACGTGCTATTTCGTCAGGTAAAATTTTGTGTCTTGGATGATTTATTCTTGTGACAATAATGATTTCACCAGTAGGAGTAACCATTGTCCATGAAAGTAAATTATCAAGAGTTGTGCCATATTCAAAAGCGAAAGGGCCACCAGAGTTTTCTGCTACGTTTCCACCAATGGTAGAGGCTGTTTTAGAAGCAGGATCAACAGTAAATAAGAAGTTAGCTTTTGAGCAAAAGTCAATTGCATGCTGAGTAATGACACCAGCTTCACAGTTTAATACTTTGTTTTCACTGTCTAATTCAAGCTTTGTTAAGCGTGTGAGATTTACAATGACAGTACGCTTTCTTGCAGGAACAGCGCCGCCTGTCATGCCTGAACCACCGCCACGAGGAATAAGAGCAAATTTCATTTCATTTGCAAGCTTTACCAATTCACTGACATGTTCTGCAGTTGCCGGTTCTAAAACTAAAAGAGGCAATTCCATACGTAGATCTGTAGCATCAGTGCTTGCTTCGATGAGTGCAGACTTTCTAGAAAGAATACATTCTTTTGGAAGAATGGTCTTTAATTTTTCAATAAGTTCTTCTCTAAAAGCTTTTTCTGCTTCAAATGTTGACCAAAAGAGGGTAATACCTTCGCCAATAGCTGTTGCGTAATGATGTGCAAGGGACGGCATAGCGTCTTTCCAACGTGCATCAACACTTTTCTTCACGCTATTTACGTCAATAAATGGATTGTATATTACTAAAAAAAGCTCAAGAGCTATCTTTGCCGCTAATTCAGAAACAGCACTTGGCCATTGGCTGTAATCGTCTGTATGTATTCGCAAAATTCTATCAACAACTAGATTGTCAGGTATTGATATATGTGGCCCCTTGGTCATTTTTTTCTCCTTGTGTCCTCTGCATTTTTTTTAGAATTGCATAAATCTAAAAAATTATCTTGAGAGTGAGATTACTTTTTCCCCTTAAACAAAGAATAAATTTATGTTTCTTTTATGGAAAAATCAAGTTTTTTCTTTGCTCAAGAAATAAATATATAATGCCTAAAGTGCTGATAGGACTAATATTTTATATATAGGAAGATAATTCTTTTTTTTAGAATGTACAGAATTTTTCAGAAAAATTGCTTTTTATTTTATAATATCGTATTTTGTAAAAAGAAAATGGGGAGTGATTGATATGAAAAAAATCTTATTTCTTTGTTTTGCACTTGCTTTAACCGCCTGTGCCCCTATGTCAGAAACAGCTATTTATAAAAAACAAAATAGAATAGAAAATCTTTTGCCCTCTGACTTTGTTTTACAAAAATTTGCGACAGATACATTTATTCTATATGGCCTATTACGTCCTTCAAAAAATAAAGATAATAAAGACTTACATGTCTATATCGAAGGCGATGGCCTCGCTTGGATAACTCGCACAAAAATTTCAAATAATCCTACGCCAACAGATAATGTCACAGCAATGCTCGCTCAAAAAGACAATAATTCTGCCGCTATTTTATATCTTGCAAGGCCTTGTCAATATGTAGAAAATGCAGACAGAAAATTTTGTGATCAAAAATATTGGACAAGTCACAGGCTTGCAAATGAAGTTATTTCTTCATTGAATTCAGCTGTTTCACAAGCAAAAAATAAAGTGAATGCAGAAAAAGTTTCTCTTGTAGGTTTTTCTGGTGGTGGTGGAGCGGCTGTGCTTGTTGCTTCTAGGCGAAATGACGTTGATTTTTTAGGTTCAGTTGCGGGATTGTTAGATCATAAAACATGGACAGAATACCACAAGATAAGCCCTTTGAAAGGTTCGCTTAATCCTATTGATAAAATACAAAATGTTAAAAATATCAAACAATTACATCTTCATGGCAGCAAAGACGATATTCTTCCTTTTTCTACGCAAGAAAATTATTGTTTAAAATTAAATCAAAAAGAAGCATGCAAAGAAATTCAAGGCATGCAACACAATGCGGCATGGTATAACTATTGGAATTATAATTATTAATTTCAATACTTAAAAAGTAAAAGCACAGAAGAAAATTTATTCTTCTGTGCTTTATTTTTTATTTTTATAAAATTATACTTGTTTTTCTAAAAAGTCTGAAACATCACTTGTGAGTGCGTGCACAGGGCAAATAGAAGTACAATTGAGGCAGACAACACATTTTGATTTATCAAAAACCAATTTGTTACTTGTGTTCATGTGAAGGGCAGAGGTTGGACAAAGAGCGGTGCAAAGTCCACAGTCAATGCATTCTTCGTCATTATGCCAAATACGTTGAGCGACAGTTGTTACCACAATGTTATTATCGCTTAAGTATTTGATAGCCTTATTACATTCTTCTTCATCTCCGCAAAGATCAAGAATAAGGTAGCCGTCTTTTTTTGTAGAAACATTTGCTTTGATGATGCTAAATTCAACATTGAATAAGCGTGAGATTCTGCATACCCAAGGTTCTTGGGTGCGTGAATGATCAAAGGCCAGATGTATGTTTATTGAATATGGAGTAGTCACAGTGTTTTCCTTTGTTGATAGTAGTAGCTATATAAGTAATTATAATATATTATAATTCTTTTATAAGTTGTTTAGCACGTGTTGCCTCAGGTGCTTTTGGGTAGGCTGAAATAAGCTGATTATAGCGTTCTTTAGCAGCATCTGGTTTTTGTAAATTTGCAAAAGACATAGCCTGTTTAAGGTAGGCTGATGGCGCTTTTGTACTATTTGGGAAGGCAGAAATAACTTCTTCATAAGCTAGAGCTGCTTGTGCATAGTTTTTTAATTGATAATAGGCATCGCCTTGCCAATAGTAAGCATTGGATATTGATGAATGTTTTGGATAAGTAGAAATGAAATCAGAAAAAGCATTTACAGCTTGCTGGTATCGTCTTTCATTATATGCTGTTATTCCAGTATCATACAAAGCTTGTGCTGTATCTTTTGTAGCAAGATTTGCTTGACTTTTGTTTGCTGAAGATGGGTTAACATAGCTTGGAGCGAGTTTTTGTGCGGATGAGGATTGGTTGATTTGTCCAATTTGTCCAATTTGTCCGGTTTGCCCCATTTGATCAGGTGTGAAGGATTGGCTATTTATTCCTGTGTTCATAGGAATAACAATACCTTCATCAAGCTTGAAATCCAATCCGAATTGACTTTCTAAAGTTCTTAATGCCTTATCGTGTTGCACAAGTTTTTGCCCTAAAGCTTGAGTTCCACCTAATGGGCGTAGGGCAAGTTCTAAATTGTCAATAATTCCACGCAATGACGCAATTTCTTGCCTTAGACTTTGCATTTGTAACCATGCATCAGCTTGAGCTGGTTGCACATTAGAAATTTGCTGGTTAAGTGATTGTATTGTTTGTTGTTGTGAATATACTTGGCTTTCAAGGGATTTGACATTTTGGCTAGGAACACAAGCAGTCAATAAGGCGAAAGAAAGTAAACAAAAAGAAGATTTTAATAAAGTATGCATAAAAACCTCAAAAAATAAATTGAGAAAAGTTAATTTCTTGTAGAACGTTTTCTGCCAAATAGTAAGTAAATCAAAGCACCTACAACTGGGAAAAAGGTGACTAAAAGCATCCAATAATATCTTTCAGTGATATTTTTGAAATTTCTTTGGTTTAAATCGTATAAAGCCCAAAAAATGAAGATTACAGGAATAAAAAGTACCGCAATTTGCCATAATTCTAATTGTATAAGCGACATATTTACCTCATTACTTGTTTGAATTTTCAGGCATAGTGTACAAAAGTATTGCTGCTCCAAAAGCACCTATACTTATAGTTATATCTGCTACGTTGAAAGCAGGCCAATGCCAAGTTCCAACATAAAAATCCAAAAAATCTGTCACAGCTTTATAGCGAATTCTATCAATGAAATTGCCAATAGCTCCGCCAACAATCAAGCCGAAACAAATAAAAAGTTTTTTATTATAGCTACTTGTTCTTGAAATAGAGTAAATCAAAAATAGAGCTACTATAGTTGCTATCGCAAAAAGCCAAAACTGCCAATTTATATCAGATCTGTTCAAAAAACCAAAGGCAGCTCCGCGATTTTGAATATGCACTAAGTCGAAAAAACCTGGAATTACAGATATTTTACCATAAATGTCAAGACTATGCACTATAATTGCCTTTGTTAATTGATCAAGTATGATGCAGACAAAAGCTATAGTTGAGATTATTTTAAATCTATTGTCTTGTATAGTATTATTCTGCATTGCAAGTTAATTCCTGCATAACAGCACTACATCTTGGGCAAAGTGTTGGGAATTGAGGGTTTTTGCCGTATTCTTCAGTGTAAATCCAGCAACGTTCACATTTTTCGCCCTTTGCTTTTTCAACAACAACAGCTATGTTTTCAGCAGAATTTTCTACATCATTTGGCTTAGTTGCGATATCAAGAAGAGAAATTTGTGAAACAATGCAAATTTCACGCATATCAATGCCCTGAGCTTTTATAGAAGCGATAATTTCTTTGTCAGCATAAAGTTTTATTGATGTATCAAGAGAATGGCCAATAGTGCCTTCTTTTCTGAGAGGTTCAATAGCTTTTGTGATTTCAGAACGCAATTCTAATATTTGATTCCATTCTTTGAGAGATGCTTCGTCAAGTAATGGGAATGTTTTACTTTCTTCAAGAGCAAAGACAGTTTTACTTTGTGGCTTTATTGCTTCTGGAACATATTTGAGCACTTCTTCTGCTGTGAAAGATAAAACTGGCGCCATATCTCTGAGCATAAGCATAAGTATTTCAAATAGTACAGTTTGTGCTGAACGTCTTTCTAGTGAATCAGGTAAGGAAGCGTATAATCTGTCTTTCAAGCCATCGAGATAGAAAGAAGAAAGTTCTGTGACGCATAAACCGTGCAAGGTATGGTAAACTTTATGGAATTCATAATTTTTATAGGCTTCTTGCAAAGAATTATGTGTGCGTAAGCAAACGTCAAGCATGTATCTGTCTACTGGAAGAAGTTTTTCTGTTGGCACAAGTGCTTCTGGAGTTAAATCTTCAATGCTTCCAAGTAGGTAGCGGCAAGTATTACGTATTCTTCTGTAAGCTTCAACTAGTCTTGCTAGAATTTCGTCAGAAATTCTGATGTCTTCTGTATAGTCAGAAGATGAAACCCAAAGACGGAGAATATCAGCACCAAATTTATCCATAATATCTTGTGGTGCAATAACATTACCCACAGATTTTGACATCTTTCTGCTGTCCTTATCAACAACATAACCATGTGTTAATACTTGCTTATATGGAGCTGTCTTTCTTGTGCCCATAGAAGCGAGCAAGGATGAATGGAACCAGCCACGGTGTTGATCTGAACCTTCTAAATAGAGATCAGCAGGGAAGGAAAGTTCGTCTCTTTGTTCAACAACAGCAGCAAAGGAAGTTCCAGAATCAAACCAAACATCTAAAATATCAGTTTCTTTCTTCCAATTTGCACCACTACAATGTGGGCATTTGAGATCAGCTGGAAGAATATCTTCAAGTTCTGTTTCGTACCAATAATCGCAACCAGTTGGATGTTTAGCAAATCTTTCAGAGATTTCACGCATCCATGTTGCATCATTCCATGCTTCGCCACAGTCTTGGCAAAGTAGAGCTAAGATAGGAACGCCCCAAAGTCTTTGTCTTGAAATACACCAGTCAGGACGATTTTCAATCATATTGAAGATACGATCTTCGCCCCATGATGGAATCCATTTGACTTCATTTCTGATGGCATGCATAGCATTTTTGCGTAAGTCATTCTTTTCCATGCTGATAAACCATTGTGTTGTCGCACGGAAAATCACAGGTTCATGGCAACGCCAGCAATGCGGGTAGGAGTGAGTGATTTTATTTGTGTAGAGTAAATTGCCAACTTCTTGAAGTTTTTCAACAACTTTTGGATTTGCTTCAAAAACAGTCATTCCAGCAAAAAATTCTACAGTTTCGTAATATCTTGTTTCATCATTGAGTGGCGAATAGATTTCTAGACCATATTTTAAGCCAACTTCATAATCTTCTCTACCGTGTCCTGGAGCTGTATGAACACAGCCAACACCTGCTTCAAGTGAAACATGATCGCCTAGAACAATAGGAGCTTTTCTGTCGTAGAATGGATGTTTTGCTTCTAGATTTTCTAAAGCAGCACCTTTTGCTGTGCCTAAGACAGTATAGTTTTCCCAGCCAAAGATTTTTGCAGATTGTTCAAGTAATTCATATGCTAAGATATATTGCTTGCCATTCACGCCAACAAGAACGTATTCGATTTCTGGATGCAAAGCCACAGCCATATTGTTTGGCAAGGTCCAAGGAGTTGTTGTCCAAATAACAATAAAGGCATTTTCTGGTTCAGCTTTTTCAAAGACATTTTTCAATTTTGCGTCATTGAAAGGAAAGGAAACATAGATAGAAGAAGATGTGTGATCTGCATATTCTACTTCTGCTTCTGCTAAAGCTGTTCTACAAGAAGCACACCAATAAATTGGTTTTTTGCTACGAACAAGTGAACCACTTTCAACAAAGTTTGCTAATTCTTTTGAAGTTGCAGCTTCGTAAAGCGGATCCATACTCATATATGGTTTTTCCCAAGTGCCAAGAACACCAAGGCGTATAAATTCTTTTCTTTGTATATTCAAATACTTTTGAGCATATTCACGGCAAAGTTTACGCACAACATGTGCAGGCACAGTTTTTTTCTTTTCGCCTAATTGTAATTCAATTTTATGCTCGATAGGAAGTCCATGACAATCCCAACCAGGCACGTATTGAGATTTATAACCTTGCATATTTTTAGATTTTATAATGATATCTTTCAATATCTTATTTAGGGCTGTGCCAAGATGTATATTGCCATTTGCATAAGGAGGGCCATCGTGGAGAACAAATTCTCCATTCTTGCCAGAAGCATTAATCATAGCAGAATAGGCTTGAACTTCGTCCCAATATTTGAGAGTTTCAGGTTCTTTTTGGCTTAAATTAGCCTTCATAGGGAAAGAAGTTTTCGGTAGATTGAGAGTATTTTTATAATCAGCCATAAGTGCCGCCTTCAAAATTAAAATAAAAAGTATTATTGTTCATGCAAGCCAAAATGTCAAGCAAAGAAAAGAGTAGGAAAATGGATTATTTCTTTTCTAACTATTTCTTTTTGCCTAAAAAAATATCTAAAAGAAAAGCAATTTTCTTATGTGAAAATTGCTTGTATTTGAAAGAAATTAAGACGAAACTAGGTATAAACTTTCATAATTATTGTGCCAATAAGTATGAGTGATATTCCTATTATAGTGTTTCTATTGAGTTTTTGTTTGTACACGAAATAAGCAACGACAGAAGTTCCAACAATTCCAAGACCGCACCATAGAGCATAGGCTATGCCAACTGGTATGGTTTTCACTACTAAGCTTAAAAGATAAAAAGCTGTAAAATAACCTGCTAAAACAATAACTGTGGGTTTAATATTTCTAAATCCATTGGTTTTTTTTAAAAAAGTAGTAGAAAAAATTTCAACTGCAATAGCGAGTAATAAAAGAAAAAGTGCTTGTGTCATAAATAATTCCTAATGTTCCGCTGGATTTGAGAGTTGAACAATAACTACGCCAACAAGAATAAAGGCCATGCCAAAAAGAGCACCAAGACTAAGAGCTTGATTATAAAGAAAATAAGAGGCAATTGACGTTCCTACAATTCCAAGCCCAGACCAAATGGCGTATGCAACGCCAACAGGAATCTTTTTCACGGCTATGCTCACAAAGAAAAATGAGAAAAAATAGCCAAAAATAGTGACAAGTGAAGGCAATAAAAGAGTGAAGCCTTCTGTGAGTTTTAAACATGTAGTTGAAATGATTTCAAGGCAGATTGCTAGAAGCAAGAGCGAATAGGTTTTCATAAAAATCTCATATAATAATAAAAGTTAAACAATTTTTATTTATGTTAAGTTGACTATTTTAAATAGCAATACTTTTTATAAATGACCTGATTTTTTTAGATAGATTTCAACACAATCAAGAGCGGCAGGAGTTATGCCTGAAATGCGTGAAGCTTGCCCAAGAGTTTCTGGTTTAAATTTAATAAATTTTTCAATAACTTCTCTTGTGAGACCTGAAATTTGTTTATAATCTAAATCCTGTGGAAGTTTTGTATTTTCTCTTGAAGCAGACTTTTTCACTTGCTCTTGCTGGCGAATCAAATAACCTTCGTATTTGATAATAGTGCATACTTCAAGAATAACTTCATTTGAATATTCTGATAAATTTGGATGCTTTTCAAAGAGAAATTCTATGTTAAATGATGGCCTTTTCAGAACTTCGGCTAGAGTTAAAGCTTTATTTGGCACAGCCTCATTCAAACTTTCAAGCCATTCTCTCGTTTTGGCATTTGGCGTGATTTTATTTGTGTGTAAATAGTTCAAAAGATTTTTAATATCTTCTTCTTTCTTTGTAAAAATTTTATATTGTTCTTCTGAAACAAGTCCACGACTATAGCCATCCTTTGTCAATCTTGCATCAGCATTACTTTCACGCAATAAAAGACGATATTCAGCTCTTGAAGTAAACATTCTAAAAGGTTCTTGTGTGCCTTTTGTTACTAAATCATCTATCATTACAGACATATAAGACTCAGATCTTTGCGGAAGGAAAGGCTCTTTATTCTTGATTTTTGCGTCTATATTGAGTGCTGCCCACATACCTTGTGCTGCTGCTTCTTCGTAGCCAGAAGTTCCATTAATCTGTCCTGCACACCAAAGTCCTTGAACTTTTTTACTTTCTAGCGTGTGAAAGAGCTGGATAGGATCTGCATAATCGTATTCAATAGCATAGCCAGGTCTGATAATGTGTGCATTTTCAAGACCTTTAATACTTTTTACCAAGCCGATTTGAATATCTAGCGGAAGAGAAGTTGAAATTCCATTGATATAGTATTCATGGCTATCATAGCCTTCTGGCTCAACAAAAATTTGATGACGCACTTTTTCAGGAAATCTATGAACCTTATCTTCAATCGATGGACAATATCTTGCACCTGTGCCTTCAATCTTACCTGTAAACATAGGAGAACGATCAAGGCCAGAGCGGATAATATCGTGTGTTTGCGTGTTTGTCCACGTGATATAGCAATTTGCTTGCGGCATATCTTGTTTGCTTGTGTCGTAAGAAAAAGAAGGCAAAGGATACATACTGCCTTGTTCATCCATAGCAGAAAAATCTATAGTTGATTTCAAAACACGAGGTGGAGTTCCTGTTTTTAATCTGCCTATTTCAATGCCAAGAGAACGTAATGAATCTGAAAGTTTATCAGCACTACTATCGCCAAGTCTTCCGCCTTCTAAATGCGTGAGGCCAATATGCATAAGGCCTTTGAGAAAAGTGCCTGTAGTGAGCATTATGTGTTTGGCATAAAAAGTTCTTTTAAGTGAAGTGGTTAAGCCGATTACTTCATTGTCTTTGGCAAGGATTTCATCAACAGTGTCTTGCCAAATAGTGAGATTTTCTTGTGCCATAAGGGCATTTTGTACAACTTGCAAATATTTTCTTTTGTCGATTTGTGCTCTTGTTCCTTGAACAGCGGCACCTTTGCTTTGGTTGAGTGTGCGAAATTGTATGCCAGATTCGTTAGCCCATTTTCCCATCGATCCACCTAAGGCATCGATTTCACGGACTAAATGTCCTTTAGCAAGTCCGCCGATGGCAGGGTTGCACGAAAGGTGTCCAAGTCTATCGAGATTGGAAGATATCAAAAGAGTGGAATGTCCAAGCTTTGCCATTGCCATTGCCGCTTCACAGCCAGCATGGCCGCCACCAACTATTATACACTGAAATTCTGACATATTTGTATTTTGTAAAAAAGCAAAGAAATTCTTTGCTTTAGTTTTGTGTTAGTATTGAAAAAGAGCATGAGAAGAAGAGAGGGCATTTAAAAACCCTCTCTTTCCAAATTCTTGTCTAATTGTCGTGATAGCTTCTTAACGCTTGGCTACGCACAGGATGGCGTAATTTTCTTAACGCTTTAGCTTCAATTTGACGTATACGTTCACGAGTAACATTGAATAATTTGCCCACTTCTTCAAGTGTGTGGTCAGATTTTTCGCCAATACCAAAACGCTTACGTAAAACTTGTTCTTCACGTGGTGTTAAATCAGCTAAAACAGAAGCGATTTGTTCTGAAAGTTTTGAATTTACAACTTCTTCAGCTGGTGCAACTGCTTTTTTATCTTCAATGAAATCGCCTAATGAAGAATCTTCTTCATCACCAATTGGAGTTTCAAGTGAAAT
>CAYJAZ010000036.1:0-2080 GCA_964368455.1 uncultured Desulfovibrionaceae bacterium
GTAAATGTTGGCTATTCCTGTTTTTCGAGGCTGCCGACTTTGTCAACAGCCTGAGAAGCTAAATAAGCTTCTCTTTTTTATTCTTGTCAAAAAAACAGCACAGCAATTATTTTCTTTGTTAACGTATTATTAATAAAGATAAATTTTATATTGGCACAATCTTTGCTTAATGACTTCTATAAAGTTTTATTTTTGACTTTGGGAGGCATTATGCTTGTTTCAAAACCACATTTTATTTCAAATCAAACTTCCTTGCCAGACTATAAAGATTATGTCAAAGAGCAAGGAGTGATGGGTTTCAACCATAATTCAGATTCTTTTGCATCTATGCTCAAATCTGAAAATAAATACGGTGACGCTCCCACCAATAGAGCTTTAGATATGATGAAAGCTGGGCATGATGTTGCAAAACTCAATGAGTCTGCCATAGAAGCTGCTAAATCCGCTGCAGCACAAGCTCAAGCAAAAAAAGCAAATTTAGCTTCTTCTCATTATGAACAAAACCAAAATTTCATGCAAAACAATAGAGTGAATCTAAGGCCAAAACAGTCAAAAAGTAATGTGAATTATAATGTACAAAATGATATCACAAGACATGTACAAGAAAGTCAGCAAGCAAAAAAAGATGGCATTGATGTTAATATGCTTGCAAAAATTGCACATAATAACAGAAGATTAAGTGATACTGCTGCTCTGCAAAATTCACAAAACGCTACTGTTTCACCTACTGTAAATAATAAAATTCAAGAAGAAAATACTCAAGACAGCACAAATAAAAATAGAGGGATTCCACTCTATGATTCCAATTATATTTCACTTAAGAAAAAACCAATAGGTATTACGCCACCAGCTTTCGTGCTTGACGAAAGATCTCTCAACACACTTTCACGTGTAAAAAAGAATCAAGAAAAAGCACTTTCAAAAGCAAGTGATGTAGAAGCTACAAAAATTCAGCAGAATTCAACTGAAGTTGATTTGGCAAAAGCTCAGCAATTAGGCAAGATTGAAAATAGACATGAAGTAAAGCCTGCTCAATCCAAGATAAGCACAAATCCACATACCCTTGATCAGGCAATACTCAATACTCCAATGGGAGAACATACTAAAAGATCAGGAAAAAAACTCATTGCCGCACTAGATCATGACGCATTTTTCAATACAAAACCTATTAGGCAAAATATCAAGGAAAATACCAGCTATCTAGGCGAACTATCAGCGAAATATGAATCTGCTAAGGACGGAATTTCTGCAATTGGCTACGATAGAGTTGGCGGAACTTCTTATGGTAAATACCAAATAGCGTCCAATGTTGGAACTTTTGATCAATTTGTCAACTTTGCTTCTAAAGAAGCACCTGAAATTGCTGCTAAATTAAGATCTGGTGGCGAAGCAAACACAGGTTCACGTTTTGGAAAAATGCCTAAAATATGGCGAGAAATAGCACAAGAACAACCTGAAAAATTCAATGAATTACAAGAAAAATTCATCAAGAAAACTCATTACGATCCAACTATAAACGCACTCAAAGACAAAGGAATTGAAATAGAATCTGACACTATCAAGCAAGTTGTGTGGTCAACAGCCGTGCATCACGGTTCTGGCGGTGCAAAAAATATCCTAGATAAAGCCATTGAAAGCGTAGGCCTAGACAAACCAAAAGATTTTATTGAAAAAGTATACGCTCTAAGGGCAACTAAATTCTCTTCTTCAACTCAAGAAGTTCAACAAGCTGTGCAAAATAGATTGATTTCTGAGAAAAATATCGCATTAGCACAAATATCATAAATTTTTCTCTAAGGACAGAGAAGGCAAAAGGCACAATGGAGATTGTGCCTTTTTTGTTTTTATACCTTTTTTTGCCTTCGACGACCAAGAGGATTATCCTCACGGGCACACCCCCTTTGGAAACCCGAATATTGCATGGCATATTCATAAGGTGTTGGCTAAAGAATAAAAATCTTTTTTCGTTTTAAAAATTTAAGAATATTGTTTGTAGTAAAATTTGGCTACGAACAAATATCAAGAAACATCTTCACTTCGTTTAGATGCTGTTTAAAGAACATACATTTGGAACAAAGTG
>CAYJAZ010000036.1:2180-17011 GCA_964368455.1 uncultured Desulfovibrionaceae bacterium
ACAAATGGCAAATTAGTCTCAATTAAAATTACTTTTCCACTATTTTAAAGCGAAAAAGTGACAAATGGCAAATTAGTCTCAATTAAAATTACTTTTCCACTATTTTAAAGCGAAACAGTATTTAAGGCTTTGGTGCAGAGCACCAAAGCCTTAAAACTTTTTCGCAAATAAAAAAATAAAATAAAATTCTAACTACTAGCCTACGCACTCACCTTGCAAATTGGGGTTTCCAAAGGGGGTCAACTCCTTTGGTCGCCGAAGGCAAAAAATTATCTTTTCTGCTTTAGCAGAAGGCAAAAAAATCTTTTCCTTACTTCATTGGCATAAGCTCAGCCAATCTATCGTCTAGATATATTCTTTCACTTTCGCCTAAGATGCCTAGTGAAAAAGCAAGTATAGTCCATAGATGTATTGCTTTGTAGCTTGAGTCAAAATGTTCTGAGAGATCATGAATTTGTGAATGACAATTGTGACAAGGAGTTATGACATAGTCAGCCTTTGTTGTGAGTATTTGCTCATGCTTTACTCTGCCATATTGCCTTCTAGACTCTGCAAAACCTGATTGCAAGTAGCCGCCACCGCCGCCGCAACAATAATTTGAAGTTCTATTTGGCCACATTTCCACAACATTTTCTTCGCCAACGCAAGCAGTGAGGGTGTAGCGTATATCATTAGCTGCTTTATTTCCAAAACCTTTTCTTACTAATTGACAAGGATCTTGAATAGTGAATTTTATGCCAAGTTCTTTATTCCAATCTGAATTTGGTTTGAGTTTACCTTCACGAATCCAATCAGCGTATTTCATGACAACTGATTCTATCTTGAAATTTGTATCTATTTTAAATCTTTGTATTCCAACCTGGAATGCGTATAATTCGTGCCCTCATTCGGTATTGAGCCAAGTTTTACCCTTGACTCTATGCACTGCATCTACTTTATTTTGTACTATAGCTTTCCATTTTTCATCGTCAGCGGCAAAAAGACAGTAGTTTTCAGCAGCCCAACCTGTTGATGGATAGGTCCAATCAGCTTCAACTAATTGAAGTATCTTCCATAGTGGCCCCATTTCTTCTGGTTCTGTCATTGGCTCACGTGAATTTTGATTAAGTACATATTCACAATTTTCTTTATCAATAAAGGCCTGTAGATTTTCTTGATGTGGCTGACTTTCTTGAATTTCTTCTAAAACGTCTTGCACAACAAATGAAAAATCTTCTTCCTTTGCACCCATTGCCGAATTTGTCGGATTTTTCAATGCTAATTGACAAGAAGAAGTGATTCCGCTTGGTTTTGCTTCTTCACTCCAAGACTGACGTGCATAATATACTAATTGAGGTATATTGATTTGCATAGGGCAATTATGAACGCAACGCATACATAGCGAACATTTCCATACCCACGGAGTGTTTTTAATTTCATCATCCATTCCTAATGAAGCGAGGCGTAAAAATTTACGCGGATCCATATCGTCAATCCCATTAGCTGGGCAAGAAGAAGAACAAGCTCCGCAAGAAAGACAAAGAGTTAAATTTCCGCCATCTGGCAAAAGCTCTTGTACTCTGTTTTTAAATGTCTTACTACCGCTATGTTCGACATAGGGAAGAGTGTGTTCTTTGAGTGTGTATTGCGACATAAGTCATCCTTAAATATAAATAATTATAAATAGTCTCTCTATATAGCAAATTCTTCTAAAAGAAGCAAGCAATCATACTTCGGCTTATTTTGTGTAAAAATCTGAATGATGTTGGCACATAATTTGCTTAATACATGGCATAGCTTTTTGAAGGAGTTAAATCATGCAAATTTTGCCTATTGAAGAAAACAGAAATTTAGAATACAGCTCTAGTCGTAGTATTCTTACTCAAGCCCATGCAGGAATCACAAATGCACAATTAGGCTTAAGTTTTTCTGACGTGCTAAACAACTATGATTCCTCACAAAACTACATATCACAAAAAGAATCAAACGATGCTATTTATTTGCAAGAATACTATGCAAAGCAAAATGCTCAAGCTGAATATAATAGAAATCAAGCAAAAGAATTAGCTGAATTAGACGAAGAAAAGCTTGAAGAAGAATTAGACAAAAAAGCAAAAGATAAAGCTCTTGCAGCTGAATTTGCTCAAGAAATGATAAACAATTTCAATAATTCAGCATTTGGTATGGAAAAAAATTCCTCTTCTACTGATAGCGAAATCAGTGAAAAGTTTATTTCTCCTTATTCTATGCATGACAGCGAAGAAAACAGTCTTGCCCTACGTTTTACAAAGGATGAAGTAGAAAATCTTATTTCAGAAATGCTAAAATCTGGCTATAATAACACAGAAGTATTATCTGCTATTGAACAAGCAGGCAAAAATTTCGCAGGAACTACACCTGATGAAATCATGAATGTTGCCATGCAAGCAGTTATGGGCGAAACAAAATCTTTGACAAAGCGTGAAGAGCAAGCTTTACTTGCACTTTCACAAAAACTTTCAAATAATAGTGAAAATAGCGAAGAAGCCTTTGCACAACTTTTAAATAGCAATGCTAAAGATGTTCTAAGCACTTTAGAAAATTTACTTTCTTCAAAAGAAGAAATTTCACTTTCAAAGGATGAAATGGCTGCTTTAGCTTCTAAGATGCAGCTTTCAGACAGTGAAAAAAATAAATTGATGCAACTTTTTGGCGAAAACGATAAGATCAGTCTAAATGCAAAAAACTTTGAAACTATTTTTGCTTCTTCACGTCAAGAAATCCAGCAAAAACAAACTCAAGTTCTTGAACTTGCAAACACACTTTCAGAAAAATTAGAACTTCTCAGTGCAGACGCACGTAAGAGAATAGAATTTGAAGCAAGCACTCAAAATAGAGAAGACAAGCTTACAAGCCAAACTCGTTTGCAAATGGAAAATTCTATATTAAATGATGTACTTGATTCATTCAAGCAAAGCAGCGTGAAGAATGAAGCTTTATCTGCTGAATTCAAAACTATAGAATCAAAAATCTCTGAAATGAAACTTTCACAAGAAAACACAAATCAATACACAAATACAATTCTCAATACAAAGGCTGAAGAAAGAAGAGAAGCATTAAACTTCCAAACAAATTCTAGCCCTACTTTTGCAGATTCTCTCAAATCCGCGATTTCATTCACAAAGAGCGGACAAGAAAATCCTGACACAAGCAAACAAAGCAAGGAAAACTTTAATTTCTTGGCTAATGCAATGCAAAATAATACAAATTCTACTGCAAAAACTGCAACAACAGCTCAAGTCAATACAAGATTTGAACAAAGTTTTGTTTCAAGCCAATTAAGCTCTAACATCGCTACAGCAGCAAAGAATAATGTCACAAAATTAGAAGTTCGCTTAAATCCAGTTGAATTAGGTGCAGTAAATATAGTGCTCACAGCTAAAGACGGCGAATTAAGAGCCCTTATTCAGCCTGAAAAAGAAGAGACAATGCATACAATCAATCAGCAAATTGCTACTATAAAAAGAGAACTCGAATCTCAAGGCGTAAAATTAGAACACATTGATGTAGAATTAAGATCAGACGATCAAAATAGCTTTGCAGAGGCAGAAAATTCCATGCAAGAAGAAGGACGTGAACACGGCCAATCAAACACACAAGAACAAATGGAAAACGAATTAGAAGATCTCAATAGATTACGCATACTTGGACGAGGCATAAATGAAGGTTGGTTACCAAAAGATGCTTTATCTGAAGACGATTATGAGTTGGCACAAAACTTGCTACAAGAAGAAGGTATAGAGGGAGTAGAGAAAAATATTCTTAGTGAAGACTCCTATATTAACATTCTTGCATAGAGGTTATCAATATGTCACAAGCAATATCTAATCAATATAGTTCAGCTTTTTCAGCTAGTTCTGCACTAGTTGGTAAGGGCGATGAGCTCGATAAAGAAGCTTTTTTAATGCTTATGGTGGCACAATTTCAATACCAAGATCCACTCAACCCATCTGAAGATACGGATTATGTTGCCCAGTTGGCACAATTCTCTTCTCTTGAACAGATGATGAATATGAATGAAAGTATGGATTCCATGGTGGAATCTCAAAATAGACAGATTTCTATCAATGCTGCAAGTTTCATAGGCAAAGAAGTTTCAGCACAAGGTTATGGAATTTCTGTTCAAGATGGCGTTCCATCTGTGATTCATTATGGCCACGACACAGATATTGCTAGTGGTACCGTGAATATATTTGATGCAAATAATCAGATGGTTGCAAGTATTACACTTTCCCCAACTTCAGCTGGCGTGCATGAACTTGATTGGGACGGAAGGCTCGCAGACGGAACTGTCGCTCCAAATGGTGTTTACTCTATTGCAATTGCTGCAAAAGACGAAAATGGCGAAACAGTTCTCACACAAGCACAAGTTTCAGGTAAGGTTACAGCTGTAAGTAACTACGGCGGCGTTCAATATCTTATGCTTGAAGACGGCAGAGTTGTTAGCCTTGATGAAGTTGTTGAAATCATGGAAGCAAAGGAAAATGCAACTGATTCTGAAACGGATACCGATGTTGATGCAGACGAAACGACATCGTCTGACGATAGTACAGCAGACGAAGACACAACAGGCGAATCAGACTCTTCAACCACAACAGACTCTACAGATCCTGATGCATCTACTGCCTCAACCATAGCAGAAAATGTTCAAAATGCTCAAGCAGCCGTGAATAATGCTGTTGCAGAAATCAAGAGTGCTGGCGAAGAATTCCTCACACAAACACCAAGTGAAATGCTTGAAGAAGTTATGAGTTCTTTCACACAATAGATAAAATCAATGCCCTAGAAATAGGGCATTTGCATATTAATAACCTTATTTAAAACTTGACAGAAAAAAAGATACTGCGTATAAACACAAATGAATCGGATGACAATAACGCCATGAACCCCGCCAGATCTGAAAAGAAGCAACGGTAGTTGGTAGTGTTGGGTGTCCGGTTCTTTTTTTTTATTCATACCAAAGAAATAAAAATCAGAAAAGGCATTACTATGACACATTTTTTTGAAGTTCTTTCAGTAGATGAAATCATAAATAAACTCTCAGATTTTGCACAAATAGTGCTTCGTCAAAGAAATACAATAGAAAAACTTCCCTTGACAGAAGCAGATAATCGCGTTCTTGCACAAGATATATACGCAAAAGAAGATCTTCCGCTCACAAACCGATCTGCAATGGATGGTTATGCTCTTATCGCACAAAATTCTTTTGGTGCCTCTGATGGAAATCCACTTTTTTTGAAAAATATAAAGAATTACGCTATAGATGAAATCCCCAACATAATTCTCAAAGACGGCGAATGTGCTGGCATCGTCACAGGAGGAATTCCGCCAGAAAATGCAAATGCTATTATTATGGTGGAATATACAGAACAATTAGACGATAATACTATTGAAATCAGAAAATCTGTTGCCCCTTACACACATATGATGCTTCAAGGCGAAGACGTAAAAGAAAATGAAAATGCATTACCTGCTTTTACTTTTTTGAACCCCCAAAAAATAGGTATGCTCGCGGCTTTAGGCTATAGCGAAGTCCCCCTACTCCCAAAAATTAATCTTGGCATACTTTCCACAGGCGATGAAGTCAAAGAAATAGAATGCAAGATCAAAAAAGGCCAAGTCAGAGACGTTAACTCCTATACTTTAGCAGCTTTAGCAAAAAAAGTGCATGCAAATACATTTTTTCACGGCATCGTTGATGATAATTTCGATGCATTACAAAATAAATTGCTTGAAGTTCTAAACAAAGAATACGACATCGTGCTTCTCTCAGGTGGATCTTCTGTAGGTATTAGAGATTATACATTAAAACTTCTTGAAAGCCTAGAAAATTGCGAAGTCTTCTGTCATGGCATTGCAATGAGCCCAGGCAAACCTGTCATCTTTGCAAAGCATAAAAACACTCTTATCTGTGGCCTACCAGGGCAAGTGACTTCAGCTCAAATCGTTATGCAAAGATTAGTGCTGCCCTATATAGAAATGCTAAATGCAAAAAAAGATCCTTTCAATTTGGATACTTGGCAAAAAACAACAGCCATACTTCAAAGAAATATGCCCTCAAAGCATGGCAGGGAAGATTACATAAGAGTGCAATTAGAAAGAATAGATGGTAAAATTTATGCAAAACCAATTCTTGGGCATTCAGGACTATTAAGAACCTTAGTCTATTCAGACGGAATGATGAAGATCGACGCACAATTAGAAGGTATAGAAGCCGGCGAATTAATTGATATTTATTTGTTTTAGAACTTTTTTATGTCTCCGACGGCCAAAGGGATTGAATCCCTTTGGAAACCCCAGCAAGACAAGGTGAGGGCGTAGGGAGTTGGCTAAAGAAGTTTATTCTATTTTTTTTATTTGCGAAAAAGTTTTAAGAGTTCGGAGCTTCGCCCCTCACTCATAAATACTGTTTCGCTTTAAAATAGTGAGAAAATAAATTCTAATGGAAATTTGTTTGGCATTTGTCACTGCGTTCCAAATGTGTGTGAAGTATTAATTTTTAATAATATAAGCGAACTAGTAATCACATTAAAAAAGTATTATAGACTCGTCATTGCAAGGAATGAGCAGGGCGAATGACGTGGTAATCCATGTTTTAAAAACTTTCGCTAGTATATAAGGCCCTTATCTATAGTATAAAGTTTTGATTTGCTCACATTTTCTTGTAAAAGCCTTGCTATGTGTTCATGGCAGGTAAAGAATAAAATCTGTTGATTATTGTCTTCACAAAGAATTTTATCAAATGTTTTTGCACATTGTCTTGCTCTTAAAGCATCAAAATTAACTAAGATGTCATCCATAAGCAAGGGTAAACTCTCTTTAGCTTGATTTGCTAAAACAATATAAGCAAGTCTTAAAGCAAGATAGAGTTGCTCCTTTGTGCCTTGGCTTAATTTGTCTGGCGAAAGTGGAGAACCAGAGCTTGGATTTAATGTGAGAGAATTATCGTCTAAGGATGAAGTAATGCTTTGCCACTTATTTTCTGTGATAAAGGAAAAAATCTCAGAAGCTTTCTTTATTAATTCAGGCTGTTTTTCCTTTTCGTATTCTGCCTTTGTTTTTTTAATAAATGATTGAGCTAAAGCATAAATCATATAATTTTCTAATGCCTTTGAATTTTTTTCTTCAATTGCAGTTTTTTCTTGTTTTATTTCAGAAAGATAACTTGAATTTTCTAACAAATCTATCTGTGCTTTGAGCTTTGCAAGCAAAGCATTTTCTTCATTTTCTTGAATTTGTATCTCTTTAATTTCTTCTTCTAATTGCAAGGAAGAAGATTTCAAAGAAGCTAATTCAACACTCTCAAACTCTTGAATAAATTCTGTTAATTCTTTATCCCTAGCAAAAAAGAGTAATTTATCTTCAATATGCTGAATTTCTTTTTTATATTCAGCATATTCATCAGCAAGAGCAGAATAAAAATCAAATTCTTCAAGATTTTCAAGGCATAGTGAAGAAAGCTCTTCTGCTCTCTTTTCTAAAAAAAGATTTTCTTGTTCTTTATCGAAATTTAGAGCTTTTTCTACTAAAGCTAAATCTTCAGAATTTTTATTTCTTTCTATTTCTTTTTGCCTTTCATCATGCGCTTTGGAATATAGTTTATCTAATTCTTCAAGATAATTTATATTTCTTAGATCTTCTTCTGTATAAGACAAGTCTTGCAAAATCTTAACTAATGGTTGCGAAAGTTTATTCATTTCTTCAATGTTTAAACTTTGCTCTTCTAGCATTTTTCCAATTTGTTTTTGTAATTCAAGGCATTTGCTTGCTTGTTGCAAACGTGATTTAACAGCTTGTGGCAAAAGTTTTTCATCAAAGTTAATAGTATGCAAAAATTCAGTATATTTTTCTTCAAAATCTTTTTCTTGTGATTTTATTTGAGCTAAATCTTCCTGTGCATTCACAAGTAAAGAAAGATTTTTTTCTTTTTTTATTCTATATGTATGTATATTTTCATTTAAAAGCATTAAGTTTTCTTTGATTTTTTCTTCTTCTTTATAAAATTTTATCAAGAAAGAAATTTGCCCTTTTAAAATCTCTAAAGCCTCTTCTTCCTTTTGAACTGTGCCAACTATATCTAGACAAAAATCAGAGCAAAGTTCTCGGATAAGAGAAAAAGTTTCGCCAACTCCATCTTGCAGAGCTGAAATTTCTTCTTCTTGTTTTCTAATTTCTTGTAAAGCTTTTTTGATTTGTTCTATACGTGCGAAATCTCTGAAGATATATTCAGGATCTAATGCCTTATTAAATCCATGTGATTGGAAAAATTCTTCCCAATGCTTTAAACTTCTTGCATAAGATTCTTGTATATTTGCAATAAAGATAAGATTTTTTTCAAATTCTTCTTCTAACAGACTTATTTCTTTATTGTTTTCTTCAATTCTTTCTTCTAATAGCAATGCCTTTTGAGCCTTTTGTATTTCAAGATCAATTTCTTCTTTTGTGACTTCAAAAAAATCTTGAGGCATTTTGTCTAAAGCAAAGAAAGCATAGAGAGGAGCAAGAGTATTTTTTAAATTTTGTAAATTTTTCTTACTTTCTTCTTCTTTTTCTCTAGCCAAAATTAAATCTTTTTGTGCCTTTAATCTTGAAGAATTTAAAAATGATGACAATACAATAAAAAGAAAGAGCAAAAAAGCTATTGATAAAAAAGGAAGAGATAATTCATAAAAACTTGGTATAGCTTGAATATTTTGAAAGTTTTTCACTAGAAAAGCATTTTCTTTTAAAAAAAGAAGTGAGAGTGCAGTGAAATCAAAAAATACTTTTGCACAAAGAGCAGTAAAAGAAAGAAGTGCTGCAAGAGCAGAAAAAACTAAAAGAGCAATTTTCTTTTTAGAAAATGCTAAAATAGCAGTATTTTCTTCAATTTTTTTCTTACTATCAAAGAATTGTTCTCTTTGTTTTATTTGTTCTTGTTTTATTTTTTTAAATTTTTCTAATTCTTTTTCTGCATATATTAAATCTTCTAAATTTTGTGCAGATAAAAATTCTAGCTCTTGCAAAAATTCAGTATTTTTTTGCTTTTTTTGATTTATTTCTTTTTCTAATAAATTATGTGTATTTTCATGCTCTTTTCTTTTTTCTTCTTGTCTTTGCATATTTTTTGCTAAAACAAGTGCATTGTCTTGCCCTGCAAGAAGAAAGTCTATCTTTGCTTCATCAAGTTCAAGAGTGAAATCATAATTTTGTAATTTTTTTTCTAATTCAGCTTTACTTTCTTCTAGAATTTTTCTTTTCATCGGAAGTAAAGTATAAAAATATTGCAATTTCGTATTTTTATCTTCTAATTTCTCATAATATTCTTCATTCAATAATGCTCTATTAGAGATCGATACATTATACGGATTTGAAAGAGTATGAAGAATTTTTGGCAATTCTTCTCTTTTATTTTCAAGTAAAAGCATTTCTTCTTCAATCAATTGAATATCTTTATTGAGTTGAAGTATAAATCTTTCTTTTTCATTTATAGTATTTGCAAATTCTTCAGAATCTTTATAAAATTCATCTATTTTTTCAAATGTTTGCAAAGACAAATCAAGTTTTTCTATTCTTTCTTTTGTCCAATTTTCGCCTAGATATTTAATTTGTTTTTCTAATTCTTCATTGTTCAATAGAAGATTTTTTTCTAAGAGCCCAAGAGTATTATTTGCATTTCTATAACTTGATTTATATTCAATAAGATTTGCAAGCTCTTGATATTTTGTAACAAGCTGACTATTTACTGCATTTTTTTCAATTTTTTCCAGTAAAATATTTCTATTTTCTGTTTTTTTCTGTATTTCTTCTTGCACATGAGAAATTTTCTGCTTTAATTCTTGCATATTTTCTTTTGCATTAAAAGGAAAATTCTTTGCAATTTCAGGTATTCTCTGAATTTTTTGTAGAAGTAAATGCCAATCACTATAGACTTGCCAAGCTTGAATCTTTGTTTGCAAATAATGAAGATCACTTTGCCTTGCATTTTTATTATTTCTCAAGGCAAGCATATTTTCTTCTTTTATTTCTGCTTCTTCATAAAGAGTATCAATTTCTTTATTTTGCTGTATATTTCTTTTAATTTCAGAGTTAATTTCTTCGATTCTTTGGCAATTTTCCTTAAAGAAAGTTTTGAAACTATCGTTTGTGAGGAAACTCTTATTATTTTTCGAAGTTAATGTATTTTCTATCTGCGTTAACGCATATTGCAAAGAAAAAGTATCTATACCAGAAGAAGCATTGTATAGCATAGCCTTTACATCTTCGTCTTCAAGGCTTTGTAATGTTTGCAATTCTAAAAGACTAAAACCATAAAGAGCAGAATAAATATCTCTTGTTACATGCGAAAGTAAATTTTCGTATATATTTTCAGCTATAAAGCCTTTTTCAGCATTAAAAACTTGAAAAGAATTTGCTTTTCTTTCAATTTTCAAATCCCCTGCCTGCACACTTTCAAGAGCGAGTATTCCTCCCATCTGCTTGCTTTTATTTGCAAATATTCCTTCTTTTGATTTTTTTAATCGAGAAGAAGGAAAGCCAACTAAGAGGGTTCTAAAAAATTCAAGAGCAGTAGATTTACCTGCTTCATTTCTGCCTAAAAAAATAGACATACCTTCATAAAGGCTATGTTCTTGCTTTTCTAATATGCCAAATTCATGGATTTCAAAGGATTTTATTTTCATAGTTATATTTCAACTTATTCTGGTTTTTCAAGTAATTGTGCTGCTAAGTATTGAGCTCGTAAAATTATATCTTTATAAAATTCTTCTTGCTTTGGCAAAGTGAGTAAATGTGCATGGCCTTTGAGTATTGGTGCTTCTTTATAGATTTTTTCCATTTCATTTGCTAAAGCTTGTTCATCTAGTGAATAGAGATCTTGTCCTTTTTGCAAAACTTCGGCAAGAAAAGTTTCTGATTTTAAAAGCATTTCTATATTTTTTTCTTCTTCTATATTCTCACTTTTGACTTCTATATCTTTAATATAAAGAGGAGGATTTGCAAAAGCTAATTCTTCATTTAAACTTAATTGCAATTCCTTTAATTTATATATATCACGCAGTTCAGCATTGATTAAACTTTTTCCAACAAAGACAAGTCTAAGCACAATTTGCTCTATCCTTTCTTGTGACAAATCTACAATTTTTTGCTTTTCCTCAAGTAAAAATTCATGGATTTTTTCTTGCATTTCAAGGATATTGTCTATTTGTGGATCAAGTGCATATTCCACTTTTTTCCACAACAAAGGTGCCAATGAAATAAATTCTTCTACAATTTCAACATGCTGATTTGATTCGTCTCTTTGTAATTCAACATACACACAACCATGTTCATCTTCTTCGTTGATATGCGTACCTTGCAAAGCACCAGGAAAAACAATGTAAGGATTTTTTTCAAGCACTTGATATTTATGTATATGTCCTAAAGCCCAATAATGAGGATTTTTTTCAATTAAGTCAGCTATAGAACAAGGTGCGTATCTGTCTTCGTCTTCATTATTTACTAGTGAAGTGTGTAAGAGATGTATCTGAAAACATTCATCTTTTGACTTTCTACTTTGTTGTGGAAAAAGTTTTGAAAGATTAGTGCTTTCTTTTTTACTTGCATGACTAATACCATGTATACAAGCAATTTTCTTTGTGTCTTTATAAAAATCAAAAGAACTACATTCTGCAGGAAAAAGATGGACATTTGCAGGATATTTGATGTTTTTAAAATTCTTTGTCAAAGGATCATGGTTACCGTGTGCAACATAAACTTCGATTTTATTCGTATTAAGGATATCACATGCTTTTTTAAATCTGAGTCTAGCTTTTAAGCTTGCATCTTCATCATTCCAAATATCTCCAACAAATAAAAGAGCATCCACCTGTTTTTGTAGAGCAATTTCTACAAGTCTATCAAGCGCAATAAAGCTTGCCTCTGCTCCAAGTGCTAATTGTTTTGGAAGTTTTTGCATAGGTACATCTAAATGCAGATCTGCTGTATGAAGAAATTTGAATCTTTGCATAAGTATAATTATCTATTTTAAAATGAAAAATTTAAGTAACATGAGAGTGAAATCTAAAATTCACTCTCTAAAAGATTAAACGTACTGCTCTTCTATGTCAAGTTTAGAGACTTCATTTAAAAAAATAAAAATAATTCCAAAATAATTCTTTATCCTTTATTTTCAAGTTCTTATTAGAATACTTTTATTTTAGAGAAATTTTAAATTGTTATAAATCAGCACTATGAATAAAATAATTTTATTTTTTTATATGTTGACATAATCCTTAATAAGAGATATTCCTAATAATAGAAATATAAAACTATAACAAAGGGGTCTAGATATGTCGAATAAGAAATTGACTACGGCTAATGGAGCGCCAGTTGCGAATAATCAAGATGTTCTCACCGCAGGCAAAAGAGGTCCAATGCTTTTGCAAGATGTTTGGTTTTTAGAAAAGCTTGCACATTTTGACAGAGAAGTTATTCCAGAAAGACGTATGCATGCTAAGGGTTCAGGGGCTTATGGCACTTTCACAGTCACCAACGATATCACAAAGTATTCTAAAGCAAAAATTTTCAGTGAAGTTGGTAAGAAAACAGATTTATTTTTACGTTTTTCAACTGTTGCAGGCGAACGTGGTGCGGCTGATGCTGAAAGAGATATTCGTGGTTTTGCCATTAAATTTTATACAGAAGAAGGCAATTGGGACATGGTTGGCAATAATACACCTGTATTTTTCTTCCGTGATCCATTAAAATTTCCTGATTTAAACCACGCAGTTAAGCGTGATCCACGCACAAATATGCGTTCTGCAAAAAACAATTGGGATTTTTGGACAAGACTTCCAGAAGCATTACATCAAATCACAGTTGTTATGAGTGATCGCGGTATTCCTGCTTCCTACAGAACTATGCATGGTTTTGGTAGCCATACTTATAGTTTTGTGAATGCACAAAACGAAAGATCTTGGGTGAAATTCCACTTTGTATGTCAACAAGAAATCACAAATCTTACAGATGAAGAAGCTGGAAAAATTATAGCGATGGATAGAGAAAGCCATCAAAAAGATCTCTACGACAGCATTGAAAAAGGCCAATACCCAAAATGGAAACTTTGTGTGCAAATTATGCCTGAAAAAGACGCGGATACATACAAATACCATCCATTTGATCTCACAAAAGTTTGGTTGAAAAAAGATTATCCACTTATTGAAGTTGGTATGCTAGAACTTAATAGAAATCCAGAAAATTATTATGCAGAAGTTGAACAATCTGCTTTTAATCCTGCTTCTATCGTGCCTGGCATTGGTTTTTCACCTGACAGAATGCTGCAAGGACGCCTTTTCTCATACGGCGATGCTCAAAGATATCGTTTAGGCGTAAATCACCAACAAATTCCTGTCAACGCACCTCGTTGTCCTGTGCATTCCTACCACAGAGACGGGCTCATGCGTGTCGATGGAAACTATGGTTCGACTCTTCATTATGAACCAAATGATCAAAACGAATGGGCAGAAAGCCCACAACATGCTGAGCCACCATTAAAAATCGAAGGCGACGCACTACATTATAATTATAGAGAAGACGACGACAATTATTATGAACAACCTGGTATGCTTTTCAGACTTATGACAGCTGAACAGCAACAAGCACTTTTTGACAACACCGCAAGAGCAATGGGAGACGCTCCTGTTGAAATCAAACAAAGACATATTGAAAATTGCTCAAAAGCTGATCCAGCTTATGGTGCAGGTGTCAAAAAAGCTTTAGGTTTATAATTTAAGTTATTAAACCAAATAAGTGAGGGGAAAATGAGTTTTTATATAAAAGCTCATTTTCCCCTCATTTATTTAAAATAGAATTATTATTAATAAAAATAAGATTTTAAAGACATGGATTGCCACGTCGCAAGCTCCTCGCAATGACGAGTTTGTGATGCGATTTTAATGGGATAAATATTTCTATTGTAAGTTGTAAATGAACTTTTTTGACTCGCCATCAACCCACTTGACGTGAAAACTTATTTTTTATATTTTTTTCTAGTAACTTACTGAAACAATTAGAATTAAATTTCCCCCAAGTATCATTGCGAGCTCGCTTTTTCCCATAAAGCGAGAGTGGCAATCCATGCTTTTTAAATTTTTTTTGCTGTTCATTTTAATATAATATTTAAACTCATGCTTCGCCCTTCGCCTCCAGCGGGGGTCAAGAGAGGCAAAAGGACAGTGCCTGTCCTTGGCGCCCCCTCTTGACAAACACCCGCCTTACCTGCGCTTAAATTGGCACTAAAGTCGTCTTGACTGTACAGGCATACAACGATTTTTTGTTTACAAAAAATCAGTATGCTTTATCTTCGTATGTTCTTTTTTATCTGCGACGACAAAAGACAAGTGCCAATTTCTGTCACGCAAAAATTTCAGCTTTGAAGTTAAGTATTTTTATTTTGACAATTCTATCATAAGCCATAAATGAGATGCCTTAATCTCGTTATTCAAAGAAAAACAAAGCTCAACTAGGAGATTATGCATCTAGAAAGAAGAATTTAAAAGAATGGATTGCCACGTCATTCGCTTTGCTCATTCCTCGCAATGACGAGTCGACAACACTTTTTTAATGGGATAACTAGTTTCCTAGTATTATTAAAATTAATACTTCACTTACATTTGGAACGTAGTGACAAATAGCAACTTTACTTTCTGCTTTAGCTTATTCTTAAAATTTTAAAGCGGAAAAGTATTTAAGCTTGCTTAAAACTTTTCCGCAAATAAAAATAAAATGAAATTTCAACCAATATCTTTCGCCTTAGCTTGCAAATTGGGGTTTCCAAAGGGGTTCAACTCCTTTGG
>CAYJAZ010000037.1:0-15772 GCA_964368455.1 uncultured Desulfovibrionaceae bacterium
TTCCATTCAGAAACATAGCTATCAATCTCTTGCGTGAGTTTCAATTCTTTCATTAAGGTATTTTACATTGTCGGCAAGTCTGTGTTTTGAACGATTATACTGTGCGTACAAAGCTTCAAGTTTTCGCTTTTCTGTTGCAAAGTTCACTTCCATGAGAATAAGCGGATTGAACAAATAAGCAGGGGCTTTATATGTATAAAAATATAAAGTGCTTTTCTAGGTTTTTATTTTTTATTAAAATTGAACACCGTGGTGTATAAGAAGTTCTTTAATGCGTTTAATTTCTTCTACTGTTTCAGGTTGTTCAGAGATTTCTTTAGGTAAATGGCACGGAAGAATTTCTTCAAGAATACCATTTTTACGAACAACTATACCTTCATTACAATTATGTCCAAAGCCACAAGTATAGCATTGATTATATTGATATACTTGTATTTTTCCAATGCATTTAATTTGATTATAATTGAACATTTTTTCAATATATGCAGCAACAGGGTCACTAGCTTCTTTACTTTCGCAAGTTGTAACAACTAATCCTAATTTATCCTTAAGTGTGTATGAGCTTTTGTGTCTAAATGAAAATGTTCTTTCAAGGGTTGCATGCGCAAGTGCATTTACCATTCCGAAGTAATTTGGTGCGCCAAAGATAATAATATCAGCTTGTTGCATTTTTTCACCAATTTCTGTCCAATCATCTTTTACCTTGCAAATATTATCTTTTGCGCAAGCCGTACATGCAATACAAGCATTTATTTTTTTATTAGCAAGTGAAATTATTTCATAATCATTTTTACAATTTGATAAAATTTCTTGAATTGCATTGTGTGTCATCCTGTTTTTGCGAGGACTTCCACTAATCGCTAAAATTTTCATTTTTTCCATCCCCATAATTCTCCATATTATTATTTATGACTTTACTCTAAATTCAACACTAATTTTTTCAATTTGTGTATCTGAGTAAAGTGTTTTTTAGTCCGTCGATTTGATTGCTTGCGTCTGTAAGTGATGCTTTTTCATCAAAAACAAGTTTTATTAGTAATGCATAATGCACATTTTGCTTGAAAACATATAAATCACCTAAAGTATAATTATTGTTATCTTGCTTGATTATTTCTTCTATTTTATTTTTAAACTCTTCCTTTACTTCATCATCAGCATAGGTTCCAGCAATTCCAACAATTGAATTATAGAATATTTCGCTTGCGGCTTTAATAAGCATAAATATAACTATAAGAGTTGCAAGTTTTTCAGCGTAAACAAGCCAAGTAATTTTATATTCTAAACCAGCATAAGTAAGTAATAAACCAATAATTACAACGATTGTTGAATATGCATCCGTCCGCGATTCAATACCACTGCTTTTAAGAGTATGCGAATCCAATTTTTTTGCTTGATAAAGAACATACCTACTCAACAATAACTTTATTATAAATGTAGCAAAAGATACCAACAGAACAAAAAAGCTTACTTCTTTTGCTAAGATATTCCAATCGGCTACAAGTTCTTTGATAAGTTCATATACTAAAAGAAAATAAGCACTGAAACGGTTAAAGAAGAAGCATATTCTAAATTTCCATGTCCAAAAGGATGTGCCTCATCTTTTGGTTTATTTGCAAATTTCAAACCAATAATCGAAAAGAAATCAGTAAGTAGGTCACTTGCTGAATGAATGCCGTCAGCAATAAGAAGTTGACTATTGTAAACAAAGCCTACACCAACTTTTGAAAGAGAAAGTAAAATGTTTGTAATAGCATTAACAATCATTACAAAGAATTGCTTCTTATTTTTCTGATTATTTACTGCCATAATTATTTCTCCTTGTATGTACAATAAAAAAGTTAGATTTTTTGTAGTAAACTATATAAAACTTCTTTTTCTTCCTCACTTAGATTAAGGCTCTTTCCTTCATTTAGGATAGCCATATCAGCTTCATAGTGGACTTTTTTTCCTTTTGCTGTGATATAAACTTTCACTACTCGCTGATCTACAAGAGTGCGTTCTTTTTCAATATATCCATTTTCCATTAATTTATTGAGTGAGCGGGAAACATTTGGACTTTCTTCCACCATTTGTTCTTTGATTTGCTTAACTGTTAAAACTTTTGATTTTGCAAAGTGTAAACAATGAAGAATATCTAACTGAGTTTTTGATAAATCATACTTTTTCAAAACTTTAGCTGTAGCCACTTGCATTTCATTTGCTATTGTCATAATAAAAGCGAAAATTTTAGTTTCAATAGTGTAATCTGAATTTATAATAATATCTCTATTAGCCATAAATTACCTTTTTATTTGCTAGTTTTTTTATATTGTTTATAAACGATAACTGTTGCCAGCACGCCTATAATCAACATTAATATAGCTGAATTTGTAAAAATTGTCTCTATTTTTATAGTACCATTGAAAATTGTTCCTAAACTTGCGCCTGTAAATAAGCAGAATGAAGCTAAACTCATAGCTGTTCCTTTCATTTCAGGCAATCTTTCTTGTGCAGCTCCAACCATTGTTGACTGAACAGATATAAAAGCTAAACCAAAACCAAAAATTGAAATTATAATCAAGATAATATTATCAGTATGGACGAGTAAAGTGTATGATAATAATCCTAAAACACCAGCAAAAAATAGATATTTTTTCTGCAAAAGCATTCTTAATTTCATTGATGATTTTGCTCCAAACAATGTTCCAAACCCAAATGCAGAAATAACTAAGCCAATAAAGAAGGTATTATAATTTGCAATGTTAGCAACATATACACCGAGATAGGAGAATGAACCAAGCACTGCAAAACCAATAAAAAGTAAAAGGCTTACAGTAAGTAATAATTCTTTGTTTGCAAAAGCTGTTTTATAGAAAGAAATAATCTCTAATTTATTAACTTTCGGTTTATCTTTTGGTAAAAGTAAAAGCATAAAAAGAGCCAAGATCAGCTCAAGCACACCGTAGGTCATATAAACCATACGCCAAGAAGAAAAATGGGCAATAGTTCCACCAATTGCTGTTGCAGTTGCCGTACCAAAATACGCAAGTCCTAAAACTTTACCCAAGGCTTTTTGTCTTTCATTTTGCATTGCTACACCATCAAAGGTTTCGCCTATATACGAAAAAGTTACCGGTAAAATACCTGCTCCAAAAATACCATTTACAAACCTAAAAAAAGCAAGCGATTCCAAACTAAAAGAAAATGCACCTAATATACTAAAAATTGAAGTACCAATAGCAGCAATATTAATAATTTTTGCTTTTCCGAATCTATCTGACAACGGCCCGAATAATAGAGTGAATACTCCAAAACCAATCATATATGATGTTACAGACATTGCAGCCTGAGTTGTTGTAATGCCTAAATCGTTTGCAAGTGGTATCATCAGTGCACCTGCTGCATATGTGTCACCATTTGCTAAAAACGCCATCATTGCGAGAATTAAAACTATTTTACTTTTTTGTTCCATTTTTAAACCATTAAAGCATAAATATTTAGATTGTTATAAGCTTTTCATTGCTTTTAAGAATTTGTGTGAGAGGTGTTCCCATACCACGTACTTCTAAGCCAAGAGCTTGTAATTTTTCAACTACTCCATACATTGATGCGCAAGATGAACAAGCAAAAACTTTCACTCCAGCCTCTTGAGCTTTTCTGATTTCGTCCTGTACACTTTCATCTTCAGCAACAAGCTTTGCAGTTGGTCCCCAAATAATAATGTCCACTTCATCAAACCAACCTTGCTTCTTCGCATTTATTGCATACATAAAAACCATAGTTTGAGCTAAATCCGGATGTGCATTTGTCCATAAAATATTAACTTTTTCCATCTCCGACTCCTTTGTTATATCTTTATCAATTCGATAGAAAGTAAAAACGATTAATTTATTATCCATGGAATATATTTCCATTGTATTCTTAAATTTTTACTTGTCAAGTGATTTAACATCTATTTAAATTTATTGATATAAGTGTCTTTTTAATCAATATATATTCCGCGGAACATATATTGGTTGTATTTATTTTGTAAAATTTAGAATAAAGGAATTATAATATGAAAAAAAATAAAGGAAAATTATTGCTTAATTTTGTATGTCTAATCAGCATCATAGGAGTAACAAATTTTCAGAAGTAAGCCTAGCGGCGAGTGGCGAATTACAAGTAAGGGAAGCTGGTTTTTTTATAAGTAGAGAAGTACTACGAGAAATTATACTTGTTTCATTTTCACTACTTCTTGGTTCAGGCGTTTATTTTACAATAAGAACAGAAGAGACTTCGATAAAGATGAAATTATGTAAATTTCTATCAGCTTTATTAGGTGGATTCATACTTATGGCTGGAAATGCAAAGTTTTTTCTCCATTTGATACAATGTTTTCTGAACAAATAAAATTAGCAGGCTTGCCTTACCCATTGTTTTCACAATACTTTGGGCAAATTTCTGAAATAAGTTCTGGCTTACTTCTTTTACTTTTTGCTTTTATTAGGTAGTCGGGTATCGTAATTCTATTGTTTTAATTCCAAACAATATTGGAGTATCAATGAATTACTCTATGTAAAGCTAGCGATTGCAGTCGTTAGCTTTTCGCTTTTTCTGAGCTTTGTATTTCTTCTATAGACTTTTCCTTATCGTATAGAATTTTCTAGAGTGGCTGACTCGACCTTTCTTAGATAGATTTTGCTTTCGCATGGCTCAAGACAAAATCCTCACCGCCAAGAAGTGTCATTCTTGTCGGCTCGCTAAAGGCTAAGTAACCTGAGTGGCTGACTCGTCAGTATGCACGAACCACCGTGCATAGACAGCTTTTAAAAAAGCTGTTTCGTCTACACGGTTGTGCTTACTTTTTGAATAAGGGATCGTTTTTGGCAAATATCTCTAAGATGTCGTAAAAAATTTCTACCTCTCTGTCTTTGAAGGCTTTTCTCGCTTCAATAAGATCAGTAAGGCTAATACCACATTTATCTGAGCTTGTTGCAATAGTTGATACACTTGCAGTCGTCTTGCCATATGCTTTGCATAGAGCTATGGCTACACCTGTTATATAGCCATACATAAAAGCTTGTTCTTCTTGGCTTGCACTAACAGGTGCAGGGAAAAATCGTTTCAAGTTTTTTGAAACATCAGCAAAATTATTAAAATTGCCCATAAAAAAAGTCTCCTTTAGGAACTCCTAAAAGAGACTTATAAAAGTAAAATTTTTTCAAATTTTATAGGTACTTATGGTACCGAGGGCGGGACTCGAACCCGCACGAACGTGGTTCACTACCCCCTCAAGATAGCGTGTCTACCAATTCCACCACCTCGGCACGTGAAGTTGTTTATATAGTATAAGCATAAGTTTTGTCAAGCTCTTTTTCTTGAATTTTAAATTTATTTTAACTTATTGTTATTTCATAGAAAAAAGGACTATTGCTTTCTTACTTCAATAGTCCTTTTATTTTATTTTTTGAAAATTTTACACAAAGAGGATTAATCCCATTCGCGTTTATCTTCGATTGGTTTGATTTGCGGTGGTAATGCACCTGGGTTCAGTATTTTTAATCTTGGTTTTAATTGAATTTTTTCACGGAATGCGTGGAGGAGTTCATCTTCTCTTTTGAAGTTTGAAGCTTCGATAAAGAGTGTCATTTCGTCGATTCCGCCTGGGTTTACCACTTCAATTTGCCAACGTTTGACTTCTTCAAAGCGAGCCATCACTTGTTCAACTTGGTGTGGATACACAAACATACCCTTAATACGTGCAGTTGTGTCAACACGCCCTACAATAGCTCCTAGGCGAGGTGATGTTCTGCCGCAAAGACATGGGCTGTGATCGATATAGGAAAGATCGCCAGTTGCAAGACGGATAAGAGGATAGGTTTTATTGAAAGTTGTTACAACAATTTCACCTACTTCGCCATCTTTCATAGTAATACCAGTATCAGGGTGGCAAATTTCTACATAACATTTATTACTGATATGTAAACCACCTTTATGGAAGCATTCATAAGCAATACAGCCAACATCGGCAGTACCATAGCCTTGACGCATGATAATATCGAATTTCTTTTCTAGTTGTGAACGCATTTTTTCTGAAAGTCTTTCAGAAGTAACGAAAGCAACTTCTAAGAAAAGATCTTTTCTTGGATTGATACCTTTTTCTTCTGCTTTTTGAGCAAGATACATCAAGAAAGATGGAGTTCCTACATAACCAGTCACACGCAATTTTTGCATGATATCAAGCTGAGTAGACGGATCTGAAGGGCCAGCTGGGATAACAGCACAACCTAGATTTCTCAAAGGTTCTTCAAACATGAGGCCCGCAGGTGCGAGATGGTAATTGAAGGTAACTTGGACAGGATCGCCTGTTCTAAAGCCGACTGAATAGAAAGCTTCTGTATATCCCCAATAATCGTCGCTCTTATCTTCTGGATCGAAAATAGGGCCAGGCGAGAGGAATACATGGCGTAGTTCGCCAATATCTTTTGTGAGCAAGCCACCAAGACGCGGTCCCATTGATTGTAAAAATATCAATTCCTTTTTCTTTAGAATTGGGATGTGTTTGATATCTGATAAGGATTTGAATTTATCCACATTAAATTGTGCTCTATCAAATCTTTTTTTCACATCTTCCGAATACCTATAGGCATAAGAAAGAAGGTCCTTCAACTGAATAAGATTATACTGTTTGCGTTCGCTTTCATCAAGCACTTCACGGCGGCTGTATATACCTTCTGTTCTGTCTTTACGGGTCATAGTCTTGCTCCGAAGTCAATTTTTCGCATTTTAAAACATTTAAATAAAAAATGCAAGTAATTTAATTATTTTCTTTGGTAACACTTGATTAGAGCCATTTTTCACTCTTCTCAATTCAAGCATTATTTTAACATTATTGTGCGGCAGATGAAAATTCCAACTCTAATTCTTGTAATTGCTTATTAGGCGGAGGAGGCAAAGAACCTAGCCTTGTAAGTGCGTTGAGAGCAGAAGCGTCAAAGTCTGCCCTTCCAGAAGATCTGATGATTTCTGTGCTCACAATCTTACCATGTATATCAAGTAGAACCTTTATACTTGCAGAATAAATTTCGCGAGAATAGACAGGAATAGACCATTCTTGCTGAACAAGTAGCATAACTTGGCCAATGTAGACATCATAAATGCCACCACCACCAACGCCGCTACCCTCGCCAGCTCCACCACCAATACCTTTTTCTTTGGCTAAATCAGCAAGTAAGGAGGAGGCCGCAGAAGATTTTTTCTTTTCTTCTGCTTCTTTTTTCGCTTTAGCTTCCGCTCTTTTTTTAGCTTCTGCTTCTTTTTTGGCTTTTTCTTCTGCTTTACGCTTTTCTTCTGCTTTACGCTTCGCTTCTGCTTCTGCCTTTGCCTTCGCTTCTGCTTCTGCCTTTGCTTTCGCTTCTGCTTCTGCCTTTGCCTTCGCTTCTGCTTCTGCCTTTGCCTTCGCTTCTGCTTCTGCCTTTGCCTTCGCTTCTGCTTCTGCCTTTGCTTTAGCTTCGGCTTCGGCTTCGGCTTGAGCCTTTGCTTCTTCTTCAAGTTCTTTCAATCTTTCTTGCGAGGGAAGAGCTAATAAAGCTTCGTCAGGAATTTGTGGATTTTCTTCTGGCAAAGGTTCAGAACTTGGAAGTTCTTCTTCTAAAGCCTCTAAATCTATCGCTTTAATTTCGGTTATTTCTTCTTCATTTGAAGTATAGCTATCAAGACTTGGATTCACCTGATTATTGATATTTGGCGCTGGTGCACCTAAAACAGAGGAGGCAAGATTAATTCCGCCCATATCTCCCATAACCAAAGATACCTTATAACTTTCCTGCTCTAAATTCACTTTCACAGATTCAGGCCAAAAAAGTATAATAAAGAATAAGATACAATGTATTGCAAATGAGAGTATAAATGAAGAAATTTTTTGCATAAAATAAAGAGTATGTATTTTTAAATGTCACGAAGAGCGACAATGCCAATATTATCAATGCCTGCGGACTTAATTTCACCCATAACTTGTACAACAAGTTCAAAGGCTACACTTTTATCTGCCTGTAGATATACAGGTTTTTTCACATCTTCCACTAAGGCAGCCAATGTTTTAGCAAATTCTTCGAAAGTAACTTTATAAGTATCAATATAGATAACGCCATCACTACGTATACTAATGACGAGATTTTGCGTGTCTGTCGGAAGTGTTTGCACTTGTTTTGTTTGTGGCAATTCGATATCAATACCCTCTTGCATCATAGGTGCTGTCACCATGAAGATAATCAAGAGCACAAGCATAACATCAACAAAAGGCGTGATATTTATTTCAGAAACAAATTGCCCTTTTTTGCCTAATTGAGCACCCATATTGCTTCTCCTATCTTCCTAAATCACGTTGTACGCGGTTTAAAAACACAGCTCTGAAATTTGAAAGAGAAGTTTCAACTTCGCCTAATTTACCGATGAAAATATTATAAAAAATCGAAGCTGGAATAGCTACAAAAAGGCCCACCGCAGTAGCAATTAGGGCTTCGGCAATACCAGGTGCAACAGTTGCAAGTGAAGCCGACTTCATAAGCCCAATTGCGTGAAAAGAATTTAGAATTCCCCAAACAGTACCAAATAAGCCTATAAATGGTGCAGTGTTAGCACAAGTTGCAAGCAAGGACATGTTTTTTGAAAGATCAGTGATTTCTTGTGCAACAGATTGTTCAAGTGTTCTGTTTACGTTTTCCACAATGATTTCAGTTGTTAATCCAGCATTCTTTGAAGAATTGAATTCTTCTACTCCTCTTTGTGTTATAGTGTAGAGAGGAGATGAATTATCTTGCCCTAATTCTTGTACGGCAGTTCTTAAATCACTGGCGTTTTCAAAAGAAGATGTTCCTTTTGTAGTTTTATTTTGTGCAGTAGAGAGAGTTTTTATTTTGAAAAATATAATCGTCCATGAAAATAAAGACATAAGTATCAAAAAAACAAGCACTAATTGTGAAACAAGAGTTGCCTCTAAAAGCATTGAAATATAAGAATTTGTCATCTTAAAAATCCGTTAACATAATTTTTTTATATAAAGTTGTGTAGTATTTTATTGCATATTTTTTCATAACTAGCAAAAAACACTGTGGAGACTATAGCTTTAGTCACTTGAGATAGCAAGAAAAACTTTAAAAACATAAATTTTGACAAATAAAAGAAATATTCTATCTATAAAAGATTTTATTTATGAACTTTTAATTCTAAAACACTGTCGCTTATTGTTTCAATAACATCCAAGTCGTGTGAAATAAAAAGCATTGAAAGGTTTTCTTCTTCTTTCAAATCTTTGAGAAGATTAAGGATTTGAGCTTGAATTGAAACATCCAAAGCTGAAACAGCTTCATCACAAACAAGCAAGGCTGGTTTTGAAATAATAGCTCTTGCAATAGCTATTCTTTGTCTTTGTCCGCCTGAAAATTCATGTGGGAATTTTTTTGCATCTTTTGCTTCTAAGCCAACTTTCTGTAAACTCAATGCAACTTCTTGCAGAATATCCTGTTGAGTAAAAGATTTTTTTTCTTTTTTATATTTTAATACAAGTGGTTCGGCTATACTATAACCAATTGTCAACTTTGGATTGAGCGAAGAAAAAGGATTTTGAAAAACCATTTGCACAAGGCCAGTAAAATCTTTTGCTCTTTTCATTTCTTTGTCATTTATAAATATTTGCCCACTTGAAGCTGGCATAAGCCCAGTAATAATTCGAGCAAGTGTTGATTTACCGCAACCAGAAGGCCCAACTAGGCCTAAGGTATGGCAAGAAGGAAGGGTGAAAGAAAGGTTTTCCAAGACAATCCGTTCTTGGATTCTTGTTTTAAATATTCCATGCTTGCTCACATAAGATTTTGAAATATCGTGACAAGATAATAAATTTGTCATTTTTTTTCCTTTTTGATTATTTATTTAGCGTAGAGCATTTTCGCTTTGACTAGCTAGAATAAAAACTATCTATAGATAAAAACAGCCTATACTCACCCTAGACAAAAAAATGAAAATAATTTAATCTTCCTTAACAATCATTATATAATGGAGGCTAAAATGTTACAAGTAAAAATTAAAGGCATGTCTTGCGAGCATTGCGTGTCAAACGTAAAAGAAAATCTTGAAAAAGCTGGTGCAAAAGAAGTTCGCGTGAATCTCGATCTTGGATATGCTTCTTTTGAAGAACTTTCACTAGAACAAGCAAAAGAAATAATTGAAGACATTGGCTTTGAAGCAGAATAAATCAAACATTACAGTGTGTTATAAAAAAATTATATTTTTTTTAAAATACTTGAATAAAAATGCTTGACTTTCATCAAAAGACTAGCTATAAATCATTTCGGTTCGAGAGAGAGAAATAACTACTTGAGTAAAATCAATTAGTTAGAAAAAGATAAATATATTTTTTCTTTTTCAAAAAAAAAGCTTGACTTTCAAAAAAAGTATGGCTATAACTCTTTTCACGTTGGGGCGTTAACTCAGTCGGTAGAGTACCTGCCTTTTAAGCAGAGAGTCGCAGGTTCGAATCCTGCACGCCCCACCATCAAAAAATAAATAGTCCGCTTTGCGGGCTTTTTTTTTGTTTATGGCTCTAAGTAAACTGCAAGTAAACATTTCTTTTTTTTTGATTAAATAAATATAAAAAAAAATCGTGTCAGGCAGTAGACTTCTTTTTCATTCTATAGTAAAAAATCATTAGTTAAGTGAAGCTTTTTTAGAAAGTATTTTTAGGAATAATTTTTCTAAAAAATGGCTTAAATAGTACGCTATTCTAATTCATACTCTATATAGTTATAACTATACTAAAGAAGAGAGCGTAGCGAACAAAGGCTTTAGCGGAGGATTATCCTCACGCTTACAAGAGCCACGCCTCTTGTAAGCGAGGTTTCGTGCACAGCGTGCCGAAACAAATTAGAATAACGTTGCTTAAATAGCACATTCGCTCAATTTGAATCACAATTGTCGTAAAAGGATAAGTATGCAAACAAAGTATATTTTTGTCACTGGTGGTGTTCTTTCTTCCTTAGGAAAAGGCCTTGCAGCCGCTTCTTTAGGAGCTTTACTTCAAGCTCGCGGCTTGAAAGTGACTATACAAAAACTTGATCCATACATCAATGTCGACCCTGGCACGATGAGTCCTTTTCAGCATGGCGAAGTTTACGTCACCGAAGACGGAGCTGAAACAGATCTCGATCTTGGCCACTACGAACGTTATTTAGGCACACCTCTTTCAAGAAAAAATAGCACAACCTCTGGTCGTATCTATTATGATGTTATCAATAAAGAAAGACGTGGCGATTATCTTGGCGGCACAGTACAAGTAATCCCACACATTACTGACGAAATCAAAGCACGCATCAGATCACTTTCTGAGGGCGATAATCCGCCTGATGTTGTCTTAGTTGAAATTGGTGGCACAGTTGGCGATATCGAAGGTTTGCCATTTTTAGAAGCTATTAGACAATTCCGCTCAGAAATGGGACGAGATAATTGCCTCAATATTCACCTCACATTAGTTCCATACATCAAGGCAGCTGGCGAATTAAAATCAAAGCCAACTCAACACAGTGTAAAAGAACTTTTATCAATTGGTATTCAACCAGATATCATTCTCTGCCGTTGCGAAGTTCCAATTCCAAATGAAGTAAAAAAGAAAATTGCCCTCTTCTGTAATGTTGATTCAGACGCAGTTTTTTCAAGCGTTGACGTGAAAAATGTCTACGAAGTTCCTCTTAAATTTTATGCTGAAGGCTTTGATCAAAAAGTTGCTATCATGCTACGTTTACCAGCATGCAATCCAGATTTAACACATTGGCAAGCATTGATAAATACTTGTGATAATTTACAAGGTTCTGTCACAGTTGGCATTGTTGGAAAATATGTAGAACTTAAAGAAGCCTACAAAAGCTTGCACGAAGCTCTCATTCATGCTGGAATAGCTAATAAAGTTGAAGTTTTACTTAAATATATAAATTCAGAAGAAGTCACAAGTCAAAATGTAAGCACTGTACTTAAAGATTGTGACGCAATTTTAGTACCTGGTGGCTTTGGCTATCGTGGTGTTGAAGGTATGATTGAATCTATTCGCTATGTACGCGAAAACAAAATACCTTTCTTTGGAATTTGTCTTGGCATGCAGTGCACAGTTATAGAATTTGCACGCAATGTAGCAAAAATTGCAAAAGCAACTTCAGAAGAATTTGACCCTATTGCAGAAGATAAAGTCATTTATCTCATGACAGAATGGTTTGACTTTAGAACGCAAGCACTTGAAGTTCGCACAGAACAAAGCGGCAAAGGCGGCACAATGCGTCTTGGTTCATATCCATGTACTTTGCACGAAGGCACAAAATCACACGAGGCATATAAACAAGCAAATATCAGCGAAAGACATAGACATAGATATGAATTCAACAATGAATATAAAGAAAAACTTGAGCAAGCTGGCTTAACTTTCTCAGGCACAAGTCCTAATGGTGAACTTGTTGAAATTGTTGAAGTAAAAGATCATCCATGGTTTGTCGCTTGTCAATTCCATCCAGAATTTCAATCTACTCCTATGAAGGCACATCCTTTATTCAGAGAATTTATTGGAGCAACACTTAGAAAGAAAAACTAAGTCAAACCAAAGAGTTAAATATGCCAAAAGCAAAGAAGATAAAATTTATTGTTATCGATATCGACGGAGTGATGACAGACGCTAGACTTTATTATAGTGAAGAAGGTGTTGTTTTAAAATCTTTCAATGTCAGAGACGGCCTTGCTCTTGTTTCTGCTATGCGTCTTGGCATTGGTGTTGGCGTTATTTCTGGTGGCAATGAACCTTTAGTAAAGAAAAGGTTAGATGAGCTTGGTATAAAAGATTATTTTCTTGGGCGTTTAGCAAAAGCTGACGCTTTAGAAGAAATTAGGCAAAAATATAATCTCGAATATTCGCAAATGGCCTATATAGGCGATGATTGGATTGATATCGATCCAATGAAAAAAGTTGGTTTACCTATTGCTGTCAATGACGCAGCAAAAGAAGTAAAAAAAATCGCCCGCTTTATTACAAAAGCAAGAGGCGGACATGGTGCTGTTCGAGAAGCTGTTGAATATATTGCAAAAAAACAATTTGATTCAAACGCACTTGCAAATGTGTGGATAAATAAAAGCTGATGAAGAATCTTTTTTCTCTTATAGGTACAATTCTTCTTGCTGGCCTTTTGTATTTTACAATAGGCATGTCTTCCTATGAAAGCGATTTTGAAAATCTTGAATATTTTGCGTCCTTTGAAGGGAAAAATCTCTACGAAGAATTTAAAAACGAAATAGACGCAATCAACCTCACGCAAGACGAAAAAAATTCTGAAAATCAAGAAAGTATTTCCACAAATAAAAATGACATAAATCTAAGTTTAGTAGATATCTATCTCGAACAAGGCGAAGAAGGCGTTAAAACTTGGGAAATGGAAGCTGAATGGGCTAATTATGCTGAAAGAACAGGTAATCTCTTTGCCTATAAACCTGATATAATATATTTTGATAAAAACAATAATGAAGCTGAAAATGTTCACATCACTGGAAAAACAGGTAAAGTTTTAGAAAACAACACACTTCTTACTCTTACAGATGATGTTGAAATCAAAAAAAACACAATGCAACTATCTGGTATATATGCTGAATTTCTACCAAACGATGAAAAAGCTTCCATGCCAAAGGGTGCTCTACTACAAGCAGATGAAACCATAGGCAGAGCACAAACTATCGATTGGGACATGTTAAAAAACGATATACAAGCCAAAGGAAATGTTGTATTTATATTAAATAATGACGATAAAACTTTCAAGCTTGACGATGCAAGAAAGAATCCACCTACAATATAAGAGGTAAAAATGCGCGCTTTAACTTTTTCTAATTTTCAATCTTGCTGTATGGCTCTTTGCATGATAATTGCTTTAGCACTACTTCCAAGTTCATTTGCTTTCGCAGCACCAAACAATTTAATTTCTAGCAGCGATATGCCAACAAAAATTAATGCAGATACAATGAACTATAATGCAGAAAAAAATGTTGTTGAATTTTCTGGTGACGTCTATGTAGAACGTGAAGATTTCAGCCTCTGGTCAGAACTACTCTTCGTTCACCTCAAAAAAACAAATGAAAATGATACAAATCCAGATCCAATGGCAAGCATGAAATCTGGCGATATCAGTACCATAGTCGCTGAAAAAAATGTGCGTATGAAATACGGCACAAATCTGGGTAAAGCAAGAAAAGTTACCTTCAAAGCCGACGAAGAAATCATCATCATGCAAGGTAATCCACTTCTCAAAGACGGCGATAACTCCATCACAGGCGAAGAAATCAGATACTATATGAAAGAAAATCGCAGTGAAGTTATCGGTGGTAAGAAAAGAGTGGAAGCTTTCTTTTCAAGTGGCGATAAAAATTAATCAATTTTAAAAAATAGTATTCAAGGATAATGATGTCTGTATTATCTGGTAAAGAACTAGTAAAAAGATACAAGCAGAAAACTGTCGTGACTGACGTTTCTGTCACTATGGAAAAAGGCGAAATTGTTGGACTTCTTGGGCCAAACGGTGCAGGAAAAACGACGACTTTCTACATGCTTACAGGTATCGTGAAACCAAGCGAAGGAAAAGTCTACCTCAACGATAAAGAAATAACCTCCCTCCCACTCTACCAAAGAGCAAGGCAAGGACTCTCCTATCTACCACAAGAGTCCTCAGTTTTCAAAAAACTCACCGTTTACGAAAACTTACAAATAATGCTCGAATACACCTCACTCTCAAAAAAAGAGCAGGAAAATAAAAATTACGCCCTTTTAGAAGAGTTCGGCCTCAGACACCTTGAAAAATCCTACGCCTCCTACCTCTCAGGTGGAGAAAGAAGAAGATTAGAAATAGCTCGCTGCCTCATCAGAGATCCAGAATTCGTCCTCCTCGACGAACCATTCGCAGGTATCGACCCAATCGCCGTCGACGACATACAAAATATTATAAAACACCTCAAAGAAAAAAATATCGGCGTGCTCATCTCCGACCACAACGTCAGAGAAACCCTCCAAATATGTGATAGAGCCTATCTCATGTATCAAGGAAAAGTCATACTCGACGGAAAACCAGACGAAATCAAAAATAACGAAATGGCAAAAAAAGTATATCTCGGAGATATGTTCAACGAATAAACATTTTATTGTCTGCGACATTTTTATCTTGTCTATGCCTCCGGCGGCCAAAGGAGTTGAACCCCTTTGGAAACCCCAATTTGCAAGGTGAATGCGTAGGGTGGTGCTGGATACTTCATTATTTTTTTTATTTGCGAAAAAGTTTTAAGGCATTGGTGCTACGCACCAATGCCTTAAATACTGTTTCGCTTTAAAATAGTGAGAATAAATTTTACAGAAAATCAAGCTGCCATTTGTCACTGCGTTCCAAATGTGAGCTGTGTATCGATTATAAGAAAAAAAACTAAAATATATAAAGAAATATTCATCCCATTAAAAATGTATTATTAATTTGTCATTGCGAAAGAGCATTTTCTCAAAATGCGATTGTGGCAATCCATGTTTTTAAGCAGTTTTTTGTCACTCATAAATTAATGCAAGAACACACATTTGGAACGTAGTGACAAATGGCAACTTACTCTCAATGAGAATTGATATAAGCTTATTTTAAAGCGAAACAGTATTTAATGTTTTGGTGCGTAGCAGCAAAACTTTAAAACTTTTTCGCAAACAAAAAATATATTTTCTTCTTTAGCCAAATCCCTACGCACTTATCTTGCCTTATTCGGGTTTGCA
>CAYJAZ010000038.1:0-14959 GCA_964368455.1 uncultured Desulfovibrionaceae bacterium
GGTGGCGGTATTGCAGGTATTTATGCTGCTTTAGACTGTGCTGATGCTGATGTGCCAGTAGTTATGGTGGAAAAAGACGCTACAATCGGCGGTAAGATGGCTCGTCTTGATAAGACTTTCCCTACTGTTGACTGTTCATCTTGCGTACTTTCACCAAAAATGGTGGACGTTGCTCAACACGAAAATATCGAGCTTCATGCTTATTCTGAAATTGAAAAAATCGAAGGTTATGTTGGTAACTACACAGTAACTATTCGCAAAAAAGCAAGCTATGTGGATTGGGAATCTTGCACAGGTTGTGGCGAATGTACTGAAAAATGCCCAAGCAAAGATTTTGACGCTTTCAACGAAGGATTAGGCAAAAGACGTGCTATTTCCATTCCTTTCCCTCAAGCTATTCCAAGAAAAGCAACTATTAATCCAGCTGCTTGTAAGATGTTACAAGAGGGTAAATGTGGTGTTTGTGCAAAGGTTTGTAAGGCTGGCTCAATCAAATTTGATCAGCAAGATACCTTTATTGAAGTAAAAGTTGGTGCAATTATTACTGCAACAGGTTTTGACTTCTATGATTACACCCAATTACCAGAATATGGTTACGGTAAAAACCCAGACGTTCTTACTTCCTTACAATACGAAAGACTTTTATCAGCAAATGGCCCAACTGAAGGCCATGTAAAACGTCCTTCTGACGGTATGGAACCAAAAAATATTGTTTTTGTTAAATGTGTTGGTTCACGTGATAAAGCTATTGGCAGACCAATGTGTTCTTCATTCTGTTGTATGTATACAGCAAAACAAGCAATTTTAACAAAAGACCATATTCCTGATTCAAATTCTTATGTATTCTACATGGATATTCGTGCTGGTGGTAAATTATACGATGAATTTACTCGCCGTGCTATCGAAGAATACGATGTACAATATGTTCGTGGCCGTGTTTCAGCAATTCAACCAAGAATTGATGAGCAAGGTATTACACGTTATATCGTTCGTGGTGCAGATACTTTACTTGGCGAACAAGTTGAAGTTGAAGCAGATATGATTGTTTTAGCTGTTGGTGTGCAAGGTGCTGAAAATGCAGGCGGCTTAGCAGAAAAACTCCGTATCTCATACGATCACGAAGGCTTCTATATGGAAGGTCACGTAAAATTAAAACCTGTTGAAACAAATACTGCTGGTGTATTCTTAGCTGGTGTTTGTCAAGGTCCTAAAGATATTCCTGCCTCTGTTGCGCAAGGTTCAGCCGCTGCTGCAAAAGCTATTGGTCTACTTTCTAAACCAAAACTTACAGGCGATCCGCAAGTTTCACTTGTAAATATGAAACGTTGTATTGGTTGTGGTAAATGTATTAAAGTTTGCCCATATCAAGCAATCAAAGAAGTAGAAATCCGTGGCCAAGTGAAAGCTGAAGTAATTGAAACCGTATGTCAAGGTTGTGGACTATGTACTGCAACTTGCCCACACGGTGCTATTCAGATTGCGCACTTTACAGATAACCAACTCCTTGCAGAGGTAGAAGCTCTATGTCAGTAAATAAAGAATTAAAAATTGTCGCTTTTTTATGTAACTGGTGTTCTTACGGTGGTGCGGATACAGCAGGTGTTGCTCGTGCTAACCAGCCAACAGATATGCGTATTATACGTGTCCCTTGTTCTGGCCGTGTGAATCCACTTTTCGTACTAAAAGCATTGATGGAAGGTGCTGACGGTGTTTTAGTTTCTGGTTGTCACCCTAAAGACTGTCACTATACTTCAGGTAACTACTATGCTCGTAGACGTCTTGAAGCACTTAAAGAATTTATTGAAATCATAGGTATTGATACACGTCGTTTCAACTATACTTGGGTTTCAGCTTCTGAAGGGCAAAGATGGAAAGAAGTAGTAACACAATTCACAAACCAAATCCACGAATTAGGGCCAGCTCCTAAATTTAAAGACGCTGTAGCATTAAATAAAATGCCAACAGAACTTTATTCTGAAATTCGTCCATTGGCTTGTGGTGCTAATCCTGCTTTAGACGATCTAAAAGCAAAAGCAAAAGAATTGCTTGCTAATGGCCATATCGGCGTTTTAGGCTGGAAAAAAGGCCACGACGGTATCCTTGCTAAACCTTTCCTCGCTACCACAGACGCAGAATGCGATGAAATGATCTGGGGGCCAACAAATGTGCAATCTCTTGTAACTTTATTGCATAAGCATAAAGGCAAGAAAGTGGGCATTGTTGTAAAGGGTTGTGATAGCAGAGCTATTGTTGCTTTATTACAAGAAAATCTCTTAGTCAAAGACAATGTCACCATTCTAGCAATGCAATGTAATGGAACAGTTGATCAAGACAGAGTGTATGCAAAATTAGTTGAACTTACAGGCCAAAGAAAACCTGTTATTTCAAGTGTTGCTTTCCAAGCAACAAAGGTAAAAGCTACTGTTGCTACCAACGATGGCGATAAAGAATTTGAATTAAGCATGGCTGATTTAGTACAAGACAAATGTCGTCAATGTACTATGCCAGCAGCAAAATTCTTTGATCACTTTATTGGCACAGAAGGCCAGCCAATCGAAGCTGACACTCGTGCTCCTCGTGGTATCGCTTTCCTTAACTCACTTTCTTTAGAAGAAAGAATGAGCTTCTGGAAAGGCCAATTAGACAATTGTCAACACTGTTACGCTTGTAGAAATGCTTGCCCAATGTGTGTATGTAAAGACAATTGTGCTGGCGATAGCCGTGATCCACATTGGATTCCAGACGATAATACAACTGAATCAAAGATGTTCTTCCAATTAATTCACGCACTTCACTTAGCAGGTAGATGTACTGGCTGTGCTGAATGTGCAAGAGCTTGTCCGATGGGAATACCTGTATTCTGGCTCAAACAGCAGTTTGGCGGAATCATGAAGCGTGTGTTTGACTACACAGCAGGTATTGATATCACTTCTACTCCGCCATTACTTGGCTACGAAATAGAAGAAGCTAATATTAAGGAGCACATCTAGTATGAAATATACAGCTAAAAAAGACCAACTAAACGCATGGTTGGCAAAGATTGCTGAAAAGTATACTGTCCTTGCTCCAAAAGCAAAGGGAAAAGCAACTACTTTTCAATCCTATTCAGCCGAAGAATTAGCTACTGCTGATGTCGAAGCATTGCTCGACTTCACTACTACTTCAATGAAGAATAGCTATATACCTGAAACTGAAGTATTATTCACATATAAATCAGAAAAAAATCCTGAAAATCTCGCACAAAAACACACGAGCCTTACATGCACTATGAACGAAGAACAAAAAGTTATCTTCGGTGCTCGTCCATGTGATGCAAAAGCTGTTGAAGTGCAAGATGCTGCCTATATGGGCGGAAAATACAAAGATCCATACTACAAAGCACACAGAGATAATACATGTATTATCACTCAAGCTTGTAATCAAGTTTTGCCTTCTTGTTTTTGTAATTGGGCTGGAACAGATCTAGCAACTGGCTATGCGTCTGATATCCTATTCACAATCACAGAAGATGCATGCATATTTGAAGCTATTACAGAAAAAGGTAAAGCATTACTCGAACTTGCTTCCTTTGCACAAGCTTCAGATGAAGACACAAAGAAAGCAGAAGCTCAAAACGAAAAATCAAGAAATGCTCTTAGCACAAAGCCAGACCTTTCAAACTTGCCAGCTATTATTGGTGCAAATTTCGAAAATTCAGCTTTTTGGCAGCAAGTAAGTTCTGGTTGTATCGGTTGTTCTTCTTGTACCTTTGTTTGCCCAACTTGTCAGTGCTTTACCATCACAGACGAAGGAAATCCACTTGAAGGAAAAAGAATCCGTTCATGGGCTTCTTGTATGGGCGATGAATTCACTCGTGAAGCATCAGGGCATAACCCACGTTCATTCGGCTACACTCGTTGGAGACAGCGTTTAGGACATAAATTCAACTATATGACAACTATGCACACTGGATTAAATTCATGTACAGGTTGTGGTAGATGTTTGCTTTCATGTCCAGCTTCTATCAGTATTAAGGATATGATTTCACAAATTATTGAAATTCCATGTGATATTCCTGCTGCGGCTCCTGCATCAGCACCTGCTCAAGAAGCAGATTCTGCTCAAAAAGCAAAGCCACAAACACAAAGTAAAAAAACTGCAAAGAAGGGGTAGGCAATGAGTTGCGAAAATAATCCTTATTTACCAGAAGTATCCACAGTATTAGAAGTTATCAAAGAAACTTCCAATATTATGACTTTTAGAGTGCGTTTTGACGACGAAGAAAAAATGAAGAATTTCGAATATGGACCTGGGCAAGTCGGCCAATTATCCATATTCGGAGTAGGCGAAGCAACTTTCGTTATCAATAGTCCGCCTTCACAAAAAGAATATCTACAATTCTCTGTCATGAGAACAGGTGAACTCACAGAAGCTTTACATAAGCTTTCCGCTGGCGATAAAGTCGGTGTGCGTGCACCTCTAGGTCAAGCTTTCCCATTTGAAAATTGGAAAGGAAAAGACGTTTTCTTCATCGGTGGCGGTATAGGTATGGCTCCTATCAGAACCATTATGTTACACGTTTTAGAAAGAGCAGCAGACTATAAAAGCGTTTCTCTACTCTACGGTAGCCGTTCACCACACGATATGACATATTCATATGAATTAGATTCATGGCTCAACCACCCAGTGTTAAAAACAACTCTCACAGTCGATAATGCTGACGCTGCATGGCCACATAAAGTTGGACTCATCCCAAATATCCTCAAAGAAATCGGGCCAGATCCAAGCAATTGTGTTGCCGTGCTCTGTGGGCCGCCAATCATGATCAAATTCACAATGCAAGCTCTCAAAGAAATGGGCTTCAGCGACGAGAATATCGTAACAACTCTTGAAAAAAGAATGAAATGCGGTATCGGAATATGCGGCCGTTGCAACGTAGGCGATAAGTATGTCTGCGTAGACGGGCCAGTATTCACGCTCAAAGAACTCAAAGACCTTCCTGACGAATTATAGAATCAGAGAATAGAAAAATAAAAGGCATGTTGGAATATCAGCATGCCTTTTTTTGTCCCCAACCTTTCTTTTTGCCTCCGGCGTTTCTTTTTGCCTCCGGCGTTTCTTTTTGCCTCCGGCGGCCAAAGGAGTTGAACCCCTTTGGAAACCCCAATAAAGCAAGGTGAGCGCAGAAGAATATTAGGGGATATTTCATTTATTTTTTTTATTTGCGAAAAAGTTTTAAGGCTAAAATGCTTTGCATTTTAGCCTTAAATACTGTTTCGCTTTAAAATAGTGAGAAATTAATTTTAATTATAATCAATATGCCATTTGTCACTACGTTCCAAATATGAGTTCTTTAGTTAGTGTAAAGAATAAAGTCGAAAGTTGTGAATGAAATGCTCTAGACTCGTCATTGCGAGGAGTGTAACGACGTGGCAATCCATGCTTTTTAAAGATTGAATTTTTCCTGTGCATATTTGGAACGTAGTGACAAATGGCAACTTAGTCTCAATTAGAATTGATATAGCCCAATTTTAAAGCGAAACAGTATTTAATGTTTTGGTGCAGAGCAGCAAAACTTTAAAACTTTTTCGCAAATAAAAAAATAAAATAAATACTTTAGCCAAATCCCTACGCGTTTACCTTGCATGCTAGGGTTTCCAAAGGGAATTATTCCCTTTGGCCGTCGGAGACATAGAGGCGTAGAATTACACAATTGTAAAAATATCTTCTTGTGGTCTTCTTGATTTTGGTAGTTTTGCGTTGAAGTCGTTTTCGTCTTTGTATCCGATGGCTAGGATACAGCAGGAACGCAATCCTTTTTCATTGAGTTGAAATTCTTGATCGAGGATTTTGCTATCGAAGCCTTCCATAGCTACGCTATCAATTTGTAATGCTGCTAATCCAAGTAGCAGTGAGCCAAGATTTAGGTAGACTTGAGATTGAAACCAAGTGTCTATATCATTGAGTTCTTTGTGCATATCGGCAAAGAATTTTCTACCATTGTGTGTATCGATTTTCTGTTGTTCGTCGGCAAATCTTCCATCTATTTCTTCAAGATCGCTGATGTAGGAGAGGTAGTTTTCGTCATAATCTGTTTTTGCACAGAAGACAATAACAAGGGCTGCATCAGCTATTTTATGGTCATTGAAGGGGTATTTTGTGGAGGTTGAATTGATGATTTTTTTCTTTGCTTCATTGCTGGAAGCGAGGATGAAGTGCCATGGTTGGATATTGGTGGAAGAAGCACAGTTTTGTAAGAGAAATTTAATTTTTTTTAGATCATCTTCACGAATTTTTTTTGTGGGATTGAATTTCTTTGTTGCGTATCTGCTGAGAATAATTTCGTTTAATTCTATATTTTTCATACTGTTACCTCTTGTTAAAAATTTTAAAATAAGGCATGTGATAGTTCAATGATAAAGAGCTGTAGATAGCTTATAATCGAAATTAAAATAAAAAACTATTTTACTTTATATTAGTATTAAAGTAAAATAGTTTTTTGAAGATGCACTCTATTTCAGCTTTTTTGTAGTTTATTGTTGATAAATGAAAGTAGAAATAGCGTGCAAATTTTTATGCCACTGACTTTATATAGTCTGCAAGTTTTTTGTCTTCTGTTTTGATATGTGTGATGAGTGATGAAATTATTTGTGTTAATTCAATAACAATGAGTGAATTTTCACCCTCTGTTTTTAATTTATTTGAAATAGTAGTGAGTTTAGAAATAAAAGAAGTATGCCAAACTTTATGATTTGCTTTTGCTGGGTAATTGCAATGTGCTTGTAAATCTTCTTCATGTGAGAAATGTTTTTTTGTATAATTGTTGAGAAAGTCTACAGTAGAATTGAGTTGTTCTTTACCCTTACCTTGCGAAATATTTTGCATAACATCATCAACAGCTTGAATTAATAGTTTATGTTCGGAGTCAATAATGTCATTTCCGGTTTCCAAGTCAGGCGTAAATTGGTATCTCATAAAAGCTCCTTTATTAGTAATAGTTATCAATAATCAAAATTTACAAAATATTTAAAGAGAAGTCAAGAGAAAATAATTTTTTATTTTTGTTCTGAAAAGCTTTATTTAAAGTTGACAGTGAGTGTTCTTTATTATAAAATTTCTACAGAAAATTATTCTAATTAGATTAATGATAGTTTTTTAAAATTCTACTTTTTCTTATTAAAATATCTCATTTACTTTAGCTCAAAATAGTTGACAAATGAATAAAAAAAATCATATATTCCAAATAAATAACTTGCAAAAAATAGTTTTCAATACTTTTTTTCTTGTTTTTTGCTCTCTTTTTCTTTTTTCTTCTTTTGCATATGCAGAAAAAAGAGTGTTGAAAATTGCTGTTTATGATTCTTCTTATTTGCCAAATGCAGAGTTAGGTAAGAGTTGTGTTGGGCTTTCTTACCTTAAAGAACTTGAAAAATATGGTGATTTTACTTTTGAATATATAAAAGTAGAAAACGACAATCTCACACAAATTCTTGAAACAGAAAAAATTGACTTAGTAAGTTTCTATAGAAAAAGTGTAAAAAGAGAAGAAAGATTTTTATTTTCTGCATTTCCTGCTGGTTTTGATCAATCAACTTTAAGTGTTTTAGTCAATAATGATAAATATTACTTTAATGATTATTCTACCTTTAATGGTTTACGCATAGGTTTACGCAACTATTCTTTTGAACAAGAAGAATTGAGAAATTTTGTAAAAGAAAGAAAATTCTCTTATATTGAAAAAATTTACGATTCAAATTCTGTTTTAGAGCAAGCTTTATCAGCAAACGAAGTGGACGCTATATTGCTCAGTAATTACGTCATTACTCCTCAAGAAAAGGTGATAGCAACTTTGCCTCCTCAACCTTTCTATCTTGCTACAACAAAGAACAATGCTGATATTATGCAACTTATTGATCAAGCTCAAGAACAATTGCATTTATCTGAGCCAACGCTTGTGAAGAAATTTTATGCTGAAGGTTTCTTTCACAATGATTTACAGTTAGATGAGAGCGAAAAGAGTTTTATTGCACAAGATACATTAATTAAAGTTGCCTATTTAGAAAACAATCCTCCTTTTTCTACTTATGATCCTGTATCAAGGCAAGCTTCTGGAATTAATATTAAAATTTGGGAATTGATAGCTAAGCAAGCAAATTTAAAATATTCTTTAGTAAGCGTGCCAAATCAAGAACAAATGCAGCAAATGCTTGAAAACAATGAAATTGATGTTTCTTTGGGTTATCCAAGAGAGATTGACACTCTAAATGTAAAGCTTTCTGAACCTTATTTAGAAGTTCCTTTAGTTATTGTTGGTAAAAGCAATACTTTTGAAGAAGACGATGTTTTTGCTCTACCTTTTACTTCTGAAAATATTTTAAATTACTTTAAATTGAATTTTCCAAAAAATGAAATTGTTATGTGTGGTGAACGTGTTTCTTGCTTTGAGGCTGTAGCAAGAAATAAGGCTTCGTATACCTTAATAAATATGTATAAATCTTCCTATTTATTACAAGATGATACATATTCAAATATGCATATAATTTCTGTAACAAACCAATTACAATCACTTTATTTTGCTTTAAGTAATAATGCTGATGCGCGTTTACTTTCTATTATTAATAATGCTATTGATCAAATTTCAGGCAAAGCTATAGATTCTGTTTTATTGCCTTTGACTATCAATAGACCAGCACAAAGTAAGATAGAAATATTTATAAATCGTTATAAATTAGAGGTGCTTACTTCTGCTGCATTGATTAGTTTATTGCTTTTTCTCTTCCTTATAAATCTTACATTAACTCTAAACAGCAATAAAAAAGCTTTATGGAAGCTAGCTTATATTGATGAACTTACAGGTTTGCCAAATTTTGTGAAGTTTAAGCTTGACGCACGTGAATGTTTAGAAAAAAATGATGGTTTGCAGTATATATCTATTATTGTTGATATTAATAAGTTCAACCTCATTAACGAAACACTTGGTTTTAGTGAGGCAGACAAGGTTATTATTGCAGTTGGTAATGTTTTAAGCGAAAATATCAATCCAAAGACAGATCTTCTTTCACGTATTCAGGCGGATTATTTCATACTTCTCATGGCTGTTTCTAAAGATATGAAGTTCTCGCCTTTAGACAATAGTTCTTACGACAGATTTAGAGATGCTGTTGAAAGAGCCGTAGGGCATAAATTACATTTTGCTATAGGCAGATATATGCTTTCAGAAAACGATAAGGATATTTCTGAAATCTATGAAAAAGTTAATTATGCACATAGTTTAGCTAAGCAAAACAATGCAATTTCACCTGTTTATGATTATGCTGAAGAATTAAAAAAGATTGATCTTCGCAATAAAGAAATTGAAGAAAAAATGGACAATGCTTTGTTTAGAGATGAATTTAGTATTTTCTTACAGCCAAAGTTTTCTCTTGCAGATGAAAGTATTGTTGGTGCAGAGGCTTTAGTTCGTTGGGAAGTAAGAGAAACGGGTGAAACTATTTATCCATCTGAATTTATTCCTTTATTTGAAAAAAATGGTTTTATTACAAAACTTGATTTCTATATGTTTGAAAAAGCTTGTGAATTGCTTCAAGGTTGGAAGGATCATGGCTTGCCTTTGACAACTATTTCAGTGAACTTCTCTCGTCTACACTTGGCAAATTCAAACTTTATTTCTGATCTTATTGCTGTTGCAGACAAATTTGATATTGAAAAGCATTTTCTTGAAATAGAGCTCACAGAAACAACAATGAATAACAATGAAGAATTACTTGAATTTCTTCTTCATGGCTTGCATCAAGCTGGCTTTACTCTTTCAATGGATGACTTTGGTACAGGTTATTCTTCACTTGGATTGCTTAAAAATCTTCCAGTTGACGTGATCAAGATTGATAGATCTTTCTTTACAAATAATAAATTTAAAAGTAGAGCAAAAACTGTTTTGCAAAACATTATTAATATGGCAAAAGATTTGAATATTCATACTGTTGCTGAAGGTGTTGAAAGTCAGGAACATATTGACATATTAAGAGAAATTGGCTGTGAAAATGTGCAAGGTTATTATTATGCAAAGCCAATGCCAGCCGAACTTTTCACTTTGCAAGCAGCTACAATGAGAGCAGAAAATTCTGAAGTTGCTTCAACTACTTATAATACTTGTGTTGGATTGACTCAAATGGAAAGAGAAAATGTTTCTGTTGACATAATGCCTCAGCTCTTTTTATTTTCTATACAAGAAGCTCTTTCGCATAGTTATGGTGAAGGGGATATGCAAGATGCCTTGAGATTAGCTGGTAAGATTGCTGGTACAACATTTAACAATGAATTTTTAGATATAAATGTTTCTTTCAATGATTTTATTGTACAGCTCAAAGAAAAGCTCAATCAATACAAAATTGCTTCACTTTATATTGAAGCTTATGATGAAGAAAGTCAAAAAATCTTGTTAGTTATGTCTTATGATTTCGATTCACCTTTAGCTGCAAAGGTCAACGATCACGAAAACACTTTTGAAGAAGGTTTTCTTGCCGCTATTTTCTCAGCTTTCATTAAAAAGCAATGTATTGCTCAAAGAGTTGATGCATGGGCCTCTACGCCAAAGGTTTGTAGATATCAGATTTCTAAGACTTAATTTTGTTTTCTTTTTTCTTTCATTCTTGTATTTGCCATAAAACAGGAGTTGAAACTATGCTTAATAAATATCCTCTTTTTTACGAAAGTCTCAAGAGAGCTAAGTCTATTGTTTTCTTTGGTGGAGCTGGCGTTTCTACAGAAAGCGGTATACCTGATTTTCGCTCTAAGGATGGCTTGTATAATATGAAATACGACTATCCGCCTGAAACAATGCTTTCTAGAACTTTTTTTGATAGGCATACAGCTGAATTTTTTCGCTTTTACAGAGATAAAATTTTAATCGATGCCAAGCCAAATAGCACACATTTTGCCTTGGCAAAATTAGAAGATGAAGGCAAGCTTTCAGCAGTTATCACACAAAATATCGATGGTTTACACCAAGATGCTGGTTCAAAGAAAGTTTTTGAATTACATGGTTCTGTGTTGAGAAATTATTGCACAAAATGTCATAGTTTTTACACAAAAGAATTTATGGCAAATTCAGATAAATTACCTTTATGCACTAAATGTCAAGCTCTTGTGAAGCCAGATGTTGTCTTATATGAAGAGGGATTAGATGATGAGGTTGTTCAAAATGCGATAAATGCAATTGAAAATGCAGATATGCTCATTATTGGCGGAACTTCACTTGTTGTTTATCCTGCTGCTGGTCTTATTAATTATTTTAAGAAGGATAATCTTTTTTTAGTCAATAAATCAGCTACTTCCTATGATAATGAAGCAAAGCTTGTTATCAAAGAATCCTTGGGTGAAATTTTTAAAGAACTTTTGTGATTTTTATAAAAAGTTAATTATTTCTCTGTTTAGATTAATTTACTTTAATACTCATTAAAACAGTCCTAAAGCTTTGAAAGTCAATTCTTGACTCAAGTAAAAGAGAAGTGTACTTTCTTTGAGTAGATTTTATCTTCTATTTCGCTTATCACAAAGACATTGAGGAGAAGCAATGCCACATCTTTATTTTGAAGGTCATGCAAATATACGTATAAAAGAAAATAATAAAATTATTTGGGTAGATCCTTTTTATGAAGGCAATCCAACTTGCGTGAATGATTGGCGTAAGCTTGAAAAACCAGACATTATTCTTGTTACGCATTCACATGGGGATCATCTTGGGCAAGCTGTTGAAATTGCAAAAGAAACTAATGCAAAAATCGGTGCAGTTTTTGAGCTTGCTTTGCATATACAAAGTCTTGGTGTGAAAGAAGAACAAATAATTAATTCAGTCGGTTGGGGTATTGGCGGAACTGTTGAAGAAGAGGGCATAAAGCTCACTCTTTGTTCAGCTCTACACACTTCTGAATATGGCCTTGCTACTGGTTTTGTGGTGAAATTTCCATCTGGTTTTACTTTTTACCATGCTGGCGACACAGCTCTTTTTAGCGATATGAAATTTCTTGCACAATTCCATTCTATTGATTTAGCTTGTCTTCCTGTGGGTGATGTATTTACCATGGATGCAGTACAAGCAAGAATGGCTGCACAATTTGTAGGGGCAAAAGCTGTTTTACCTATGCATTATAAAAGCTTTGAGGTTTTAGTGCAGGACACATCGGCCTTTAAAGAAGAAATGGCAAAAAATGCATCAGAAATCAAAGTAATAGATTTAAATGCTGGCGAAGCTCAAGAGCTTAGCTTTTAAGAGGTTGATATAATGGAACATTCTTATTTAGTACAAAAAGCCTTGCAATTTGTTTTAGATGAAATGAAAATAAGTAAAGATAAAGATTTTACAAGTTTATGCGATGAAGCTGGAGCTAGATTTAATCTTTCGCCTATAGAAGTTGATTCTCTTGCTCGTATATTTTATAGTGAATATCAAGAAAGATGATCGTAGAAAAATAATCTGCCCGTGTGGCTAAATAAAGAGAATAAGTAATATAGTGCGTATACTCCAAAGAAAAATATTTTTTGAAATGTTACAAGTGTTTGCGTTAACACTTTTTGTCATACTTTGTCTAATTTTAATAGGCAGAGCACTTCAGTTGCGTGAAATGCTTTTTGGAATGGAATTAGGCCTTGCTGAAACAGGACTTTTATTTCTCTATCTTTCGCCTACATTTATACAATTAGCAGCTCCAATTTCATGTATGATTGCTATTTTTATAGTCTATCTCAGACTTGAAAATGATAAGGAAATGATGGCTGTAAGGGCTGCGGGTATTTCTCTTTACCAAGTTATACCAGCACCAATTTTACTTGCTTTTTTAATAATGATTTCAACTCTTTTTGTTTCTATTTATGGCATTTCTTGGGGGATGGAAAGTTTTAGAAATACTCTTTTAGATGTGGCAAGCAATAGGGCAAAGATTGTAGTTCAGCCTGGTATTTTTAATAAAGATATTCCTGGTTTTGTCTTATACGCAAAAACTGTTGATCCACTTTCTGGATTAATGAAAGATGTTGTTTTACAAACAAATGATGAAGAAAAGCAAAATGCTGAAAACACTAACCATTTGAGACAAACCACCATACTTTCGCCAGAAGGTAATATCAATATAGATAGGCAAAATGGCCAAATATTATTCTTACTCAAAGAGGGGAAAATTTATTCTGCTCAAAATAAGCAATCTACTGTGCTTAATTTCAGAGAATATATTGTCACTTTGCCTTTAAGCATGCTCTTCAAAGGCCTTGATTTAGGGCCAGTTGCTCCAAAAGAAATGTCTTTTTTAGAGCTTCTTTCTTTAGATCATAGCTCTTTTCTTGGAACAAATAATAGAATGGCTTATAAAATCTTGATTGAAAGGCATAAGAGAATTGTCTTCCCATTTGCTTGTCTTGTCTTAGGACTTTTGGCTATTCCTATTGCTGCGGCTTGTTCAGGTATTAAAAAGCAGCAGGGTTTAGGAATTGCTTTGATTATCTTTATGGTATATTATGGTTTTCTTTCTGTAGGTATTAGTACAGGAGAAAAAGGTAAGTTAAATCCATATATTGGTATCTGGTTACCTAATCTATTCTTTTTCATACTTGCTTTTGTAGGTATAAGATATTATGCAAAAGATGGCACTAGGGGCTAGAAAGCCATTGGCTATCTATTTGAATTATAACATTAATAAAATACTTAAATCTTTAGAGATATTATATGCTTTTTAAAACAAACTTTTTTTCCCATTTGAGACTTTTAGCTATAGTCATGTTTTTTGGGCTTTCTATCTATATTCTCGCAGATTTATTTGAAAAATTAGACACTTTTGTTGTGGCTGAAAGTTCTTTTTTGGTTATTATTCAATATTTTGTTTTTCTTTTACCTAGTGTTTTTTCAACTATTTTGCCTGCAGTCTTCTTTCTTGCGACAATAATATTGCTTTGCTTTATGGCTAAAAGCAAGGAATTGACGGCGTTAAATGCAAATGGAATTTCAAATTTCATCTTGCTCAAACAATTTTTCGTGATTTCACTCGGCTGGGCTTTTTTTCTTCTACTTTTCTCACAATTTATTTCATCTTTAAGCACGCAAAAAGCAGTAGAAATTTACGAATATGAAAAAGATAAAAATAATATTCAAGCCGAAGGGCATATTGAAGCTATAAACAATGTCTGGTTCACAGATAAAGGCTATGTTGTAAATATTGAAACCTTGTATGAAGATGGGCGAGGAGTAAATATTCAGGCCTATAGATTGCAAGAAGCAAGCGAAGATATTATCAATATTATAAAAGCAGAAGAATTAGAAATAAAAGATGGTATTTGGACTCTATATAATGTGCAAATAAACACGCCTGACGCCTATGTGGTTGAAGAATATAATAATTATGTACTTCCTGTCGAAAGAGGGCATGAAAACCTTTTTGTGGTACATTCTGATACGAATTTACAAGATCTGCCAATACATCAATTGAATCAAGCTATCGATGATTTAGTTACAGCTGGTTCAAATGTTGAAGCATTGAAAACTGTATTGCAAGTGAAGCTTGCTTATGCTTTTTCTTTGATTTCTTTCACATTTTTTGCTTTTGCTTTATTGACATGGTCTGAAAATGTCTATCTTTGTGTTGCAAGCGGAATGGTTGTGATGTTTTTATTTTATGTCTTTACTGTTATAATGCAAACACTTGGAGAAAATGGATCTATTTCACCTTATGTTGCTGCTTGGCTTCCACATGCCTTGATGATATTGGCTTCTTCAATGCGTTTATCCCTGTCAAATCAGACAAAATAATAGAAAGAAAAAATAAATTTTAAAAAATCGAAAAAAAAGCTTGCATATTTGTGACACATGGTATACAAAAATCTTCGTGACACAAATTGTGTGACATATAGTGGCACGGTAGCTCAGTTGGCTAGAGCACTCGGTTCATACCCGAGTTGTCGAGAGTTCAAGCCTCCCCCGTGCTACCACTAAAAAATA
>CAYJAZ010000039.1:0-14802 GCA_964368455.1 uncultured Desulfovibrionaceae bacterium
TTCGATTCCTGCTGGGCACACCATTTTAGAATCTCAAAAAGCCTTACATTGTATAGAATACATTGTAAGGCTTTACTTTTTTATTTTATTGTATATGTTTTTCTGATATTCAATGTTTTAATGACAAAGCTTGCCTTATTTTGATAATTAAACTCCACAATAAGTTTGAAAACCGCCGTCAATAGGCAGAACAATGCCGTTTACAAAACCAGACGCTTCTTTGCAAAGCAGAAATAAGACTGCACCAACCAATTCATGTACATCGCCAAATCTATTCATTGGTGTAGCTGCCAAAATATCGTTTGCACGTTGTGTAAAAGAACCATCTTCCGCGATAAGATTTTTACGATTTTGATTTGTTATGAAAAATCCTGGAGCTAAAGCATTTACACGTATTCCAGTTTTTGAAAAATAAATTGCTAGCCATTCTGTAAAATTGCTAATACCTGCTTTTGCTGCACTGTATGCGGGTAATTTTGTAAGTGATTTTATTGCATTCATGGAGGAAAGATTCAAAATGCTCGCATCTTCTTTCTCAACCATGTCAATAGCAAATTCTTGAGTAGGTAAAAATGTACCCAAGAAGTTGAGATCAAAGACATGTTTAAAGCCTTCTATTTTTAAATTAAAGAAGTTAATTTCATCTTTATTTAAGTCTATTTCCTGATAATAATGGTGAGTAGTGTTTGCAGTGGGATGATTGCCTCCTGCTCCATTGATCAAGAAATCACAAGTACCAAGATCATTTAGAATATTATTATGCACATCTTTAAGCGACTCTTTATCTAAAACATCTGCCTTATAGGCAAATACTTTATTGGGATAAAGAGCATTTAATGAAGATGCAAGAGCTTTTACTGCCTCTTCATCTATATCTATAAGGGCAAGTTTTGCATTAGTCTGCACCAAAGCTTGAGCAAGTTCGCCACAAATAATGCCTCCAGCACCAGTAATAACTATTAATTTGTTACTAAAGTCAACCATAAAAGGCAATTTTCTCATAATTATTCTCCTTGAAATATTTCCTAAATTATAAAAAAAATTTAACTAATTTTCAAGAGCTAAAAGATGAATGTGCAAATTAATATTTAAGTATTTAACTCGCCATTACAAATCATTGAATATTTTGCTTGCACATTAAAATTAATTATGATAATCATACAGATATGTAAAATTTATCATTTGAATCTTTATAGAAATATGAGAGGGAAAAATGCCTTTAACCTTTTTATGGCTAACAGTTGTTGTTGTTGTTTTGGGTTTACCTGTTGTGTTTGGATTAATTACTGGCCCACTCTTAGGTTTCTTACTCGATTCAAAATCTTTTTTTCTAAATTCTTCTATACAGCGAATATATGCTGGTATAGATCAATTTCCCTTACTAGCCATTCCTTTTTTTGTGTTAGCTGGGGATATTATGAATCACGGAACGATAACGCAAAGCCTTGTAAGTTTCGCAAATATGCTTGTTGGCCGCTTACGCGGAGGACTTGCACATGTAAATATTTTATCTTCAATATTCTTTGCAGGCTTGTCAGGTTCTGCTGTAGCTGATATTTCAGCACTAGGCTCTATGCTTATTCCTGCAATGGAAAAAGACGGTTATAAAAGAGAATTTGCTGCGGCGGTGACTGCGGCATCTTCTATTATTGGCCCGGTAATTCCACCTAGTATTATTATGATTGTTTATGCTTATATTATGGGAGTTTCTGTAGGAGGATTATTTGCTGCTGGTTTTTTACCTGGCTTACTTATGGGTGTAGCATTAATGGTAATTGTTGCCCTTATGGCAAAAAAGCATAATCTTCCAAGACGTGAATACACGCTTAGTACAAAAGAAAAAATCGCAATCACAAAACAAAGCTTTTTCCCACTTATGACCCCAGTCATTATTCTGGGTGGCATTTTGAGCGGTGCAGTAACTCCAACAGAAGCGGCTGTTTTAGCTGTTTTATACGCATTAATACTCACACTTGTAAAAAAAGAAATTCGTTTTAAAGATCTTCCAGCTATATTTTTGAAAAGTGGTGTTTCTTCTGCATCGATATTACTTGTCATAGGCTCAGCTGCTCTTTTTGGTTGGGTGCTTACTATATCCCAAGTCCCTCAAAAGCTAGGTGTTTTTATTCTAACCTTGACAGACAATCCTCACGTTTTTCTTATATTCGTGAATCTTTTACTCTTTTTTGCAGGTATGTTTCTTGATGCTGGCCCAGCTATTCTTATATTGGGCCCAATTTTAGGGCCTACCGTGCTTCAACTTGGAATCGATCCAATTCACTTTGCATGCGTAATGTGCTTAAACCTCAGTATTGGTCTTGCAACACCGCCTTTTGGACTTGTATTATTTGCAACCAGTACCATAGGAAACGTGCCAATAGGAAAACTTGTGAGAGCAATGCTTCCTTTCTGGCTTGCACAAATTGTAATAATCTTACTTGTTACTTATATACCTGCAATCTCACTTACTTTACCTAATTTATTGGGAATATAAAATTATTTAGGAGTATTTATGTCAGTTAAAAAAGTCTCTTCAATTGTTTTGAGTGTGTGTACAGCTTTAGTGCTTTCAACTCCAGCCTATGCTAAAACATGGACAATGAAAATTAGCCACGCAGGCCCTGTTTCTGCAGACTCAGACGACCATTACGGTGCCTTAGAAATCAAAAAATTTCTTGATGCAACATCTGGCGGACGTATTAATGTAGAAATTTATCCTGCAAGCCAACTAGGTTCTTACAAAGAAGTAGTTGAGCAAGTTCAAGCAGGTGCATTAGAAGTTGCACATACTTCTATTGATGGTGCTGCACCATTTGTACCAGCTTTTACCCTTGTAGATTTGCCTTATAGTATGCCTGATGATGAAACTGCACGTAAATTTATGCGTGGTTCATTTCTTGAAGTAATCAATCAAGGCGTTAATAAAGTAATGCCAAATGTAGAACTTATATCAATGTGTAATGGCGGTAACTGGCGTTCATTCTACACAACAAGTAAAGCAGTAAATTCTGTTGCTGACTTAAAAGGATTGAAAATCCGTACTATCAATTCTCCGCTTCAACAAGAGCTCGCACGTCAATTAGGCACAAACCCAACAGCTGTTGCTTGGGGCGAACTATACACAGCTCTCGCTACAGGCGTTGTTAACGGATTAAAGATTGCTATTAACGATATCACTTCAAATAAAATGGATGAGCACGTTAAAAACGGTATACTCGACAAACACACATATCTTTATGGCTTTTATTGGATTAATAAAGAATGGTTAGCATCTATGCCACAAGATTTACAAAAACTTGTAATAAAAGCGTTAAAAACTGGTGCAGAAAATCAATCAGACTTTAACGAAGAAATAGAATTAAAGGCTCGTGCAATATTTGCCTCAAATGGCGGAACAATTGTTGAACCTACAGAAGCTCAAAGAGCTGAATTCATGCAAGTAAAAGACGATATGGAAGCTTGGTATCTTGAAAAATATGGTAACGAAGGTAAAAAATTACTTTCTACTTATAAAAAAGCAATTGCTGAAGCTAAATAATATAAAAAACTTTAAAACTTTCATCTGTTTATCTTCTAATCCTGAAAAAATTAGCATCTAACAGATGAAAGTTTTTTAAAACACATAAAGGATGTATCATGTACGCTATAGGTTTTCCAAGACTTTATTTACAAGGTTATGGCATCATCAATCAACTTGGAAAAGAAGTTGAACGTTTTGGAACTTCTGCTTTAATAGTTGCAGATGAATTTGTTCTTAATACCTTTTCTGAAGTAATTTTCGATTCATTTAAAGATACTCAAGTAAAATATAATACCCTTTTATTTAAAGGCGAATGTTCACCCTCACAAATTGATTTCATGAGTGAAGAAGCAGAGAAATTAAATTGTGATGTTCTTATAGGCATAGGCGGCGGTAAAACACTTGATCTTATAAAAGGAATCGCACTCACAATAAATCTTCCACTTGTTATTGTGCCAACCATTGCTTCTAATGATGCTCCTACAAGTAGAGTTATTGTAACCTATACTGATAAAGGCGAATTTATTGGTCCGCGTTTTCTTAAGCTCAATCCTGAATGTATTTTAGTTGATTCTCAAATAATAACTAATGCTCCACCGCGTTTTTTTGCTTGCGGTATTGCAGATGCTCTTGCCACCTATTATGAAGCACAACAATGTTTAAAAAAAGGTGCTAATAACTTCTATAATGGCCAACAAACTATCATTGCAAAATCTATAGCTAAAACCTGTAATGATACAATTTGGGAAAATGCTGTGCAAGCTTATGAAGATGTAAAGCAAAAAAAATGCACAGAAGCTGTTGAAAAAGTAATTGAAGCAAACATACTTTTATCAGGTGTAGGCTTTGAAGGCTGTGGCGTTGCAGCTGCTCATGCTGTTGGCCTTTCTCTTTCAATACTCGAAGCCCAATACGGAGATGCAAAAGGAATTATGCATGGCGAAGAGGTTGCACTTGGAATTATCGCTCAATTTGTGCTTGAAGGTAGAAGCGAAAAAGAAATTGACGAATTGCACGAGCTTTATTTAAAGCTAGACTTACCTATACATTTCAGTCAAGTAGGAATTTCAGATTTTAGCGATGAAAAAAAAGCACAAGTTGCAAAAGCTGCCTGCAAGCCAACAAGTCGAATTTGGAATATGGCTGTAGAAATTAGTGAAGAAAGTGTTATTCAAGCTCTAAATATTGTTGAAAAACTTGGCTCTCGCAAGCTTGGTTTGAAATAATTTAAGCACTTAAAGGAGAAATGAAATGAGCATTCTTGCCTCTCTGTATGAAGCAGTAAATAAATTCTCTCTATATATCTGCAAAATTGCAAACTTTTTGGTAATGATATGCTTGACTTTATTAGTGCTTGATCTGGGTTTAGGTGTTATTTCACGCTATTTATTTTCCTATGTCCCAGCCTGGTATGAAGAATTAGCAAAAATATTTCTAGTTTGGATTGCATTTGCTGGAGGGATTATAGCATCTGATAGAGGCGGGCATGTTTCCATTCATGTTTTCCCAAAATCTACGCCAGCATTCATAAAAAACTTTTTGGCAGTCTTAGTGCAAATTATGATACTTGTTACTGCTTTTTTAGTCGTGGTTTATGGCTATAGATTTGCAATTGCCGGTAGAGTTGGTGTATTTCCAACCATGGATTTTCTTCCATTATACGTAAGCTATGCAGCTGTGCCATTTGGCTATTTTGGGATTTTTATTATTGCTTTACGCAACCTTTTAGGAATAATTATTGGTATAGAAAAAACTCAACCTAAATAAAGCTTAGCCTTTCTATACACTAAATTAACTGTTTTTTATGAATATTGTATGCCATGCATAAGCGGAAGATTTCTAATTTGTGTTTCGTCTATATTTGCCTGAATATGTTGTGCTTGAGCCATGAGCCAGCTTTCTTTGAGAGTAGTTAAGCCTTGTTCTTCAAGCAGAGAAATAATAAAAAGGCAGATTTTTTCTATTGCGTCTTGGACAAGTGCAAAATCTTGCTCATTTTTATTTTTTTGTGTGTATTCTATGAGATTTAAAGCAAGAAGATTGTTTAGAAGTTCTGCAAAGTCTTTACCTTGTGGAAGTTTTTCTAAACTTTTAAATGCCCATTTATAGAAAGGCATATATTTTTTATGCAATAAAAAGTAACAAGCAAGAGCATTTTCTGTAAAGCGCAGACAAGCAAGGCTTGCTCCAACTCCATCCTTGCGTTTGAGCAGACGCAAAAGATTGTATTGTCCACTTTGTGCCATTGTGCCAAGTCTTGCAGTTATTTTCTTTTTTCTTACATCTTCTGGAAAAAAATCTAGTAGAGCATTTCTTAGTGAAGTAAATTCCCCTGGCCCATCATAGAACACATCACCATTAGTGCATGTTGCTAAGAAATGTTCAGGAATCATATACCATTCTTGCCATGTTTTAGGAAGATGTGTTTTATTGATAAAACGTTGGTAAAAGCCTTCTATAGAAAATAATCCCACGCGTTGATCTGCTTTAGGCATGCGTACAGAGTCTGGATCAATGCGTACATTAAAATCCAAAAAGGTAGGCGGAAGTAGAGAAAAAGCTTTTTCGATTTCAGGCATAAGAGAAAGATATTCATCATGCTTTACCCAAATACATAAACCAGCACCAAAATCATGATCTTGTGAATAGTTATCATCAAAACCAAAACATTCAGAACCTTCGCCGACTAAACCTATAGCCAAGCGTTGAAAGTTTGTGCCAAGAATATTTTGTAAAATAGGCTCTACTAAATCGTGGTAGAACATGCGAGAAAGAGTTAAGCCTTGCATACATACTTCCATCTTGTGCTTTCGTTTACTGTTCGATTAATCTTGTTTTCCTTTAGATATTTAGATAAATGACAAAACTTATGCACAACAATTTTTTAATTGTATTTCTTTTTCAGCTAAAGTTGGATTGTTAAAACGAGCACTTATGTTTTCGTATCTCTCTTTTGCAAGATTACGCCCTTCTTTTTGTGCCTTTGCTATGCAATCAAGATAGCAATCAAGAGTATTTTCTGAAAGAGTTTCAATTTCTGCTGAAAAATAAAAGTCAAAGCGTTTGCTCTGATTTGCAAATTGTAAAGGAAATTCTTCCGCTAATTCAAGAAGCCAAGCACGTTCTACTTGTGTTATAGCCTCAACTTTATCCATATCTGGCGATACACATGGAATGAGATTATCCATGCGTGCGTATTTTTCCATAAGCAGATTACGCCCTATTGATTTTGCGTCTATAAGATCTTGCAAATAAGATTCAATGTATTCATCTGATAATACAGAAAAAATCATCCATCTCCAATGTCGAAACATATTTGGATTTTCTTGACAAGAAGCCTTACCGCCTTCTTGCTTTACATTCAAAAACATTTCGAGTTCACGTTCTATCACGTCATTAATATTTTCTTCTCTTTTCTGTTTCATGTGATAATCCTAGTTCAAATTATGTTAGTAAAAAAAACTACAATTTTCTATAAACAATTATAGTATTTTATTGCAAAGTGATTTCTTTATAAAAAAGAGCTCTATTTGCAAAAAATCAAAGCTAAGCTAAATCTATGCTAAATTTATTCATTTTTTTATAAAGATGAGGACGTGAAATTCCAAGCATACGAGCTGTTTGTGCCTTATTACCATCGCAAGTGATGAGAGCATGCAAGATAGCTTGTTTTTCAGTTTGATCTAAATGCTTGTTTAGATTGAGCGAATTATATGCTGAAATGCTTTGAATTGCAGGTTCTTGTATCAGATTGCCGCCTAAAGTATTTTCAATATCTTTTGCTGTGACACATTGTTGTGGAGCTACAACCAAAACTCTTTCAAGTATATTTTTTAATTCACGAATATTTCCTTTCCATGCCTGCTTACATAATACAGCTATGGCTTCTTGCGATAAATATTTGTGTAGTATTCCGTGTTGAAGAGCAAGATGTCGCCATATGTTTTGCGATAAAGTTGGTATTTCTTCAGGCGTTTCGCGTAGAGGAATAAGCGTAAGAGGAATGACATTTAATCTATAAAAAAGATCTTCTCTAAAGCTTTTTTTCTCTACCATTTTCTCTAAATTTTGATTTGTAGCTGCTATAATACGCACATTTATTGGACGAGCTTTTTCGCTGCCAAGTGGAGTTACTTGCTTGTCTTGTATTACTCTTAATAATTTAGCTTGCGTACTTAAGGGCATTTCGCCAATTTCATCCAGAAAAATAGTCCCATTTTCAGCTAATTCAAATTTTCCTTTTTTTCCATTCTTATGAGCACCAGTAAAGGCGCCACTTTCATAACCAAAAAGTTCTGATTCAAATAGGCTTTCTTGTATAGCCGAACAGTTAATAGCAACAAAAGGGCCATTTTTTCGGGGACTATGAGCATGAATGCTGTGTGCAAAAACTTCTTTACCACTTCCAGATTCCCCACGCAAAAGAACTGTTGTATCCGTGAGAGCAACCTGCATAGCTAATTGTTTAAGTTTTTTATTTCTTGGATTATTTGTGCTGAGATTTTCAAAAGTATATCTTGTATGCATATCGACAAGAGGTTCTATTGTAACATTAGGGATGCTATCTAGATTTTCCATTTTAGAACTTAATTCTTGTATTGCATCTATATTAGCAAAGCGGATATAACCTATAGCACCAATTATTTCATCATTTTTATACAAAGGTAAACGTGAAACAATATAAAGTTTACCATTGATTTTTTGAAGTTGATCGTATTCAGCCACACCAGTTTGGGCAACAATATGCATACGTGTTCCACCTATAACTTCGGTGACATGCTTATCAAGAACACTATTATCAACTTTATGCAATTCTTTAAAACTACTATTTATATAGGCAAGAAAGCCATCTTTATCAACTACCATAAGTGCTTCAGCACAATGATCAATAATGCAACGTTGTAATTCTGTAGTATCATCAAATATTGTATCTAGCTTTGATTGCACAGACATAAAAATTCTCCTTAAATCCGCTTCTTTCTATTATTTTGAATATGTGAACTAAATAAACTTTTTTACTGCTATGCTTTAAAAAATAAAGCGGAGGTAAACTCATACAAACGGGAAAGGCTTTGAGTGGAAATACTAGATTTTATTTATAATTTTCTACTTTGAAAGTTCATCATTTACACCTCTTTTTCTTCATTAAGAACGCAACTTTAAACAATATGTCTTTTTAGCAAAAACATAAAGACATACTATTTTACAGAGAATGTTTTAAATGTATATGTGATATTTTTCACAAAACTATTTTTTTTACACAAATTAGAGAAAGCTGTAAAAATAAAAACATAAAGAATATTCTTAATCCCTGTAATATCAAGAACAATCTACACTGTACAGCATTCCTATACTCCTATTTGTCTTAGTATATAATAAAACTACAAAAATGTAAATAGTTTAAAAGAAATTTTACAAAAAAATGTAAATGACTGTGACACATGTAATAAATGGGAATCTCTTGAAGTGTCTATTTCGATTACACTTTGTATAATATTGAAATATCATACTTTATTTTTTATTTTTATTTTTTCTTCATCTACAAATAAAAAAAATGTGTCACTATTGATTACACATAAACAAATTCACTTTGTGAAAAAAAGTCCAAGACACATTTCAACTATATGTATTCATTGGTTTTTTTTATTTATGTTTTTGATTTGGTATCAATTTTGCTAATAGATAATCATATGCAAGCTACTAAAAAGCATAGAATAAAGGATTACACATTTTTTAACACAAAAAGTATTATTATCAGTAAACACTAGGAGTTCATCATGCTAGATTTTTCCCAAAATCAAGATACTTTAGTTGGTAAAGTTGCAAACATTCAGCGTTTTTCAACTCATGATGGGCCAGGTGTTCGTACTACAGTTTTTTTAATGGGTTGTCCGCTAAGATGCTATTGGTGCCAAAACCCTGAAACACAAGATATGAAACCTGTTATCTCCTTTCGTAAAGATAAATGTACTGTATGTGGAAAATGCGTAGAAAAATGCCCACAAAAAGCGAATAGTATTGAAAATGGCGAACTTATCTTTGATCGTACAAAATGCAATGCCTGCGGACTTTGTGCTGAACCTTGGATTTGCTTTGCAAAAGCACGCAAGCTTGAAGGCAAGGATATGACAATTGCTGAAGTTATGAAACAAGTCGCAAGCGATTACACTGTTTACAACAATTCAGGCGGCGGCCTTACAATCTCTGGTGGCGATTGCGAAGCACAACCAGAATTTACTATAGCTCTATTAAAGGCTGCACACGACGAATTAATCAATACTGCTGTTGAAATTACAGGTGCTTTTCCTTGGGAAACAGTAAAAAGCATCACAGATCACAGCGATTATATATTATACGATCTTAAATGCATGGACGATGCAAAACACATTGAAGGCACTAAGATTTCTAACAAAAAAATATTAGAAAATGCTAAAAAACTAGTTGCTGAAGGCAAGAACATGCAATTTAGAACTCCATTAATTCCTGGCTATAACGATAGCAAGGAAAACATAGAAGCAACAGCTCGTTTTATTAGAGATGAACTTGGCTTGACACCCTCAAAACACCTTACCCTTCTTCCTTACAACAGTCTTGGAGAAGAAAAATACAAAACAATGGGTTATGAAGGTGATCGCCCAGAGCATAAAGTTCAATCTGAAGAATATATTGCCGAGCTCAATGCAATTATTGCTTCATCATAAATAACTTTATGCCTCAAAGCATGAAGATATATTTACAAAAAAAGAATAATAGTTTTATTATTCAACAAAATAAGGAGGGCATACGAGTAGGTAGTTTAACTGTTTATTGGCGTTTAGAAGCGTGTTTAGAAGTAAATAACTAATCTAACAAAAAATTCTTTTAGGAGAAACAAAATGGCTAACACAGAAAAAGTACAATACAAGATGTATACTGAAAAATCTCGTGGAGCAGTAATGTGGGAAAAGTTAAACCCTTTACGCTACACACAAAATATGTCCATGGCGAGAGCCCAAATATTAATGGACAGTTATAAAGAAACTGAAGGTTATCACATTTTCCGTAGACGTGGTTTTGCTGTTCGCAAAATTCTTCAAGAAATGCCTATTCGTATCGATGATCATCAATTACTCTGTGGTGACTTTAGTGCTATCCCAATGGGACCTGAATTCTTCCCTGATCTAGCAGCTCTTTGGATAGTAGATTATATTGATAACTACGGTCTTGAAGGCCGTAAAGGTTTCTTTAAATGGGCATCAGAAGAACAAATGGAACAAGGCCGTGCTATTGGTGAATATTTTAGAAACACTGGTGGTAAAGAAATGTGGCTCAAGTCACGTGGTGCTGAAGTTGCTGCTCACGAACATAAAATCGGTGAAGCTGGTTCTTGGATTGTTAACACAGTTTCTGAAATGTTTGCTGAAAAAGCATGGAACACACCTGACTTAGATCGCCTTGTAAAAAAAGGTGTTCGCGGATTGATCGCTGATATCGATGAATCATTAAGCAAACTTATGCTTTTAGAATACGAAGACTATCGTCGTAAAGAATTCTTAGAAGGCTTAAAAGAAATGCTCTTAGGTGGTATTGACTATGCACATCGCTACCGTGATTTAGCACTTGAAAAAGCAGCTCAAGAATCAGATCCTATTCGTAAAGCTGAATTAGAAGAAATGGCTCGTGTATGTGCACGTGTTCCTGAATTCCCAGCTGAAACATATCAAGAAGCATTACAATCACTCTTCTTTGGTATCTTAATTGTATTCTACGACACTCGTACATTTGGTATGGGTTATGGCCGTGTGGATCAAATCTTATATCCACAATACAAATCTGATATGGCTTCTGGCAAAATCGATGACGAATACGTAACACAATTATTTGAATGTTTCCGTGTAAAAGTCATGGGTAAACGTCAATTCTGGCCAGATGTTATGACACCTAACTTAAGTAGTGAATCTCACTTCCATAACTGTGTTATCTGTGGTGTAGATGAAAAAGGCCAAGATGCAACAAACGAACTTTCATTTGCATTCTTAGAAGCAGCTGTTCGTGTAAGAACAACTCACCCAACTATTTCAGTTCGTTGGCATACACAAATCAATCCTAAATTTATGAAACGTGCTTTAGAAGTTGTTAAGATGGGTATGGGCTTCCCTGCTTTCTTCAACGATGAATCAAGCATTCAATACTTACTCGCTCGTGGCTACACAATTCAAGAAGCTCGTAACTACACACTTGGCGGCTGTACATTGCACAACGTTCCAGGTAAAACAAGTTCGATCTGGCCTCTTGTAACAAGCTATGGCAGAATTTTAGAACTCACTCTTTATAATGGTTGGGATTATATCTCTAACTCACAATTAGGCGAACAAACAGGCGACTTCACAAAGATGAAGAGCTATGATGAATTTGTTGCCGCATTCAAACAACAAATCAAAAACTGGGCTGACATCAGTACAGACAGTGGACGTCATTGTAAATTACAACACGGCGACACCTTCCCTGATATGATGATGTCTGCATTTACAGACGATTGTATTAAACGTGGCCAAGTATGTAGTCTTGGTGGTGCTGCACATGCTGATAGCTGTATGTATATCGTGCCTGTTGCTGTACAAGACGTTGCAAACGAACTCTACGTGCTCAAACACGGTGTATTCTGTGATAACCCAATCTGTACACCACAAGAAATGCTTGATGCATTACGTGCAAACTGGGAAGGTTATGAAGAATTACGTGCTAAATGTATGGCATTCCCTAAATTCGGTAACGACATCAAAGAAGTTGATGACATCTTAAATGACGTTTACGATTGGATAAAAGAAATCTGGCATGCACAACCTGCAACAGATGGTGGAAAATACGAAGTTTCTCCTCACTCTATCGGCTTCCACGGTGGAACAGGTGCGAAAACTGGTGCATTACCATGTGGACGTAAAGCTGGAACATCATTCTCAGATGGTGCTGTATCTCCTGCACAAGGAACAGACGTTAATGGGCCAACAGCAGTATTAAAATCTGCTGGTTGCATCGATCAACACGACCTTTACGGCGTATTGTTCAACATGAGATTTACACCTAGCTCATTGAAGGGCGACGAAGGTTCTGCTAGCTTAGCTTCTCTTATCAGAACATACTTTAGTGATTACAAAGGTAAACATATTCAATTCAACGTTCTCAATCCTGAAGAATTACGTGCAGCTAAAGAAAATCCTGAACTTTACACAGATCTTATGGTACGTGTTGCTGGTTATAGTGCGTACTGGACAGATCTACCTGCTAATATTCAAGATGAACTACTTGCTCGTGAAGCTCACGATGTATAGAAAACTACAGATGGCATTATTGCCATTTGCAGATACCTACTCGAACTAGTGCATAGTTAGACCACCTCCTAAACTATGCCAAGGATAAATACCCCTTCCTCACTCGTAATTTGAATGTTTTTCCTAATTGCACATTACAAATTAGAATAGATGAAGGAGGTATTTATCCACAGCAAAACACATGCTATGCACTAGTCCTTAGGCAGATTATTATTAGTAAATTATAGTTAATTTCAAAATAAAGTTGAGTTAAATATGAATGTTCTCGCTCTATTAGCTCTATTAGCAGCTTTTCCGCCTTTGACAATTGATATGTATTTGCCATCTTTTCCTATTTTGCAAGAAGCCTGGAATGTGTCCTATAGTGAAATCAGTCGTTCTCTCACTATTTTTATGATTGCTTTCAGCTCCTTCTTACTCGTTCATGGCCCTCTTTCAGATAGATTTGGCCGTAAACCAGTTCTAAAATACGGAATATTGCTTTATATACTAGGCACTATTATGTGTGCAATGTCAAACTCACTTCAAACTTTTCTTATCGCAAGAGCTTTGCAGGGTGCGGGTGCGGCGGCGGCTTCAGCTTTATCTTTAGCCATAGCAAAAGATTTATTTGAAGGCGTGCAAAGGCAAAAAATATTAGGTTATATAGGCGTTCTTATGACATTTTGCCCAATGATTGCTCCAACTATTGGTGGTGCTATTATTCAATTTTTGTCATGGAGATGGATATTTATACTTAAAATCTTTGTCGCTATAATTGCTTTATATGGGGTTTCTAAAATAGAAGAACCTCTCACAGAATTTACTAAGGGTGGTGTAATTTCTGTTGCCAAACGTTATATCGTAGTTTTCAAAAATGTACGTTTCACTGTTCTTGCTATTGCTTTTGCAACTGTTGTATTGCCACATTTTGGCTTTATTGGCGGAGCAGCAGGGATGTATATGAATGGATTTGGCGTTTCAGAACAAGCATTTGGTTTATATTTTGCTTTCAATGCTATGGGTTTTATGACAGGTTCTTTTGTGTGTACACAAATAGGCCATCTAATTAAACCTATGCAGAACCTTATTTTCTCATTGTGTACGATTTTTACAGCTGGCGTCACCTTGCATATTCTTGGCGGAACAGCACCGTGGACTCTTGCACTCCCAATGATATTTTCATCATTTGCAGTCGGATTTTCACGCCCTGTTGGTAATTCCATGATTTTAGATCAAGTAAACCAAGACGTTGGTGCAGCCTCTGGCCTTATGACATTTCTTATGTTTGCAGTTGGAGCTATAGCTATAGAAATCATTTCAATGGATTGGCCTAATAAGCCAGTAACTCTAGGTTCAATGGCAATAGTTGGTGCTTTGATTCCTTTGATAACCTTTGTAATTTTCAGTAAAAAAGGCATTATAATTCAAAGTTCTGAAAAATAAATCTAAATAAATGCTTATTAAAAATGATTTAAGTTGTGAATAGTAAAAACTGGATCTAGATGAAAATAATGCAATGACTATAAATAAGTTAACATTATGAACTTCAGTTTTCGTTCTAATTTTTAAATATTTAGGAGATATGATGAGTCAAAGTAATCGTACTTATGGTTGGTCTGTCGTTAGTGCAGCATGGTTAGCCCTATTCTGCTTATTTGGTTATCGTGCAACTTTTTCTATTCTAAAAATACCTATGAGTGCTAGTATGGGCTGGACTCAGGCCGAAGTATCATTAGGATATTCCTTTATGATGGTGCTTTATGCTCTTTCTTCATTTGGTTGCGGACTTGTTCTAGATAAATGGGGAACAAGACCAGTATACTTAGTTGGTGCTATCTTAGGTGGTGCTGGTTTCTATGTAACAAGTTATGCTGACAGTCTCATTTTCTACTTCCTTTCCTTTGGTGTTTTAGCTGGTATCGCAACAGGTATGTTGTGGGTTTCTTCTACAGTATCTGTTCGTCAATGGTTTGTTGGCGGCAGTTATGCTAA
>CAYJAZ010000040.1:0-14737 GCA_964368455.1 uncultured Desulfovibrionaceae bacterium
AGAGCTGTAGAAAAAGTCTTTGGTAGAGAAGTGAGCATACATTTTTCAACATAATGTAATCACATTTGAAACGCAGTGACAAATGTTAACTTAATCTCAATTAAAATTAATTCTCACCTATTTTAAAGCGAAACAGTATTTAAGGTTTTGGTGCAAAGCACCAAGGCCTTAAAACTTTTTCGCAAATAAAAAAACAAATGAAATATTAACCAACATTTTTTGCACTCACCTTGTAAATTGGGGTTTCCAAAGGGGTTCAACTCCTTTGGCCGCCGGAGGCAAAATTTTTTATTATAATGCTATAAGCTTCTAAGCTTGACCCTATACCTATTCTATTGTATTGTCTTATCTACTACTAAACATTGGATAAGAAGATATATATGGACTTTGAAAGAGAATACAATTCAAAAGAGCATTGCTCTGCACTTATAAAGAATATTAATACTTTACTTGATAAACTTGGCCGTGAAATAAGATTTATGGAAGTCTGCGGAACTCATACAGCCTCGCTTTTTCAAAGTGGCCTACGTTCTTTACTCCCAAGTTCACTTTACCACATTTCTGGCCCTGGCTGCCCTGTGTGTGTCACGCATGAAGACGAGGTAGAAACCTTTCTTAAACTTGCACAATTAGATAATACTATTATTGCAACTTTTGGTGATTTGATTCGTGTACCGAATAATGCGGGCGTGAGCTTAAAAAATGCAAATTTCGGCAAAAATTCTTTTTTTGAAATTGTATATTCTCCTCAAGATTCGCTTGCTATCGCACAAAAAAATCCAAACCATCAAGTTGTCTTTTTGGGAATAGGTTTTGAAACAACTGCCCCAATTATTGCAGCAACAATTCTTACAGCGAAAGCACAAGGTATTGAAAATTTTTCTGTTTATTCCATGCATAAAAGAGTAGCACCTGCCTTACACGCTCTTCTTACAGAAGAAAATGACAATAAAAATATTTCTAAAGAAATAGACGAAATAAAAGATATAGATATATTTCTTTTACCTGGCCATGTTGCATGCGTGACAGGCGTAGAATATTTCAATTTCATCGCAGACAGTTACAAAAAACCAGGTATTATTGCTGGTTTTGAAGCTTCTGATATGGCCTATGCTCTTCAATTAGCGCTTATACAACTAGTTGAAAATAAGGCAGAAGTCCAAAATGCTTATACTAGAGTTGTCAAAAATGAAGGAAATACAAAGGCTATGAAGATGCTTTCTACTGTCTTTGATGTAAAGCCAGCTTTATGGCGTGGACTTGGAAATATAGACGAAAGCGGACTTGTAATTAATGATGAATATAAGAAATTTAATACCTTAGATCGTTTTGGTATTCAACAAGAAAAATCAACAATAAAAACAGCTTGCAAATGCGGAGCTGTATTGAAAGGCCATATACAGCCAACAGCTTGCCATCTATTTGCTAAAGCTTGCACTCCGCAAAAACCTTTAGGCCCTTGCATGGTTTCTACTGAAGGCTCTTGCGCTTCTTATTATCGCTATATGGGAATATAATTTTTACTAATAATATAAGGACATATATGGAATTTCTTTCTTTAGATGCTGGCTCTGGCGGCAGAGCTTCACAACGCTTAATTCAAGATCTTTTTATGAAATACTTTGACAATCCTATTCTTAATTCTATGAATGATGCCGCTCTCTTAGAAATGAAATCGCCACTTGCTTTTAGCACGGATTCCTTTGTTATAGATCCAGTAGAGTTTAAGGGCGGAAATATAGGCAATCTTGCTATACATGGCACTGTGAATGATATTTCTATGCTTGGTGCAAAACCTAAATATATTTCAGCAGCTTGCATACTTGAAGAAGGCCTTGATCTTGCATTACTTGAACGCATTGTAAAAAACATGGCAGAAGCGGCTAAAGAAGCTGATGTGCTTATTGTTACTGGCGATACTAAGGTTGTTCCAAAGGGTGTTTGCGATAAAATCTTCATAAATACTACAGGTATTGGTGAAATTATCACGCAAAATCCACCTGCTGGCAACAGGGCTGTTGAAGAAGATGCTATTCTTATTTCAGGCACTTTAGGCGATCATGCACTTGCTATCATGGCTGCGAGAGAAAATTTTTCTTTTATGCAAAATATTTCTTCTGACTGTGCTTCACTTAATCATATTATTGAAGCTTTGATAACAAATATTCCATCGATTCATGTGCTAAGAGATCCTACTCGCGGTGGCCTTGCAAGCACTTTAGGCGAAATTGCTTCACAATCTGATAAAGATTGCCTGCTTTATGAAGAAGCGATTCCTCTATCAGAAAGCGTGCGAGCTTCGTCTTCTTTATTAGGCCTTGATCCACTTTATTTAGCAAATGAAGGCAAGTTTATTTGTATTCTTCCACAAGAAGATGCACAAAAAGCATTGGAAATTATGCACAATTTTGAACATTCAAAACAAGCAGTACAGATAGGAAAAATTCAAGCAAAACAAAGTGATAAAGCAAAGGTATATTTGCAAACAAGAATTGGCGGCACAAGACATCTACCTCTTTTAGAGGGGGCGCAATTGCCTAGAATTTGCTAAGTTGTTTTGCTAAGTTGACTGGCTAAGTTCTTTGGCTAAATTCACTTATTTTGACTTTTGCTTTATGGGCAATGGGATTTTTTAGAAGATATACTCAGATTTATAATTTAAAACAAAAAAACTTTGCTTTCAAAAAAAGCAAAGTTTTTTATTTATAGAAGAAAATTTCAAAACCAGAGGTTTTTAAAGTCAAGTAGCAGATTAGTGGTGAGCACTACCGTTTTTTGAATCTTTCCAAGTATTGTAAAAAACTAAAGCTAAGCCAATGCCAAGCACAGCTAAAACAAGATACAAAGCTCCAAAGAAGATCATATAATCTGGCATCCAGTATGGTAAGTCCCAAAATGCTGGGCTACGCGGATTTGTTCCAGGAATCATCATAAAACAGTCCTCACTTAATAAAGTTATAATCATCATTTCCACAAATGACTTAAAAAATATAGCTCAAAAGACAAAAAAAAGCAAGCTTTTAAAATTTTTTCTTAAATAGAGTTAAAAAATGAATATGGAATCTTTAATTAGATAAAAACTTTGTGCTGATTAATGTGATTTTTTCCAATTATCAAAATAGATATCAATATTTTGTGCAACATCTTCAAGTTCAATACTGCGTATATCTTCTTCATTATTTGTAATGACTTCTTGCTTTGTTACCATATTTACATCTTTTTCGCCAAGAGGTCTCCAAACTTTCATATTATATCTAGAAATAAGTGAAAGTATTGGACATTCCACAGCAGAAGCTATATGCGTTGGGCCAGAAGAAGAGCAAACAAGTAGATTGCTTGATTTCAAAAAAGCACCTGTTTCATAAATATCTTTGCCTTCATACACAGTAAACATTTGCTTTGGCAAATGCTCAAAAGCTTGAAGCAAGGGTAGATCACTTGTGCCAGCCATTACAACTATTTCAAATTGTTTACTTTGTGAATATTTATCATACAAAAATTCCACAAGCTTTGCATAGGATTGTTCCGCCCAACGATGCTTGAAAGGTTTTTTCATATTACCAATAAAGAGGACTATTCTAAAAACATCTAATTTTTTTGGATATTTTGCATCCATTTTCTCTTGAATGTCAGAAGGAATGTCAAGAATAGGCTGCATTTTATCGATCTTTAAGCCCATATTTTCAGCAAGGCCTTTGAATATTTCGTAAACATGCACTTTATCAGGATATTGCACAGTATGTGTGTATACATTATTTTGAAAAACACCTGAAAAAGCAATCTTTGTTTTTGCAGGTATATATTTAACAAAGAAAGACGAAGTCTTAGAGCCAGAAGTAAGGCAAAGAATTGTATCGTATTTTTTAAAATAAAATTTAATAAAGAGAAAAATAAAGGATAAAAACTTTTTCTTATTAAAAACAAATATAGAATCAATATCCTTATTATATTGTAAAACCTGCCAATTCAGAGAAGAAGCAAGCATATCTATCTGCGCAGAAGGAAAAGCTTCCCGCAAAGATTTGAGAATAGGTGTAGAAACAAGCATATCCCCAATTCTATCTAAGCGAATCACTAAAATCTTCTTTGCATCTATTTTTGTTATATCAGTTAATAATTCCATATATTCCTCAAAAAATCAATTATTGAGCGAGTTTAAGAACAATTATATAAATAGAAATATAAAATAAGCCAAAAAAATTATTTGAACTTTATTTTTTTTTTTTATAAACTCAACTGTCTTGTAAAGCAAAATATAATAAATGTAAAGGAATTTTGCATGTTCTCTTTCTTTGGTATTGATAAAAATAATGATCTCCATAAGTTGAATGCTTGCATCGCTACTATCGGCAATTTCGACGGTGTGCATCTTGCACATAAAAAATTGCTTGAAAAATGCGTGAAAGAAGCAAAAAGTAAAAACATTCCTTCTGTGGCTATCACTTTTGATCCTCATCCAAGTAAACTTTTTTCAAAAAAGGCCATTATTCCTCTTATCGGAATTAACCAAAAACTCAAAAGAATTGAAGATCTTGGTATTGATTATACCTATGTGATTCCCTTTACTCATGATTTTGCAAAGCAAAGTGCTAAAGAATTTATAAAGAATATATTAATCGACATTTTGCATTGTAAAAAACTGATCACCGGCTATAATTTTAGTATGGGTAGCGATAAAATGCATGGTGCAGACTTAGAAAAAATCCTTAATTCATTCGACTGTGCTTTGGAAATACAAGAAAAAGTAATCTATTGTGACGAAAACAACAATGAACACACAATTTCTTCAACTTCTATAAGAAATGCTCTTGAAAATGGCGAAATTACAAAAGTAAATTCTATGCTTGGGCATAAACATCTTGTCTATGGCATTGTTGAACATGGGGCTAAACGCGGTAGCTCTAAACTAGGCTTTCCTACAGCAAATCTTGATACTGGAAATATGCTTTTACCAAAACCAGGCGTCTATGCGAGCACGGTTACATTTCCAAATAGCGAAGACAATAAAGAATATAAGTCTATTAGCAATGTAGGCTATAATCCAACCTTTGATGGCAAAAAATTAATGCTTGAAAGCTATATTCTTGATTTTTCAAAGCAAATCTATGGAGAAAAATTACAAGTTTCCTTTCTTGAAAGAATAAGAGATGAAAAAAAATTCGAATCCATAAACGAACTTGTCGCACAATTACAAAAAGATAAAAGCTTTAGAGAAGAATTTATTGAAAAATAAAAATTAAAAAGCCAAAGAAGCTATTTGATTTTATTAGACATATCATTTATACTTTTCTTACTTTAACAAAGAGGAGAGTTTCATGCGTAAAGCTGAATACAAAAGAGAAACAAAAGAAACAAATATAACACTTTCTCTCAATCTTGATGGCGAAGGAAAAAGTGAAATATCTAGCGGCTTTGGACTACTTGATCACTTCCTCACTCTCTTAACATTTTGGGCACAATTTGATTTAACTCTCAACTGTAAAGGCGACATTTATATAGACAATCACCATTCAGCTGAAGACATCGGCATTAGCTTAGGGACTGCTTTAGTGCAGGCTATGGGCGATAGAAAGGGTATTAGAAGAGTGGGCTGTGCAAAAGTTCCGATGGACGAAGCCTTGACAGAAGTTTGCCTTGATCTTTCTGGTAGAGCTTGGCTTGAGTGGCGAAATGCTGAAATACTCCCGCCTGTGCTTGCAAATGAAGAAATTGATATTTGGCGTGAATTCTATAAATCTCTTGCCTTTAGCGGTAAATTTAATCTTCATATCAATTTTTGCTATGGGAAAAATGGCCACCATTTACTCGAATCAGTAGCAAAGGCATTAGGACTTGCACTTAAAGACGCTCTCAAAGTTGAAAGTGACAGAATTTCAAGCACTAAGGGCCATCTTGAATAGATTTTCTTCCTTTAACATTTTCTCTTATGGAGTTCTCGTGAAAAAATTACAAATTCTTTTTATGGCATTTATACTCGTTATCACAAGTGCTTGTAGTAAAAGTGTACAAACTGATGCATTTGAACTACCTTCGTTAAAAATTGCCCTACTTCCTATGTTTCAGGCAGAGCAAACAACTGAACTTATAGCTGGTTATTTTCCAGAAAACAGGTTACTTGCAAATGAAAACCAGTTAAATCAATTATCTATGTCATTAAAAACAAAAGTAAGCGAAGTCAATCCATACATTCAATATATTGCTTCTTACGACGAAAATGAATTTATCAATGACATTGACAGCCAAAACACAAAGGGTATGCTTGGCTATTGGGTGGCTTTAGGCAAGAATAAAAATGTAGATTTACTTTTATTGCCGCAAGTGAGTTACTATAATGATCAAGAAAAAGCTGGCCTCAATAAAGCTCTTATGATGGATTTCTTCCTAATAGATACAAGAGCAGAAGGTGCTTTGATGAAACGTTCACACTTTGCTGAAGAAGTACAAAATGAAGACGACGAAAGTCAAGGAATGCTTTCATTTTCTCGTAGAATTGGCAAGGAAGATATGCCGTCAATCATCAATGACGCTTTTGAAAATATGATAGAAACTTTTGATTTAGCTATTGAAAAATAGTTTTTATTCAATCATCTTAACAATCAAAGCCTCTTTATATATTCTCTGCAAACATTACTTGCACAGATTATTTGTAAAGAGGCTTCTTTTTTATCTTTTAACTTATTCTTATAGCCTATTCTTCTATCCAAATAAAAGAACCTTGTCTTCCGCTTTTTTTCACTCTTCTATAAGAAAAAAACATATCTTTAAGCGTATAAGTGCAAAAATCTAATGAATAAATTTGGCTATAAGGAATGCCTACTGAATTGAGTTGATCTTTCGTCAATTGCCAAAGATTCATCTTCTTTTCTTTTTTATCAAACCATCTGTCAAATTCACTTCCCCATTCATCATCATAGTTAATAAATTCAGCCATATAAGGAGAAAGCGAAGGCCCTCGTACAGCAAAAAGATTTTCTGCAGACAATTGGTATTTCATACAAAATTCTTTCACAGCTATTTGAGGATATTCTTGCTTATTGCCTCGCCATCCAGAATGCAATGCAAGTATATGTTTTCCTTGCTTTTCAGTGATTAATATTGGCTGGCAATCTGCTGTTTTTATGCAAAGTGCATGCTTTGTTTTCATTGTAGCAAGTCCGTCAACTCTATAAGGAGCAAGGGCTTGTGCACTTGCCTGTGGCGGATCAAAAACAGTATCTATTCCATGAACTTGCATAACATCTGTAAAAGAATTTACTTTTAAAGCTTCGCAAATCATGGCTCTATTTTCTTGAACCTTGATACTGTCATCGCCCACTTCAAAAGAAAGATTTCCACCAGCATATACGCCAGCATCTTCTGTTTGAGAGCGAATCTGAAAAGCACATTTCACCTTTGGGATATTTGGAAAAGCAAAATTTATAAATTTTAACATATAACTCTTTCCTCACTAATTATATATTCCAAAGGAATATCCCAAGGTTTCACTTCCAATTCGTCTGTAAATTGAAATGAAAAAACAAGAGAAATAGGAATATATTTAGCTTTTGATAAAAATCTATCGTAAAAACCGCCACCATAGCCTAATCTATAGCCATCTGAATTATAAGCAAGACAAGGCAAGATAACAAGTGTATTTTCAGGAACTTGTGAAGCTTCTAAGCAATTTTTTGGTTCTAAAATCCCAAAAAAACCTTCCTGAAAAGCATTTTCAAAATCTTCTTCCTTAATATTAACAAATTCCATTTTACCGTATTCGCCACATTCCAAAAAGGAAAGACAACGCGGATAATATATGTTTTTCTTAGCTTTATACGCATCTTCAATCAATAAAGCAGTATCAACTTCTCCATGAAAAGGTCTGTAGACTGCAATATTTTTTGCCTTTTTATAGAATGAGCTTTCCAAAAGTAAAGCTTGACATTGAGCGGAAAAAACACTATATTGCTCATGTTGCTCAAAGAAAAGCAAACGTTTTTTTCTCATCGCTTCACGAATTTGTTTATTTGTACTAAGTGATTTTGTGTTCATTTTTTGATTCCCTTTGTAATTTAGAGCTCTTATAAATTGAACCTTCTGCTATGAGAAAGAAATAAGCATATTTTTAGTGCAATTGTGTTTCCAAAATCAAGTGCTTTATGAATTTTCAAAAAAATAGAATAACACTGTTTATAAACACATATAAGTAAAGCAAAAAATTCACTTTTCTTACAAAGGTTAAAAAATAATTTAAGAAACTCAACTTGCTTATACTATGTTATTTCTTCTAAAAGTGCAATATTTAAGAATGTACTTCCTTTTACACTCTCGCTTATTGCCATTCGTGTCTAACCAATAAAAACAAATTATAAAACAAAGAAAATAAAGTCAAAAGTGAAATTTTCTTCTTATAATTTGTATACAAATCTCTCTTAAATAAAGTTCAAATTTAACATCATTTATAGTGAATTTCAAAAATAGATGAGAAGTAATATTTACCAAAAGAATGCATTGTAATTTTTTTATACTCAATAAAGTAAACTACTTAGAAAGTATAACTCTAAAACAAATTTTATTAAAATAAATAGGAAAATTTATGACTAAGAATCAAAATACTGATGAAAATCTTCAAGATGAAAAAAAAGTAATAAGAAGAGGCCGTCCAAAAAAAGTTCAAGACAAAGCAATTGCTCAAGAAGAAACTATTGTTGCCGTGAAAACAAGAAAACCTCGCACAAGCACAACAGTTGCTAATGAAATCAAACCATTAGAAAATTCAAAATCAAAGAAAAAAGCTCCTGTCACCGCTATTCAAGACGAAGAAAGTTCTGCACCAAAAACAATTGTGCCAATTCAAGATGAAAAGAAAACATCAAAAAGAAATCCAAGAAAAACAAATGTTACAAATTCTAAAACAGAGCAAGCACAGCCTGAAAAACTAGACAATGTAAAAAATCCTGTGCAAATTAATGAAGAAGCAAAAGATCAAGTAAAAGTTCAAGACATTGAACAAATCAAGCAAGATGCACCTAAGAAAAGAGGTAGAAAACCTAAAGCCTTAGTAAATCTAGCTCAAGATCTTGAACTACCTCAAGAAGTGCGTGATATTGAACAAGCTCTTGCTATGCCAAGAAATAAAAGACCTATGAGGTCCAACAATAAAGTAAATCGTGACACAAATTCACGTCCTCACTCTGCTCCAGCCCTTGCTCCTGAAGGTATGCAAAGTTTTAATGCTTATTTTTCAACTCATGAACAAAACACAGTTGAAAACAAAACAAATTCCAATACTGTACAAGACACAAATTTACACGATTCTATTCAACTTTTGCCAAGCCAAAGAAATAATAAAGTTCATAATGAAGAAACAAATAGAAATCAAGAACATCAGAAAAATATCCATCATGATACTTTAGATCAAGACTATACATATACCAAAGACATGCCAAGACCAAATAAAGGCTTGAGCAAAAATTTCTTTAAAAGAATCCCGCTTGACGATAATGCTATAAAGCAAAAAGAAACTATGTATAATCCAATGCTTTATCCAGCACCAAAGCAATTACAGGGAAAAGTTCAAACTAAAAAGCAAAATCCTCAACAAATGCCGCCTTTTGCTCCAGAACAAAATGCTTTTTATCCACAAGCTTTATCACAATTCCCTATTCAAGAAAACCAGCAAAACCAGTATGTTAATTGGCAAAACCAAAAACAAAAAAACCAAAATAGAAATAATAATCAAAATTTAAATCGTCAAAAAAATCAAAATAATAGACAAAGACAACAATCTATTAAAAACATGCCGCAACCAGCCCCTGCTTTTGATAATTCTTCAATTATTGCAGCTATTACTGGCAAATCTTTTGAAACTGACGATATATATTCTCCTCTCGCTCACAATACAAATGCCCCACATTTTCCGCAAGCTCCAAATCAGCAAAATAATTATGCAAAAAATCAACAAAATATAAGACAAGGCAAGGGACAAAGAAAAAATAACGCTCAAGCCTTTAATGCTGAACATATAGCTTCTGATGAAACATCCATCTTGCATCAAAACATGCTCTATCAACGCAGTCAGAATGCAGAAACTACAAAGAAGAATCCAAAAAATTTCTCTCAAGCTCATCTCACTAAATTACCTTCTTTTGCCCAATCTGCTTTAGAACATAAAGATGATTTAAGCTTTATTTCAAGTCCTTTACCTGAAACTCCTTATTATGCTTTTGATGATGATGCAGCAATGCTTGCTTTAGAAACAAAAGCTGTCACAAGTGAGAAGAAAACAAGAGGCCGCAAGAAAAAAGCTGATCTTATCGAAGAACAAATCCCTAATGATTTGAAGATGTTTGTTTCTGTGCAATCAGAAGAACAAGTTGAAGTAGCCCTAGTTAAGGATGACACTGTTGTTGAATATTTTGTAGAAATGAGTCATCAAGCGAAGATTCGCGGAAATATTTATAAAGCAAGCATCCACAACGTAGATCCAAATCTTCAAGCTGCTTTTATTAATTTTGGCTCTGTAAAAAATGGCTTCTTACAAATTGACGAAGTACATCCTGATTATTATCTTGCACCACATGCACCAACAAAAAACCATAAATTCCCGCTCATTAGCAAAGTTTTACGTCCAGGGCAAGAACTTTTTGTGCAAATAGTGAAAGAACCAACACTTACAAAAGGTGCTTTCCTCACTACTTGGATTTCACTTGCAGGCAGATTTTTAGTGCTTACTCCAGGACAAGAACAATTAGGCGTTTCACGTAAGGTTTCTGATCCTGATGAACGTGCACGTCTTCGTGCTATGCTTGACGGCGTAAATCCTGAAAAAGGTATGGGAATCATTATAAGAACTGCTGCTGCAAACGCTACTCAAGAAGAATTGCAAGCTGATCTTGATTATTTACAAAAGCTTTGGCTTGATATTTTAGAAAAATCTAGTGAAAAAAGTGCACCTGCACTTGTTCATCAAGAAGTTGAATTAACACAAAGAGTTGTTCGCGATTATCTCAATGAAGATGTTGGTGAAATTTGGACAAATGACAAAGAAATGGCACATTCTATTACTAAGATGGCAGAATTGCTCTACCCTCAAAAAGCCAATATTGTCAGACATTTCAATAATCAACGTGCTGGCCTTTGGGATAGATTTGGTTTGCAAAAACAAATTGATGAAATTTCACAACGCGAAGTTGCACTTCCTTCTGGCGGTAGAGTTGTTTTTGATCAAACAGAAGCTCTTATGGCCATAGACATAAACTCTGGCAAAACACAAAACAAATCTAATTTCCAAGATATGGTGCTTCAAACAAATATAGAAGCTGCTCAAGCCATTGCTAGACATCTTCGCTTGCGTGATATTGGCGGACAAGTTGTCATTGATTTCATAGAAGTACACGATAAAAATGCTGTGAAGGAAATTGAAAAAGCTTTCAAAAAAGCTATGCAATCCGACAGAGCAAGATATGAAATTGGCCATATTTCACCATTTGGCTTACTTGAAGTCATTCGTCAAAGAATTGGATCTTCTGCAATTTCTATTTCAACAGAACCATGCCCACATTGTAATGGCACTGGAACAAGAAGAAATATGGAATGGCAAGCACAAGATGCTCTCAAGGAAATTGCGAAAAAAGCAAGACAAGAAAAGACAATTAAATATGTCTACAATACAAATACAGAACTTGCTCTCTATCTTCTCAATATGAAAAGAGATAGAATTTCCGAACTTGAAGAACGTTTTAATATTCGTATAGAAATTCAAGCTAAATAACTAAAGAAACTATCTTTTTATACTATACTTTTACGGAGTTTTGAAAAGGGGCTATACAGCCCTTTTTCTAAAAATACTATGACTATACCTTTAGATTTCTTGCTCTCAAGCTATAATTTTGATCTACCCGAAAAAAATATAGCCCAAGTTCCATCAGAAAAGAGAGATAGCTCTAAATTGCTTGTTTATTCTAAAAATACACAGCAAATAGAATTTTCTGAATTTAAAAATATCTTGAATTTTCTCCCTTGTTCAGAAAGTGGATTAAAGCCACTCTTTATTGCAAACAATTCTAAAGTTGTGCCTGCTAGACTTTTTGCTACTAGTGAATTTGGCGGAAAAAGAGAACTTCTCCTACTCACTCCTCCTCCTATATTAGAAAGAAATGCTCAAAACAATGGAGACAATTTTTCTTGCGAAGCTGAAGTTTTACTCAAACCTTCAAAATCTGCTAAAATTGGGCAAATTTGGGAATTTACCCCCTATCTCAAAGTTGAAATTCTTGAAAAATATGATTATGGGAAAAATAAAGTCAAATTGATATGGACAAAGAATATCACCGAAATATTCGAAGAATTTGGACATCTTCCTCTACCCCCTTATATCAAAAGAACAGCAAATACCACAGAAGATAAAGAACGTTACCAAACAATTTATGCCAAGCAAGATAAAGCCGGTTCTGTTGCCGCTCCTACCGCTGGCTTACACTTTACTCCAGAACTCAAAAACTCCCTACTTGAAGCAGGCTGCCTTTGGGAAGAAGTTACCTTGCATGTTGGTTACGGAACTTTCACTCCTGTGCGAGTTGATGATATACGTGAACATCCTATGCATTCAGAATACTTTGAAATTTCTTCTGCAACTGTGCAAGCCATATTGAAAGCAAAAGCAGAAAAAAGGCCTGTAATTGCCGTAGGAACAACTTCTTGCCGTGTGCTTGAGGGTTGTGCTGAAAAATGGAATAAGAGTGAAAATACTTTACTTCCAAGTCAAGGTATGCTCGATTCAACAAATGTTTTCATCTATCCACACAAGCAAAATGCTTTTAAAGTTATTGATGCTCTCATCACAAATTTTCATTTACCAGAATCCTCACTTCTCATGCTAGTTTCTGCCTTTTCGAGTCGTGAAGAAATCCTCAACATTTATAAAGAAGCAATAGAAAGAGATTTTCGTTTCTTTTCTTACGGCGATGCAATGCTCATCAAGGATTAACTATGATTATGAATAAAGAAAAAGAACACATACATAAACATAAGATAGAATTCTCACATTTAGATGAAAATTCATACATTAAACCAGATGGTTATCAACATATCATTGCGCAAGTAATAGACGAACATCTAGCCCTTTTTGATATAGATTTTGATCTTTGTTTGGAAAATAATTATTCGTGGGTCTTAGTCGCTCTCAATGTGAAAATAGCCAAGCATGTTAAAGGTTGTGCAAATCTATTCATACAAACTTGGTTTTCAGAAAGAAAAAGAGTGCATTTTAGACGTGAATTCGAAGCTCGTGACGATAAAGGCGAAGTAGTTTTTGTGGCTTCTATTTATTCTATTTTGATTGATTTAAAAACACATGCTATCTATCGTAAAAAAGAACTTCCTTTCACACTAATGGAAGCAAATCCAGAATTTTTGCTAGAATCAAGTCCAAGTTTCCAAAAAGAAGAGCTTGAATACGTTTTTGCAGACGAACGCACTATACGAAGAAGCTATATAGACGCATTAGGCCATGTAAATAATTGTAGATACGGTGAATTTGCTTTTGACGCTCTCTCTGACAATGAGGCAGATCTTTCAAAAATCAACGCTTTTGATCTCTACTTCTTATCTGAACTCAAATTAAATGAAACACTTATGCTAGAAAAAACTCAAGAAAAGAATATTTCTATACATGGCTATAATAAATCCACGCAAAAAACATCTTTTTATTGTGTTTTTCATAGATAACTTTTTGTTCTTATGTATATGCCTCCGGCGGGCAAAGGGAATAATTCCCTTTGCAAACCCTACTATGCAAGATATGTGCATAGGGATTTAGCTAAAGTTGGTTTTTATTTTTTTATTTGCGAAAAAGTTTTAAGAATTCAAGGCTTTCGCCTTTCATTCTTAAATACTGTTTCGCTTTAAAATGGATGAGAATTAATTCTCACTGAGATTAAGTTGCCATTTGTCACTACGTTCCAAATGTGAGTTATTTATTTAGAGATAGATTGCCACGTCCTTCACTTTGTTCACTCCTCGCAATGACGAATTGATACTGCTTTCTTAATAGGATAGCTATTTCTTTAATTTTATTAAAATTAAAACAACACGCACATTTGGAACAAAGTGACAAATGGAAAATTGTTTATAATTAAAATAAATTTCTCACTATTTTAAAGCGAAACAGTATTTAATGTTTTGGTGCGAAGCAACAAAACTTTAAAACTTTTTCGCAAATAAAAAAAATAAAAACTACTTTAGCCACTTATCTACGCACTCATCTTGCCTCATTGGGGTTTCCAAAGGGGTTCAACTCCTTTGGCCGCCGGAGGCAAAAAAAAATGTCGAAGACAAAAAAACAAAACACTAAAAAAGCCGTATTCCTTTTATAAGAAATACGGCTTTTATATTAGTTATTTATAGATTAATCTCTATTGTTATCTCTGTATGGCTTTCTATCACGTCCGCCGTCTCTGCGGTTATCTCTGCCGCCATCTCTACGGTTATCTCTACCGCCTTCGCGTCTAGGTGGACGAGCTGTAGATTCTGGTGTCCATTCAATGCCTTGCTCTTCTAAAAGAATAGCTTTGCGTGATGCACGAACTTTATCGCCGTTGATTTCAATAACTTTGACTTGCATTTCTTGTCCAACAGTTACAAAATCTTCTGCTTTTTCAACACGAGCAGTGTCTAATTGTGAAACGTGAACTAAAGCTTCTAAATTAGGTAATATTTCAACAATAGCACCAATTTCCATAACTTTTTTCACTTTAGCAGC
>CAYJAZ010000041.1:0-14654 GCA_964368455.1 uncultured Desulfovibrionaceae bacterium
AAAACTTTTTCGCAAATAAAAAAATAATGTAATGCCAACTAATATTCTCGGCGCTATCTTGCCAAATAGGGGTTTCCAAAGGGGTTCAACTCCTTTGGTCGCCGAAGGCACAAAAAGTAAAAGAATTATTTTTTAAAAAGCAGATGAAAATTTGTGTACCTATTTAAAGAATTTGTGTCTTCTTTGATAAAGGCCCATGTTTCTTTGTAATTGCCTTGAACAGCGATGTTTTTATTTGAAATAAAAGCTTTGAAGCCATCTATATTTTCTTCGTATAAATCGAGAAAATCATCGACAAGGGCTTTTTTTTCTTTGTTTGATATTGTCGCGGATTTGTCGTGCAAGACATGCTCTAGATTTCTGGAAAAAAAGTAGACGGCATATTCAAAAGTGATATCTTTATCTATAATCTTATTTATTTCAATGAGTTGTTTGAGTATTGAACTTTTGCCATTATTTCTATTGACGACTTTTTGTTTATCTGCATAAGTGATATTATTTGTATTATAGGCAAAGTGTTTGTCGACAAAGGGATTTTCGATGATTTCGCTTTCGGGAATGAAGCAGCCATCTGTGTCTACGAGATGTATTACTTTTAAAATATCTTCAGATTCGAATTTTGATTTATATTTTTCAATATTTATACAATCCAAAATTAACGAATGAGTATCTAGGCCTATATTATTTCTTGTTGAGGTTATGTCGCCTTTAACAATATGAAAATGTACAAGTTTAGTTGTGAAAATTTGAGATAAAATAGGGCTAAGTGTGTCGGCGTCTGTAGGGCCTTCGACAATGAATAGCAAAACTTTTTTTGTAAAAAATTCTTTATTTTCTGCTTTTATTTCTGATTTTGACATTCTTCACTCTGCCTTGCTATTTTTCTAAAAGCTCTTGAAATATTGGAATGTTTTGTTTCGACATAGAGTTCTTCTTTTTGGCCGCCTAGCTGAATGGAGCGTATATAGACATCACGTAGATTGTTATTTGTTTTAATATTTCTTAGTCTTATGTAACGATTTTGAGGATTTGCTGTAGAGAAAATAATGCTTGTTTTATTGAGCATTTCTAATGGGCGAAGATTATGTGAAGTAAAAATAAGCTGCCCTTGTGCATAATGTTCAAAAGCGGTTAATATTTCACCTAGCAAAAATTCGTGTATTCCAGCGTCTAACTCGTCTACAACTAAACACATTGAAGCTTCATTGTGAACGCAGATTAAAAGATTGAGTAGTGATATGATTTTTAATATGCCAGAAGATTCGCAAGCGAGGGGTATTTGAATGTCTTCTCTTTTTGAAAGAAGTTGCACTTGCATAAGCTCTTTGCCTGTATTTTCGTCTATTTTTGGTGCAAAATTATGTAATATTAAAGAAAGATTTGGTACGATTTTTCCAAGCACAAGATTTATATTTTCAATGAGTTTTTTTAGATGCGTGAATTGTTCTTTTGTGAGTGGGGAGGCTGAATCTATCATTAAATTTACAAAAGTTCTTGAAAGTATTGTGTTATTTTTTTTCTGTTCAAGAGGTAGTGCAAAAGATAGATTTCTTAATCCTAATCTATGGTTTGAAATGATAAATAAATTATTGTTTGCATAATCTTGTAAAAGCAAGATTGCTTTGAAACATTTTTCAATTAATGGATTCTTGCTTTCTGAAAAAATAGTGAGATTTTCAGAAGAAAATAGAGAAGAAACATTTTCTCTTAATACTATCTTTTTAGCTACTTGCAGATTGATTTTATGTTCTTCATTTTCTGAAATAAGTGCATCATAGACTGCTTGCGGAGAAAGATAGGAAGTGGAATTGAATAAAGAAAAATTGAGTATTTCTTTTTCTTTAGAAAAATCTTCTTTTTCATTGTTCCAATCAGCATGGCAGATGCTTTCTTGTGAAATTTTATAGCCTTCATTTAAAACATGCAAAAATTCAATAGTATAGCGAAGTTGAAATCTTTCATCATCATTATAAAATAAGAAAAGTACACTAAGAGAAGCATTTGTTGAAGATTTTGTGAAATAATGTTGATAATTTTTGTCAAATGCTAAACCCAAAAGAAGATCTTTGATCAATTCTAAAGCATCGATAATGGCAGTTTTTCCTGTTCCGTTTTGGCCGTAAATACCTAGCATATCGCCAGAAGAAGTAAAAAGAGTATTGTTGAATTTTGAAGGCATACTGATAGAGCCTGAAACAACATTTTTGAAGTTTTCTAAGTTTACATCAAGTAAACGTATAGTATAATTATGCATTTTTACTCCTTCGTTAAGACTGAGCTTTTAAATTCATTTTCTTAAAAATTTCATAAAGTCTTTGAATTTACTAACACAGTTAGTATGAAGATATTAATATTTTCTTATTTTGTCAAGGTTTTTGTAAAATCGATACAAAATGTTTCGATTGTCTAATGAAAGAAAAATTGCTCTTGATTTTATGGAAAAATAATTTTTATCTTTTGCCTTTATAATGTTTCTAAAATTCAAATATAATAATGATTTAAATTTTAAAATAATAGTTAAACATGTGTTTAAATAGTTAAATTTTGTTTTTGTGATTTTTTTCTTCTTGCCATTATATGTGGACTGTTCTATTCTATTTTAAGATTATAAATATATACGAGGAGTGATATATGCAAACAAGAAATGCTTTATCTAATTTAAAAAATCGTTATAAAGCTGTGTTGAAAAAATGTCATATTTTAAACACTTTTGGTTCACTTGCTCTTTTTTCTTTGCTCACGCTTTCAGCAGGATTAGCTTCTGCTGATTTTGCACATTCTACTTCTTTAAATGAAGCTGTTTTAAGTGAAAATATAAGTCTTTATGAGCTTAATGCTGACGAGCTTATTAGTTCTAGTTTAGATTCTATGAATGGCACAAGTCTCATTATAGATGGCAAGAATTTTTCTATTTCTTCTGATAATGACAGTACAGGAATTTCTCTTGAAATAGGGCAAACTTTGACTGTTTCAAATCTTGCAAATTGGTCTGGTTTTTATACACATTCTTATGGGGCTTTATTCAATAATGATGGCACAATCAATTTGAATAATTCTCTTTTTTCAAATAACCATGCAAGAGGTGGTGGAGGTGTGCTTTATAATACAGGCAATGCAAATCTCTTTTCTACCACCTTTAATGATAACTATGCCTATAGCTTAAATGCAAAGACATATCTTGATGGCGGTGCTATTTATAATACTGGAATTATTGATATTCTTTCTTCTTATTTTAATGATAATATTGGAAGAAATGGCGGTGCACTTTATAATTCAGGCAAGGCCACAATAACAAATTCTCATTTCACAGGCAATAAAGCTACTCACGGTAGTGCTATTCATAATACTGCAAATGCTACTCTAGACATAGATACATCAACTTTCACTCACAATAGCAGAAGAGAAGATAATGCTCTTACTGGTTATGCCTATGGCACAATATATAATGCAGGCACAGCCACAATAAAGAATACGATTTTTTCTGAAAACAGTGCTGGTGCTGGCGGTGCATTGTATAATGCAGGCATAATGACTATTGAGGATTCAAAATTTATCAAGAATGAATCACGTACAGGTGGTGCAATTAATACAGAGGGTTATCAAAGTACACTTACTATACGTAATTCTACATTTGATGCAAATAGTGGTGGCTATAATGGCGCAGCTGCAATACGCAGTACAAATTCTAATGTTTTTATTTATGGTTCCGTTTTTGAAAATCATTATGAAGTTAATACAAATTTAAGTCAGGGAGAACCCTATTACGATAGAGAAAATGGCGGCGTTATCTATCATTATGATCCTGGCTATGCTCGTGATGAAGAGGGTAATATCACTGGTTTTCTTGATACTCCAGGCATACTTTATATCAAAGACACAATTTTTAGAAATAATACAGTTGGACGTGGTGGCGGAGCGATATACAATTGCGGCCAAGCTATTTTAGAAAATGTGACATTTGAAAATAATAGTTCAGATCTCACACACGGCCCAGCAGGCACAGGCGGTGCTTTCTATAATTACAATAGATTAAGCTATTTTTATGACGACAAAAATTCTGTCATCAGAAATTCAATTTTTAGAAACAATTCAGCCTATTCTGCTGGTGCTATCTACCATGCTATAGGCACACTTGAAGTGTATGATACTTTATTTGACGGCAACAAAGGTATTCCACAAGGTATAGCAGGCGGCCTTTATGGCGGAAGTGATACCACCTTACTTGTGCATGACTCTAGATTCATCAATAACTATTCTGGTTTAGGTGCGGCTCTTGGATCGGGTAGAGCACATATTGAAGTGAATAATTCTCACTTTGAAAATAATACAGCCGAGTACACAGGAAGTGCCATACATGTAAGATATGTCACTCCTCAAGAAAATGAAGAAGTGCAAGTTGGCGGCCTTTATGTTGATGATACAACATTTACAAAGAATAATGCAGGTACAGGCACTATCTATATTGAAGCAAATATAAATTTAGACGTTAAAAATTCTGAATTTATTGAAAATACTGGTGGTGGTATTACAAATTACGGTTTTGGTACTATTTCAGATACCTTATTTAGCAAAAATATTGATGGTTCAGCTATTCACAATAGAGGCGATAGTAGCCTTATTATTTCAAATACAACATTTGAATACGGCAATAATTCTGCTGTGAACAATTCTGGCTATATGGAAATATACGACTCTGAATTCATTGGAAATATTGTGAGTATGCCAACACAAAATTATGTCTATTCTGGTGCTTTCAACAATATTCAAGATGGCGAAGGAGCTGTGGTTAAAAATACTGTCTTTTTGAATAATATCACTCAGCATAGTGATAAAATTATACAATATCAAGGCGGTGCTATTAATTCGAGATACGATTTAGATATTGTTGCAGATGGCGGAGATGTTTTATTTTCTGGCAACCTAAGCAATGAAACACCAAATGCTTTAGTAGGTTCTAATTCTGATTTGAATTTGTATGCAAATAAAAATAGTTCATTTATTATTAATGAATCTATATTATTACGTGTAGATGCAGAACTTAATATAAATAATACAGCAAATACAAAGGATTATATAACAGACGGTGTTATAGAAATTAATGATAAAATCTTTGGACTAGGCTCTTATTTAGATAGATTTAACGTGAATCTTTATGACGGCACGTTAAAGCTTGGCACAAAAACAGTTATGTATGACATTGATGCAAATGGTTCAAATGAAACAGAAATTACTTCATCAGGAACTTTAGCTTCAAATGTAAATTTCAATGTTTATGGCGGTGCATTATCTACAGTTGATAGTCAAATTCATACAACAAATCTCGGAAATATTTCTCTACACAATGACTTAAATTGGGATTTAGATGTAGATCTTAAAGAAGAAAAAGCTGATACTTTAACAGCAAATTCTGCAAGTCATAATGATAATAACATTCTTATCAATAGTTTAAATGTATTAAGCTTAGGCGAAGAGAATGTAGATGTGCAGGTAACAAATGATAGAGATCTTTTAGATGTTATCAAGCTTGGACTTGGAAGATTTACCCTAGAAGCTGGAATTCTTGCTAAAGAAAATGACTTTACTGCTGTAAGTTATGATAATACAACAGGAAATCTGCAAATCAATACATCTATAGAAGAAGAAAACACTCTTAAAGCAATGGTGGACAAAGATTCTTCTGATAAAGCATATATTATGCAAGCAGATGAAATTGTTGTTGAAAATCTTGGTAATTTGCAAGGAACACGTTTAAATATTACTGCTAATAATAATAGTATTCTTGCAGAGGGTACAAGCGGTATTATTGTTTCAAATAATCAAGAATTAGCTCTTTTTGATGTGAAAAATTGGTCTGGTTTTTCTTCTGAAAATGGCGGTGCATTGTATAATGCTGGTTTAATAACTATTGAAAATGTCAATTTCACAAATAATAGTGCACAAGTGGCAGGGGCTGCAATATACAATACAAATGACGGCATTATCAATATAACTGCAGGAAATCAAGATTTGATTTTCAACAATAATAATGTCTTAGCAGATAATACTATTAAGAGTGAAGCTATTTATAATGATGGGCAGATCAACCTTTATTCTTCTGGCACAAATTCAATTATCAGCTACGATACATTTGCTGGAAATGGAATATACAATATTTATGGAGCATTAAATCTTCAAGGAAATAATGCACAAGTAGCTGAAAATTCAACATTAAATGTGGCAAGTTCTCAAGCAAGTATTTCTACTTTAGACAATGCCATAGGCATAACTTCACTTGGTAAACTTCAAGCAAGTAATGGCTTTAAGCTTTTTGTTGATGTAGCACTTGATCTTGATAATCCAGAAAACACTACTTATGATCAATTCACACTTTCTGGACTTGCTGAAAATTCAAATTTCACTCTTGGTGCTATCAATTTGCTTGATTTCACACAAGGTCTATCTGACACAAGTGGTGTACTTGATTTCTTTATTGGTGCAAATTCAGACGCTCTTGCATTAAATTCTGCAGACATCCTTGATTTGAAAGTGTATGGCAGCGATTATGATATCACTTATTCAAGCAATGACGACACAAAAGATGATTTGAATGATATCATCTATAATTATGATTTATACAGTGATCCTGGTATTGTGAATACATTGAATTCTGTGTTAAGCGAAACAACAAGTCCTCGTCAATACATTATGGAAGAAGACGAAGATGCTTTAGAGGCTAGTGTTATTGGCGATATGACTGTTCTTGGTAATACTCATACAATTTCTGCAGGAACAATTTCAATTGCAAATTCAGCGAATAATATCCTCACTTTGAATAATACCAACACAGCTGAGGGGACAACAATAAATTTATTAGCAGCAAAGCAAGCAAATAAAAATACATTAAATATTATTGCCTCTGCTGATGAGACAATTATAAATAATTCAGATATTTCAGGAAAAGCTATTAAGCACAATGCCATAAATATTTATGGCGATGGCAAGCATATATTTAATGGTGATTTTAACAAAACAACAATGAATATTGCCGCTCACACAACTTTTGCTGGTAATATTCAATCTTCAAAAATCAATATGCTTGATGGTTCTTATAATGCTTTGATCGATAATATAAGCCTATCAAACACTGTTGATCTTAATCTTTATGGTTCTGATAGTTCAAAAATAAATTCACTCACTCTTGAAGCAGACAATCTTCTACTTACAGATGCGGTAATAAGTTCAGCAAATAATGATAATATTCTTAACTTGAAAGGTTTAGGTTCACATGAAATTTCATCTAATCTTTCAAATCTAAGCTTAAATGTTGATGCTGCAACAAAATTTAAAGGCAATGTAAAAAATGTAAGTATTGATGCAAGTAAGGCTCTTATTTTTGATGATGTTGCTCTTGATAAAAGTGTGAGTATTGCTACAAGCGATGATATTGAAATTTTCACCCTTGATAAAATAACGACTAGAGCTTATTTTGACGGCAATAATGAAGTTGATGCTCAAGATAATACAATTACTTTCACAGGTTTAGGCATGCACATTATTAATGGTGCAACTTTTAAAGACATAGATGTTGATTTTGCAAGTAATGCAAGAGTGAAAAGTGCTACATTTGAAAATTCAAATGTCACTCTTCTTGCTGACGTAGATTTTACTAATTCAGGTTCTTTTGTAGGCGGTTCTATTCTTGCAAATGCTGGTTCAAAAGTTTCACTTGGTGCAAATGCAACATTTAGTGATACAAGTGATATCACAATGAAAGCTGATTCTGTGCTCAATACAAAGAATAATGCAATAGACATAATCACTCTCAATAATTTCACAGCTGAAAAAGGTTCTGAACTTAGATTAGACATTGATCTTTCAACTGCAACATCTGATACTTTCAAAGTGAATTCATCCTCAGGCAGTATAAAATTAGACAATGTACGTCTACTTGGAGAACTTGCACCAGATGCACATAAAAATGGCACTTTGCAAATTTTTGAACCAAGTTCGCTTGATATAGATCTAAAGAAAATCACTTATTACACGCCATTACAAAAAGTTATTATCACACAAAATGATGAAAATAATGGTTCAATTAACTATAATGCAGATTATAGATACGACACATCAATCGCAGCTGCCTTACTCAATTCTGCAAGAGATTCGCATGTTATTTATGAATTAGTTGGCAGTGAAGCTTTCAATACAGTAACAGAAACTTTAGAAGGCGTGCTTACTGTAGTTGGCAAAGGGCAAACACTTACTGGAGACGGTTATCAAGGTGGAGATGGATCTGAAGTAAACTTTGAAGATGTTGGCGTGCTTGATGTAAAAGAAATTGTTTTAGGTACAAATTCTGACGATAGTTCAAGCTTGAACTTTGAAAACACAAGCTCTACTACAACAACTATTATTAATAGTAATATCTTATCGCATGCAGTTTCAAATGTTGTCAGCTTCGGTGCAGGCATATTCAAAACTTTTGGTATTTTCGATCCACTTGAAGTTGACCTAAGCTCAGAGGCTACTTTAGTAAGAGCAAATACGGATAGTGCAATCACTTATACTATTGAGGGTAATCTTAGCTATGAAAAGGATGAATTTTTATACGATTCTTCTCTAGAAGGTAAGATGCTTGGACTTGCTGCTTATGCAAGAAATAGTTTGAACTTTAATGGCGGTAGTTTGAATACTATTAATAATGTCGCAACACCTCATATGAAGATAGACACATTTAGCCTTGCAGCAAACACAAATTCGTATCTTTCACTTGATGTTGATTTAGCAAATAAGAAAATGGATAGTTTTGACGCAAATACTATGAGTGTTGGAGCAAATGCAAAACTCACAATAGACACTTTGAATCTTGTAAGTGAACTACCTTCTACTACAGCACTCACCCTTAATTTCACAAATAATACTGATTTACAAAATGCAATAGTCTTAGGCTCTACGCCTCTTATTGGCTATTCTCCTATCTATGAATATCTTGTTTCTTACGAGGCAGGCAATTTCACCTTTAGTAGAAATAATGATGCTTATAATCCTCTTGTACTTTCAAGTCTTGTTGGCCTTAGTGCCTATGCAAATGCAAGTATTGATAATTCAAAAAGAACACTCAACCAGACTAATCTCACTTATCTTCCATCAGGTTTTGGAGCGGGTAGTGAAAGTTCAACTTCCTTACTGCAAAGTGCATGGGTAGATGTGTATGGATCTATTGAAAACACTACTTTCAATGGATTGGATGTTGATAATGAACAATATGGCTTCATAGGCGGAATTAATTCAGCACAAATGTCTTTGGGCTCATTTGATTCTGTCTATTCACTCTTTCTTGGAAGCACAAATTCAACACAAGAATACAATAATGATGACATAGATATCGAACAACATGGCTTTATGCTTGGTGTTGGAGCAGCCTTTAGTAAGGCTAATTTCTTCACAAAGACAAATGTAAACTTTGGCTTTAGCCACACAGATGCTCATTCAAATAATGGAGATGAAAACTACAATACATATTCCTTCTCGCTCTTCAATAAAAGTGGCTTGAGTTTTGAAAGTGAAAATGGATTTTTTGCCTTTGAACCATCCATAACATTTGGTTATTCTTATATCAGTAATAGCGATTACACAAATGCCCTAGGTAGCAAAATTGAATCAGATGCATGGCATATATTCACTCTCAATCCAGAACTTAAAGCAAGCCTCAATTTTGAAAATGGAATGAGCACCTATGCCTCACTGGGATATAATTTCAATTTCGATAGTAATGGAACAACAAAGGCAAATGAAATACAATTACCAGAACTTGCAGCTGATCAATATGCAGAATTTAAGCTTGGCTTAAAAGCAAATCTCTCACAAAATTTCAATACTTATTTTGAAGTGAGTGCCACAGCTGGCGATAGAGAAAGTGTTTCAGGGCAATTAGGTTTTAAATATTCCTTCTAATTTATTAAAACAAATATAAAAAAGAGCCAGTATTAAATTGCTGGCTCTTTTTGTGTGAGAGTTTTTTTAGCTATAGAATTTATTTCTGTTTTTTTGAAGCTATAAAGATTGAAAGCAATTTAAGAATATGTCTTAGGGAATTAATTTGTTTTTCTGTCCAAATTCTATATTCTTTACAATCGTCTAAACCTATAACAATTTCAGGATAGCCTGTCTTTTTTGTTTCAAGAAGTAAGACTGTTTTTACCTTTTGTATTTGCATCATTTGATAAAGTTCTTCTTCTTCTTTTATATCTTTATCGTTAAAGTAAAGGATGTCCTTTTCATAAAGTGCTGCAAATAAAGAGCCTAGAATATCAGATTTTGTGTTTTTTAATATCTCTGAAGCAGGACTAAGTTCGGGTTTTTTATGTTCATATAAAAAGACATTTTCTTTTCCGCAATCAACTGTTTCTAATAAATACACTCTGTCAGCGGAGAGTTTTTCACTAATAAGTTCAAGAGTTTTTGGTATGGCTAAAGAAAAATCTTGAGTATTAAAAAGTGTTTCAAAAACTAAAGTAACAATTTCATAGTCTAGATAAGAAGTATTTAATCTTTCGAGGCTTCCATATTTTGTAATTGTCTCTAATGAAGTTGAGTTTTGCATTTCAGTAAAGAAGCTATAGCAATCTTTTCCTCTTTGTTTTGAACGATAAAGGGCTTTATCCGCAGCTTTATAGAGATCTTCATAATTTGTTGCGTCAGATGGATAGAGTGAAATTCCTATACTGCCTGAAACCTTATATTTAGTATCTTCTGATATGACAGTATTTTTAAAGGCAGCAATAATTGTTTCGGCCTTAGCTTTTATAGTGTCTAAACTATTAGTGTTTTTGAGGAAAATAACAAATTCATCGCCGCCTATTCTTCCAATAATGTCATGCTCTCTGAAATGCTTTTGTAGATTTTCTGCAATTTGTGTGAGGATTTTATCGCCGGCTTGATGGCCAAGAGTGTCGTTTATTGTTTTAAAATTATCAATATCAAAAATAAACATTGCATGCTGAACATCAGGCTTTAAACTCAATGTTTTTTTGATAAGATTTTCTGTTGTGATTTTATTAAAGCAATTCGTCAATAAATCGGTTTGAGAAAGAAGTTCCAACATTTTTTCATCATGGACGTCAAATGTTCTGCCTATGCAAAATAGTGGCTTTTGTTCATTGCTAAAAAAGGTTTTATATATGGTTCTGTAATATCTTGTTTCGCCATTAGGAAGATTGAAGCGAGCATCCCATGCTTTATCTATGCCTTTTAATATAGTTCGATAGCATTCATAGAAATAGTCTATATCGTCTTCATGTATTAAGGCTTTTATATCAAAAGAATCTGGGTAGAGTTCTTTTGTTGAAGGTAGGTTTAGTATTTCTTTGCCTTTTCCAAAAAATTGAATATTTGAAGTTCTTAAATCTAAGGCAAAAAACCATCCTTGAGACATATCTGCTATGCTATTGAAAAGAGTTTTATCTGATATTTCGTCATGAAAATAGCCATCTGCCCATTCATTGCCTTCTTCACTTCCTGCAAGTTGAGGGCGTAAATCTTTAATAAATGCTGCAAGATAGGGCTTGCTTTCATTGTCCATGATATTTAATCTTTCTAAAACTATTTGTGTTGGAATTTCATTCTTATTTGCATCGCAATGCAGCCAATTAAATTTAAGATAGCCTATTTCTCTTGCTAATTTTGTGTTTTCATTAAAAGCTTGCTTTGAATATCTTCCATCTGGTTGTATAAATGGAGAAAATCTATCAAAATTTGTGCAATATTCTTCTCTGTTTTCAAGAGCAAAGGTTTTAAGTGTTTGCTGATTACACAAAACTATTTCATTTTTATGGTTTAACAAACTCATACAAAGAGGATTAGAGTCAATTAAAGCAGAAATTTCTTTGGAATGGCCAGAAAAATAGAGTTCACTTGCTTCTTTTTTAGGAATGACAAGTTCATTTTTTTCGTCGTATTCTGAAGCAATTTGAGAAAAATCTTCAACACTCATTGGCTTGTAAAAATAATAGCCCTGTCCATAATGACAACCAATTTCTTGAAGAGCTATTTTTTGTTCTTCTGTTTCAATTCCTTCAGCAAGGCAAAGAGATGAACCTAATTCATTGATTGTTTTTACAATATTTCTTACTACAGTTCTGTTTTTACTTCTTGTAGTCATGTGATCAATAAGGCTTTTGTCTATTTTTACTTCGGTGAAATCAATCATTGAGAGCATAAGCAGATTTGAATGTTTCGCACCAAAGTCATCTAAAGAAACGTCAAAGCCAGCATCTTTTATTGCATGCAATTTTTTCTCAAAAAATTCAAAATCTAATTTATCTATACTTTCTGTGATTTCAATTTTAATGTATTTATGCGGTATTGCAAAGATTTTACAAATACGCGTCATTTCATCTATAATGTCAAAAGCCATAAAGGTGACACGAGAAAAGTTGACAGCAATTTTAACAGCTTTGTTTTCAACAATAAGTTGCTTTAATAGAATGCAAACTTGTTCAAAAACAAAGAAATCAACATGTCTTATTGTGCCTTCGTGTTCATAAATTGGTATGAACTTATCAGGTGGAATGATTTTTCCTTTATCGTCACGTTTTCTGATAAGAGCTTCTGCACCTATGATTTTTTCAGTGAGGAGTTCAACTTTTGGTTGTAGATGAATAAAGAAAGCATTATTTTTGATTTCGTCAAGCAAGATAGAAAGCGGATTTATTCTTGCTGTAACTTCATTTAAAGGATTATCTTTATAATAGCATTGCTTTTCGGCAAGCATAAGCTCACTTGCTTGATTGACACCAAGTCGTAAGTCAATTTTTTTACCTTGCCACACGCTGCCAACAGCAAAAGAAAATTCTTTTCTCTCTTTGTCTTTTTTGCGTAGCAAGGAAGTAATGATATCAAAGTCATCTTTTGTGATATTGTGACAAAAAGCGACAAATTCATCGCCAGACAATCTAAAAATATCTTCTTCAATGTAATTTAAAAGAACATTTGCAACTTCTTTTATGATATAATCTCCATAGTCTTCGCCATAAAGATCATTGATTTGCTTGAGGCCATTGATATTGATATGCAAAATACCAATGGAAGTGAGTTTTCTTGTATCAACTTCATCTAAGCGTGCAAAATATTTATTTCTATTATAAGTTTTTGTAAGATTATCTATATAGGACAATCTTTCTAATTCTTTTTGAAATTTATGTTTTTTAATATAATCATTTACGAGCAAGGCAGCAGAATGTAAGAGATTATAATCGTCTGGCCTTATGCGTGGATTATCAACACCCATAAGAGCAATGATTTTCTCTTTGACTATAAGAGGCATAAGTATCATTGCTTTTGTGTTGAATCTTTTCATGATATCGCAGAGTTTTGAATTTTGTTCATAGTCTTTTTCAATATCAGTGATTACTAAATGACCCTCTTTATAGAGTTTTTCAATTGTTGGCTCTAAGTCTTCTAGATCTATAGAACTTTCTTTTGTGATAGTTTCTAAATCTGTTGAAATAGAATATTCATAGCTTTGATAAAGTATGTTTTCTTCTTCTTTTATTTCTGATAGAAAAGCTCTGTCTGCATTATAATATTCACAGACAACTTGCAATAAATTATTGATAGATTCATCTAATGTTCTGTCTTCACGCAAGCTATTGACACATTTGAGTAAAGTAGATTCTAAAGTGATTTTTTGTACAGCATCTTCAGCACTTGTTTGTTCTTTTTCATAGTCAAAGGCAACTGTGAGCCTTTGTTGTTTATCGTCTATTTTTATAAGCGAATCGATAAGAATATAATTTGTTTGTGTGAGATGAATAAACATCCTGCGGACGATGTTTTTTGTTGGTTCAAGAATGTCATTTGCACAATGCGCACAAGGGGCATCAAGATTTTGGAAGACTTTATAGCATTTTTGCCCAATATAATTTGTATCTGCGTGTAGCCCTAAAAGCTTTTGTATGCCTTTACTCACATAGAGAATGTCAAAAGTTTCTTTATCGGCTATATAGCATAAAAATTTATCACTATCGATAATTAATTTATTAAGATCTACTTCTTGCATTTATTATTCCTTGATCTTTGTGTTAGAAAAATTATAATTTATACTGGATAAAAATGAACAATTTTTGAACACATGCACTTTATAAAATCTAATTTCATTAGAGTATAGTTTGTTTTTTTCTTTGTCAACCAAAGTTTTTTAAATTTTATTATAGTTACAATATTATTACAAGAAAAAAGCATATTAAAAAAATATATCTGTGCAAGAATTTAGCTTCATTACACAGATATATTTGTTTTTTATAGTAAAATAAGAGAGATTAAGCTTGTTTTCTCGCTTTTTTTATCAATGCAAAAATACTAAATGTTCTCATTTTTTCTAATATAAAGAAGATAGTTGGTGTGAGTAGGAAAGTAAAGAGAAGTGAAGCAAGCATACCACCAATAATAACAGCACTCATAGATGATTTCATGCCATCTGTTGAGAACATTTGCGGCACCATACCAAGTATGATAGCAATTGTTGTCATTAATATAGTACGTGTCTTGTTTTCATAGCCATCCCAAAGAGCATCCTTTATGCTCCAACCTAGTTTTTCAATCTTTGTTACTGCATTTTCAACTATAAGAATTGAATTGTTCACAGAAAGACCTATAAGCATGATCATTGCAAGCAT
>CAYJAZ010000042.1:0-14322 GCA_964368455.1 uncultured Desulfovibrionaceae bacterium
AAACTGTGTATTCGCCACCAACATGATCAGCACCTGTATTGAAATAGGCACTTGCATTTGCTGATGTAGCTGAATCAACGGTTAAATCGCCAAGATCATTATCTTCACTTTTTACTGTTGGGCCATCGTCTTTAATATCTACCTTAATAGAAGTTTTCATTCCTTCTGTTGAATCTGCAGCTTCTTTACCATCTTGAATAAAAACATCAAATGATTCTGCAGCGTCTGTTTCATCTGCTAAATCTGTTTCGCCTGTTTCAAGTATATTATTGTGTTTATATACAGTATCTTGGGTATATGTATAAGTTAAAGTATATTCACCACTTACAGAATCTTTTGTTAAAGTTAAATCTTTAATATCGCCAAAGTCTCCATCGACAAAACTATTTGCAGAATCTACAGGAGTAATAGTGTAGCTTCCATCTGCATTTTCTTTTACCTCAAATTCAACAGTACCAATAGTGATTTTACCATTATTCATGCTTTCAGCAGAATTAAAGACAATTTTACCTTCTGCGATATTAGAATCTTGCCCTAAAAAGGTATCATCAGTAACTACAGTTAGAGTAGACTTGTCAGTATTTAATTTTGGTACATCGTTAGTTCCGGTTACAGTAACTTTAACTTCTTCTGAAGTCCAAGCACCCGCAGTATCTTTCACATAAATAGTGAATGAACCTGTTGCCTCTTCCTTATCACCAAGGAATTGAGCATCAGCATTATCGACTGTTACTTTATAATTACCATTTTCATCTATTGTTGCTTTAGCATCAATAATTTCTCCAGTATTTGTTTTTAATTTTACTATAAAATCAGTATCTTCAGGAGTTAAATTATCGCTATCATCAAGAGCAAGGCCAACATTTTGTCCAGCTTCTCCAATAAAAAATTCTTTTGTGTCTGAAAGATCAGGATCAGAAACTTCTGAAGTTCCAGTAACAATAAGTTCGCTTCCGCTGCTTACATTATCTTCTGTAAGATTGAGCTCATTTGAACTCACTTCTAAAGTAGGCATATCGTTAGTACCAACTAAAGTGATGTTTAAAGGAGCAGAACTTGCTGAGTTTCCATCAGAAACTGTGATTGTAAAGGACATGTTTACAAGATCACCTTGATCAAGGCCTTGCACAGCATCAGCATCTTTGTTAAGAACAAAGCTATAGCTAGCAGAAGCTGGCGGATTATTTGTTATTGTAAGTGTGCCGTATTGGTTTGTTAATGTTGTCACATTACCAACAGTTGTACCACCTTCAATTGTATAAGTAAGAGCTCCGCCTTCAGGATCAAAAGCATTTAATGTGCCTGTAATTTCAGTTATTGTATAGGCTTGGTTAGGATTTGAGGAATCAACATTACCATCTGCATCACGGCCAACACCGTCTTCAAACATAGAAACAGATGTAGCCCCAAGAGTTGGAGTGAAATCGTTATCACTTGAAGCAAATTCAGCATTAAAATTTTGTCTGCCATAGCCAGAACCACCAAGAACATCACCTAAAGCATCTACACCAGTAGCAAGACTATCGCCAGCACCAGCTCCAAAACGCAAACCATCGTTCGCAACTGTAGGTGCCGCAGCAGGACCAGCAGCAGGCATCAAGCTTTCATCAAGAGCAGCAAAGAAATCTTCGCCATCAACTAAGCCATCACTAAGCATAAAATCAGGAATATTTTCAGAATCGTAAGTTGTATAGAAGTCTTCTAAAACAATCTTCGTTCCTTCTTCATCAAAAGAGATTTCTAAATTATCATCAACTTTTTCAAATATTGCTTCAGAAGTGTCAAAAGACATATTTAACACATCAATTGTGTCGTCAATAACAAGATTTAGTTGTTCGCCATTTTGTGGAACATTCAAAATTAAATCAGCCATGTTGGTATCCTCGTTTAGATTAAAATACGAAAGTTAAAATTTAAAATACATACAATTAGTCGCAACTTTTCTATAAAAGCTACTATAAAAGCAATTAACAAATAATTATTTCAGATTAAATAAAATGTGGACGTCGTCATGAGTAAAATTGTACGACAAATTCCACGTCTACTATCGCTATTAAGATGCGTAGACAAATGATACCGTTAAAAAATCTAGTATCGCGGAGCGCTCTATCTCCTAATAATTATGCGATAAAAATTAAAACACACAATCAATATGAATTATATATAAGCAAAAATAGAATAAATGTCAAGCCTCTCTATTTTGGCTTATACAAACAAAAAAAAAGACATTGTTTACTGTTTCCAAAAAGCTTTTTTATACTTTTTATATTTTCTTTAATTATTTGCAATAAATCAATTATAATGTTAGAATAGTTTTAATTGCATGTGAAGACTTACTTCAAATTGAATGTTAAAGTCATGCATTATTTTTGTGTTTTTGTTTCCAATTTTTCTTAAGGTTTTATACATATAGTTTTTAAATAAGCTCAAATTAGTTTAGATTGCTTTAGATTAAATTTAAGTAAAAGCGTGGAAAATGCATTATGAAAATTCACAAAACATCTATTCTAAATATACTATTTATTTCACTTTTGCTCTATTGTTTTAGTGCTCTCAATTCTTTTGCCTACGCAACAGAAAAAATTGTTATTAAGGTTGCCTATGACACAAATAATGGAATATTTGATAAGCCAGACTCTCTCGACTTAAAAGGTTTTGGCTACGATATTTTAACGAGAGTAGAACATTATTCTAATTACACTTTTGAATATATCAAATACAATTTACCAGAAGCGATTCAAGCTTTAGAAAAGGGCGAAATCGATCTTATTGGAATCACACTTGATGATCATAGTCAAAATGATAAACTTATGTTTATTCCTAAAGTTTTAGGTAATTCACAACTTATTCTTGCAACAAAAGAAGAAGCTCTTTACTACGACAATCCACAAGCTATTGATGGCAAAACGGTTGCTACTTTTCACAACAGTCCTTTTCAAAAATACCTTGACGACTATTGTGCAAAAAGAAATATTTCTGTGAATTATGTCTATGGGGACGCGAGTAATTATTGGGAATTAGACACTGATTATTATCTAGTCACCACGCATAATAAGAATGTTAAAGATTTTTCTATGGTGATGAATCTTGCTGTTTTTCCTATGTATTTTAGCACAAGAGCGAACAATCAAGAATTTGCTGATTCCTTAGCTGAAGCTATTAATCTTTCAATTTCTGCTGACGGTAGATTTTTAGAAGAATTACAACTTAAATACTATGGTAGCAAAAATCTCACTCGCCGTTATTTAACTGTTGAAGAATTAGCCCTTTTACGCAGCAAACCCCTCACTTGCGGCTATATAGATCATCATCAACCTATACAATTTACAGATGAAAATGGAAATCCTGATGGCATAAGCGTTGAAGTGATGAATATGCTTGCTAAAAAATTTAATTTTAAATTAGAATATTTTCCCTATAATCACGACATGCCTCCTGAATCGCATGAAAACTTCGACATTCTTATTTCAGCAACAGGTGATTACGAGCATGAAATCGCCTTCTACACTCCTTCTGAACCTTTTTTAGAATTGCCTATTCTTGTTTTTGCTCCAAGTCATCTTATGGATGAAATAACTTCTCCAGATCATGCTAGTATTCTTGGAATGGTCAATTATATCACCTTAGATCAGGCCGATGTTCAAGCACGTTACCCTAACAATACAGTAAAATTTTACAGCACTTTTGCTGGCTTGCTAGAAGGCTTCAAGAAAGGAGAAATAAAAGGAATCCTTGCTACAGAAAATGGAGTAGAATACGCTCAAGCAGTTCTTGGTGTAGAAGAAGACGGAGAAGAAGCACACACTATTAGAAGCACTGGCCTTGTATTGCCTTTACGCGTATTTGTTGCAAACAGGCTAAAAAACCTTACAGAATATCTAGGTGCATTCAACATTATGTTTGAACACCTCACACAAACCACATTTGATGAAATTGTTTCTATGCAGTCAGTTTCTTTCTTGCCAGAATACACAGCACTCACCTTTATCACAAACAATCTTCCTCTTTTATTGACTCTTATTATTGCATGTATACTTATGTTTGGAATGTTTATTTTCCGTGAACAAGAAAAATACAAAAGTGCTATTTTAAAAGTTATAAACCATGACGATGTGACACAACTTATCTCTTTATATAAATTTAGAAATGACGCTGAAAAAATCCTACAAACTGCCGCTCCTAATGAATACGAATTAATTTCAATAGATATTGATAGTTTCCGCAATATCAATAAGATATACAGCCAAGAAAAAGGGACAAGTGTCATACATGCCGTAGCCTATGCCTTAACATATGGCTATAAAGACACAAAGAGCCTTATAGCAAGGGTTATTGCTGATCAATTCATTATTTTCTACGAAAGAAGTAGTGCTATTGATATTAAAAAAATCTGTGAAGTAGATATTTCTACAACTATAAAATCAATTCTTGGCGAAAGATACAATATCAGTATGTCGATAGGCACTTGTATTATCTCTGATCCTTCCATTAAAATAGACGAAATAATTGATGCCGCTGTTGCTGCACGTTCACGAGGAAAACAAAGATATAAGTTCACCTATTATACCTATGATGATGAAATCAAAAAAGAACAAGAATTGCGTTCAAGTATTGTGTATAGAATGAAAGACGCTCTTATAAATAATGAATTTGTTGTTGTGTATCAGCCAAAAATCAATTTCAAAACATTAGAAATTGGAGGAGCCGAAGCTTTAGTACGTTGGTATTCAAAAGAAGGGCGTATAAGTCAACCTGATGTTTTTATTAATATATTTGAATCAAATGGTTTTATTGTGCATCTTGATTTATATGTTTTTGAAAAAGTGTGTAAATTCATCATAGAAAACCAAGATAAAGTTGATATTCCTGTTATTTCAGTCAATATGTCAGCCATCACCTTATTTGACGAAAAATTTCCAGTGGCCTATTCTGAGATTCTAAAGAAATATAATCTTGAGGCCAGCCGCTTAGAAATTGAAGTGACAGAAAGTGCTATGTCTATTGATATTGACATACTTACTTCAAAAGTAAAAGAAATCCGAAGACTTGGCTTTTCATTGTCCATTGATGATTTTGGCGCTGGCGAGTCTTCGCTCAATAGATTGAGTGCTATCACAGTAGACACAATCAAACTTGATAAAGCCTTTCTTGACTATAATATAGCTGAAGCAAAAGGAGCTATAGTTGTTGATAATATGATACGCATGGCAAAAGAACTTGAGATGAAAGTTGTGAGCGAAGGGGTTGAAACTCTTGAACAAGCAATGTGGCTCAGAAGCTTAAATTGCGACTGTGCTCAAGGCTATTTCTTTGAAAAACCTATGGCTCAAGATGAATTTCTCAAACTCTTGACTTCTGGCAAAGAATACAAACTTTAAAAAGTCAATAAATCAATACTCTTATACAGACACGCATGCAATCACACGGCCTTCAACAAAATCAAGAGTGAAATCAGCATGTATTTTCTTACAAAGTTCTGAAACAATAGACAAACCTAGTCCAGAAGAAGCGTCTTTTCTATTTTCATCTGCTGTATACAGTCTTTTTGTGAGAAGTTTTATTTTTTTAGACAAATCATCATTTGTATAATTTGTTATCTCAATAATAACTTTATTTGCCTTTTTATACGAAGTTAAAGTGATTTCTTTTTCTTGAGTTCCGTATTTAATGGCATTATCCAAGAGATTATCAATAATTCTATGAAAAATTTCAACATCTAATGGAAGATGTATCTCTTTAAACTTTGATGAAAAAAGTATTTCTTTTGGCTTAAGCTCTATGATTTGCTTAAGTAAGACATTGATATCAATTTCTTGTGTGTGGATTTGCATATCATTGCTTAATATCTTGCTGTAAAGAAAGAGATCGGCCACAAGTTTTTTTAAACGATGGCTACTTTTTTCTGCCACTTCAAGATAGCTTTGTGCTTTATTAATTTTTTCATTTCCCAAGCTTTCAGAAATTTGAGATAATTCACTTTTTGCTAAATCTAAATAGCCTATAACAGATGTAAGCGGAGTTCGTAAATCATGCGACATATTTGTTATGAGCATTCTTTGATGTTGTTCATCTGCTTTTTCTTTGAGAGTTTTTTCGTGAAGTTCTTGCTTTATTTCATTCACGCTATTTGCTAATCTGGCAAGTTCATTATGTCCAACAATAGGAATTGTATATCTTTTTTCACTGTTTGCATCTTCATTATCAGAAAGTTTTTTTACTCCACTTTCGATAATCTTTATATAAGAAACAAGAGTATAAATAATCCTAATTGACAAAGCAAAAAACAATATTAATGAAATAATTCCAGCTATTATATGATGTGTTTCAGAAGCAAATTCCGCTTCTTCAGATTCAAAAACAATAACTCCATCTATGTCGGCATATGAAATTGTAAAAATATAGTTTCTGTTTTTATAATAATTATATTTTGAAAGTTCATCATCATTACTCTTATAAAATTCAATATTATAAGGATAATCGTCGTCAAAATCTTTTTTCTTTGTTTCTCTGTATGTAAGCGATTGTGCGTCAACTTCTTGCCTAATGCTCTCAACTAAATTTATAATTTCAGCTTCTTGATCGGCAAAAAGTTTTTCATTTGAATACTGTTCATAATAAGCTGAAAGAGCAATAAGAGATAAAAAAAGAGCAACACTTATGAAAGTAGAAAAAAGCATTTGCAAAAGCAAGCTGATATAGAGTGAATAGTCTATTTTTTTAATCCACACGATAGCCAACTCCCCAAACAGTTTGAATATATTTCGGATTTGAAACATCATCTTCAATTTTATTTCTTAAATTTCTTATATGAACTGAAACTGTGCTTTCAGCATTAAGAATAGTATGTTCTCCCCATACATTTGTATAAATTTGCTCTAAACTATACACTCTTTTGCGATTTTTTAAAAAAAGCTCTAGAATCGAAAATTCAATCTTTGTCAATTTGATAGCTATACCATTTTTTGTAAGCGTTCTTGCTGAAAAGTTTATGACTAAATCATCGTATTCAAGCTCATCAAGATCTAAAGGAATAGTCTTTATCTGAGTAGGACTTTGTGTGTAAGATCTATATCTTCTCACATGTGCCTTTATTCGAGAAATTAAATCAATAGGATTAAAGGGTTTAGTGATGTAATCGTCAGCACCAGAAGAAAAGCCTGTAAACTTATCCATATCTTCTGATTTAGCTGTGAGAAAAATTATAGGAAGATTATATTTTTTACGTATTTCAAGACAGGTTTCAGTGCCGTCCATTTCTGGCATCATAGCATCAAGCAAAACTAAATCTATACTTTCTTCGCTGTCAGCTTTCAGAACTTCAAGTGCTTGTACACCATTTTCAGCCTCTAGCACTTCGCAAGATTCATTCATCAAATAAACTTTGACAAGATTTCTGATGTCATAATCGTCATCTACGACTAAAATTTTCATATCTTTCCCTTTTATTCTTTTATAATACACATCTATTATAAAAGAAAAGCTTGTAATAGGCAACCAAAGTCAAGAAGCTTAAGAAATAAGCTTTTGAAGTGTTGTCGTATTTTTCTCCTTGTATAAGAGCAATCTACTATAAAAGTTGAAAATTATCTTTAGGATTTACAAAATTTTTTGAGAAGAAAAATGAAAGAATGTTTAAAGAAAAAAAGAGAATAAAGAAAAAAATAAAATAATGAATTCCAAAAACTTTATCGTGGATTTTTGTCGTGGATTTTATTTTTATTTTAGCTTATTATTCAATAAGATGCATAAAATTACATATTATTATCCACGAAACCCACGAAAAAAATGAAATCATCTCCACTACAAGATATTGAAATATCAGCTTTTTATCTTGGCACATTCCTTGCTTTATCCTAATACAAAATAAAATATTTTTGAAGGATACATAATGAATAGACGAAATTTTATAAAAAAGAATCTACTCACTCTCGGCCTAATGTCTTTAGGCGGTATTTTACTTAGTTCAAACATTATAACTCCGAGGAATGCTATGGCCAATACAAATTTTGCGACTAAAAACAATGATGATAAAATTAAAGTAGGGATTTTACTTTTTGATAATGTAGAAGTTCTTGATTTTGCAGGCCCTTTTGAAGTATTTTCCATTCCATTTAAAGGCGAATATACAAATAAAATCTTTGATGTTATTACTGTGAGTGAGGACGGAAAACTTGTGAATGCGACAAATGGCTTGAAAGTCCAGCCAGACTATAGTATTGCTACTATGCCAGATGTTGATGTGATGATTATTCCTGGTGGCGGTGGCACAGATAAAGTAGCTAAAAACCCTCTTCTTCTGCAATGGATTAAAGAAAGAGCTTCAAAGGTTGAAATCATGGCTTCTGTTTGTACAGGTGCTTTTTTACTCGCTCAAGTTGGACTTTTAGACGGCAAAGAAGCAACAACACATATTGAATTGCTTGATCAACTTGAAAATAAATACCCTGCATGCACAGTAAAAAGAAATGTTAAATTTGTTGATGCTGGAAATGTCATTACTGCTGCTGGAATTTCCGCAGGCATTGAAATGTCTTTTCATTTAGTAAAGAAATTGGCAGACTTAGAAGCTGCAAAAGCAACTGCTCACATTATGGAATACGATATCGTTTTAGATTAGTGCATAATGTTAAAATAAGGAAATCAATATGCCCAAAGCCATAGATACAAAAATATTAGAAGAACTTTTTGCCTTCAATAAAGTCAGTGACAATCTTATCACATCAGGTTTTCCAAGTGCACAGCAATACGCTCTTGTGAAAGAAGCTGGAGTTGAAATTGTTATAAACCTTATTCCGCCATTAAGTCCTGAAGAACAGCCAAATTTAGCTGCAATTTATAATGCGGGTTTAATATATTTCAGTATTCCTTATGATATAGAAAATCCACTTGTCACAATGCAGGCTTTTATTGCCCTAATGAATAAATTACAAGAAAAAAATGTCTATATTCATTGCTCGCATAATTGGAGAGCTTCTTTTATATTAGATGCTTACTATCAAATAACAAGAAATAAAATAAATGAAAATGCAATGCTTAAGGGTATAGATATTCCATGGATTATGGCTGAATATCCACGATTATCAACATTTATCACAGATGTTGAAAATCATTATAATATAAAGATCAATAGAGCCTAAAAGCAGATTATTGAATTTTAACCAAAGATTAGATGTATAAAATGCTCGCAGAAACTTTCAGTAAACTAAAAGACTATACTATAAATAATTCACGTAAGACATTACAATTAATAATGTTTATCTATGTGCTTGGCATAGGACTTAGATTTTATTATTACTACATGTCTTTGCTTGCAGGCAATCTTAATGTTACAAAACCAGCCGGTATAGAAGCTTTTTTACCCTTAAGTGCTGTATTAGGGTTAAAACAGCTTCTATACACAGGCATGTACGATCCGCTTCATCCAGCAGCTTTGACGATATTTTTATCAATACTCATCATAAGTGCTGTATTTAAAAAAAGTTTTTGCGGCTATCTTTGTCCTTTTGGCTTTGTTTTAGAATATATATCTGAAAATGGTTTAAAATTAAAAATGCCAAAAATTTTGCATTATCCATTATTATGCGTAAAATACTATCTTCCTTTTGGTTTTTTAAAAACTGTTTTTTACTCAATGCAAGTTCGTGATGTACAGATGTTTTTATTTTCCTCCTATAATAAAATCTCTGACGCAAAAATGCTTGAACTACTTCTCTACCCTACACTAAAAACTTTAATAATTGCTACGATTATTGTCTTTCTTAGTTTTTTATTTCGTGGATTTTTTTGTAAATATTTATGCCCTTATGGTGCATTATTAGGGATTTTGAGTTTTCTTTCGCCTTTTAAAATCAGAAGAAATGAAGAAGCTTGCATTCAATGCAAACTCTGTGCTAAAGCTTGTCCAATGGACATTGAAGTGTATAAAAAGAAAAAAGTGTACACGCCTGAATGTATTTCTTGTCAGCAATGCATAAATGCAGTTCCAAAAAGAAATTGTTTAAATAATATGACTAAGACTCGTTCAATAAATAGCTTGAATTATACATTTTTAGTTTTTTCTCTTTTTATGGCTTTATTTTTTATCGCACTTATTACTGGAAATATACATTCAATTATAACAAATGCTGAATACCTTGAATTATTAAAAAGAGTCGACTCTATAGGACCTTAGAGCATATTTAACAGTAGTTAATACTTATTCGTTCTTTACAAAAAGAATTTTTGTAAACGACAGAGGTTAGTTATGGAAAATTTTTGTATAAATTATGAAGAACTTTGTAAGCAAGCTTTACTTTCTTTTCATAAAGAAGATGCTGTTCGTTTTATAATAAATATCCTGAAATAACACTCAATCTTTCTTCAGAAAATGTTTTGCCTCATAATCATATTGAACAATTAAAAATGTGCCCAAATATGAAAAATATTGTGCAACAAGTTGAAATTATAGCTAAATACGACACTCCTGTTTTAATCATAGGAGCAACTGGAACAGGAAAAGAACTTGTCGCTCAAAGTATATACGCATTATCATTGCAACACATAGAAATTTACACCAAATGATTTTAGAGGGCTTATTTCGAGAAGATTTATTTTATAGATTAAATATTTATCCGATTGAAATTCCATCACTTTCACAAAGAAAAAGCGATATACCTGTTCTTGTAGAATATTTTTATAAAATATACGCACAGCAATTTAAAATAGACAAAGGGCCAAAAATTTCCTATCCAACTTTAAATTTCTTGGTAAATTATCCTTGGCAAGGCAATGTAAGACAGATTCGCCATGCTGTAGAAAGAGCATTCATTAATGCCATAGAATTAAAGAAAAAAGAATTAGATTTCTCCTTTCTAGATTTACTTATTACTAAATCTGCCACAGAAAACATTAATAAAACAAAGATAAAAGATAAGCATTTTGCACAGATTGCAGAAATTAAAAAAGCACTTGAAAAGTCTAAAGGAAAAATCCAAGGAAGAAATAGTGCAAGCGAAATACTTGGCCTTGCTCCTTCAACATTGCGTTCTCGCATGAAAAAATTTGGAATTGCATAATAATTTTGAACAATTTAAAATAAAAATCCTGCAAAATATATAATGCAGGATTTTTTATTAATATGTATAAATTTATACGGATTTTATTCTTTTCTCATTATGTTTCAAAAACTTTTATAGCTAAAAATAAAATGTATATAAAAGTCCTTCTGGTAATAGATAGCCTAAGAAAATTTCAAAAATAACATAGACAGCTATAGTAGTTACTATAGTAAGAGCCACAGCCGCAAGAATATTTTTTAGATCTACCTTGCTTTCAATATTAAGATACAATATTGGGATATACCAAAAAATAGAGAGATAAAACCCAAATAAATAGATGGAAACACATAAAAGTGAAAATAATGTTATACCTATAATTTCTCTGCTTGAGAAAAAACTTATAGCTTCACTACCATTTTTCCATTCATCTAAAAGCGATAAACATCCAACCACAACAAAAACCAAGAGGCAAGTTAATGGAACTATATATTCGTCTAATGTCTTTCCTTGCATTCCAATAAAGGCGATAAAAGCCATTATAAAGCATAGTTCACTTGTTATCACTTTAACAGAAAGTAATCTTTTCATGAAGATTTCTCCTTTTATGCTTTTTGTTTTTGTGTATTTTTGAAAAATAAAGCTTTGATTTGTTTATAGAAAATCAAAGGCAAAATCGCTATAAAGACAAGTGTCGCTGGACGAGAACAGATGAAGAAAATAACATTTTCTCCAGCTGAATCTGCAAGTGTCATTGTGCGGCGTAAATTTTGCTCAAGCATCAAAGCGAGAATATGTCCTAAAAGCAATGGTGCTGCAGGTATATGCAATTTCTTGAAAATCAAACCTAAGAATGCACATGCTAAAGCAGACCATACATCAAGCATGCTATTACGTGTTGCATACACTCCAAGAATCGTGAAAACAAGAATAATAGGAATAATAATACTGGTTTTTGAGCGTGAAAATTTAGCAAAAAGTCCTACGCAAAAAACACCAATTATTCCCATAAATATTACAGAAAAAAACATTCCCCCCATAAAAGTATAGGCAAATTCAGCTGAATTTCTCAAAAGATTTGGGCCAGGAATAATATTATGCATAGTAAGAGCACCATACATAATTGCAGCTGTTGCTGAACCTGGTATACCAAGTGTGAGTAAAGGAATGAGCGAGCCGCCAACAGCAGCATTATTTGCTGATTCAGCAGCAACAACACCTTCTGGATTTCCTGAACCAAAAGTTTCTGGGCTTTTTGAATTACGTTTTGCATCGCCATAAGCCATAAAACCAGAAACAGCTCCACCAGCACCAGGAACAACCCCAATAAGAACACCTAAACCAGTTGCTCTTAACATTGTTTTTAAATAATGAGTGAGTAAATCTTTAATAGATTTTATGGTAGAATGCTTTTCTAAATTTACATCAACAACACGCCCACTTTCTGAAGTCATAAGCGTAACCATTTCAGCAATAGCAAACATACCAACTACAACAGGAATAATATGTATTCCAGCTCTTAAACTACCAATATCAAAGGTATAACGTTTCATACCTGTATCAATATCTACACCAACAAGTGCAAGCATAATGCCACAACAAACACTAAATAAGCCCAAAGAAAGCCTTGAACCTGAAAGTCCACCAACAATAGTAAGGCCTATAATTGCAAGCATAAACATTTCAGGAGGGCCAAAGCGTAATGCTAAGGCAGATAGTTGAGGAGTGAGCAAGATCATTGCCAAAACGCCTATTGCTCCACCAAAGGTAGAGGCTAAGGCTGAATATTGTAAAGCTTTTGTCGCCTGCCCTTTCTTAGCCATTGGGTAGCCATCAAGAACAGTACACGAGGCCTCAGCCGCACCTGGACAGTTAAGAAGAATTGCAGAAATTGATCCGCCATAACAACTACCCATATAAATTCCGCCTAACAAAAGCAAGCCTTGTGCAGAATCCATTTGAAAAGTAATTGGGAGTAAGACAGATACAGCAATAGCTCCATTTAATCCCGGTATACATCCCACAACAATTCCTAATAAAGTTCCTAAAAAAACAATAAGCATTGTAATGGGGTCTGTGACTGATGTCAGTATTGTTGACAGCATACATGCCTCCTTAAAAGAATAAACAAAGAAAATTAAATTTTGAGGCTTATGCTGCGGAGAATCATTACAACCTAAGCCTCGGATATGGATTATGGCATTAGTTTTTCATTTTTCTTTCTAACTATTTTATTATAGCTAGAGTAGAGTATGAAAAGCTAAATTTTAATCTTTTTTCATTTCAGGATATTGAGCAAAAAGATTTTTTACTACAGTGTCTTGCTCTTTAATAATCGCTGTAAGTTCATCGCCAACAATAAAGACAGGATCATCGCCTAATTTTTTAATTTGTTCTGCAAAATTATTCATTTCTGCCATTTGTGTTAACACTTCTATGATTTCAGCTTTCTTTTTTGGAGAAACTTTTGCGGGGATAGCAAGGAATCTATACACATAGTCAGTAAGATTGTATCCATTTTCAATAAAAGTAGGAACATCAGGCAATGCTGAATAACGCTCATCAGCAGCAACAGCAACTAAAGGACAATTTGCTTCAGACATAGTTTTATAAAAACGTTTGTCTGTAATGGCAGCATCAACATGTCCACCCATTAAAGCAGCTGTACTTTCGCCACCACTACCGTATTTTACGATATTAAATTTTGCACCTGTAAGTGCGCCCAATCTTGCAATAGAAATTTCATGTGAAATACCAGAAGTTGAAACTGTAACTCTTCCAGGATTTGCTTTAGCAAATTCAATAAATTCTTTGATGTTTTTGAAAGGACTATTTGGTTTTAGATAAATGCCTGAAGCTGATTGTGTAAAAGCTGCAAGGTATTGAAAATCATCAAAAGTATATTCAGGTTCGCTATGAATATTACAGCTAATAGTAAATTCATTGCTTGATAAAAGTCCTGTTACTTTACCATTAGGGCGACTAGCTTTAAGTTCATAAGTACCTATTTCACTAGAAGCACCAGGTTTGTTGATAACAATAATACGCCCATCGACAATTTTTTCTAATTCAGCTGCAAGAACTCTCGCAGTTTGATCTCCAGAACCGCCTGAAGCATAAGGAACAATAATATTAAAGCCTTCTGCTGCAAAAGATGTATTTGCTTGAAGAAACAACATACAAGATAAAAATGCTGTAAAAAATAAACTTTTCATATTTTTTCTCACTAAGATTAATTATTTATTGATAATTTCACGAACAGGCAAGAAATTATTTATTAATAATTTCA
>CAYJAZ010000043.1:0-12435 GCA_964368455.1 uncultured Desulfovibrionaceae bacterium
GTTCGCCATTTGTGATAAGCCATAATTCACGAGCAATAGGCCATGAGCGGTTAAGAGCTGTTTCTGGGCTAGCAGCTAAACCACCAACTTTCAAAGTTTTTGTTGATGAATCTACATAACCGTATCCAATGTAGCCAATAGCATTTTTGTTTTTAGACACAGCTTGAACAACAGCACCATTAGAAGCTTGTAATAAAGCAGCAGGCATTACTCTTGAACCCTTCATAATAAATTGTTCCCAAGTTTCGTATGTACCTGATGAAGTATCACGTGAAATAACAACTATCTTAGCATTTTTTCCGCCAACTTCGATCCAGTTTTTGATCTTGCCAGTATAAATATCTTTTAATTGTTGCATTGAAAGATTTTGTACTTGGTTAGATGGGTGAACAACAGGAACAAGTGCGTCTAAACCAACAGCGTAAGATTTAGGATCTACGTTTTTAGCTTTTGCTTTGGTTACTTCTGATGATTTGATTGGACGTGATGACATTGCAATATCGGTAAGGTTATCGATAAGAGCTTTAATACCATTACCAGAACCGCCACCAGCTATTGAAATGTTTACAGATGGATTTTCTTCCATAAATGCTTCACTAACTTTTTGTACAATAGGTAATACTGTTGTAGAACCATTGATAACAATTTCACCAGCCATAGCTGAACTTGCAAAAATAACTGTTGCTAATACAGCTGAAAAAAATGACTTAAACATACTTTCTCCGATTTTTTTTATACATTATAAATTTAACATAAGAAGCAAATGAAATAAGATGATTTGTATTCATTGCCCTTGAACGCAAGTTATAAAGTTAATGTTACAATAATGTTACAGTAAAATGCTATTTGTGTTACAAATTCTTATTTTTCCTAACTAATTATATTTATACACTTTTTTTCGAAAAAAAATCCTTACATATATATATGTAAGGATTCATATTTTTTATTATATCTATTGAAAAAAGAGAATTTTAAGCTTTATCGAGCATATGGCCCATTTTTTCTCTCTTTGTTTGTAAATAGCATCTATTTTGTTCAGATGGAGTATCTTCAATAGCAACTCTTTCAATTATTTCAATTCCATAGCCTTCTAAACCAATAATTTTCTTTGGATTGTTAGTAAGTAATTTTAAAGATTTAACTCCTAAATCAACAAGAATTTGAGCACCAGTGCCATAATCTCTTAAATCTGGTTTAAAGCCAAGTTTTTCGTTTGCTTGAACTGTGTCATAACCTTCGTCTTGTAAGGCATATGCTTTTATCTTATTTGCAAGCCCAATGCCCCTGCCTTCTTGACGCATATATAAAATAATGCCTCTACCTTCTTTTTCAATCATTTCCATTGCTTTTGAAAGCTGATTACCGCAGTCACAACGCATTGAGCCAAAAACATCGCCAGTCAAGCATTCACTATGCACTCTTGTAAGCACAGGTTCGCCAGAAGAAATATCGCCTTTAACCAAGGCAACATGTGTCTTACCATCGTATGCATTCTCGTAAGCAATGATGTCAAAATCACCATAGCAAGTAGGCATTCTTGCTTCAGAAATTCTTTCAATTGCAACTTGGCCTTTTTGCATTCTATAACGAATCAAATCTTTTATTGTCACAATAGGTAGATTGTGTTTTTCAGCAAATATTTCTAAATCTGGCATACGTGCCATTGTGCCATCGTCTTTAATGATTTCACAAATAACAGCTGCCGGTTTTTTACCCGCTAAAATGGCTAAATCAACACTACCCTCTGTTTGTCCTGCTCGAATCAAAACACCGCCACTTTGCGCACGCAAAGGAAAGACGTGGCCAGGAGTCACAATATCACTCGCTCTTGCATTATCAGCAACAGCAGCTGCAATTGTAGTTGCCCTGTCTTGAGCAGAAATACCAGTTGTCACATTTTGTCTTGCTTCAATAGAAACTGTGAAATTTGTTCCAAATCTAGAACCATTTCTTGTTGCCATCAAAGGTAATTCTAATTTATCACAATATTCAGGACTTAAAGGCAAACAAATAAGGCCCCTGCCATGTATAGCCATAAAGTTAATCGCGTCTGCAGAAATATCTTCTGCACATATTGTGAGATCACCCTCGTTTTCTCTGTCTTCATCATCAACAAGAATATACATCTTGCCTTGTTTTATATGTTCTAGTGCTTCTTCGATTGGTGTGATCATAAAATATTCCTTTGTTTAATTAAAAACCCATTTGGCGAAGATATTCTTCAGTTAATTTAGACGATGTACTTTCAACATTTTTATTTGTATAGGCAGACATCTTTGAATGTATATACTTACCTATAATATCACTTTCAAAATTTATTTGGCTTGAAACTTGCCACCTTGCAACAGTAGTTTGCTTCCAAGTTTCTGGAATGATAATCACACAAAATGAATTATTATCAACTTCTGTCACAGTTAGACTAATGCCATCAACACAAACAGATCCTTGCGGGATAACTTGTCCATGCATACTTTCAGGCAATGCAAAGCGAACAATTTTTGAAGAAAGTTGTTCTTTGATTTCCATTATTCTTATAATACAATCCACATGGCCAGAAACAATATGTCCGCCTAATCTATCGCCTAAAGCTAAAGCCCTTTCAAGATTAACTAATGAGCCATTTTGTAAATTGCCTAAATTCGTCAATTCCAAAGTCTTTGAAGATGCATAGGCAGAAAAAGAGGTCGAATCAAATGTTTCAACAGTAAGGCAAACGCCATTTACTGCAATAGATTCACCTATTTCAAGCTGTGTAAACATCTTTTGTGGAGCAAAAGTAAAACGAGCTTCTGCTGAATTTTTTGAAATGCCAACTATACTTGCCTGTGTTTGTATTATTCCTGTAAACATATCTATTCTATAAGTCTTATTTATTAATTGTAAAGAACTTTTGAGATAATTTCGACATCTTTTCCTATTTTTCTTAAAGAAAGTATATCGAACTTAAATACTTCATCAAGTTTTTCGATTTTTCTGCCTTCAGCAACATTCAATGCTTCATTATCCGCAAAGATCATAGGTGCTATATATTGTCTATATTCATCAACACATTGTGCTTGCAAAAGTGAATAAGCAAGTCTTGATCCGCCCTCGCAAAGTATATAAGGTGCTTTTTCTTTTTCAAAAAGAGTTGTACACAATGCATTCAAATCCTTAGTGTTGTCTAAAGCATAAACCTTAGCACCAGCAGCAATAATCTCACTCGCATTTTTTGACTTTGCCTGTAATTCATTAGTAAGAAAAATAGTTTCATTCATTCTTTCTTCTAATAAATAATGATTACTCTTCTCCTGCAAAGATGGTAAAGAATTTGTCAATATAGCCGCTTTAGGTTGCTTCTCACATTCTATATCTCTAGCACTAAGTTTTGGATTATCTAAGGTAAAAGTTCTATTACCCACCAATACAATACCATTAGCACAGCCCACCTGTGCTCTCAATTGAGCAACAGCTAACCTTGCTTCCTCGCCTGTAATATAGCTTGAAAGCCCCTCTTTAGTTGCAATCTTACCATCTAAACTCGTCGCCATTTTCAAGATCACATAAGGACGCTTCTTCTCAATCCAAGTCAAATAATCTCGAATCAAAAAGTCACACTCCTCTTGCATAAATCCTTCAATAACCTCTACACCATTTTCACGTAAAAATTCAGCACCACCCATAGCCACAGGATTAGGATCTTTACTACCTATAATCACCCTCTTAATCTTTGCATCCAAAATCGCTTGCGTGCAAGGCGGTGTCTTGCCATGATGATTACAAGGTTCAAGAGTCACAACTAAAGTAGCACCTACCGTATCAATATTCTTAGACAAAGCATTTATAATACAGTCCACTTCCGCATGTTCAGTGCCATATTCAGCATGAAAACCTTCAGCAACTTGGAAAGCATCTGTAAATAAAACCGCACCAACAGTAGGATTCGGTGCAGTCTTATATCTGCCGTATTCAGCTATCTGTATAGCCCTTCTCATAGCTTGTTCTAAAAGCTGTTTTTCATTTTCTGTCATTTCAAAAACCTAACCTTATAATGGAAAAGAAGTCTGCGGTGTAAAATCCACAAATTGCATATTTATCCCAGCCTCTAAAAGCATCTCTTCAGCTAAAGTATCTGGGTAAGAATTTGTAATATAAATATCTTTAATACCACAATTAATTATCATCTTAGTACAAATCAAGCATGGCTGTGTCGTGCAATACAAGGATGCACCCTCCAAACTCACGCCAGTATTCGCCGCCTGTATAATCACATTTTGTTCAGCGTGCAAACCCCTGCATATCTCATGTCTCTCGCCAGATGGAATGTTCATAGCAATGCGTAAGCAACCACGCGTCAAGCAATGTTCAATATTACTCGGCGTTCCATTATAACCCGTAGCAAGTATGCGATTATTACGAACTGCAACCGCACCAACTTTACGCCTTACACAAGTAGATCTCTGTGCAACTGTATAGCATACTTGAAAAAAATACTCTTCCCAGCTCGGCCTTTTTTGCAATGTAGTCTCCAAAAAAAAAAGATTTTAAAAAGAATAAACCATATCCAAACACAATGCAAATAGTGATTTCTAAGCTTTATTTTTATAAGTCTGCGACGCTTTTTTTTGTGTCTTTTTTGTCTCCGACGGCCAAAGGGAATAATTCCCTTTGGAAACCCTAGCATGCAAGGTGAGTGCGTAGGGCTAGTAGTGAGAATTTCATTTATTTTTTTATTTGCGAAAAAGTTTTAAAGTTTTGCTGCTTCGCACCAAAACATTAAATACTGTTTCGCTTTAAAATAGGGGAGAATTAGTTTCAATTAAGATTAAATTGCCATTTGTCACTGCGTTCCAAATGTGATGAATGCTTTTGTAAATGCAAAGAAATTCGTAAGTTGTGAATGTAATGTTTTAGACTCGTCATTGCGAGGAATAAACAAAGTGAATGACGTGGCAATCTATTTCTTGTTATATTAATTTCTTTACTCACATTTGGAACATAGTGACAAATGGCTACTTAAACTTTGTTAATTGATACACTTTAAAATTTTAAAGCGGAAAAGTATTTAAGCAAAGCTTAAAACTTTTCCGCAAATAAAAAAAATAAAAAACTACTTTAGCCAATTCCCTCGGCACTTACCTTGCATATTCGGGTTTGCAAAGGGGGCTTGCCCCTTTGCCCGCCGGAGGCATAAGAGACAAAAAGGCTATAATTTTATTAATTAGTTGTTATACAATGGGAATTTGAGTGCGAATTTTGTGACTTCTTTTCTAATTTCAGTTAATTTTGTTTCATTAGCTGTGTTTGCGAGTGAAGTAATGATAAATTCAGCAACTTGCTCCATATCGGCACAATTCATTCCACGAGTAGTGAGTGCTGCAGTACCTAATCTAATACCTGAAGTTACAAATGGCGAACGAGTTTCGAATGGCACGGTATTTTTATTTACAGTGATACCTGCTAAGTCGAGAGCGTGTTCAGCATCTTTACCTGAGATTTCTTTATTAGTGAGATCAACGAGCATTAAATGGTTGTCAGTTCCGCCAGAAACTAAGCTATATCCAGCTGTAACTAATGCTTTAGCAAGAGTTTGTGCATTATCAATAACTTGTTGTTGGTATACTTTGAAAGATGGCTTTAGTGCTTCACCGAAAGAAACAGCTTTTGCAGCGATAACGTGCATAAGTGGGCCGCCTTGAATACCAGGGAAGATTTGGCTATTTAATACTTTTGCAATATCGATTTCGTTATTTGCAGTATTTGATAATATCATACCGCCACGAGGTCCACGCAAGGTTTTGTGTGTTGTTGTTGTGACTATATGTGCGTATGGAATCGGAGATGGATGCAAGCCCGCAGCTACTAAACCAGCGATATGAGCCATATCAACTATGAGCTTTGCATTTACTTCGTCTGCAATTTCTCTTAACTTAGCAAAATCGATAATTCTTGAATAAGCAGATGCACCACCAACAATAACAGCTGGCTTGTGCTCTTTTGCTAAAGCGAGAACATTGTCGTAATCGATTTTTCCGCTGTCTTTATCTACACCGTAAGAGACAATATTGAAGAGTTTACCTGAGAAGTTGACAGGCGAACCGTGAGTTAAGTGGCCACCGTGAGAGAGGTTCATACCAAGTATGGTATCACCAGGTTTGAGGTATGCAAAATAAGCTGCCATATTTGCTTGTGAACCAGCATGTGGTTGCACATTCACATAATCACAATTGAAGAGTTCACAAGCTCTTTGTCTTGCTATATCTTCAGCTATATCAACAAATTCACATCCGCCATAATATCTTTTAGCTGGATAGCCTTCAGCGTATTTATGTGTTAATACAGAACCTTGTGCTTCACGTACAGCAGGTGAAACAAAGTTTTCAGATGCTATAAGTTCAAGATTTGACATTTGTCTATTGCTTTCTAAGAAAATAGCGTCAGCAATAGCTTTATCTTGTAGAATGAGTTCGTTCATAAAGTATTATTCTCTCTTTATTAGTCTAATTATTCAGCCCATTTCTTGAAGATAACAGCAGCATTTGTACCACCAAATCCGTAAGAAGTAGAAAGAACATATGTTGGATCTAATTTTTGTGAACCATTAGGCATATAGTTTAAATCGCAATCAGGATCTGGATTTTCTTGGTTGATAGTACCAGGAACCATACCTGTATGTAAGCTCATTACAGAGAATATGCCTTCAACAGCACCAGCAGCACCGAGTAAATGGCCGATTTGTGATTTATTTGCAGAAATAGAAATATTCTTTGCATGATCGCCAAAGAGTTCTTTGATAGCTCTAGTTTCTGTTTTATCGTTGAGAGGGGTTGAAGTTCCGTGTGCATTCATGCATGTGATATCAGTTGGTTTTAAGCCAGCGTCCTTGATAGCAGCACTCATTGCTTGCATCATACCAGAACCAGACTCGTGCGGAGCTGTCATGTGGTATGCGTCGCAAGAAGCACCAAAACCGACAACTTCGCCGTAAATGGTTGCGCCACGTTCTTTTGCAGATGATAGACTTTCAAGTAATAAAAGGCCAGCACCTTCACCCATAACAAAGCCGTCTCTTGCTCCATCAAATGGACGAGAAGCTTTTTCAGGATTGTCGTTATTTAAAGTAGAAAGAGCTTTTAGAGCTGTAAAGCCAGAAATACCCATTTCTGTAATAGTAGATTCAACACCACCGGTGATGATAGCTTTTGCTCTTCCAAGCATAATTTCACTTGCTGCATAGCCGATTGCGTGTGTACCAGAAGCACAAGCAGAAGTCATAACTAAGTTTGTGTTCTTTGCACCTGTGAAGATAGCAATTTGGCCTGGAGCCATATTTGAAATCAACATTGGAATGTAGAAAGGAGAAACTTTAGATGGGCCTGAATTAAGAAGTTTTGAATGGAAAACTTCGATAGTTCCAAGTCCGCCAAGTCCAACACCGAGAATAACACCAACATCTTCAGCATTTTCATCAGTGATTTCAAACTTTGCATGCGGTAAAAGATCTCTGGAAGCAGCAACAGCAAGTTGAACAAATCTGTCCATACGTTTTGCTTGCTTAGCTGGCATATAATCTTCAGGGTTGAAATCTTTGATTTCGCCTGCTATTTTAGAATCAAAATTGCTTGCATCAAAAAGTGTGATTGGTGCAATACCAGATTTACCTTCTACTAATGCCTGGAATGAGCTTTCAAGATCTTTGCCTAATGGATTTAGGGTAGACATACCAGTTATAACAACGCGTTCACGCATCTTCTTCTCCAAAATTTAAATGAATTTAACTTGTTAATTAACTCTTGTTAATATGCTCAAATTCCTATCATATATGTTATAAAATGGCAAGAAATAAAAGGCAAAAAAAAAATTCCCAAAAATATCGAAAAGCACTTGCATTAAATTGCATAGAATGCTATGATTAAATATACAGTTTAATAGGCTTAACAATGAATAAACGGGTTCAACTTTTAATTTCCGGGCAAGTTCAGGGCGTTGGTTTTCGTCCTTTTGTATATACTATAGCAAGTTCACTTCTCTTATCGGGTTTCGTTAAAAACACGAAAGAGGGCGTTTTAATCGAGCTGCAGGGGTCTGAGGTTAGTATTGAGAAATTCAGACAAGACCTGATTTCAGGATTGCCTCCTTTAGCTTACATACTTTCCTTAGAAAGTGTCGATATAGAATGCCTGCCTCTCAAAGAAGGCGAAAAACATAACTTTGCTATTATTCAAAGTGAAGAGAGCCAAACACATCAAACTCTTATAAGCCCTGACTTTGCCCACTGCGATGCGTGCAAGAGTGAAATGCTAGATCAAAATGACACTCGTTATCTGTATCCATTTATCAATTGCACGCATTGCGGTCCACGTTTTTCTATCACGCATTCTTTGCCTTACGACAGAAAAACGACTTCTATGCATTGCTTTGAACTTTGTCCAACATGCCATGAAGAATACACAAATCCACTTGACAGACGCTTTCATGCTCAACCTACGGCTTGTCATATTTGCGGTGTTAAAGTTTGGGCCCTTACTAATGAAGATAATGAAGAAAATAAAGAAAACTTTGACGCTATCAAGGCAAGTATACAAAAATTACATCAAGGTATGATTTTAGCCATTAAAGGTTTAGGCGGCTTTCATCTTGCTTGTGATGCCTTTAATGTTCACGCCATACAAAAACTAAGGCAAAGAAAACAAAGAAAACATAAAGCCCTTGCTCTTATGGTGCAATCTATTGAAAAAGCAAAAGAAATTGCCTATATCGATGAAGAAGAAGAAAAATTATTACAAAGTCAATCTCGTCCTATAGTTGTCTGCAAAAGAAAGCAAATTCTCCCAAATATTCTTTCGCCAGATACTGATACTATAGGTATGATGTTGCCTGTTTCGCCTTTACACGAACTTTTTTTCAATGCCTCTCATTTTGGCGAAAAAGATTTCAAAGCCTTAGTGATGACTTCTGCTAATGCTAAGGGCGAGCCTCTTTGCCTGTCTAATAGAGAAGCAAGAGCAAAACTTTCTCATATTGCAGATGATTTTCTTTTTCATAACAGAGATATATTAGTACGTGTTGACGATAGTGTGCTTTTTGCCTACCCTCAAAAATTAAGAGAAAATCTCAAAAATGCAGAAACAGAATATAGTGATACAAATGCCCTAACTAGCCCAAGATCTAAACCATCTTTTATATCTATTCGTCGTTCTAGAGGCTATGTGCCTTCCTTTCTTTCTTTGCCATTAACTCAAGAAAAAATTGATGTACATAAAGAAAACAATCATTCTATACTTGCCTTTGGTGCGGATTTAAAAAACACTGTCTGTGTGACTAAATATTCAAAAAATTCTGTACAAGCCTTTGTAGGACAACATATAGGCGATTGTGAAAATCTAAAAAACCAAGAATTTCAAGCTGAAAGTATAGCACATCTCACAAAAATACTTGCTGTAAAACCTGATGTCATTGTTTGCGATGAACATCCAAATGCCTACACTTCTTTACTTGCAAACGAATACGCTAAAAAACATAATACAAAAATCATAAAATTACAGCATCATATAGCACATGCCTTTGCTCTTGCTGCAGATAATAATATTGATTCTCCTTTTATTTCTCTTGTTTTAGACGGAACTGGTTATGGCTTAGATTCCACTTTTTGGGGCGGAGAACTTTTCTCTATTGATCCACAAAAAGGCAAAGCAATAAGGCATGGACATTTTCAAAAAGTACATCAAGTAGCGAATGATAAAGCAGTATATTCGCCTTATTATATGGGACAAGTATTCTTGCATGCTCTTGGTATTGAAGATTATTTTTTTAAAAAGGCAGAAGATTTTGAAGAAAATGCTATCAAAGAACTTTGTAAGAAAAATATAGGTATAGAAAGTTCTTCTTGTGGTCGTTTACTCGATGCTATTGGTGTGCTACTCGATTGCACAAAAGAAGAGAATTTTCAAATTACCTACGAAGGACAAGTGCCAATTATTTTAGAAAAAATGCAAAATCTTTCTTATAATCATTATGATATTCTTAAACCCATTTCTAAAGTTGAAAATGAAGAAAATATGCTTTTATTTCCATCATTACAGCTCTTTGCAAACTGCTATAGCATGAAGCAAAACAATGTCCCTTATGCTGATATAGCACGCTATGCCCACCTCACTCTTTCGCATTCTCTTGCTTTATGGGCTTATACAATAAGTAAGAAAGTTGGAATTTCTAAAGTTGGTTTAAGTGGTGGTGTATTTTTAAATAGAACTATTCTCACGCAAACTTTTTTGGCTTTGCAAGAATATGGTTTAGAAGTGATTCTTCACAAAGAATATTCTCCATCTGATGCGTCGATTTCATTAGGGCAAGCCTATTTTGCCGCACAATTATTAGAGCTTTAATCTTCTTATAACTACCTTATTTTTTGTGTACAATTTATCTTTTTGACTTTTTTTCTAAAGTAGGTATTATGTTTTTGTAAATTCTGCTTTATTTCGAGCATTTTTATAAATAGATAAGAAAATAGAAAAGTTCAGATTTTTAAGTGAGAGCAAGGAAGAAATGTTTTCTGTGTAAGAAATGTAGCAGAGCCTACATGACTAAACAGAAAACTTTTCTGACAATGCTATAACAAAAATATGGGCTTTTATATCATTATCTTTTTTTAAAAGTGCTCCAAGCTTTCAATTTAATTTTAAGGCAAGAATAATTCACTAAATCAAAGGGATATAAATGGAATTTAAACTCAAAGAACAAACATTAGGACAATTGCTTACTGAAGCAGTAGCTAAAAACCCAAACCAAGACGCACTTGTTTTTCCAGACAGAGATCATAGGCTTACTTGGCAAGAATTTTCAGACGAAGTAGACGCACTTGCAAAAGGCCTTATGGCTATGGGCGTGAAAAAAGATGAAAAAGTTGCTATTTGGGCTAGCAATGTGCCGCAATGGGTTTCACTAATGTTTGCTACTGCACGCATTGGAGCCGTGCTTATCACTGTAAATACTTCCTATAGAGACACAGAATTAAAATATTTGCTTGAGCAATCTCAAACAGAAAATCTCTGTATTATCGAAGGTGTGCGTGATCACGACTTTATTTCAACTGTGTATACAATCATTCCAGAATTAAAAACACAATCTAGAAATGAATTGAATATTACCGACTTACCACATTTAAAACGTGTTATTTTCTTAGGACAAGAAAACCATCGTGGTATGTTTACAATTAATGAAATAATGGCTCTTGCTCCTCAAACAAGCGATGACGATTATAAAAACAGACAAGCAAGTCTTGATCCACATGATGTGATAAATATGCAATATACTTCAGGAACTACTGGTTTTCCTAAAGGTGTTATGCTCACACATGCTGGCATTTTAAATAATGGCTATTGGATAGGCGAAAATCAAAAACTTTCTGAAGTCGATAAGGTTTGTATACCTGTGCCACTTTTCCACTGTTTTGGTTGCGTGCTTGGTGTACTTGCTTGTGTATCACATGCTTCAACAATGGTAATTATTGAAAACTTCTCTCCAGTAGCGGTTATGACTGCTATTGATCATGAAAAATGTACTGCTGTTTATGGTGTTCCAAGTATGTACCTTTCAATACTAGAACACAAACTCTTCCCAAAATTCAACTATTCTTCACTCAGAACTGGCATCATGTCAGGTGCTGTTTGTCCAGAACCTTTAATGCGTAGAGTTTTTGATGAACTTAATATGAAAGAAATAACAATACCTTATGGCCTCACAGAAGGTTCGCCTGTTATGACAATGACAAAGACAGACGAAACCATTGAAAGACGATGTGGTTCTGTTGGTAGAGCAATGCCAGGTATTGAAGTTGAAATATTCGATCCCGAAACAGGCGAAAAACTTGGCCCTAATCAAACTGGTGAAGTTTGTTGTAGAGGCTATAATGTTATGCGTGGCTATTATAATATGCCAAAAGAAACTGAATTTGCTATAGATAAAGACGGTTGGTTGCATTCTGGCGATTTAGGCGAAATGGATGAGCACGGTTATCTACGTATCACAGGCAGATTAAAAGATATGATACTTCGCGGTGGAGAAAATATTTATCCACGTGAAGTTGAAGAATACTTACTCAAAATGCCAGGCGTATACGATGTTCAAGTTGTCGGTGTGCCATCAAGAAAATACGGCGAAGAAGTTTGCGCATTCATCATCACAAAACCTGACTACGAAGTGCGTATTGAAGATATTAGAGATTTTTGTCGTGGAAAAATTGCATGGCATAAAATCCCACGTCATATCAGTATTGTAGATAAATACCCAATGACAGCATCAGGAAAAATACAAAAATATAAATTGCGTGAAGCAGCTTCTGTACTCTTCTCACATTTAGCGTAAATCATTGCTTTTTTATGCCTCCGGCGGGCAAAGGGGCACGCCCCCTTTGCAAACCCGAATATGCAAGGTGAGTGCGTAGGGATTTGGCTAAAG
>CAYJAZ010000044.1:0-11882 GCA_964368455.1 uncultured Desulfovibrionaceae bacterium
TCTTCAAAAATACAAAGACTTGCAAGATATTATTGCTATTCTTGGTATGGACGAACTTTCTGACGACGATAAAATTGTTGTTAACCGTGCACGTAGAATTCAACGTTTCTTATCACAACCATTCCACGTTGCTGAAACCTTCACAGGCACACCTGGTGTGTATGTAAAACTTGAAGATACAATTCGTTCTTTCAAGGGCATTTTAGCTGGTGAATATGATCATCTTGCTGAAAACGATTTCTACATGGTAGGCGATATCAATACAGCTCTTGAAAAATACAATGCTCGTCAAGGCAAGTAAGGAAATAGGTGAAAAGTATGAAGCCTTTACATCTTGAAATAGTAACTCCTGACAGGATAGTGCTTTCTACTGAAGTGGATTATATAGGTGCACACGGCTTGGACGGTGACTTTGGTATCTTGCCAAACCACTCACCATTGCTTTCAGCCCTCGCTGTTGGTGGATTACACTTTGATAAAGACGGAAAAAGAGAGTATTGCTTTGTTTCTGGTGGCTTTTTAGAAGTTGCTGGAAGTATGGTAACAGTGCTTGCTGAGTCTGCTGAACTTGCTGAAGATATTGATACAGCTCGTGCAGAAGATGCAAGAAAACGTGCTGAAGACTTCATTAACTGCGTACTTTGCGAAGGTATTGATCAGGCTAGAGCTGCAAAAGCTCGTACCCGTGCTGATGCTCGACTTAAAGTAGTAACAATGAAATAAGATATTCTTTAATAGAAATAAAGAGGCAGATAAGAAATTATCTGCCTTTTTTTGTGTAAAATAAATGTATTATAGATTGCCACGTCGTTGCACTCCTCGCAATGACGAGTTTTTCACACATACTTAATGGAATAACTATCTCTGCAAAAAATAATGTATATATCTAATAAATATGGATTGCCACGTCGTTGCACTCCTCGTAATGACGAGTTAGTAAGACATTCTTAACTAAAAAAACGACATTAGACACATTTGGAACGCAGTGACAAATGGCAACTAATTCTTTGTAAAAACTATTTACTCTCAATTTTAAAGCGAAACAGTATTTAATGTTTTGGTGCGAAGCACTAAAACTTTAAAACTTTTTCGCAAATAAAAAAATAAAGGAATATTAACCAATACCCTAGGTGCTCACCTTGCCTTGTTCGGGTTTCCAAAGGGGGCGTGCCCCTTTGGCCGCCGGAGGCATAGAGAAATAAAAACTAAGCGAATGCTTCTTCTAGATTTGGCTTTGCGTAAAGCTCGTTGCCGTGTGAATCGTTGACAAGGAGTAGTGGCATGTCGACAATTTCTAATTTTCTTACGGCTTCGGGGCCTAATTCTTCATAGGCGATGATTTCGACATTTTTTACACATTTTGAAAGAAGGGCACCTGCTCCGCCGGTTGCGAGAAGATAGAGAGCTTTATGCTCTTTTATGGCATTTATGACTTCCTGAGATCTTTTTCCTTTACCTATGGTTGCGGCAAGCCCGAGCTCATATAATCTAGGGGCGTAGAGATCCATGCGCGAAGAGGTTGTAGGGCCGCAAGAGCCGATAACCATATTTTCTGGACTTGGTGATGGCCCCATGTAATAGATGATTTGCCCTTTGAGATCAAATGGTAAGGGCTTGTTTTCGTCAAGTGCTTGTATGAATTTTTTATGTGCGGCATCTCTGCATGAATAGATAATGCCTGATAATATGATGATGTCGCCAGCATTTAGTTTTATGATATCCTCTTTTTTGAGAGGAGTTGTGAGTTTGTATGTAGGCATTTGTTTTCCTTTTAAAATTCTATTGTGTCGTGACGTATTGAATGACATTGAATGTTTACAGCTAATGGAAGGGAGGCTATGTGACAAGGTGCTTTTGCTATTTTTACTGCGAGGGCAGTTGTTTTTCCACCTAGACCCATTGGGCCTATGCCTAGCTTATTTATACGCTCTAGGTATTCTTCTTCTAGGGCTTGAAGCTGAGGATCTGGGTTTTTGTCTTTGAGAGGACGCATAAGGGCTTTTTTTGCTAATATACCAACTGATTCAAATGTTGCACCTATTCCAATGCCAACGACGATAGGCGGACATGGATTTGGCCCTGCTTCTGCTACGCGTTCAATGACAAATTTACGTATGCCTTCAAGGCCTTGTGAGGGGCTGAGCATTGTTACGCGTGACATGTTTTCGCTGCCGCCACCTTTTGCTAAGAAGGAAATTTTGAAAGTTTCGCCTTTGATGATGTCAGTGTGTATGACAGCTGGGGAATTGTCTGTAGTGTTTTTTCTTGTGAGTGGATCACACATGGATTTTCTAAGATAGGAAATATCGTATGCTTCTTTCATAGCGGCATTTATGATTTCGTTTAAAGTGGAATATTCTTGCATGTCGATGCACACATTTTCTCCACGCTCTACAAAGAAAATCGCTGTTCCACAATCTTGACAGAGGGGGAGCTTTGATTCTGCGGCATAGTCTGCATTTTCAAGAAGCTGGCGAAATATTTCTTTTGAGGCGGCGTGTGTTTCACGCTCGTAGCCTGCTTTGAGGGCATTGTAGACATCGTGTTCAAGAATAGTGCTTGACTTTGCTATCATTTCAACAATGGCTTTATAGATTTTATCTGCGGATATATTTTTCATAAATACCTACTTGATGGCTTTGGGGCGTGAGAGTTTTTAGTGTGGATTATTGAGCTTTATATAGACGTGATTTATGCCATAGCGGGTGTTATTGTGTCAAATTTTACATCTTATTGACTTTTGTGCCTGCATAGGTGAAAGAATTTTTTACCATAGAATAGAAAGTGCCTTTGTCAATTCCAATGACTTTTCCGCATAGGCAGTAGATCTTATCGTCTTTTTCTTTGATATCGTAGAGTTTTGAAATTCTCTCTTTATGACATCTTATCACTTCGCCTTGCCCAAGTTTTTGGTATTTCCATAGTTTTTTTCTACAGGCAGCACATTTTACTGTTAACATTTGATATATACTCTTATTATTTCTTTTTTAGTTAAAGTAAATTGCTTTTAGAAAGATGGCAAGTTTTAAAATTTGATTTAATTAAGTAAGAATATGAATAAGTTGAGATAGCTTGCATAGCAAAGCCATAAAAAATATGGAAGAAGCAGATAGGAGGCAATTTTTGAAATAGGATAGAATTTCTTGATTAAGATGTAGACAAGAAGGATAAGAAATATAATCCATAAAAATGCAATAAGCTGTAAGTTGAGATTGAAGAAAATATAAGTCCAGAAAAAATTAATGATTAATTGGAAGAAATAAATAAATAAAGCTGAGATTTTATCTTTTCTTTGTGCTTTTGCAGTAAAGATAAAAAAGGAAGCTATGCCCATAAGAATATAGATAATAGTCCATGCAATGCCGAAAATAGAAGCAGGCGGCGAAAATGGTGGTAAGTTGAAGGCATTATAGACAAGGGCAGTGTCGGAAAAGAGTGAAGAAGCTAAAAAACCAATAGCAAGTGGAATAGCTAAAAGTAGTGTAAAAAGAATGCTTTTATTCATAATGAACTCCTTTTTTTCTTTTTAATATATATGCTTCTCATAGGCTAGTATTTTTTTTGATTATTGATTTAGCCTGCCTTTTAAATATATAGATAAGAGTATCTAATTAAAATAAATACCGTTTTTACTGAAGGATAGGAAGAGATTGAAATAAATGTAGTATATGCTACATTTATTTTGTTAAAATGTGTTAGAAAAACATTCTAGTAATATGAATACTTATAGTTATGTTCATTATTGTGAATAAGGAAAGGAAAGAAGATGGATTTAGTTAAATCAAATATAAAAGATATTTACTTGAAATATTTTATTGTGTCCTTGGGTGGTTCTTTAGCTATGCCTATCTATGGCCTTATTGATATGGCCATGGTGGGTAAGTTTTACGGCCCTATTGGTGTGGCAACGATGGCTATTTTTATGCCGATTTGGACATTATTATTTGGTTTTGGTTTTTTAGCGGGTATTGGTGGGGCAGTTGTCTATAGCAATATTCGTGGTTCTGATCCAAATTCACAAAGTGCGAACGAAGTCTTTACTTCAGCTATGATGTGTTCAACTTTTTTCTCACTTGTTCTTTTTATTTCTTTTTGGGCTTTTGAAAATGAAATATTAATGTTTTTTGGAGCACAAGGCGAACTTTTTGATTTAGCTAAAGAATATTTCTTTCCTGTGAAATTGCTTGCACCTGTTTTTGGCTATATGCAAGTGCTTACATTTTTCTTGCGTAACGATTCTAATCCTGCACTTGTGACAAAAGGCATCTTTATAGGCGGTATTTTTAATATTATAGGCGATTATGTCTTTATCTTTGTTTTTGGATGGGGCATGACAGGTGCGGCTATTGCAACAAGTGGCGGTGCTTTGATATCAACTTTATGCATGTGTAGACATTTTTTCTTGCCTATAAATACTTTGAAATTAAAGATGCCAAAAAGATTTTTTGCTTATTCTAAAGATTTGATTTTAAATGGTTTTCCTACTTTCTTTGTGGATGCAGCATTAGGTTTATTGACACTTATCTTTATTCACCAAATACTTATATACTTAGATGAAGACGCACTTGCTGTGTATGGTATTGTTGTGAATATCACAGTTTGCGTACGTTGTTTTGCCTTTGCTGTAGGGCATGCTTCTCAACCTATTCTTTCTGTGAACTTTGGAGCTAAGCAAAATTCAAGAGTGCTTAAGTTGTTGAAATATAATCTTATTACTATAGTTTTAATCACTATATTCTGTCTTGCTGTGCTTTTGATTTTCCCAACTTTCTTTATCTATATATTCATGGAGCCAACACAGAATGTGCTTGATATAGCACCTGCAATTATAAGAACTTATGCTTTGACATATCTTTTCTTGCCTTTCAATATATATTGTTCTTCTTTCACACAGGCTCTTTTGATGCCAAAATTCTCGATACTTATTTCTTTATTGAATGGTATTATCTTGAGTGGTTTATTTTTGTATCTTCTTCCATTTGTTTTTGGGCCTTTTTCTATTTGGCTTGCCTCGCCTGTTGCGGAAGTGTTTACAGCTCTTTTCTGTTTTTATGTGCTTTTTTATGTGTGCAAAAAAGGTGTGTTAGCAAATACTCATGAAGACTAAGAAAGAGTGTTTTTCAGGAAATTATTTTATTTTTAAAAAATGTCAAATAAAAACTTGACAATAGATCAAAATTTCACTATCTTTAAAAAAGATTTTGAAATTACTTTAAGGATAGTCTTTTTAATATGAACTATAATACAAACTTCTTCTTTAGCTTTAGCTTTTTTAGCCAGCTCGTAAGTACACGGGAAGGAGTCTTGTAGTATTCTCAAAAATCTATTTATTGATGAAGCAAGCCATTTCCGTGAGGGAGTGGCTTTTTTTATGTTTATGCTTTTGAAGATCTCAGAAAGGCATAGATAAAATTCTAACAAAAAGGAAGATGAGATGGAAGTTTACGATATTGCGATTTGGATAGCCTATATAGCCATATTTGTTTGGCTTGCGAGAAAAGGTAAAGGTTATGATGTAACAACAACAGGAACAGTTGGTTTTACAGTGCAAGCCTTTGCTTATGTTGCTACCTATGTTTCAGCGGTTGCATTGATTGGATTTTCTGGTTTGGCATATTTATATGGCGTTCAAATAAGTTTAGTAGGTTTTGGTGTTGCCTTGCTTGGTACATATTTTGTGTACTTAGTTTTTGCATGGGATACCAAGGTTATACAAAAAAATCTTAAAGCTCGTACTCCAGCTCAACTTATCAGTTTAGGACACAATACTAAAAAACTACGTGTTTTCTTAGGCCTTATCTTTGCTCTCTTCCTTTCAGTTTATGCATCAGGTGTTCTTAAAGGCGCGTCAGTTATGCTTGCAAATATTCTTCCTTATTCTGTTGAATCACTTACATGGGGACTTGCTATCTTTGTTGGCTTCTTAGTTTGGTGGGGCGGTCTTCGTGGCGTTCTTTACACAGAAGCTATGCAAGGTGGCGTTATGCTTGTTGGTATTGTATTGATTATGTACGCAGTTTTTGCAAAAGTTGGTGGCCCTATCGATGGTTTCCACGCTTTAGCTGAACTAGAACCAACAAAACTTGCAAATAATGGCTTTACAAGTATTTCATCAGGTGGACAAGGTTTCTTTGTTTTTTCATTAGTTTTAGTTATGTCTGTAGCAACATGGGCTCAACCACAAGTAATTCAAAGACATTTTGCTCTTGAAAGCAAGAAACATGTGCACAGAACAGCAATCATCGCAACTGTTATTATCTTCATCTTAGTAGCGGGTATGTTCTATGCTGCGGCTCTTTCAAGATTGATTCTTCCTGAAATTTCAAGCCCAGATAAAGTTGTAAGCACCCTTACTGCAATGCTTTTACCACATATCGGCCAGCAAATATTCACTTTAGCAGTTATTTCAGCTTCACTTTCAACAACTACAGCTTTGTATCATATTGCAGCCTCTTCTTTCACAGAAGATCTTACAGGTAAACCTGCAAATAAGATTGGTTGGCTTATTGGTATTGTTCTTTGTGTTTGCGTTTCTGCTTTAGCAGCGAATTTAGAAGGACAAATAATAGCATTATTATGCACAACTTCATGGTCTGTTATCGGTGCAACTGCAATGGTTCCTTATGTTGCTTTAGTAAAATTAAAACTCTCTTCACGCAATGCTGCATGGTATAGTGCTGTGACAGGTTTCTTGGGTTGTGCTATTTGGTATCTTGCTGTAAATCCATCAACAAAGATGATAGAAGCAAATATTTTCTCAAGTGTATACGCAAATCTTCCTCCATTCCTTATCGGTGTATTAATTTCTATACCAACCTTTGCTCTCATTTATAAATTTGAAAATGCTAAATCTGAAGTTTTAGTTGCTGAATAGTTTGTATGTATAAGGTATAAAAGCTTCTATACATCATAAACTCTCCTTGCAAACATGGATTGTTACAAAGACAGAGAAAAATTTCTTTTGTAGCAATCCATGTTTTTTTAACATTCTTTATAAATTTAAACATTATCTATTGAATAAAATTCACAAAATAAAATGAAAATTAAACTTGCAATAATTTTCATTTTCTTTAGAATGGAGGAGGTTTTTTCTTAGTATTTTTCTGGATGTTTTTTATGGAATTAGCTTCTTTTTTCTTCATGTGTGCGTGGTTTATTTCAGGTTTTGTTAATGGATTGACAAGTTTTGGTTCTGCAATGGTAGTTGTTCCATTGATAACACCCTTTGTGCCTCCTTCGATGTTAATTCCTTTAACTACTATAATGGTTGTAGTTATTTCCTCTTATATGATACTTGTGTATAGATCAGGGATAAATTTTAAAGCTTTAATCCCAATAACTATAGCAGCCTTACCTGGTGCTATCTTAGGCGGTTATCTTCTACACTTAATCTCGCCAGCAGCCATACAATTGCTTGCTGGCCTCACTATGTTTTTATATGTAGTTTGGCAAATTCTGCCTAAACCTGTAAAAGTGTATAGTGAAAATACTCCTGGTGCTGTATCTTCTGGTTTTGCTTCTGGCTTTCTCAATGCATCAATTTCAATGGGAGGCCCTCCTGTAGCGATTTATTCGCTCTTAGTAGGTTGGAAAAAAGAAGAAATATTTTCAACTTTAAGTGTGTCAATAGTGTTAAATTGTACTATTGCAGGCATGGTTCATGCTTGCTCTGGGCTTTATTCAACAGATATGTTACCTTATTTATACCAAGCTGTGCCGGCTGCACTTGTTGGTTTGCTTTGTGCTTATCCTTTAGAGAAAAAAATCAATAAAAAACTTTTTGTAAAAATTGTATTGATTGTTATCGGGATTTCTTCCTTGCTTTGCCTTTATAGGGCAGCAGATGCTTTTCTTGGATAAAATTTTAGGAGCATAAATACAAAAAAGGAAATAGAATGGAAGAACTTTATGTCTTCGCTATAGCGTGGTTTATCGGTGGTTTTATGGCAGGATTGACAGGACTTGGCGGAGCAATGATTGCTTTACCCCTCACTATTTCTTATCTTGCACCAACAATGATAGTGCCTATTACTATTTGTGCTGTAACAGTTCTTTCTCTTGCGATGTTTTTTCTTTATAAATCGCACATAAATACGCAGGCCGTTGTGACTTTGAGTGTTGGCTCAATACCTGGTTCAATGCTTGGCATGTACATACTTCTTTATATTTCAGCACAAAAAATTCAAATATTTGCAGGCAGCATTATGTTGCTTTTTGTTGTGTGGCAACTTCTTCCAAAAAAACATATTGTCTATCAAGACAGCCGTACAAAAGGCCTTGTAGCAGGCTTTGTTTCTGGCTTTTTGAATACCTCAGTTTCTTTTTCTGGCCCGCCTATTGCAATTTATGCTATTTGCGTTGATTGGGCAAAAGAAACTTTCTTCGCTACTATAAGTTTTGCAACATTTTTAATATGTATAATCACTATGGCTATATATGCTTATTCTGGTTTGTATACAATGGAAATGTTGCCTTATATAGCTACAATTCTTCCAGCGGTAGTAGTTGGTGTTTTGATGGCTTATCCTCTGAGTAAAAAAATAAATAAAGATTTCTTTAGAAAACTTGTTCTACTTGTGATCTTAGTTGCTGGAACTATTTGTATGTATAGAGGGATTTCAATTTATTTTTAAGGATGAGGGAAATGGAAGAAGTTTATATTGTTTTTATTTTAGCTTGGTTGCTAGGTTCATTTATTAGCGGCCTTACATCTTTTGGCTCTGCTATGATAGCTATGCCTATAACTGCCTTCTATCTGCCTCCAAAAATCTTATTGCCTATTTCTATCTTGCTTGTTATTGCAACTTCTTGCACAAGAATTATCACCTATCACGCACATCTCAATTATAAAGCACTTATTCCCCTCACTCTAGCAGCTATACCTGGCTCTATAGTAGGTGGATATGTTTTGCTTTTTATTTCAGCAACTTCAATACAATTGTTAGCTGGTGCTGTGCTTATTTTTTATTTTATCTTACAAATAATACCTAAAAAAGAAATTCCGCATGACGACAATGCCTATACCGCCTCTTTAGCAGGTTTTGTTTCAGGTTTTACAAATACTTCTATTTCTTTATCTTCGCCTCCATTAGTGATGTATGCAATTTATTCTGGTTGGTCAAAGGAATGCTTTTTTTCAACAATGAGTTTTTCTGTCTTTCTCAATTGCATTATTGCTGCAATAGTACATGCAAGCTCAGGACTTTATACTAAAGAACTATTACCTTATCTTTATTATGGCATACCTACTGTTATTGTTGGCCTTGCTTTATCACATCCTGTGAGCAAGAGGGTGAATGTGAGAACATTTAAAAGAATCATACTTTTTGCCGTTGGTTTTTCTGGTGTGATTTGTGTTTATAAGGCTCTTTCTAGCCTTTATTTTGCTTCTTAATTGTATTAAATATTTATAAAGGTTTTGTTAACATGGCTATATTAAAAATAACTAAAGATTTAGATGGAATGCGTTTAGACTCTGTTTTAGCACAACATCCAGACACAAAAGATCTTGGACAAAGAGCAAGAAAAAGATTGTGTGAACAAGGCCTTGTTTGCGTGAATTCTTATGCACAAAATGCTCTGTATAAAGTTCGTGAGGGGCAAGAAATAACCCTTGTAGAGCAAGAAGAAAAGAAAGTCTATTCTAAAGCCGAAGTAGACGCACTTATTTTATCAGAAAACGAGAATTATATAGCGTTTTATAAAGATTTTTCACTTCCAACTTCTGCTATTCAACATTCTGAGAATAAGGCCTTAGAAGATAGAGTAAGAAGCCATTATCCGCATGTAGAATTTCTTAATCGTTTAGACAACGACACTTCTGGTATTATTGTGGCTTCAAAGTCTAAGGAAGCGAGCAATGTATGGAAAGAAGCACAAATGCAGGCAGAAATTCAAAAAGACTATATAGCCCTTGTCAAAGGAAAATTTTTGACAGAAATGGATATAGACTTAGCGATAAATATCAATAAAAACAAGGTGAAAGTAAGGCCAATTTACGAGGAAGACAAGGCAAGACATACAATAGTAAAACCTTTAAAAGTTTTTGAAAATAATACTTCTTTAGTTAAATGTACAATTTTTAGAGGTGTTAGACATCAAATTCGTGCGCATCTTTGTGCTATGGGCTTTGCTTTAGTGAATGATCCTCTTTATGCTACGCAAGTAGAGGATGGAAAAACTTTCTTTCTGCATCACTATAAAGTGGAATCAAAATTGATTTCAGCCTTTGCTTTGCCAAAAAAGAATGAGCATCAACTTGATGATGAGCTTTATGAAGAAGTTGTGAATGTATTAAAATAAAGTGTGTAATTTGTATTATTTAACTTGGTATAAAACTTGCAAGTTTATCTCGTTTATAATAAAACGCCAATTTTTTTGGCAAATAAAAATAAGAAAGGAAAGTCTTATGCAATCTAAAAATGCTTTATCAAATTTAAAAAATCGCTATGCGGCAGTGCTCAAAAAATGTGCTTTATTGAATGTTTTCGGCACTTTAGCTTTTGCCTCAATGCTTGCAAGCCCTTTTATGGCAAGCGAAGCTCAAGCGGCAGATAATCCAGCAGGAACAACAATTAATTCCATGAATGCATCATCTAACGATTATGGAGTTTCTGGTTCTGCTCTCAATACTCCTATTCTCAATAACTATGGAAATATCACTGGCGGAGCATTATATAGTGTCTCCGGAGTTAGGCTTATAGTAGGTATGCTTGGCTATAACGCTGGCGATATAGACTATATCTTTAATAATAGCGGAACTATTAATATTAATATGAGCGAGAATGATGACGTTATCGGCATGTATGCTTTTGATAATGAAGGCAACCACAATATAACAAATAGCGGTGCTATTAATATAAGCGCTAACGATGGTGGGATAGGCATGTTTGCGAATGCTGGTGACGGCAACCACAATCTTACAAATAGTGGCACTATTGATGTAAGCGGTAACAATAATATCAACGGCATGTTTGCTAGAGCTGGATATGGTAACCACAATATAACAAATAGCGGTACTATCAATGTAAGCGGTAACAATAATATCTACGGCATGTATGTTGACGGATATAATGACAACGGTATTCATCTTTTAAACAATACAGGTATAATTACAGCAAAAGCAACTACAGGCAAAGCCTTTGAAACTTATGGAGATAATAATTATAGCATAGGCACTTGGGCAACTGTTTTGCGTATTTGGAATACTGAGGACTCTGTTTTTGGTAGTAATCATCGTGATTTAACTTTCCAAAATTCCACCCTTATTCTACGCCCTGGCACTGAGGCACAAGGTTTTGTTTGGGGGCAGGAATATAATGTAGTTGGTGCTGACGGTATGACAGCTGGTATTCAAAGTGCAGCAGTGGGCGGAACAATATTACAAGCCACAACAGAAGTGCCATTCTTGAAAGCTACTTTAACAAATGGAAGCGACCCAAATACTGCAACAGTCCGCCTTGAAACAAATATCAATTCCGAAACAACTCCTGGCAATGCTACTGTTCAAGGAAATCTTACTCTCATTCAAGGGCAGATGAGCAATATTACAAGAGAATTATTACAAACAAAGTATAATGCAATCTATGCTGACTTAGTTTCAGATAATGGAAATAGTAGAAATAGTGGCAATAGTGGTATGGCAGCAGGTTCAGAAATGGAGCAAAACAAGTGGACTGCTTTCTTGACTCCTTATGGTTCTTTGACAAATAACAATGAATACAATTTTGACGGCTCACAAATGGGTGTGACAGGCGGAGCAAGTTATAATTTCAGCGAAAAATTCTCTTTAGGTGCTCATTTCGACTTCAATTATGCAGAATTTGATGCAGATATTATGGATATGGATTCCGATTCCACTTCCTTTGCCTTTGGTTTGCACG
>CAYJAZ010000045.1:0-10368 GCA_964368455.1 uncultured Desulfovibrionaceae bacterium
CTGATTCATTGTTATTTTACTAATAGATAGCTACAGTTTTACTAAGTAAGGTTTTATCTATGAAAAATTCTATTAAAAAGACATTGATTACGTGCCATGCAAATGCTGATTTTGACAGTTTTTCATCATTGATTGGTGCTTCTCATCTTTATCCACAATCCTATATTTATTTTCCTGGCACACAGGAGAAAGCTTTACAAAAATATATAGATGAAATTGCTTCTTTTTGCTATACCTTTGTTAATATTAAAAATGAAAACATAAAAGAGTATTCTCGACTTATTGTAGTTGACACTAGACAAAGTTCAAGACTTGAACATGTTGCTGAATTTATAGCAAGTGATTCTATAGAAGTTATTGCGTGGGATCATCACCCGATTTCTTCACAAGATATTGCAATAGATAGACTTTACTATGATGAAATTGGTGCAACTGCATCTTTATTGAGTCTTGAATTGAAGAAAAGAAATATTAAACTTTCTTCACAAGACGCTACTTTATTGATGCTTGGCATACATGCTGATACAGCTTCTTTTACTTATTCTTCGACAAGGACTAAAGATTTTCAAGCTGCGGCTTATTTAGCTTCTTTTTTAGTGGATACAAATCAATTAAAAACATATTTAAACGACAAGCTCACCCCTGAACATGTGACTGCATTAAACGAATTACTTGAATCCTCAGAAACGTTTGAACTTTATGGGTTAAATTTCGTAATTGCTCAAGCGTCTAGTGAAGAATACATACATGATTTTGCAATGATTGCACCTAAGATTATGGAGATTCTGCCATGCAATGCATTTTTTGCACTTTTGCAGATGGCGGGCAAGGTGCAGGTTTTGGCACGTAGTATCGATAAGCAGATAAATGTTGGATATATATGTAAGAAATTTGGTGGTGGTGGACATAGCTATGCAGCATCAGCTAGCATTAAGGATATGACAGCACTTGAAGTCAAGGAAGCTATTATAAAGGAATTGTACTATACGAAGAAGCCTGATATGACGGCTGCAGATTTGATGTCATCGCCGATAATTAGCATTAGTCCTGATACGAGTATGGGTGAAGCGGCTCGAACTATGACAAGGTTTGGTATAAAGGCTGTACCTATATTGGATAAACAAGAAAGGGCTTTAGGCTGGATTAGTCAGGAACACGCGGCTAGAGCGAGTGAACTTAATCCTATGATGATGCGTAGTATGGTTTCTCTTTATATGCATAGAAACTTTAAAGTTTTGAATAAAAATGCGAATTTACAAGATGTTATAGAAATTATTGTTGGAGAAAAGCAAAGATTACTTCCTATTGTATCGTCTAAAAAAGAGAATTTGAAGCAAGAAGATCTTATTAAACTTCCTATTGTTGGCGTTATCACTAGAACAGACATTATTAGAATTTTTAGCGAAGAAAATGCTGATATTTCAATTTTTAAACCAGCGAATAAGCAAAAAGAAAGAAATATTTCTCGTATTTTAAACGACAAGTTAAATTCAGAATATATAGATATTTTAAAACAAGCAGGGCAATTAGCAGAAGAAATGTCTTGTAAAGTTTCTTTAGTGGGTGGTTTTGTTCGAGATATTTTATTAGAAAAGAAAGTAAAGGATTGGCATAGTCTTGATATTGACTTTGTTGTTGAGGGCAATGGCATTCAATTTGCACATAAATTAGCGAAAAAGCTTAATGGCGAAGTTAAAGAACACGCACTTTTTCTTACTGCTACAGTGATATATAATGACACAAGTGGAATTAGATGTAAAATTGACATAGCAACTGCAAGGCTTGAATATTATGAATATCCTGCGGCTTTGCCAACAGTTGAGATTTCGTCTTTAAAGATGGATTTATTACGCAGAGATTTTTCTATAAATGCTATGGCTATTCGTCTTAATCCTAATGAATATGGGATGCTTGTGGACTTTTTTAATGGCAGACAAGATATTCGTAAAAAAAGAATCCGCATGCTACATACTTTAAGTTTTGTTGAAGATCCTACACGAATATTACGTGCTATTCGCTTTGAACAAAGATATAATTTCTCTATTTCTGTGCAATGCGAAAAACTTATGCAAAATGCAATTGAAATACAATTAGTAGATCAACTTTCTGGCAGAAGAATACGCAGTGAACTTGAATTAATTCTAAAAGAAGAAAATGCTTATAATTGCCTAGCACGTATGCAAGAATTTAATCTTTTGCGTGCTATACATCCTATTCTTTCACTTGATATAAACAAACAAGAATTAACAAAAAATATTTTAGAATTTATTGACTTACACAAAAAACTCTATTTAGATGAAAAAGTTGATGAATTATTACTTATCTTACTTGCACTTTCAAGAAATAATAATGTAGATGAAATAAGTGAGTTAGGCAAAAGACTAGAACTTACAGAAAAAAGATTGAAACATCTTCATACTATAAGATCCTCTATTATACATGTTTTTCCAAAACTTGAGAAATCTGTACTTAAAAAAGAAAAAGCAAGTATTGTTTATGCATTATTACAAAGAGAAGCAATTGAAGTTGTGCTTTATTGCCTAGCAAAAACTTCTGAAGAGGAAGTAAAAAAAGCTCTTACTCAATATATTTATATGTGGCGACACGAAAAAGTTGATATCAATGGTTATGATTTAGAAAACCTAGAAATTCCAAAGGGTAAGATATATGCTACCTTACTTTCACAAGCTTTACACGCAAAAATAGACGGCGAAGTGAAAACAAAGGCCGAACAAATCAAACTTATAAAAGGTTTGTATAAATTAAGTCTCAAAAATAATAGTGATAATAGGGATAAAAAGGAAAAGAAAGGGTAAAAATAGGGTAAAAGTAGGGTAAAAAAAAGAAAGTCTTGTACTAAGACTTTCTTTATTTTCATGAACGAAATTGTGCAAACAGCTTAAACTATACTTTAGTATCTATAGTCAAACCTTTTCCCTCTTCGTAAGAAAGAGAGGGTAATGACGAAGCAGATGATGCATTTGATTTATTATTATCAAGGCTATCATACAATTTATTTGTCATGTCTTTTTGGAAGTTTAGAGCTTCAGAAAAAGCTCCCATAGAGAAACTATTGCTAGCACTCACGCTTCCAGCATCACTTAACATTTGCATATTATCCTCCTTATCATGATTAATTAACTTATCGACTTTTAATCACAATACCTTAGTGTCTAAGAAAGTTTGTTAATTTTATGCCAAAGACTATAATATAGCAAGTTAATAATATTTTATAAATATAGTAAACCTTTAGAGGTAGTTTTATAGAAGTTAAAATAAAAAGACAATTTTCAAATTTCTGATTGGGAGAAAGAAAAGTGAAAATTGCCTTTTTACAGAAATAAATTAGTTATTTTCTTTAATAACTTCTTTTTTTTCTTCACTTGTGGAGTCGTGTGGCCAGCCACCATGATCGGATTTTCCGCAAGCTGGTGCGCCTTTCCAACGTCACTTAAAATATTAGAAAACAAATTAAAAAATATAGCGGACACAGATGCTACCCATCTTGTTGTCGATTGTCCAGGTTGTATTATGCAATTACGCGGTGGAGCTGAGAAAAACAAACTTCCACTAAAAGTCTTGCATATGTCTGAGTTACTAAAAGATCAGATGAAGTAATATTCACTTACTCAACAGCTTATAATTATTTATAAGCTGGTAAAATAATAATTTTATAAGCTAAAGGAGTTTATTATGGCAGGAATACAAGTTTCTTATAAAAGTGAAGGTGAAAAACACATTATCGACACAGGCAATAAAGCCATTGGTGATATTGTAATCAATACTGAAGGCATTGCTCCTGAAGAAAGAAATGGTACAGCACTTGAAATTGTTTTAGATGTGACAGTTGAAATCGATGATGACGATTACGATACTTTTGAAAGAATTAAAAAAGTTATGCGTAATGGCTGTTTAGTAACTTCTTCATTGCATGATGGAATTGAAATGAAATATAATCTTGATGCTACTACTGACGAAGATTAATTTGATTATATCTTTTATATAAATTCTATATCTCAAAAAATAAATGCCAAATTTCAAAAGAATTTTGGCATTTATTTTTGCATATATATTTTCAAAGATGAATAGTTAAACAAAAAAGCTTAGATAAAATCTAAGCCTTATTTGTATATGGCGCGCCCGAAGAGATTCGAACTCCTGACCTACAGGTTCGTAGCCTGTTGCTCTATCCAGCTGAGCCACGAGCGCGTAAAAAACTTGTATAGTAATGCTAGATAATAGTCAAGCTTTTTTATTAATCTTTAAAAATAACACACGTCAACCCAATTTATACCAAACCTTGACACTACTATAAGTTATTAAAATCTATTAACTAAAAACATTTCTTTTAAAGTTCATAATAATTTGAAAAACTTATACCTTTGTTGATGCTAGAGCAGTATTTGTTCGCTTTGCACAACCTTTACACAGATCCATACGGCGGAATTTCGGTCTGTGGGCTATCTTGATAATCGTCGTCTAGGCTGTATGTGTCGTCGATGCTGTCTGTACTGTCTAGATCATCATCAATATCATCTATACTATCTTCAAAATCGTCAGACACAGCATTTTCAAAATTTTTGCCTATAAGCATTGCAAAATCTCTTTGTAGAAAACTTTGCCTTGCATAGTCTACTCCCATTTGAGTAGGCTGTTTTGAGGCTTGATTTTGCCAATCATCAGAGGCAATTACTTTACCTTCTCTTTTGAGTTTTTGAGCATGTTCTTGAGCATCAAGCAAGCGAGATACAGCAGCATCTACAGAGGCAGGAGAAAGAAGTTCAGAAAGTTCTTTTTTAAAACTTCCAACATCAATAGAGACAAGATATTCATACATTTCTTGATCTATACATTGAGGTGTTTGCACTTGACGTATATTCAAAATATATTTAAATCTTTCTAATTGTGTTTCGCTTAATTGAGCTGTGTCAATAATGCCGTTTTCGTCTATAGAATCAGCAAATTCCTTGCTTATGAGTTCTTTTGCTTTGCCTGTAATTTTATTCACATCAAAGCTTGTCATGCCAACTTTTGCCTCTGCAAAACTGAAATCATTATCGATGCCAGTAACCACAACCTCTCCGTTTTGAGGATTTATATCAACAAGATAGTTGGCAGCATGCCTGTCTTGCTGGCCAGTTATAACGTCAAGCCATTCTAGCTTGTTCAGTTCACGCATAAGATTTGCACGCATTGTTTTAACTAAAGAGCTGTCCAATCTAAACGCAAGTGCTCCTAAATTTATATTTGTGCCATCTGCAAGTGTAATGCCTTTATTAATGAGTTGTTCAGCCGTTTTGCCGGGGGCTTTCGACATGAAGAGACCAAATTGCCCATCGTGTATGCCAACAGAAGATTGAGGGATAACCCCTTGAGCACCCATCATTTTTGCAACAATATTATTTGCTATATTAACAGCTCCAACAGAAGTAGAATTATTATGCCCTAGAAAAATGAAAGCTACTCCATTATAGCCTCTTAAAGCTGAAATTTCGTCTTTGAATACAAAACTTGCACTTTCTGCTTCAAGGCCGCCATAAGATAAAAGCTTTACACTATTAACTTGACCAGAACCAAGAGATTCGGCCTTTAATAATGTAGAGTCAGATACATTAAAATTATAAAATTCGGCAGGAATATTACGTAAATAGGCTTCTACCATGCCCTGTATGCTAACATTATGATCAAGGGCTGCTTGAATATATTCTCCTCTTTCATGTCCACGATCGTCTGCTTTTCTGAGCATGCCTTCAAGCAGCATTTTCTCGTCGCTGTTGAGTTGATCGCTTTGTTCTACAAGTAATTTAAGTCCTTGCGATAGTTGAGTGTCGTTGATATCAGTCAATAAAGATTGAGCTTGTGAATTACGTATTGCACTTTTTACTTCGCTAAATTGCTCAAGAAGCAATTTTTCAAAATCTTCATCCGATAATTGAGGATTTGATAATTGTCTTAAAAGAAGATCGACTTTTGCATTATATGCCTCAGCAATGCCTTGCAAGGATTCCATGTCTTTTTCTTTCTTTTCTAAAGCCGCTTTAGCTGTCTCGTCTTCTTGAATTGGACTTTGCTCTAAAGGAGAAGAATCTTCTATCACTTCTTCGTCTATACTAAAGCTAGTGCCAAAATCATCATCAACAGTTAATGTGGATTCTAAAGGAGAAGATTCTTGCCCGTCAAGATCGCTCTGACTCGTAATAACAGATCTTTCAAGGTCTACGTCAATTTCGCTTTGTGGCATAATAACCGAGCTTTCAAGATCATTGTTGACAAGGATAGTTCTTTCTAAGTCCTCTCCATTTTCTTTTCTATCGATTTCAGCTTGCGTCATAACCACTGTTTTTTCAAGACTTTCCTGGCTTATTTCCTGACTTTTGGGTACAACAGTTTCGCTTGTAGGCAATGTTGGCTTTGCAAATAATTGCATGTCAATTTTAGGAAGTAACGCTTTTAGATTATTGATAATATTATCTCTAGGATTTGCATAAAATAAAGAAGTCAATCTGCTTTCAGCTCGAGTGAGCATTTCTGCAAGAGGTTCGTAAAGACTTTTATCGGCAACGAGTCCTTCTCTTGGATTTGTCATTTCGGCAATTTGAGTTTTAGCCATGGCAAGTTCTGCTCTTATATCCGTAACTTTACTCACAAATTCATCATGTTTCATATGTCCTTTGTTTTGTTCAAGGAAGTCAAGCTCTTTGAAATAGCCTTGCATTTGTGAATTTAATCTTTGAAGATGAGTATTATTTTGATGCATAGAGAGCGAAATTTCACTCATCGCGCCGCCAAGGGTTTCGCTTTTTATTTTTGGAGCATCAAACATGCCATAAGAGCGAACCTCAAAACTTGCCTTTGTTGTAGGATCTTTTGCAGCGGCAACAGACATAGATGAAGCTGCAAAATTAATGGCCTCAGAGGCACGCAATTGTGCATTTTGTTGTAAGCCAATTAATTTACTGCAATCTGCCATGCCAGATGTTTTTATAAATTTGCTTATAGCTCCCGAAAGATCGTGCTGAGCTGTTGTGAATTTTGTAAGAATTTCCATGGCTTCTGGAATGATAGGATTAGATTTAAATATGCTGGCAGGATGTTGTGAAAATTCTTTAGAGGCTTTATCAGCTGCTTCTGCACATCTTAATAAATTCTCCCAAGCTTGTTGTTTTTCTGGTGAGCCTGGTGCAGAATAATTGGCATAGGATTTACCTAAAACCATTTCCTTAACTTGACTTAATAAAGAAATTCCAAGAGCGCTTTTTTGTGACTCTGATTTTTGCTTTGCAGATGAAATCATGCTTTGCAACTGTGAAGTATTTGATTTTATAGTAAATTTGCTAAAGGAAAGAGATTCAGGTTCGCTATGACTCTTTGCTTTTTGGCCTTGCACTTGGCCTTGCTGATTTTGAGGGCTTGTTATCTGAGATATTTGTGAGGCCAAAAGGCTTGAGTCGCTTATTATTTTAGACATATTTCACTCCTAGATTTTAATCCAATTTGTTTTATTTTCGATATCATTAATTGACTTGCCATCAAGTAAAAAATCCATTAATACGCTTAGATCATTGCCGTTTTTTATCACTTCGGCTTTATTGTCTTGTATTTCCCAAAGACATTGTCTTGTATCTAGAGTTATACGGATTTTTTTATCCTTTGTAGAATAAAGAAAACATGCTTCTATTAATAAATATGCCATTTCTATTCTACTAAGATCGTATTCAGCGTCGCTATAAGCATTTGCCCAAGGTAGAGCAATGGCTATTTGTAAAGGTTCACTATCAAGTAAATAACAAAAATGCCAACTTTGTATGCCTTTTCCTTGAAAACCGCATGCGAAAAATTTTATTTCATCTTCAGCTCTTGTTGCAGGAAAAATAAAATCCAAAGAAGAAAGATTAAGTGTTGATAATAAAGGAAATAATTCTATAGCTTCTGTAGAATATATATGAGGAGAATATTCTTTTAACAAAGAAATGTTTGCAGGAATCGGTGGAAGTGAAAGTCCATTTTCCTCAAAAAAATCATGTATATTTAGCTCTTTAATGAAATCAGTAAGATAGTTCATGTTCTACTCCTTGTATGACTACTAAGTTGGCAAAAATCTCTTATAAAATAAATTAGCAAAAAATATACCAATACATATATTCATACTTTAAAGATAGCATACAAATAATTTTATTTCAAGAAATACACTTTGCATATAGCGACAAAGCACACGTCACTCCTATTTACCCCAAGCCTTGACACGGCTGCAAGTTATTTAAATCTAATAACTAATAGCATTTCTTTTAAATTTAACTATAATTTGACAGACTTATACCTTAATTCTAAGTTGAATCGTATAATGTTTAAAGGTCTTCAAGATTATATGGAAGAAATAAAGAAAAATGAAAAAATGTTGCTTGTGTAGGGGCAATTCATCAAGAACTTGAAAAAAATGGAGAATTGAAATAACGAGAAAAACAGCATTATTACATCCATTAATACATATATCAAATATAATTTCTATCATTATGTTCTTAAATAAAAAAAATAAATAAAATTATAAGATTTTACTATCTTGTTTCCTGTGAATTCTTATGTTATTAGTAGAGCAACTTATACAAAGAGGAAAAAAATGAATTTAAAAAACAATATGATTAAAGCCTCTGGCTTTGTTGTCATGCAAGTAGTTTTTATTATTGCAGTTTTACTCACTATTGTCTTTGCACAAAAAATCTATTCTGTAATAGACAAAACACAATTTGAACTGCCATATCAAGTAAACACTGAAGACAGCAACAAAGCAAATGCTGTTCTTAATTCCATCACAAATCAACTACAATTTGAATTAGACTCTACCTTTGGTTGGTCTGCAAACGACTTTTTATTTAACTACTATATCTTAGATAATAGAGCCTACAGACAATTTGGTGTCTACGTTGCAACAAAAGTTTTATTTGATCATTTTTCAGTAGAATTTGCAAAACTAGGTTCTGCAGACAAAGAAAATGACGATCTTTATTCTGCACGTATGAATTATTTAGCTCTTTCACCATCAAAATGGGGCTATCTCTTTATTCCATCAGCTGAATCATACTATTCTAAAGCACTAGAATTGATGAGAAAATATCTTGCTGATGTGAATAGTGAAAAAGCAACTTTTAATGCAAGACCTGATGATATCTATTCAGCTTTTGAACTTATTATAAGCGATAAATTAATTGGTTATGCTATTGGTTTATTACAAAATTCTAAAGACTTACCTTTTACAGCTGTTGATAATAACATCTATGAAGTTCAAGGTATGATGTTGGTTGTTAGAGACTATTTTAATGCTCTTTACACTCTCTATCCTGATGTTACTGACAAGGGTAATACAGAAAATTTCAATATTGCAATGGACTATCTCAACACCATTTGTACTTTTGACCCACTTCTTGTCACAAAAACCTTTAATTCATCTGAATACATGATTTCATTACTTATTTTTGCAAGAAATAGAATTGAAGATATAAAGAAAAGTATAAGAATTTAATCTATAATATTTTATAAAAATGCAAAAAGCCAGTTAACAAAATAACTGGCTTTTTCTTTTATTATACACATTAAAATAGTCTATTTATTTTTTAAGAAAAAATTGCGCTGTATAACCGTCATTATCTAAAATTGTTTTATCAGCATTATTTGCAATTAATAAATTATAACAATCTATTGCATTGTAGGAAGCCGCAAAATGTAATGCTGTAAAGCCATTCTTATCTTGATGATCGATTTTTGCTCCATTATCAAGTAAAAGCTGTGCCATCTTAGTGTCATTATTTGAAATAGCAAAATCTAAAGCAGTTTTACCATAGCCATGTTCTTGATTCACATCTGCTTTATATTTTAAAAGCAATTCCACAGCTTCTCTATTTTTTCTGCTTACAGCTTCCATAAGAGGCGAAGTTCCACGATTATAGTATAGATTTGGATTGGCTTTATATTTCAATAAAAGCTCAACCATATCATTTCTATTTTCAAAGATTGCTGTAATCAATGGAGTTATAGAATGTAAAGTGTCTGATTCCCAATCAGGTTGAAAATTTACGTCTGCACCATTTCGTATAGCTTGTTCAACTTTTTCATAAGATTGATTTTTAACATAATCGCGAAAATCAGTTTCAAAAGCAAAGACTAAAGTAGGAGAAGACAGAAGAGTAATAAACAAAAAAGAAGAGAATAGTATTTTATTCATAAATGTTCCTTAGAAGATTTTTTTTAGAGTAGAGCAGCAAGATTTCAAAAGCTGAAAGAATAGAAATTTAAAATAAAAAAGCTTAGATAAAATCTAAGCTTTATTTGTATATGGCGCGCCCGAAGAGATTCGAACTCCTGACCTACAGGTTCGTA
>CAYJAZ010000046.1:0-9791 GCA_964368455.1 uncultured Desulfovibrionaceae bacterium
TTTCAAATAAAGAAATTTCACCTACAGGTCAAAAACTTCTTAAACAATACTTCAACGTTAGTGCAAAGAATTTCCGTGATTTAGGCGAAGATTTAGCCTTCTCAATTATGGGACGTCATATCGCAAGAGTTGAAGAAACTTGGCACTTACTTGATGTTGTAGAAACAAACCTCAAACAAGTAAAGTTTGATCAACCAACTTTCGTTGAACTCACTCTGCCTGCTGAAGGTTTCGGTTTCGGCCTCACAGAAGCTCCACGTGGATCTTTAGTGCACTATATCAAAACTAGCGAAGGCGTTATCGATGATTACCAACTCCTTCCAGCTACATTATGGAATATGTCTCCTCGCGACGATAACGACGTTCGCGGACCAATCGAAGAAGCTATCATCGGCTTGCCACTCGTAGGAGAAAATAATTCACCTGTAAACGTCTCGAGAGTCATACGCTCGGTGGATCCATGACTTGGCTGTGCCGTGCATGTATTGCACGCTGACGGTACTCAAATCGAAGTTCTCGAAGTAGAATAATCGGTTAAAAGTAAAATAAAAAGAGGGGAAGAAATTCTCCTCTTTTTTTGGTATTAAGACTTTTTTTGTCTCCGACGGCCAAAGGAGTTGAACCCCTTTGGAAACCCCAATTTGCAAGATGAGTGCGAAAAATAGTGGTTGAAATTATATTTTATTTTTTTTATTTGCGAAAAAGTTTTAAAGTTTTGGCGCTTCGCACCAAAACATTAAATACTGTTTCGCTTTAAAATAGGAGAAAATTAGTTCTAATTTAGATTATTTTGCCATTTGTCACTGCGTTCCAAATGTGCATACTGTATTAATTTTAATTTAATTAAAGAAATTGCTATCCCATTAAGAAAGCGATATTAACTCGTCATTGCGAGGAGCGAACAAAGTGAACGACGTGACAATCCATGTCTTTTTAAAAAAACAAAGCTGGAGGCATTTGGAACGCAGTGACAAATGCTCACTTATTCTATGTATTAATCAAATTCCCACTATTTTAAAGCGAAACAGTATTTATTCTTTTGGTGCGAAGCAGCAAAAGATTAAAACTTTTTCGCAAACAAAAAAATAAAAAACTACTTTAGCCACTTCCCTACAAACTCACCTTGCCTTATTCGGGTTTCCAAAGGGGCATTGCTCCTTTGGCCGTCGGAGACAAAAAGCTTTAGTCTAAACAGCCTTAACTTGACCGTATTGCCATTCTATTGTACAAAAAGTGAATACTGAGGAGACGCACTATGTTCGGAATTGGGACAACTGAAATACTTGTGATACTTGTTGTAGCACTTATTGTATTAGGGCCAGAAAATCTGCCAAAAATAGCTAGAACGCTTGGAAAAACATTAGGTGAATTCCGTCGTGTTTCTACAGACTTACAGCGTACTCTTAACACTGAAATTGCTTTAGAAGAACATAATCAAAGAAAGAAAGAAGCAGAAGAAGAACTTTTTGGTTCTCAAGAATCTGAAACTGCCCAAAAAAATGATGAGACTTTGAGTAATAAAGTAGAAGAAAAAACTTCAAGTACAAGTGAAAAGGCATAAGAAAACATTCTTCATGAAATTTCTAAGGAATATCTATGACAATTAATCAAGAAAATGCCTCAAACAAGACTGAAACAATAAACACTCAAGAAATATCTACTAAAGATAAAGATATTGAATCTTCAAAAGACTCTGCTGATTTTTTACTTTCTGATAAAGCAGAAGAACTAGCTAAAGAGCAAGATGAAGTATTAGACGTGGATTATTTGTCAAAAATGAAAAAAGAAGATAAAGATTTCGATGGTTTTCTTACTCCTGAAGACATTCAAGCTTTAAGAGATAAGCACACAAATTTCAAAGACGAGACTACAGAGGTAGAAATTGCACAAGATCTTGATGTAGAAAATCAAGCTGATGATAAGACTCCAGAAGATAAGGATCCAGAAAGTCCTGACAATACTGCCCTTCCTATAAAAAGTGAAAAAGCTAAAACTCCAGCAAAGGCGGCAAAAAAAGAAGAAGTATTTGCAGAAGAAGAAGCTCCGATGACATTGCTTGAACATTTGAAAGAATTTCGTAAAAGATTGACTCGAGTTGTTCTTATTGTTTTTATTGGTTTCTTTGTTTGCTATAATTTTGCTGAACTTGCCTATAACTTGCTGGCATTACCTTTGAAAAATGCAATGCCAGAAGGCTCTTCATTTATATACACTTCGCCTCCGGGTGCTTTCTTTGTTTATCTTAAAGTTTCTTTAGTGCTGTCTTTTTTTGCAACTTCGCCTTATTCTTTTTACCAAATATGGGCCTTTGTTGCTCCTGGCCTTTACAAAGAAGAAAAAAGAATGCTTATTCCACTTTCTTTCTTTTCAGCCTTCTTTTTTATTTCAGGTGCAACATTCTGTTATTATTTAGTTTTCCCTATTGCATTTCAATTCTTTATGGGCTTTGCTACTGATGCTATTGTGCCTATGATTTCCATTGAAGAATACTTGAGTTTTGTACTGAAATTGCTTATTGCCTTTGGTTTAGTTTTTGAAATGCCTTTATTTTCATTTTTCTTAGCTAGACTTGGTTTGCTTACAGCACAAAGAATGCGAAAATGGAGAAAATATGCTGTATTAGTCATCTTTATTCTTGCAGCAATTCTTACTCCACCAGATATTTTCTCACAACTTCTTATGGCTTTACCTATGCTTGTTCTTTATGAAGTAAGTGTTTTTATTGCTGCTCTAGTGGCCAAGAAAAAAGAAGAAAATAATGAAGAAAATGAAGTAGATGAAGATGGAGTTAAAGACGAAGAAGAAGAAGTAAACAATAAAATTTAAAATGAGTACACATTAAAACAAGAAGATATATATGAATACAATACAAAAATTACTATGCACAACTTTTATAAGCTTTCTTCCTTTTTCTGCTTATGCAACCACAGCAGCAGATGTTGAAAAAATACTTATGCAAGAACCTGAAATATTAGAAAAGATTTTTAAGAAAAATCCAAAAATCTTGAATGATGCTGTTATACAAGTTTTGCGTGACAATAATGAACTTCTTATAGACATTATCCAACAAGGTGCTGATAGCAAAAGAAGAAGTCAATTAAAAGCACAATGGGAAGAAGATTCAAAGATTCCAAAGAAAGTCACACTTGAAGATCGCCCTTCACGCGGTAGTGAAGATGCACCTGTGACTGTGATTGCTTTTTCTGACTTTGCTTGTACTTATTGTATGCAATCAGCCTCAGTTATTGAGAATTTACTTAAAAGACATCCAGACATTCGTTTTGTTTTCAAACAATATGTTTCTGAATCGCCAGCAGCACAAGAAGCTGCAAAATGGTTTTTATCTGCACTTGACATAGACGAGAAAAAAGGTTGGAATTTCTACGCATTGCTTTTCTCAAATCAACAATCTTTCTTTGCTAATCCAAGTGAAACATTGAGATTAGTTGCTACACAAGCAGGTTTTGATCCAAGAGATATTGAAAAAACCTTGAAGAAAAACCAAAGAAAATACACACAAATACTTGAAGAAGATGTCAAAGAAGCACAAGAACTTGGCTTCACAGGAACTCCTTCTTTCTTAGTAAATGATTTAGTTATTTTAGGCTCAATGCCTTTAGAAACTTTTGACGATGCATATTCCTTTGCACTTGAAAAAACACAATAAAATTGAAATATTAGGAGAATAACATGCAAGCAGTACACGCTCTTGTTATCACAGGTTTTGGAACAAATTCACACAAAGAAACAGCTCATGCTTGCATGCTTGCAGGTGCGGACAAAGCCGATATTGTCCATTTTGCAGACATTGCCGACGGTTCTGTGAAATTGAGTGACTATCATTTTCTTATTTTCCCAGGCGGTTTCTTAGATGGCGACGATCTTGGTGCAGCACAAGCGGCAGCACAAAGATGGAGACATTTAAGTGATAAGAATGGAAAATCACTTATGCAATCATTACAAGAGTTTATCGCTGATGGCAAGCTCATCATGGGTATTTGTAATGGTTTCCAACTTCTTGTAAAGCTTGGCATTCTTCCAGCGGTTGACAATCAATATTTCACAAGACAGGTTTCTTTAGCACACAATGCGTCTGCTCGTTATGAAGACAGATGGGTGCATTTAAAGGTGAATAAAGCATCTCATTGTATTTTTACGAAAAACATTGAATTTATCGATTGCCCTATCAGACATGGCGAAGGAAGACTTGTTACTTTAGACGATGAAATCCTTGCTCGCTTACAAAAAGATAATCTTATTGCTCTGCAATACGCACATCCACAAAGTGATGAAATAACACAAGAATATCCTTACAATCCAAATGGTTCTCCACTTGGCATTGCAGGCTTGACAGATCCTAGCGGCCGTATACTTGGGCTTATGCCTCATCCAGAAGCTGCTGGCCATGCGACAAATTATCCAAATTGGACAAGACAAATGCCTGAACAATTAGCAACACTTTTGTTTAAAAATGCTGTTGAATATTTAAAAAACGCCAAATAATAAAGGAGTTATACATGGACATGCTTCCGATTAAACGTGCCTTGATAAGCGTTACACACAAGGACAATCTTCCTGAATTTGCTAAATTTCTAGCAAAGAACAATGTCGAACTAGTTTCTACTGGTGGCACATTAAAATTTTTACAAGAGCTTGGATTAAAGGTTACAGCTGTGAGCACTGTGACTGGTTTTCCTGAAATTCTAGGTGGTAGAGTGAAAACTCTTCATCCAAAAATTCATGGTGGTATCTTGGCTGATAAGGACAATAGCGAACATCTTGGCACTCTTGCTGGGCACGAAATTGAACCTTTTGATATTGTTATTGTAAATCTTTACGATTTCAAAACAGCTTTAGAAAAAAAACTTCCTGTGCGTGATATGGTAGAAGAAATAGACATCGGCGGCCCTTGCTTGCTTCGTGCTTCTTCAAAGAACTACCATTCTATTCTCGTGCTTTCTGATTTTAATGATTATGCTAAAGCTCAAGAATTATTAGAAAAAAATAATATGACTATAGATTTAGATTTTAGAAAGAAAATGGCTGCTGACACTTTTAAGCGTACGTCAGAATACGATGCTATGATAACTGAATATTTAGCTGGATAGTGAAGATTTTTCGAGAGAGGGGAACCGCGTTTTTTTGAAAAAAACGAGGTTCCCCTCTCTCGAGCTCTCACCCCTCCTTAAAAAACAACATTAAAGGTTAAACTAAAACTCACGCAACAGTCTAAATCATTCTGTGGAACAAAACGACGTGAAAATCCATGCCTTTATAAAATCTTTAAACACGACAAAGTTAATTTCTCAATTAACTTGTGCCAAAAACTTTATTGATCAACAAAATTTTATTCACAAATATTTTTTAAGGAGGGGGAGAGCTCGAGAGGGGGAACTCCGTTTTTTTGAAAAAAACGTAGTTCCCCCTCTCGAAAAACCCTTACCTCACAAAAAAAGGAGTCTCCCATAGCAGCTAAAATTGAAGGTAATATCACAGGCTTAAAAGCGAGTGAAGTCAAGGCAATAACAAATTTAGGCAAGAGAAAGTATAACGATAAAAGAGGTTATACTAATGATCAAGCACATGAATTGTGTGCTGTTTCACGTCTTGTAAATAAACAAATTGGCCTTATTATCGACAGAATAGGCACTGTGCTTATGGTGATTGTCGGCACTGCTTCTGGGCTTTATATACCTGAACTTCCTAGAGAAAGAATTTCTTCTGGAAAATTTAGGGGCTTAAGACTTTTGCATACACATCTAGATATTCATGGCCTTAGCCAAGAAGATTTAATGGATATGCTTTTTTTACGTCTTGACTGCATTCAACTTTTTACTGTTAATCCTTATGGTGCGCCTATTCAAATGCACTATGCCCATCTTCTTCCACAAAATTCTAAACAAGATAATGAAGAAAATAAGGGCTATAAAGTATATAAACCTGAAACTTGGGATCATTTTGATATTGATATTATCAGCCAAGTTGAAAGCCTTGAAGCCGAACTTGAACGCAATACTAAGGCTTCTGTTGCCGCTGGAGAAACAAGTAAGGAAAGGGCTATACTTATTTCTGTTTCCACAGCTCCAAAACCTGTGCAAGAACAATTTTTAGACGAATTAGAAGAATTGGCTAGAACTGCTGGTATAAGTATTGTTGGTAGGCTGATGCAAAGAGTGTCAAAACTTCATCCACGTTCTGTTTTAGGCGAAGGAAAGTTAGCTGAACTTGAAGTTCTTGCTTTACAAGGGCAGGCTGGTATTCTCATTTTTGACAATGATTTAACTCCAGCACAATTACAAAATATCGCAGAAAGCACAGAAAGAAAGGTTTTAGACAGAACACAAGTCATACTTGATATTTTCGCACAGCACGCAAAAACAAAAGCTGGTAAATTACAAGTTGAAATGGCTCAGCTTAAATACACCTTACCGCGACTCATTGGCAGAAAACAAGCAATGGACAGGCTTATGGGTGGTATTGGCGGACGTGGGCCAGGTGAAACAAAGTTAGAAACTGACAGACGTAGAGTGCGTGATAGAATCACAAAAATCAAGCAAGAATTAGAACAATTAAGAAAACAAAGACAACAAGTTCGCTTGCGTAGAACTAAATCTAATCTGCCTATTGTTTGTTTTGTTGGCTATACGAATGTAGGAAAATCTACTCTTCTCAATGCTCTTACAGGTTCTGAAGTTTTGGCTGAAAATAAACTTTTTGCAACCTTAGATCCAACAACAAGAAGATTGCGTTTTCCAAAAGAACACGAATTAGTTTTAGCTGATACTGTTGGCTTTATAAGAAATTTACCCAAAGATTTGAAAGAAGCTTTTAGGGCAACTTTAGAAGAATTAGAAGAAGCAGATTTTCTCTTGCATGTGGCAGATGCTTCACATCCGCAAGTAGAAAGCCAAATATCTGCTGTTGAAACTCAATTAGAAGAAATGGAATTAAATGAAAAACCTTTCTTGCTTATTCTTAATAAATGGGAAAATATCGACGAAGAAAGAAAGGAAGAATTAGGAATAGCCTATCCAAATGCTTTGCATACTTCTGCCTTGCAAAAAGAAGGTTTAGAAGAGCTTTCTGCCCTACTTGAAAAAAGGTTTTTTGAATAATGAAAAATATAGCTGTTATTATAAGAGTTTATTCTCGAGTAGAGGATGCAAAAAATCTTGTCAAAATCATTGAGAATAAATGGACACAAAATAATTACACTCTTTACATAGCCCATAATGGAAAGATTGATGGTTATCATCTTGACGAAAAACTTTCTGGAAAAGCTGAAATTCTTGAATATTCTAATAATTCTGGACATAGAACTGGTGCAAGAGATTTAGTCCAAAATGCTTATGCACATATAAAAAATAATTCTACTTTTGACTACATTCTTTTTATTGAAGCAGATTTTTGGCTTTTAGATGAAAAACTTATTCTTAATGCTATCGCACAAGATAAAGACATTTCCACTTCTATTTGGATAGAAAAAAGACAATCCTTAGGTGTTGATTTCTTTCTTGTAAAAAAAGATTTTATAGACAAACATAGCGAAATTTTGAATTGGGCGGATTCTCCTGAAACAGACATGAAAAAGATTGCTACACAAGCACAAGCCTCACTCTATATTTTTGAAGAATTGCGTCCTATACATGCCCCTTCCCTTATGCGTAAACTTTGCAAAAATATCTTCCATGCCAGACATTACGAAGGTGGAAGATTCAGGATTTTCCCAAAAGCAAAAGCTCTCACTCATCACGTAGAAGACTTATCACTTGGTATGGAAGAAAAAAAAGCATTGGCCAATGCCTTACTTGATGAAAATTTTTTGCATACAGAGACAAGAATAAAACTCTCTTTTTTAGATAAATATATAGTAGATATAGCAAAATATTTTCCTAGTTCTGCTCTATGGAAAAAATAATTATATAATGGAATCACAATCTCTCAAATCACAATATGCTTTGATGTGCTTATTATTTATAAGTTGACGATTTTTTCTATATAAATTACTATACATTCGCTTTTTAAACATATACATTGCTATATAATTGATTTAGAGTAGCTTCAACTATTACTAAAATGACTCTAAAGAAATTTTTAGGCTCACAAGTTAGGAAGAAATATGAAGAATTATTTGCACACGATGCAAGCTAAAATCGACAGATACAAAACGAAATATGCAACGAAACCTCTTCAAGCATATTTTCGTTTAACATTTATAAGCTTAAAATACCCTCTTGGACGTTTATTTCCATCAAAGAGAAAAAAACTTAATGAAAAGTTTGATTTAGATCAGAAAAATTTAAATATTGCTTTTCTTTTGCATGGTGGACTAGGGGATGTTTTTACCTCGGCAAAATATGTAAAAGCTGTAAAAAATTATATAGATTCTGATCATATTATTGATATTTATTCTGGTAAACACTTGCACTATGTTGAAAGCGTTTTTCTTAATCAAAATATTCATAATAATCTCTATCTAGGTTTTCCAAATAATGATAGCTATGATATAGTGATTAGCTTTTTGCGTCGCCCGACAATTTTGAAATTTGATGAAGAAAGAGTAAATTCTTTTTCTGTAAAAGTAGCAAACTTCTGCAAAGCAATACAAGTTTTTAAAGCACAAAATCCAGCACTTACCAACTATTCCAACACTTGTTTAGAAAAGAATTTTTTCGAAATTCAAAATGTCAAAAGGCATGAACAAGGCGATATTAATGGCATACTTAATCTGCGTGAAACCTCTTTTATCTTGCAGTACGATAAAGAAAAAGAAAGCATACTTGAAAAACATAAACTCACTTCAAAAAAATACATCACCCTGCAAAGATCTATTAGTTCTTCTAGTAGAGATGCTACAAAACTTTGGCCAAAAGAGTTTTACGAAGAATTAATTCAAATGCTTAAAAACTATGCTCCAGAATATCAAATTGTACAAATTGGTACTGCAGAAGCAAGAAGTATTAATGGCACAGACTTAAACTTATGTGGTAAAACTTCACTTGAAGAATTGAAAGTCGTTTTAAAACACGCATTATTTCATGTAGACGGAGACACAGGAACCATGCATATGCGTCACGTGCTAGGCGAAAAATCCTTTGTTATTTGGGGGCCAACAAACAATGATTTCTCAGGCTACGAGGAAGACACACATTTCTACAAAAGCCCATGTGCCCCTCATGCTTGCGAAGGCCTTACAGAAAGTTGGAACGATATCTGCTTAAAAAGTAAAAGTGCTTACGCACCATGTATGCATGCTATCACACCGCAAATGGTTTTTGATAAACTAAAAGAAGAACTTGATCTTATTAATTCAAAGAATAAAGATTAAATGAATCTATTTAAACAATAATGTATAACTAGCAGTTTTTTTAGTATTAAATCTTTTGCGATAAAATGATTTTCTTAGAATATAATAAAAAAATTAAATAACAACAGAACAAAAGTCAATAAAAACAAGTATCATAAGTTTTATTCACAAAACTTTGTTTACTTGACACAATCATGCTAAAAACCAAAAAAACTATTGACCAAGCCAATCTCTAATGGTAGATTATTGCTGTTTATATACTATTTATCTGATGGAGATGTTAACATGATTGCAATTACCTATCTTTTTGGCTACTTAGCCATAATACTTTGCATTGCCTTAGCAATTTCAAGAGTAAGAAGATTTACTTCACGCCCTATTCACATTCGTTGGGAACTTTATCCTGTTCCGCATGAAGGCGAACGTGCAGCTTGGGGTGGCTCTTACTTAGAAGAAAGCGGCTGGTGGCACAAACCACGTACAC
>CAYJAZ010000047.1:0-9536 GCA_964368455.1 uncultured Desulfovibrionaceae bacterium
AAGATTGAGGCATAGTATTTTTTTATGCGAAACTTTAGTTGAGAATAAAAAAGTACGCGTGACGTTCCTGTCAAACAAGAGAAAGTGAAAAAGCAATTAAAAATTTTCTTCTCAAAAACTTTACAGACAAGTAGAATGGGCATAGTAAATTCAAATATTGATTAATAAGAATTTACAGTTTCTTTAATAATTCTTTTCCTATTTTTTCTACAATCGGAACTACAAGTGCATTACCCATAGTGAAGTATCTAAATTTTTCAGGCATACCTGTATTCGTCCAATTATCCGGAAAACCATTTAACCTTTCACATTCAATAGGTGTAAGTAAACGTAATTTTCCGGTAACAGCATCTTTAATTACATGAGAACTTCGATTAACACTTGATTCACTTGTCAGCATAGTACGTGCTGGTTTATCTAAATCATCAGGAAAACACATTCCACCTTCACTAAAGAAATAAGGTTCGCCATTTGGTTTAATCCTGCTGATTTTTTTAGCACCTTTTAGAAACTCCCATTTTTCGAGTGAGCCGTTTAAAAAATATTTCTGATCAACCTCTTCTTTATGTATAATATCTTTAAGAGGTATAAAGTCTTGCTCAACGGGTAAAAATTCTTCTGAATATACACGCCCATTGATCATTATGCCAGAACTATAAAAATTTGCACTAAATTTGTCAGACACATCAGTAAGCGAAGTATAATGCATTTCACCTAAATCTATAATGGTTCTTTTCTTAGAATTGCCTTCACTTTTCAGAGGAAAAACTGAAGCATATAGGCCATTTTTCAAAATCCAATCGGAAAAAGCTGTTGATGAGGTGCATACTTTATCCGCTAAATCTCTAAACAATAGTGTATCATTTTTATATGCTAAAATAAAAATTCTTCTGCGTCTTTGAGCTTGTCCGTACTCAGCGGCATTTATAACTCGCCATTCAACGGCATAGCCCAAGTCAGAAAAACATCTTAGAATAATAGCAAAATCTCTCCCTCTTTGACTTGCAGGAGATTTAATAAGGCGATCAACATTTTCTAACAAAACATAGCTTGGGCGTTGCTCTTCAATAATATCTCTTATATTCCACCACAGAACACCTTTTATGCCCTCTATTCCTTTCGCTCCTGTACGAGCAACAGAATAATCTTGACAGGGGAAACCTCCAACTAATAAATCATGTTGTGGCACTTTGCCTTTTGCAATAGCAATGTCTTGATTATTGTGATTTTCGTTTACTCCATAATGGAAAGTATAACAATCAAAAGCATGTTGTACTTTTTTATTTGGCTCCCATTGGTTTGCCCAAACAGTCTTATAGCGTGAAGAAGCATTTTCAAGACCAACTCGAAATCCGCCTACACCTGCAAAAAGCTCAACTACTCGTAAATCATTGTTCCACATTTTCTTTCCTATCAAGCCTACTTGTCTTTTTAGTCAATTTTCGTTAGAATTTGAATTGAAAGCATCCTAACAGAAATGATAACAAAGATCAAGCTTTTTTTACACTTCCAAAACTATTTTTAACCCATTCATTTTTTTGAATTTTTGGAGTTTTAATGGTGTTTACTTTTACTTATGATAAAAAAAATGCAGCAGATATTGAAAGACATGCAAAGCAATTAACAAACCACAGCTTAAGTGAGTATATTAATGCCTCTGGAAAAGACTTTACTACAATTATAAATCCAAATAATAAAGGAAAGATAGGACAACTTATTGAAACTATTTTGTTTGAATTAGAGTTAAATTCTCGTAAAGGAGCTGATTTCCCAGAGGCGGGAGTTGAGCTTAAAGTTACGCCACTAAAAGAAATAAGCAAGGGCTATTCTAATAAAGAGCGAATGGTGCTAAGCCTAATTAATTTTGATGAAGTTGTCAAGGAAACATGGAATAAAAACTCGCTTATTTCCAAACTAAAGCTTTTGTTACTGATGTTTTATCTGCATGAACAAAAAGAATCTTTAGACCTCGTATTCAAGTTGGTTTCACTTTGGACACCGTCAAAAGCAGATTTTATACAGATTGAAAAAGATTGGAAATTCATTGTACAAAAGGTGAAAAACGGTAAAGCACATGAGATTTCAGAGGCTGATACAAATTATCTTGGAGCCTGCACAAAAGGCAGAGATTCCAGTGACGTTGTAAGTCAGCCTTTTTCTTCTATAATGGCTACACGCAGAGCTTTTTCCTTGAAATCGTCATATGTCCGAGCAATTTATAATGAACTATGTGACAAAAAAGAGGCCGCAAAAGCTATCAGTCAAGAAGGTGATTTTGAAACGTGCTTATTGAATGTGTTTAGCAACTATAAAGAAAAAACTCTTTCCCACATTATTCAAAAGAATAATCTAAAGACTGAACGCACCTCAAAACAGTTCTTAAAAGAACTTACAGAAGAATTTATTAAACTGAAGTTTGGAGCTAAATCCTTCGACCTTGAAGAGTTTACAAAAGCAAATATTACTCTTAAAACCATTCTTTTAAAACCAAATGGAATTCCTAAAGAAAGTATGTCATTCAAGCAGATAAACTACTGTGATATAGTGAATGAAAAGTGGGAAGATTTTGAAATTAACAAAATCCACGAAGACGGTAGATTCTTTTGGATAATTTTTAAAGCTACTCGAACATATAAAAGTCAAAAAGAACTTTCTTTAGATGAAATTATTTTAGAAAAAGTTATGTTTTGGAATATGCCCTATGAGGATTTGCAAATTAGCTATCGTCAACTTTGGGAAGACACAAAAGCAAAAATCACAAAAGGTGACTATAATAATTTCCTTAAAGCGAGTGAACACCCTGTAGGACATATTCGCCCAAAAGCAAAAGACAGTAATGATTTAATGCTAACTCCGCAAGGAACCAAAGAACCTAAAAAATGTTTTTGGATCAATGCTGGGTATATTGCGGAACAGATGAAAATATTCAAGTTTAATTAAAAGGATTGCTATGCAAAAAATAGAAAGTAACAATATTTTAAGCTATTACATAAATCAAATTGAAGAAAAAATTGACATTTTAAAATCACTCCATTCAAATGAGCATACTCTTCTCGCTTATAGAGGTGAATCAAAAATATATGACACGAGTCTATGTCCTAGTTTATTTCGATTTCCTGAGCATATTCATAAAGAAATTCACTTTTTTGAACTTTTCCATGATTATAATCTAGTTCATCCTAATGCCAGCAACATCGAAAAGGCAATCGAAGTTCAGCACTATGCTGCTTTTACTAGGATGCTCGACATCACTTTTGATGCTTGCATAGCTCTATATTTTTCATGCAGAAATAATATAGAATTGGATGGTCAATTATTTTTATTTGCTTTCCCCGAACATTATTCCCCTCACTCAAGCTATCTGGACAACTTCTACAATCTACTATTAGAAGGGAAACATCCTGCTTATTCGAGAAATTTCAAAGTTTTTTCACATTGTTATACAAATGACAGAATTAAAGCTCAAAAAGGAGGCTTTATCTTTTTTCCAGGGAAAGAATTTCATGCCATAAGTGCACATTATTACGAGAAGGTATTGATTAAAAGTGAGCATAAAGAAATATTACTTAATATGCTCGATGCTTTATTCAATATCAACAAATCAAATATTTACCCTGAAAAAGGAGTAATCGCTGAAATAGTCAAAGAGAAATTTTATAAAATTCAAGCTATTGATGCTAATGTTACAGTAGAATACGAGATTGTTTCATGCTTGAACAGGTTAGATTACGAACTTTCTATTGAAAGAAAAAGAAAATCTATCACTCAAAAAGACACCTATAATACCATATTGTTTCGCTATCTTCGTAAAGAAAAAAGTGACTTATTTGATTATATTCAAAAAAACACATCATACGTTTCTGAACAAGAACAATCATATAGAAACCAGCTACTCAGGCAAGTAGCGAATAAAATAAAATCGTTAGAAATAAAATATATGGAGAAATAGTATTATGAAATGGCAGGCATTATTTGATGAGCGCTACCAACTTACACAAGAAATGTATCAACTTGAAAAAATAAGTTCAAACTTTTATAAAATCGAACTAGGTGAAGATGCTATGGCTCTTTCAGACACAAAATTTTTCATCTATGATTTTGAAAACATTGATGCTGATTTTGAACTAAGTACACTGCAGGAGGGTATAATTAGCTCAGGTGAAGAGCTTTCAGAATGTATACTCATTTTCACATATAAAGACTGGGATAGTGAACAAGAGTTATCTAATAAAATGTATGCAAAATGTAAGCTTTCCAAGGACAAAAAACTTTATAATGAAATATATAAAAATCATATATCATTATACACTGGAGTAGAGGACAAAATAACCCTCACAACTGAAGACAATGGAATAAACTATCTTGAGAATTTGTGGTTAGGCGAAAGCACAAATCAGCTTCAAGGACTTTCCTACAGCCTCTCATTTAATGAAATAAAAAAACTGTACAATGTCACAGGTGAATATATTTTTAGAGAAAATGTAAGAACAGCTTTACTCGGACATGAAACGGGAAGGCAACTAGAACAAATATTTAAATTTTACATTTTTACTATTATAACAAACATAATATCAAGCGAAGAAGCATCAGTAATAGACGAAGCTAAAAATATTATTAGTCAAATAATGGATATTGATAGCTTTGAAAGCCCATATATATATGAACATTTTTGGTTTTATCACAATGGTATAACTATTTTTGTCGATGAAGAATTTAGCAACTCTGGCAACTCCATTACATTAAATCCTAAAAAAATTAGTGTTATTAATGGTGCTCAGACTTTGACGAACCTTTTTTCTACAGCAGAAACAATTTATCGTGATATTATCCTTAGTAAAATAAATTTACTTCCAAATCTTAAAAACAAACTTAATCTTCAACAAATATTATCTAAATTACGAGTAAAAACCGTATTTATTATTGGAAATAAAAAATATGTATCTCACATTTCAAAAGCACTCAACACTCAAATACCTATAAAGAAAGAAGATATTTATTCAGGCTCTGATAATGTTATAGAAATTAATAAGTTATTAAAAAAGAAACTTGTAATCATAAAGCCAGGAGAGGAAAAAAATACTACAAAAATTCCAATTTTGGAATTTATGAAATATTATTTTATAGTGCAAGAAAAGCCTGGTAAAAGTAAAAACTATAAAAGGACTCAAATAGAAGATGATATACCACTAGTTCTAAGTAAATTGCGTGAAAATACTGAAGCTTTAACCAAGCAACTTTTATTAGCCGTTGAAGTGTTTGCTTGGTGGAATAAATATAATAGTAAAAGAGCCATTGAAGAAACAGCAAGCCCATTACTTCAAAATATCAAACGCTATGCAAAAAATTACTTTACAAGTTTTTGTGTAGCTGTGCATGATAAAGAAGAAAGTATTGATGAAAACAAAATTGCTATACTTTATTCTAATTTTGAAGAAATCTTATCCCGTGAAGTGAATGAATTTTCAATGAATGCATCAAAAAAAGATGATCTTTTTGAGAACCTAATAGCTACTGCAAAGAGTAAACCGTCAGTGCCTGAAGGCAGCACAGCTTCACTAGTTGAGCAATTTGCCTCTATCAAAGATGAACTCCAGGCAAAAATAGCATCAGACTCACAGAGTCCATATACCTTGACAAATACAATTGCAACTTTTCTATTAGAAAAAAATATAACCTTACCTTATTTTCGAACAATTTCTCTAATAGATAGCAAGTGCACAGAATACTTTCCCTTCTCAAATAGTACATTTACTGAGATTTACAACAATAATGCATATATTCAATCTCTTGAAGAAGCAGACAAAATCGATTTAAATCGTCCCACTTTTGAAGACTCTGCCCTTAAAAAAGAGTTGAGTAAAGAATTTCCAATCTTTCTAGTCGAGAAAGATAAAGATAAAAAAATCATAGGAATTAACTTCTTTTCTGGGTTTTCTTTTAAACACCTTATAAGTGAGGGCAAAATTGTATTTGAACAAACATTAGAGGCTTTTGAAGAGGGTGATGAACTTAAATTTCCTAAAATCTCAGACCAATTATCTTTTCACGTTCGCCCGAAAGCACAAAACGCTGAAGATACTTTCAAATTTACCAATGGTGAACAAATTATAAGGCGTACTTTCTGGGCAAATAAAACTACTGTTGAAGATATAATTAATAAACTAAAAGAGGAATGAGCTGTTTCCTTGCCATAAAAGGATTATTATATTTAAATTTATCTATAAACTCCCTCTCATAAGAACTGATTTTAAACTATAAAACTTCAAAAAGGACTATATTATGATTCCAGCCTCCCTTACTACACCTGAAGCATTGCTATCTGGCGGTGCAGTAGCTTGGCTACTAACGAATAAAGAGCTAACCAATAAACTTCTCGGGCCATCGGCTGACTACATTGGAGATTTGAGTAAAAGATTTTTAGAACATGCATTAGAAAAACAACCTAGGAACATAGCTAATATTTTTATCAAAGCGACTAAAAAATTAGGAAATAAAGTTGACGAACCTGGGGCAATTGAACCAAGAATACTAAAAACTATTATTGAGGATGGTGCATTCATTGAAGAAGATCTTGTTGCCGACTATTATGCTGGGGTTCTCGCTTCATCCCGGGATAAAGATGGAAAAAATGACAATGGCTTACCATATCTAAAATTATTGCAATCAATGAGTTCGTTTGACTTGATTTTACATTCTTTATTATACAAAACAGTGCAGGGTGAATTTAAGGAATCGGCTTATCGAATAGGCAACCCCAACGAACGACATAAAATGGAACTATTCGTTCCATATGAACAGTTAGTTATAGAACTTATGAAGTATTCTCCAAATACTAATACAACTAATGCCTATAGCAAAATAGCTGATACAATGTTTAGATTTTCTCAGCACAGCATTATTTTAGAGAGATGGGAATTAGCTCCTGCTAAAAGCATAAAAACAACAACAAAAGGCAAAGTCTCTACATCTGGATTAATTTTTACTCCAGCACCAGTTGGAACCTGCTTAGCTTTGTGGGGCTATGGAAATGGAGATTTAGATAAAGATTATTTTTTTTGTTGCGAACTAAACGACGACTTAAATATTTCTCCAGTAAGCAATGTGAGTAAACTTAGTGATTAATAAACTAAGTAAATTCTTTTATACAAGATATTCTCTTGAAATAAAAATCCCTTTAGATTATTTCTTTTGAAGAAAAATAAAAAAAATTTTCTTCACGGTATATTTAACGGTATAACCAAAAAACAACCCTAAAAACACAAACAATTTCAAACACTAAGACTCTACTCATTCGTCCGCCGCCTCCATAAATAAACAATTACAACCTCGGCTAATCTAAAGTTACACTTTGAATTAGCCGAGGTTTTTTCTTAAATAAGTACAAACAACTTAAAAGTTTTTATGAATATAGTCGTAAAGTTTTTTAAGTTTACTATGATTCTTCGCTTACGATTTTATTAATAATTTTGCTACTTAAATGACATAAATTTTAGCTTGACAAAAATTTCACAATGTACTAAAAAATATTTACTAGATAGTTTTAAATCAACTAGTTAAATCATTTTATATTTTGGAGATTACCACATGGGCAGATTTACCATCCCAAGAGATACTTATTTCGGTCGTGGAACATTAGAAGAGCTTAAAAACCTACAAGGCAAACGTGCAATTGTTGTTGTTGGCGGCGGTTCTATGAAAAGGTTTGGTTTTTTAGATCGCACGGTGAATTATTTAAAAGCCGCTGGTATGGAAGTCGAACTTTTTGAAAATGTCGAGCCAGATCCTTCGGTAGAAACTGTTATGAAAGGTGCCGAAGCAATGATAAAATTCCAACCTGATTGGATTGTATCTATAGGCGGCGGTAGCCCAATTGATGCAGCTAAAGCCATGTGGGCATTTTATGAATATCCAGAAACAACTTTTGAACAACTGACTGTTCCTTTCTCTTTCCCTACACTAAGAACAAAAGCACGCTTTGTTGCAATTCCATCAACATCTGGTACGGCAACTGAAGTGACTGCCTTTTCAGTCATCACCGACTACGAAAAAGGCGTTAAATACCCTCTTGCTGATTACAATATCACACCCGATATAGCCATTATCGATCCTGACATCGCAGAAACTATGCCAACTACACTTGTTGCACACACCGGCATGGATGCTCTCACCCACGCTATTGAAGCCTATGTGTCCACCGTTGCTAACGATTTCACTGACGGTCTTGCTATCAAATCGATTCAAATGGTAGTTGCAAACTTGAAAAAATCCTTCGATGGCGACAAGGATGCAAAAGAAAAAATGCACTATGCACAGGCTCTTGCCGGTATGGCCTTTTCAAATGCAATCTTAGGTATTGTACACTCCATGGCACATAAAACTGGCGCTGTTTTTTCAACAGGTCATATTCCTCACGGCTGTGCAAATGCAATCTATCTTCCTTTTTCTATACATTATAACAAAAAAGATGCACGTGCTATGAGCCGCTATGCAGAGATTGCCAATGCCATCGGAATTTATGGTAAGGACGAAGCTGATAGCGTAACTATGCTGTGCAAAATGATAGACGATATGAACACAGCTCTAGAAATCCCTCATACACTCAAAGAGTTCGGAATCAATGAAAGTGAATTTTTAGAAAAACTTCCAACATTTGCTCCATTAGCAGTAGGTGATGCGTGCACAGGCACCAACCCACGTTCTATTAACGATACGCAAATGGCAGAGCTTTTTAAATGCTGCTATTATGGAACAGAGGTAAACATATAATCCCTCATATTTCATACAGCTAAAAACACAAAACTCATGGGGAGAATTCATTTTCTCCCCATCCCCCCTACATCCCGCATTCGCATACGCTAATACGGGATTTCTTTATTATAACATGTCATTAAAATATGATTTTTTATTTTCTAACAAAAGTTATCTTTACACGAAATATCTTACTTTGTAAGTGAGTAAAACTTATTCAGAAAATAACAGAACAGAAAAAAATAACAAATAAACTAAAACATTATATTTCCTCCATTCTCACAACAAAAAAGCCTTGAGAAGAGTATAAATCCTTCAAGGCTTTACTTTATGCAGTAGGCAAGTTTAATAACTTATTAATACGCGCCTTTTGAGTAAGTCACTTCATAACTATGTGAATATACTTCAAAAACAATCCCAAATGGATCTTCTACATAGCACATTCTATAAGGTTTTTCATTTGGATAATATTCACGAATTGGCATTCTTTGTTTTCCGCCATGTGCTACAATTTTTTCTACCATGCCTTCGATGTCTGGATCTTGAATAGAAAAATGGAACATGCCTGTTCTTACAAATTCAAAAGGAACTCTTTCTTTATTATTTTGTTTAAATTCAAAGAGTTCGATACCTATTCCGTCAGAAGTTACCATATGTGCAATTTTAAAGCTTTCATAGCCAGCGCCAAAAACTTCTTCACACATAATCCCTATAGCACTTTCGCTTTCTTCTTTTACTACAGATGGTTGCATAACTACATACCAACCCATAACTTCTTTATAGAATTC
>CAYJAZ010000048.1:0-9236 GCA_964368455.1 uncultured Desulfovibrionaceae bacterium
AAGTGTATAAACTCTAGTAGTTTTTTTTCTTGCGTAGAAAAACAAAAATACTTATTATCTACACTAGATAATGAAATTAAATATAACTAACTCGTTAGCTTATTTTGTAGGAAAATTATGCAACAAATTCTACTTATTGAAGATAATCGTGACATTGCCACAATGCTTTTCGACTTTTTTGAAAGCGAAAATATCACTCTTGATTATGCTGACAACGGCAAACAAGGCCTTGAACTTGCTTTAAAAAATAACTTTGATGCCATTATTCTTGATGTTATGCTTCCTGACATGAACGGTTTTTCTCTATGCAAAAACCTTAGAAATGCGAATAATACAACCCCTGTGCTTATGCTTACAGCCCTTGATAGTAAAGAAGATTTGCTTTCTGGTTTTGAATTTGGCGCTGACGATTATCTCACAAAACCTTTTGATCTTGATGTACTCAAAGCACGATTATTTGCATTAATCCGTCGGCATCAAAATGAATTAAAAAGTGTAGATTTAGTATATGATACATTAAGAATTAACCTAAAAACACGCGAAGTTTATAGAGAAAATAGACCAATTATGCTTAAACCTACATCATTCAGCATTTTAGAATTACTTACGAGAAAAGCCCCAAATGTAGTAACACGGCAAGAAATTTTTAGAAAAGTATGGAATGAAGATGAATGTAATGATGAAATTCTCAGAAGTCAGATTTACCAGCTCCGCACGCAAATAGATAAAACATTTTCCTACCCTCTACTCATAACTGTTCCGAAAGTTGGTTTTCGCCTATCAAATTTGACAAAAACTTAAAAAGATTAAATCAACATTTTTTTATTTTTAGGAGCTTAGGGTGAAAACTTTTTTCAAAAATAACATAAAAACTATTAAATCTCGCATATTTTTTTTATTTTGCACTTTACTAATAATCACAGTAGTTATGAATATTTTCGTTTTTTTGGCCGCCATAGAATGGGCTGAAAGCGAAATAGCAATAAAAAGGATTGCTGCATATGAAAAAAAAGCTATAGAATATTTTATAAATAACCCAGAGCAGGATATATTATATACAGATGAAAAGACAGTAGTTTACAATAATATTAATAAAGTTCCTGAAGAATTCCGTAAATATTTATCATATTATGAAAGCCGCTTTGAAGAAGTAAATTTAGGCACGAATGGTGAAAACTATTTTATTAATCTGAGTGAATACGAAAACAAAGGGCAAAGACATCAGCTCATTGTTATATGGCCTGTTTATGAAATAATGCATCGCATGGATTCACATATATTCGGACCGCTCGCCATTTCTTTATTTGTTGTTTTTATCTGCATAGGCGTGATTATGTGGCATCTGTACAGAACTTTATTTAATCCAATAAAAACTTTAAAAAACCAACTTGATAAATCAAAGGGAAATCCTAAATATCAATACAAAATAGCTGAAAACTCTCTTTCTGAATTTAGCGACTTTACAAATCAACTCAACGCAAATAATGTTCAAATTGATACTCTAATTAAGAGAGAACAAGCTTTTGCTCGCTATGCAAGCCATGAATTAAGAACACCTCTCACTTCTATTATTGGTTCAAGTACTCTTTTAGAAAAATCAGAACATAGCGATTTTCAAGAACGCCAAATCACACGAATAAAAAGTGCATCAAAACAAATGTCTTCAATCGTCGACCTACTTTTATCTCTTGTGCGTTATGAAAAAAATAATGTACAAGTGCCAGTCAGACAAATAAACAAAGAAGAAATTGAAACCATTATAAGCAAATATAATGAGCAAGACAAAAGTGAATTTTCTACTGAAATTTCTTTGGCAAAAACTAAGCTCAAATTGTCTATTGAAGGCACACCTAGAACAGTAGCAACGCCTATTGTTCTTGATGTTGTTGTAGGTAATCTGATAAAAAATGCCCTTATAGCGACAAAAAGCAATCACACTACACCTGAAATATCAATCACTTTAACCGATAATGGTATTATAGTAGAAGACAATGGTAAAGGACTTGTTACAGAATTTATACCATACGAAAACAATCAAAATAATCAAGAAAATCAGCATAGTTATGAAACAAACAAACTACTCCCAAGTCACGGTTTTGGACTCGGCTTACTTATTATTCATGAATTATGCCAAAGATATTCATGGGACTTTATGCTTGAAAATCGAACGAATTCTGGTTGTATTGCAAAGATTACATTTCCACCTTTGGACGATTCTCAAGCAAAAAATGCTCTCTCATAAATCAATGACTAAGTTTTAATTTTATGAGAGATTGTTTTACATCTTTTGTAAACATACTTACATCATTCGCTATCTTAAGTAAAACTGGAATAAGTATGAGCGTGATGATTGTGCCAAACAAGATTCCATAAGCAAGCGAAGTAGCCGCAGGGATGAGCATTTTCGCTTGTTCTGAATCGTTTAAAAAAAGTGGCACTAATCCCATGAAAGTAGTGGCAGAAGTCAATAGTATAGGTCTTAGTCGGCTGAGACATGCTTTTTCTGTTGCCTCTAAAACTGTAAAACCTTCTTTTATATTGTCATTGTAAGCAGTTATAAGCAAAAGACTATTGTTTATTATAACACCTGCTAAAGCGATAACACCCATTATAGACATGATTGAAAAATCAAATGAAGTTAGCCAATGTCCTGTTATAGCTCCAACAAAGCCAAATGGAATTACTGACATAATCAACAAGGGCTGAAAATAATTCTTCAAGGGAATGGCTAATAATGTGTACACGATAAGCAATGAAATTATCATAATTATTATAAGCGAATTCATAGTTTCGTCCATATCCTCTGTTTCACCGCCGTATTTCATGCTCAAACCAGGATAGCGCAGATTAAGATTTTCCATTATTTCAGTTAGATGTATTTGTACTTCGCTAGCCGAAAGTTTACTCTTATCAAGCAAAACGGAAAAATAGGCTATACGTTTATTTCCAATACGAGTAATTTTTTCTTCGCTACTTTCTATTGTTATTGTAGCAATAGCCGTGAGTGGAACTATTTTATTATCTGGAGTTCGTATAAGAGCTTGTCGTAATTGACTTATATTGTTCTCGTTTTGTTTTTTATAGCTTATTTTTACATCAACTTCATCTTGATTTCTTGTGAAAGATTGCGTTGTGATGCCGTCAAACATAGCATATATTTGTTCATACAGCATTTTATTTGTTAAACCAAGAGCATAGCCTGAATTATTCAATTCTATCTGCCATTGCTCTGTTGTGTCAGCAAGATTATGCTCAACATTTAAAACACCAGCTAGCATTTGTAATTCATTAAGAATATGTACGCTTGCTTCTTGTAAAATTTCTTTATCTGTATGCGTGAGTTCAGGAGTAAAATTTTCAGCGATATCCACGGTTGAACTCACATTCACAAAAATTGTGCCTTCGGGCATACCGATACGCTTTTTCCATTCTTCCATGAAATCTTGCATAGTATATTGAGCATTTTTTATTTCTGAAATAGTTTTTGCTTCGACAAGGGCTATAACTTCTTCATCATTTGGACTATTTATAAATATACTTTCAATAATAGAATCATTTTTTCCTCTTAATTTTTTATCGGCTTCTAGGGCTGTGTGCTCTAACATAAGGGCATGCTTTTTTGTTAAACCGTATCCACTGTCAAGACTCATAGTAATTTTTGCGGTGATAAGGTTATCCGCTACTGTAGGGAAAAAAGTAAAACCTACTTTTCCATTTATAAGCAAACCAGTCGAAAGCACAAAAATAGCTATAAGAATTATCAAAGCAGCATAGCAATTTTCAAAAGCAGTACGCAACAAAGGACGATATATTTTTTGTGCGAATTTCTCAAGGTAAGCATTTGCCATCGCCTGAATTTTTGTAAGTCCACTCAAAAAATCTTGTTTTTCATTTTCTGAATAAGGGGGAAGAGCTGCCAAATGCACAGGAAGAATTAATTTCGATTGCACCATTGAAAGCAATAGAGCCACGCTGACAACTGTAGCAAATTGCCCAAATAAGTCGCCAATTTCTCCGCTAACAAATGCAAGCGGAAGGAAAGTAGCAACGGTTGTAAGTACACCAAAAATTGTTGGTGTTGCAACAAGATGCGTACCCAAGATAGAAATGTATCTTGAGTTAGTTTCTTCTTTGTTTTGATTTTTACTTTGATTAAGTATGGACTGGTTTTTCATTCTTAAACTTTCGACGCTTTCTCCAACAACGACTGCATCGTCAACAATAATTCCTAATGCCATAATAAAACCAAAAGTTGTTATCTCATTAAAGCTCAAACCAAAGAAAGTGTCATTCATAAAGATGAATGTTCCTAAGAAGATAAAGGGTAAACTCAGCGCCACACAAAAAGCTATGCGCACATTAATAAATAAAAGTAATACCATGAAGACGAGCACAACGCCCTGCAAAATATTATCTTGCAAAAGAGTAAGCCTTTCGGTGATATAGCGTGAAGCATCATCCCAAGTAGTCAATGAAACATCATGCGGTATACGGCCATTTTGTTCCCAACTAGCAATTACCTTTTTCGCTTCTTCCACAACTTTTACAACACTTGCTTTTGGATCCATATACACGGCTATAGCAACACCGTCTACGCCGTTAAAGCGTGCTAGAACAGAAGGAGTGCTTTGAAAACTTTCTTGAATGTTGGCGACATCGCCCAAGACTACTTGAATTCCATTTTTGTCTTCTAGAAGAGGAATGGTTCTAAATTCTTCAATATTTGTATCTTGTTCGCCTGTCTTTATACGTAAACTTCTTTCTTCATTTCGTAAAGTTGCAGAGGGGGCAAGAAAAGAATGATTATTAATCTTCTCAGCAATTTCTTGAAGGGTGAATCCGTATTTTTGCAGACTATTTTCGTTAAAAGTGATGGAAAACATAGGCTCGGCTTTGCCTATAAGTTCAGCATCGTTGATTTCTGATCTTGCTAACAGTTCAAGGCGTAATTCTTCGGCTATTTCTTGTAATTCGATAGTGGGTCTGTCGCCATATACTTGAACATAGACGGCAAGTTGTTTTTCAGGATTTGTTTCTACTATAGGCCTTTCAGAACTTTCGGGCAAATTATGTATGGAATCTACTTTATTTTTCACATCACGCAAAAGAGTGTCCATATCATAATTATCTACCTTTTCAACAAAAATTGTGCAACCTGTGGGCGTAGAAATAGACTTTACTTTCTTTATGCCCTGAACTGCTTGAATAGCTTCCTCAACCTTTATAGCTATACCTGTTTCTACTATGCTTGCAGAGCCACTTTCATAGTTTACCTGAATAGTAAGAGTATTTGGTGGAAGCACAGGAAAATCTTCACGGCGTAATTCTCCATAAGATAAATATCCAAGCAGGAGCACGGCAAACATAAGAAGATTTGCGGCTACAGGATTCATAACAAACCAAGCGATAATACCTTTATTTGTATCAAATTTCTGTGTGTGTTGCATAATTATTCTACTCCTAAAAGATCTAAATTTACAACAATTGGAATAATTTCTTGCCCTTCTGAATATCTGCGAGAAGGACGAAGAACAATGCTATACACAGTGTCATTTTCAGCTTGTATATATGCTATTTCATTATCATAATGAAGAATATTCACAGCTTTTTTACGTAATTTTCCGTTTTCTACAAGCCAAATGTTATGTGAATCAAAAAGACTAGAGCTTGGAATTGCCATCGCATTAGCTTGCTTTATTTTTTCATTTGTTCCTGAGTGCATTTCTGATTTTGTTCCTATTTTTGCCATAACAAATGTTCCTGAAAGTAAGCCCTGTTCAAGAGGTTTTTTTACCGTTGCAATTAAATTACTTTGTCTTGTTTTCAAATCTTTATGCTGTTCACGACGAACAGCAATAGCTTGCCATTCTTGTTCGCTTTCATTATCAAAAAGTTGAATATCTATTTTGCTTATATCCTTCGGAAGTATTTTCCATTGCGAAGAACTGAGTGGCAGTTCGATTTCTGCAAGGTCAATATTTTCAAGTTTACCTAATTCAGTGTTTTGACTAATAATCATGCCTTCAACAACATTTTTTGAAATGATAAGGCTATCAAAATGCACTTTAATTTGTGTGCTTTCCAAATCTTTTTTGGCTTTTTCTATTTGTACTAAAGCCTCATTATATTCTGATTTTGCAGCTTGTAATTGTGGCTTGCGCAAAACAAGTGAAGAACTTGGCGCATCTGAAATACCTGAAAGCTCCCATTCTAACTGCGCTTGCTTTGCTTGCCTTTCTTCTTCTAAGAGGCGCACATGAGCCTGAGAGAGTATACTTTCTGCCTTGGCAAGCGCAAGGCGATATTGCGTATCATCAATTTTTAATAGAATATCATTTTTTTTGACTAAGGTTCCCACTTCAAAATATTCAGAGATTTCTATGATTTTTCCACTAACTTCTGAAGTAAGTAAAAGTTTGGTTTTTGCGTGAACTTCGCCATAACTTTGCGTGTAAAATGTGTGTGGTTGCTTTTGGCTTTCTATAACTTCAACTTCAAAAAGAGGTATGCCCGTTTTTTGGTCGATAGACTTCTCAAGGGTGCTTTCAGCTTGCCATGAATTGAAAACAAAGACATCGAAAAGAAATATAAGAGCTGCAAATATATATAGAATTTTTGGGTAGATTTTTTTATTTATTTTCTGCATTGTGTCTTCCTATTCCCAAGCCTAAAGCAAGGGCAAGTTTTATACGATTATTGAGCCTATTTGTCCTTGCTTTTAGGAGTTGACGCTCTATCTCGAAAGTATTTTTTTGAATTTGAAATAAATCAAGTATGTTAATGATACCTTCACGGTATCTTTTTTCAAAATTTGTTTGACTTTTTACAGCACTTTTCATTGCTTGGCTAAGAAGTTCTTCTTGTTCATTCAAAGCGTTTTCCTGTCCTAAAGCATTACTAACTTCTTCTACAGCTTTCAGCAAATTTTCTCTATAAGCATAATAGCTCATTTCTGTTTCAAGATCAGCAAGATGCGCTTCATTCTTCAATCGTCCCGCCTGAAAAAGCGGAGCAACCATTTGTCCAAGTAGCCCCCAAACAAAAGAACCTGAAAGTATATCACTAGGATTAGTTGCACTTGAAGAAAGTAAGGTTTGCACATTAATAGAAGGAAGCATTTCTTTATAAGTTGCACGAGCATTATGCTCATTAGCCAAAATTTTATGATAGGCAGCTTGCAAATCAGGGCGACCTTCAAGGCTTTGTTTTGGTAGTTTTGCCAGTGGTAAAAGCACATTTGGTAAAGAAATTTCATTTTCTAAAATTAAATTGTTTTGACCACTTATTCTACTTAGTTGTCTTTCGTAAGTTTTTATTTCTTCATTTAAAGCAGTAATAGCCGCCTTTGCTTGTAATGTATTTGCCCGTGCAAATTCTAAATCGTACAAAGGCACAAGCCCATGTTTATAACATTCCGCAATAATTTTTTCGTCTTTTTGAAGTAAATTGTAATATGATTTTTCTATTTTTAATAACTGTAAATTGCTTGCCCATAAAATATATGTCTGCATAATTTGCGCTATGAGTGAATTATGGAAAGCTTGAAGATTAGCTTGTTCTGCCAAAACTTCTTCTTGTACACTCAAATCTTTATCACGAAGCTTCAGCCAAAGATCTAATTCCCAATTTATTTCAAGCCTTGCTTCAGAAGATCCTTCTATCGAACTTTCTAAATTTTCTTGCGCAGTTATACTTGCATGAAAACTCGGAATACGAGCACTGCGAACAATTTTGTTTTTAAACATAAGCATCTCAGCTGCTATTATTTGCTGTTGCAAGGAAGGGTTATTAAGTAAGCTTGATTGTATGATTTCATTTAATTGTGATAATTGTTCCAAATTAATTAAATCAGTCAAAAATGAAATATTATGCGTTTCTTCTTGATCTTTTTGTGCTATATATTCAACATTATTCCATTGCGAAATGGAATCAAGAGTGTTCAAAGCTTGTTCAGAATATGATTTTTGCGTGGCACAAGCATTTTGCATAAAACAAAAAAGCAAGAGTAAAATATATTTCATATATTGTCCTTAATCAATAGATGTTCACAAAAAGGCAAAGTTGATATAATTATTTGCCATTTGCATTGCTGAATAAGTAGCAAAAAAGATGTGAAATTTATGTGATTCACATTTTTTTCACATAAAAAAAGCTATAACTTTTTTACTCGGCTATGTTTCAAAATTTATTTGTTTGCGGTTTTTTCTATAACAATCTCTTTTTTTTGAAAATTCCTTTAAATTTTTGAATTTAGAAACAGGCCTTACTAACAAGGAGTTTTTATATGAATAGGTCTTTATTAAAACATTTTTCTACCAGCTTACTGCTTTCAGTGACTTTAATTTCAAGTTTAACAGTTTCAGGATTTGCAAACGAACTTTCAAAACATGAAGAACTTGATACAACAAGCCCAATTGAAATTTCTGTTTTGGGTAGATATATCAGTGAAGCAGATTTTGACGACAACAATGCAAGCTATAGCTTTACGGAATATGGTGCACGGCTTGATTGGAATATGCTAAGTCTCACTTATGTTGGTCGCCAATATTCATGGAATGATGTAAACACAGCAAAATTTGCAAATAGCGATGACGGTCTTTGGGATGAATTACACAACTTGAAACTTGAGCTTAATTTTGACGGCATGTTTAATGATACTTGGGGATGGTTTGTAAGCCCATCTATTTCATCTACTTTTGAAAAGGAAATGAGCAGTTCTTTCACAACAGGTCTTCAAGGCGGATTGCTATATAGCTTCAACGAAAATTGGAATCTTATCCTCGGAGCTGATGTTGCACTTGCATCACACGGCGAATTTTCTGTAAATCCAATTGCTTTAGTAAATTATAAAAACGAAAATGAACTTGGATTATCGGCAACTTTAGGTTTTCCATTCACTTCTGTAAACTACAGATTCAACGAAAACATTGCGCTCAGAACAAGTGTTGATATGGGTACAGTCGAATATAGACTTGCTGACGACAATATACTTGCAAGCGAAGGGTACTTAGAAAAACAAGAAGTAATTATAGGTTTTTATGCTGACATTACACCAAATATTTCAAATTTTGAAAACTTGGAAATCTCAGCAGGTGTAGAATATAATACAATGCGTGAAATCAATGTCTATAATAAAAATTATAATAAAATTCAAAGCATTGACGTAGATGATGCTTTCGGAGCTTCACTTCGCTTTAAATATTCTTTCTAATGATCAGAAAGTCACACTACTTTAG
>CAYJAZ010000049.1:0-8774 GCA_964368455.1 uncultured Desulfovibrionaceae bacterium
TCGTTACCTTCACGAGTACGCTCACCAACACCAGCGAATACAGATGAACCACCGTGTTGTTTTGCAATATTGTTAATAAGTTCAAGTAAAACAACTGTTTTACCAACACCAGCACCACCAAAGAGACCAATCTTACCACCTTTTGGGAAAGGAACAAGTAAGTCAACAACTTTAATACCTGTTTCAAGAAGTTCAACAGTTGTGTTGAGATCTGTAAATTCAGGTGCGTCTCTATGAATAGGATAGTATTTTTCAGCTTCAATAGGGCCAAGTCCATCAACAGGACGTCCTACAACGTTCAAAATACGGCCAACAGCTGCTTTACCAACTGGTGTCATAATTGGGTTACCAGTATCAACTGCTTCCATTCCACGAGCAAGACCGTCAGTGGTATCCATAGCAATTGTACGAACAACATTATTACCTAAATGCTGTGCTACTTCACAGATAAGATCTGGAGCATCCACGTTATTTGGGTTATTTACTTGTAGAGCGTTAAGGATAGCCGGTAAGTTGCCTTCTGGGAATGCCACGTCAACAACAGCACCGATAACCTGAACTATATGACCTTTTGCTTGAGTCATTTTGGCTCTCCTTTAATAATATAGTTAGTTAATATTAATAGTTTCTCACAAATTTCTTTGTGTATTTCATTCAGTCAAACGACCTATCCATTCAAAGCTTCAACACCACCAACGATGTCAACAAGCTCTGCTGTAATAGCTGCTTGACGTGTTTTGTTATAAAGTAATGTGAGTGAAGAAATCATATCATCACAGTTACGAGTCGCATTATCCATTGCTGTCATACGAGCTGCGTTTTCACTTGCAGAAGTGTCGAGTAAAGCACGATAGATTTGACAATTGACATATCTAGGCAAGAGCTCAGAAAGAATGATATTCTCATTTGGCTCATATGTATACTCAATTTCTGTAGAAGCGTGATCTTCAGCTATATCACCAATAGCTTGTACTGGTAAAATCTGCTGAGATTCTGGAAGCTGTTTAGATAAGGAAACGAATAAGCCATACACTGTATACACTTCATCGCATTCATTCTCTTCATACATCTTCATCACAAGTTCGCCAATATGTGTAGCAAGAACAAAGGTAAAGTCGTTCATAACATCAACAAAAGATTCTATAATTTCAAAACCTTCTTTGACAATTGCATCACGGGCTTTTTTACCCACAGCAATAAACCTTACACTCTTACCCTCTTCTCTTTTTGCTTTAGCAAAAGCAAGAGCAGAAGATATGATATTCATATTGAAAGAACCACACAAGCCTCTGTCTGAAGACATAAGGATAAGAACAATTTTGTCCTTTTCTTCATGTACTTTAAGCAAAGGATGATTTACATCGCCAGTTCTTTGAGCAACCTCGTGCAATAACTGACCAAACTTATCCGCATAAGGACGGAAATGTTCAATACGAGTTTGTGCACCACGCAACTTACTAGAAGCAACCATGTTCATCGCTTTAGTGATTTGTTTAGTCTTCTTAACACCGACTATCTGGGTTTTGACATCTTTTAAAGAGGGCATAACTTCCCCTCCTAAGCCTTAAAGCTTGCCTTAAATTCAGTCACAGCAGCTACTAAACGCTCTTCTAAATCTTTATCTAATGCTTTCTTTTCACGGATATCAGTTAAAATATCTGCTTTAGAAGTGCGTAAAAATTCTAAAAGACCTTTTTCAAATTCTAAAACTTCAGCTACTTCAATACTATCCATATGTCCACGTGTAGCTGTATATAAGGAAGCTACTTGTTCTTCAACAGGCATTGGAGCATATTGTGGTTGCTTCAATAATTCTGTGAGGCGAGCACCTCTATTCAAAGTCTTCTTAGTTGAAGAATCTAAATCAGAACCAAATTGAGCAAATGCAGCCATTTCACGGTATTGTGCAAGATCTAGACGTAATGTACCAGCAACTTGCTTCATAGCCTTAATTTGAGCCGCACCACCAACACGAGATACCGAAATACCAACGTTAATCGCTGGACGCTGACCTGCGTTGAAGAGTGAAGATTCTAAGAATACTTGACCGTCAGTAATAGAAATTACGTTTGTCGGAATATATGCAGAAACGTCACCTGCTTGTGTTTCAATAACCGGAAGTGCAGTCAATGAACCAGCACCTAGTTCGTCTGATAACTTAGCAGCACGTTCTAATAAACGTGAGTGTAAGTAGAAAACGTCACCAGGATAAGCTTCACGTCCTGGAGGACGACGAAGAAGAAGTGACATTTGACGATAAGCAACCGCTTGCTTAGATAAATCATCATAGATAATCAAAGCATGCTTGCCATTGTCTCTATAGTATTCAGCCATTGTACAACCAGAATAAGCAGCAATAAATTGTAATGGTGCTGATTCTGATGCAGAAGCTGAAATGATTGTTGTGTATTCCATTGCGCCATAACGACGAAGTGTTTCAGCAACTAAAGCAACTGTTGACTTCTTTTGTCCAATAGCAACATAGAAACAGTGAATGTCTGTATTTTTTTGTGCTAAAATAGCATCAATACAAACCGCTGTCTTACCAACTTGACGATCGCCAATAATAAGCTCACGTTGTCCACGTCCAACTGGTGTCATAGCATCAATAGCTTTCAAACCAGTAGGCATTGGTTCATGAACACCTTTACGTGACATAACACCAGGTGCTTTTAGTTCAACAGGCTTATAGACGTCTGACTCAACAGGTCCTAAACCATCAAGAGGCTGGCCAAGCGGATTCAACACACGACCCATAACAGCATCGCCAACTGGCACAGAGAAAATCTTGCCTGTTCTTTTTACTGTGTCGCCTTCTTTTACGGCAGTGTCTGAACCAAGTAAAGCAACACCAACGTTGTCTTCTTCAAGGTTTAAAACCATACCCATTAATCCGCCAGGGAATTCAAGCAATTCCATGTTCATTGCATTACGCACACCGTATACACGAGCAATACCGTCACCAACAGATAATACTGTTCCAGTTTCGCTCAATTCTACACGTTGATCATAATTGCGGATTTGTTCCTCAATTATTTTTCCAATTTCTTCAGCCTTAATTTGCATGGCTTACTCTCCCCCGCCTCTTTTAATTTGTAGGTTAAGTTTATTTAATTGAGCTGCAAGACTTGAATCTAAGGTGTCGTCACCAAGCTTCAAAATCATTCCACCCAAAAGAGAAGAATCGACTTTAAAGTCAAGTTCAAGCTTACGCCCTGTTTGCTTTTCTAATTTCTCGAGAATTTCTTTTTTACGGCTATCATCAATAGCAATAGCTGTTGTTAAAGTTCCGCGAGAAATGCTTTCTTGTTCGTCTAATAAAACTGTGTATTGTTCCACAATTTGTGGAATAATATCAAGACGTTTTTTATCTACAAGCAAGAAGAAAAAATTTGATAATTCTTTACTAGCATTCAATTTCAATAATAATGCTTTCAAGATGTTTTTCTTGTCTTCAAGAGGAAAAACAGGATTTGAAGCAATAAAGCTAAGTTCTTTAGAATCTAGCAAGGCTTGCTTAAATGCTGCCATCACATCTTTTTCTTTGTGAAGCTCTGCTAAGCCTTGATTCTTTGTTAGATCAAAGAAAGCTTGAGCGTATCTAGCTGCTACCGCAGACTGTTGCATTATATCCTCCAGTAAAAGAGCTAAAAATAACTCTTCTTAGAATTAATAAATCAAGAATTAAAAATTCGATACTCTTTCAATAGACTTGTCTATCAATTTTTGATGAGTAGTATTGTCAAGACTTGCTTGCAAATTTTTATGTACTTCTGCTATAACTTCGTCTGCAATCTTTGCTCTAATAGCATCAATTTCAGATTTTATCGCCTGATCAGCAGATTTATGTGCTTGTAAAACTATTGCGTCAGCTTGCTTTTTTGCTTCTTCAACAATAGCAGATGCAATATTTTCAGCAACAATCTTTCCCTCATTGAGAAGTTTTGTACATTCTTCATCAACATGAGCTATACGTTTTTCTAAATGTGCAAGGTCTGAAACAGCTTTTTGTTTTTTCTTTTCAAGCTCTTCCATATCAGAAACAACTTTTTGTCCTCTTCCAATTAAAGCACCCTTGATTTTCTTTCCTGCCATATACCAGATAAGACCAAGAAAAATTGCTACGTTAAGAACTCTAAGTCCAAAATCAAGCCAGTTGATTTCATCGCTTGGAACTCCAGCGGCATATGCATTTGTTGAAAAAAGAAAAATTGTTGCCATACTAAGATATAGCGAGAATAATCTAGATGATTTGAATCGTATCACGGGTATCGCTCCTAGCTACTTTAATTAAGAGAGTAAACGCTCAGCAGCTAAGCGAGCATATTCTGGAAGTTTTGCATGCAAAGCATCATAAGCTTCGCCACTTTCATTATCACGAATTTCAGCAGCTTCTTTACGAATTCCCGCAGCCTTAGCACTTGCGTTTTCATGAAGCTTTAAACTCTTAGCATGGGCATCTGATTTCATGTTTTCACGCTCTTTTACTACTTCAAGCTTTGCATTTGCAAGCCTTTCTTCATAAATTTTGAGCTTAGAGCTTGCTCTTAAGACAAATTCGTCTGTTCCAGCCTGCAAAGTGTCTGAAGCCATCTTTCTCTTTGCTAAAACTTCACGAATCGGTTTTATTATAAAGTGGTTGATTATAAGCAAGCCAACTATAAAGTTAACTAACTGTATTAATATGGTAATATCAACAGCTATCACATTTCCTCCAAAATAAAAAATGAGAAAAGAAATTAATTGTTAAACAGTTAAGCTTTAGGCAAAACTGATGGCACATATAAAAATCACGCAAATTGTAGATAATTTTTATAACTTTGTAAAGAGCAAAATTAGAGTTCGCCCAAGTGATTTATTGAACAAGCTCTTTTTTATTCTTCAACTAATTGTGCGTTAGCTGTATTACCCATGTTGATACGGCCGTCAATAACAGCGCCTTCTTCAACATTTAAGATAGGAGTAAAAATATCGCCTAAAATTTTGCCTTCTCTGTGGATAGTCACTTTTCTTTTAGCAACAATTTTTCCTTTAAATAAGCCAGAATTAACAAGCTCGCCTACTTGAACAACGCCTTCAATAACTGCGTCCTTACCTACGATAAGAGAGCCTTCACTGTCAATTTCGCCTTTAAAGTTACCATCGATGCGAACAGCTCCTTGGAAAGACAACTTTCCTTCGTATTCTGTGCTCGCACCTAAGAAAGCATTAATTTCTTCTTTAGCCATGCTATACTCCTAGAATTCTATAATATAATTTTTTTCTGACGTATAATAGATTATTATTTCTCTTCTGTCAAGGATTCTCTTATTCTACAAACTCCGCAAACGCCTGCTGAAGTGGGATAAGAACATTTTGTACATGGCTGTAATTCTACACCATTTTCCTCTTCATTTTTTGCAAATACAGGGCGTCCTCTTTCTAAGAAACCTTGATAAAAATCTAGTTTTCTTCCAGGCATTATTTCTTCTAAATCTACCCAAATATTTTTCAACTTTGTAAATGAAGCACCTTGCGAATATGGGCAAGGTGCGTGATGATTTTCAATGCCTTTAAGATAGGCATAATTTGCTGTTTCAAATTCGCCTAAACGCCACAAAGGTTTTACTTTTCTTCCAAAACCATCTGCGTCTTCAAGCAAAGGAGCTTGATCGCTTAAATAAGCCTGATCCCAGCGTAATGTATTTGAAAATAGACGTGCAACTTCATCGTCTAAATTATGTCCAGTCGCTAATACTGTGAAGTTCATGTCTAAAGCTGTTTTATTAAAGAAATATCTTTTAATCTTACCACAAACAGCACAAATAGGACGTTTTAATCGAGCTTTAACCTTTGGAATAGCAAGGCCTTCAGCCTCCATTTCTTTGATAATAAGTTTTAATCCGTGCTTTTGGCAAAATCTTTCGCATACAGCCCTTGCCTTGTCGGAGGAATTACCAATAGATAAGTCAATATGCAGGCCAGTCACATCATAGCCTTGCAAATGTAGTTCTAACATCAAGGCTAGACTGTCTTTTCCGCCTGAAAGAGCAACAAGAATTCTGTCTTCTTTAGTGAATAATGGGCCTTTGTGCATTGGACTTGCTTTTATCCCCTTTTCAACTTGCCTTGTAAAAAAATCAAGATAGCAAGGTTCGCAAAAAGCAGCATTATGACTAGGCAATGCTACAATAGCTTGTGCTTTACAACGTGTACATTTCATAATAAACCCATAAATAAATTTTACTACTTGTATACTGTCTTTGCACGAATAGCAAGTTTTATATAGGCGAAGAATATTCTATGTTTTAACAAGCATATATACACTATTTAAAATCAAGAAAGATCCATCTTGAAAGAAGATTTTTGAAAAAATTCACGTAATTTATTTCTTTGAAGTTGAGTACCAATAAAAACAACTCTACTTTCTTGCATTTTTTCAATGCCCGTGATTGCAAAAAGCCTGTCCGCCACATCAAATCTAAGCCAAGCAGAACCAGCTTTTAAATAACCTTTTGCACGTACAATATTTCCGTATTTCATCTGAACAATCTCTTGCAAAAAATGCAAAAGTTCGTCTTCGTGCGGCAGGCTTACATAATTCAAACCTAAATTTTCAAATTCTTCTTCACTCTTTATTTCTTGTGGAATAATGCTTCCATCTAATTTTTTGCGTAATAGATCAAGATACCATTTTTCTTCTAATTTTGAATAATGCTCTACTATTATTTCAGCATTAGCATTAATTTGAGATAATTTTTGAGCAAGATAATCTAAATCTTCATTAAATGCAGCTTCCATTTTTGAAATGAGCAAAGTAGATGCATTTATAATTTGATCTGTATAAGTATCTGTAAATTCAGCAATATATCTGTCAAACGAATGTCCGTCAAGTATTGTCACAGGAGCAAGAAGAGAAATTTTTTCGTATTCTATTTGCTTTAACGCTTCAATAACCTTACTCAAAACCCCGACTCCCGTAGGTTCAACTACGAGAAATTCGGGATCAAGAGTATTTGCAATCGTCAAAACTGAAGATAAAAAATCAGACTTCATAGAACAACAAACACAGCCCTCAGTCAATTCCCAGACGTTCATTTCAACATCTTCTGGATTTTGACCAGCCATAAGTAATGGGCCGTCAATTCCAACTTCGCCACATTCATTTTCAAGAATCACAAAGTCTTTCTTTGTTTTTTGGGCAAGTTCTTTAATAAAAGTTGTCTTACCCGCTCCTAAAAAGCCTGAAATTATAAGTACTTTCATATTTTAATCAGATAATTTAACAACTGGCTTAATCAAATCAGCTGGCTTGTCACGCATAAGGAATAATGCTTCTTCAACTTTGTCCCAACCTTCAAAAAGATGAGTAACCATCAAAGATACATCTAATTTACCTGAAGCCACAAGAGAGCTTAATTTTTGTAAACGTAAGCGGCCGCCAGGTGTTAAACCACCTACAATAGCTTTATGCCCCATACCAACACCCCATTCCAAACGTGGAATAGTGATGTATTCGCCCTTACCGATGTAGTCTATATTACCGATTTTTCCGCCTGCTTTCACAGATTTAACAGCAGAACAAATAGCATCAGAACCACCACCAGCAACAATAACCTTATCAACACCCTTACCATTTGTAAGAGCCATTACTTGTTCTTCAATAGAACCATTTTTATAGTTGATAAATTCATGAGCGCCGTATTTTTTGGCTACATCAACACAAACTTGACGTGAACCAACAGCAATTATGCGTGAAGCTCCACGCAAATCAGCACCAGCAACAGCCATAAGCCCCACAGGCCCAATGCCAATAACCAATACTTCATCACCGTATTGAACATCAGCCATTTCAGCACCATGGAAACCAGTTGTCACCATGTCTGAAAGCATGCAAGCATCAACAGAATTAATTTCTTTTGGCAAATGTGCCAAGTTACCATCTGCATCGTTCACATGAAAAAATTCCGAAAAAACACCATCTTTGTAATTTGAAAATTTCCAACCACCAAGCATTTCGCCTGAATGCATAGGATATCCAGCTTGTGCAGCCAAAGAATTCCAATCAGGTGTAATTGCTGGCACAAGAACACGATCGCCAGGTTTGAAATCTTTTACTTCAGAACCAACTTCTACGATTTCAGCACTACATTCATGCCCTAAAATCATGTTACTACGTTCGCCAATAGCACCCGCCCATAAAGTATGTACATCAGAAGTACAAATTGCAACAGCAAGTGGCTTACAAATAGCATCAAGCGGCCCACATTTTGGACGATCTTTTTCAATCCAACCTGATGAACCAATTTTTAACATTGCGTAACCTTTCATTAAAGCCTCCTAAAAAAAATTAAAAAACTAAACAATAAGGCAAAACAAACAAAACAAAACAAAAAGTAGAAAACTTTATTATATTGTCTGTCGTATAGTATTTATCATATTCTTATGATAATTGAACATATTATACCATTAATAAGAATAAATCTCAAGAACATTTTTTCACTTCCACAATTTTTTCACATTACTTTAATTCAAATCTATATTGTTGGGTAAAATTTGATCTCTCATAGAATATTTTTCTTCTAGAATACAAATTAGCTGACTTCCCCTGCCCTTGTCTAACTTGTCTAAATTGTCGAAATTGTCGAAATTGTTTGGCTTGTTTGCCTTATTTGGAGAAATGGCATATTTTAGAATTTGACAAAGCGATAAAAGAAGCTTATTTAAATTATACTCTTTCGGGGGCGCATTGGTTTCGACGTGGGCGAAGAAGCCAAAATGGCAGGTCGAGGCGC
>CAYJAZ010000050.1:0-7541 GCA_964368455.1 uncultured Desulfovibrionaceae bacterium
GTGATTGTAAGTAGTTAGCACCTTGAATAAGGTTTCTTGTCACACGTCCATTTGTTGGAACATTGACGCCTGCTAAATTTTCGATAGCAGCTGAAGATGCGATAGCGTGAGAAGCTGGACAAACACCACAGATACGCTGTGTGATTTGTGGAGCATCACGTGGATCGCGTCCTTTGAGGATATGTTCAAAACCACGGAACATACCGCCAGATAATTTAGCGTCTGTGACAACGCCATTATCGTAGGTTACTTCTGCTTTCAAGTGACCCTCAATTCTGGTGACAGGGTCGATATGTATAGTTTTATTATCAGCCATAGATTAACTCCAAGATGGGCTTATTAGTTTATTCAAATGTATAGAATGGTGACATTCCATCAGGGAAGTCTGGTTGTACGCAGCCAATGCAAACAGCATTTTCGATACACCAGTTTACCTTGCCATTCCAACGTCTTGTTGGCGAATCACACATAGCCATAGGGCCTTTACAACCTAAGTCGTAGCGGCAACCTTCTTTATCTGTGATGACAGCAGACATAACACCTTCGTCAAACTTGTCAATCCATGGGCAGGTTTCGTGCGTATTTACACCATAGAATGGGATAGGACGCGCATCTTCATCAAGAAGTCCAACAACAGCGGCAAGGCCGTCTGCAAGACCTTTTTCTTTGATAGTTTCAAGAGCAAGAACAACTGTGCCTACAATCCAATCTGGATGAGGAGGGCAACCAGGAATATTTACAACTGGAGTTGCAATCTTTGCTTGATCAAAGAAAGCTTTAGTGCTTACTGTTTCTGTAACAGAGCCTTCAGCAGCTGGAATACCGCCATAAGCAGCACATGTGCCAACGGCTAAAACTGCAGCTGCATCTGGAGCAAGCTTTTTGAGCATGTCGACCATGGTGTATTCTTTGCCGTGAGCTTCTGCAACTATGCAGTAATGCCCATCTTCAGCTAAAGGAATAGCACCCTCAACAACTACAAAATATTGGCCTTTAAATTTTTCTGCAACGCTGAACATGTTTTCAACCGCACTAGCACCTTCGCTTGCCATAATAGTTGGGTGAAACTCTAAGCTAATGACTTTTAAAAGTACATCTGCAATAGAAGGGTGAGCAGAGTTTAAAATAGTTACTGAACAACCAGTACAAGCAGCACCTTGTAACCAGAATACTGGTGGGCGTTGACCAGAAAGGGTTTCAGCCAAAGCTGTATGCACAAGTGGATGGAACATAGATGATATTCCGTATCCTGCAACAGAACCTGTGCACAGTTTCACAAAATCTCGACGTGAGAGACCCATAATGCCTCCAATGTTAGGAATTTATATTGTTTAATAAAGTTCTACCTAAACCTTATACTATTTCTATGGTTTAGTCAATAATTCATTCGGAAAAGATATAGATAAGGTGTTTTTATAACATACTGAAATTATAGTGATAATTTTAAGTTTGTATTGTTTTGCTTTATTGTGAAAAAAAGAATTATTTCAAAGATATAATGAAATAGAGCGAAAAAGATAAATAAAAAAGAATTAAAATGTATTTAATTAAAAAAAATAAAAAAAGACAAAACTAGAGCTTTGTCTTCTTTTATTTATATTTTTTAAATTTTACTTCATTTTAAAAGATAAATTTTCTATGCTTTTTGTGCTTCAATCCAGTTAAGGCCTTCTTTAAGATTGAGTGAACCTTCGTAAATGGCTCTACCTGTGATAGCACCAATAAAGGAAGTCTTTAATGTTAATTCGTGGATTTTTTTCACATCTTCTATTGTAGCCAAGCCTCCTGCTGCAATAAGTGGGAGGGAAGTCATTGAGGCTAATTTTTCAAGAGCTTCGAAATTAAATCCTGTTTGCATCCCGTCTCTTTCTATATCTGTATAGATTAAAAAGGCTGCACCGTCTTTTTCTACTCTTGGTAAAACTTCTTCTAATGTGAGTTTTGAATCTTCAATCCAACCACGAGTTTTAAGTACATTTTTATACGCATCTAGCGAAAGGCCTATCTTGCCTTTGAAACTTTGGCATAAATCTTTAAATTTTTCAGGTTCTTCTAAAGCCATAGTTCCTATGATTAGTCTTGTAACGCCCTTATCAAACCAATATTGGGCGTGTTCTTTGGAACGAATACCGCCGCCAAGTTGCACGGGAATTGTGAGTGTAGCACAGATTTCTTCAACAGCCTTAGCATTTGCACTATAACCATCAAAAGCTCCGTCGAGATCGATAAGATGCAGATATTGTGCACCCATTTCTTGCCATTTAAGGGCAAATTCTAAAGCTTCGCCATAAAAAGTGCTTTCATTTGCTTTGCCTTGTTTGAGGCGAACAGCCTTGCCGTCTTGTAAATCAACTGCTGGAAAAATAATCATAAAAAATCCTTAAAAGTTTTATTTACTTTATGATTCTGAGCTCATTCTGTCAATAATTTAAACAGAGAGTAAATTTAATTAAAATATTTATAAATATGTATTTTTAAACATACAATTGCCCTATTCTCTTGACAAGAAATGCCGATGTAGTGTATTATGTAGTGTGTATTTTTTGCTTATGATCAAACCCAATTGATGCTTGGAGGTTTTATGAAATTGTCTATCACAAAGAAAATTGTTCTCATTCTTGTTACTATCTTACTTATTTCTTCTGGGACGGTTTATTTTGTTTCAACTTATAACTATTCGAATACGTTAAAGTCTGTTTTAGATGATGAAATTCATGAAGCTCAAATGCATTTTGAGACTATTAAACAAGCTTCTCAAGATGAAATATTGCATATTGTTAAATTTGCCGCAGAATACGAAGGGCTTGATGCAGCAATATATAATAATGATACAGCAAGTCTGCAAACAATAGCCAGAGAAGTTGCGAATAAAGCAGGGGTTTCTCTCGTTACTATTACAGATAATAAAGGTGTTGTTCTTTTTAGGACGCATTCGCAGAAAGTTGGCGATACTATTTTAAATCAAGAAACAATAGAACTAGCGCTTAAAGGCAATCCAACTTCAAGCTTGGTTGAAGGGCCTGATAACGGATATGCACTACGTGCAAGCAGCGCTGTACATTATAATAATGAAACAGTGGGAACAATATCCTTAGGAAATTCATTAGTAGATCCTGAATTTATTGAATGGCTTGGTAAATTTTTGAATGTCCATGTCACATTTTTCTTAGGCGATACTCGCTTGATGACAACTATAAAAGACGAAAATGGTAAGCGTATTGTTGGAACTAGATTGAATAATCCTACTATTGAGAAAAAAGTGCTTAATGAAGGGCAGGTCTATTTTGGTGAAAGCCTTATTCAAAATGTAGAATATTTTGCTGCTTACTGGCCTGCAAAAAAACATAATAACGAAACCATTGGTATGTGGTTTATTGGTTTGCCAGCAAGCGATGTTTTTAAATCACAGTCAGATGCAAATCAAAATACTATTTTAAGTGCTATAGGCGTTATTCTTCTTATGCTTATCGCAGTGGCTTATGTAGGTGTGTATTTTGCTTTACCAATTAAGCAATTGGCAAGATACGCAAAGAAAATTGCTGATGGCGAAAAAGATGTTAAAGCACCAACTTTCAAGCGTAAAGACGAATTTGATGTTTTGGCAACTGCTCTTGCTGATATGGTGGAAAAGCTCAAAAGTCAGGCTTATTGGTATGAGGCCATTTTAAACTGTATTCCTTCGCCTCTTGCGGCAATGGACACAGATAGAAAATTCACCTTTGTAAACAAGGGTGTGTGCGATATGATAGGCAAAAAGGCAGAAGAACTTATTGGTTTGCCTTGTCATGTATGGGGAGCTTCTATTTGTCAGACAGAAAATTGTGCTATTGAATCATGTCTACGCGGTGTGCATGACGTTGATTTTGAACAGCCTGGACTAGGACATTTTAAAGCAATGGCTGCTCCTTTAATTGATCCTAATGGAAAACACATTGGCTATGTTGATATGGTTTTTGATCGTAACAAAGAAGTGAAACTTATCAATGAGGCTGAACAAGCTTTAACAGATGGCCGACATGGTGCAGCAGAGCAACTTGCTTCTATTGTTGAGAATATAGCTTCTGTTGCTGAAGAATTGACTGAACAGATTGAAATTTCTTCTCAAGGTGCTGGAAATGTGTCCATGCGTATGACTGAAACTGCAATAGCCATGGATGAAATGAATACAACTGTGCTAGAAGTTGCTAAAAACTCTAATAATAGTGCTGAAATTGCAGAAAGTACAAAGCAAAAAGCTAATGAAAGTGCAAAGATCAATAAAAAATCAGAAGAAACAATGATACGTTTACGTGATGAATCTATGGCTATACGTGTGAGTATGGCAGAACTAGCTGAGCATGCACAATCAATCAATACTGTTATGGGTGTGATTTCTGATATAGCAGATCAAACAAATCTTCTTGCTCTTAATGCCGCTATTGAAGCAGCAAGGGCAGGGGAAGCAGGACGCGGATTTGCTGTTGTTGCTGATGAAGTTCGTAAACTTGCAGAAAAAACAATGACTTCTACAGACGATGTTTCAAATGCTATTTCAGCTATACAACAAAGTACCACACTCAATGTGCAGCAAATAGACTCTACTGTGCAAAGTATTGAAGAAGCGGCACAGCTTGCTATCACAAGTGGTGAATCGCTTTCAGGAATATTGGATATGGCTGAAGAAAGTGCGGATGGAATCAGAGCTATTGCAACTGCAAGCGAAGAACAATCTGCAACTTCCGATGAAATAGCACAATCAGTTGAATCTGTGTCAAAAATAGTGGAAAAAACTACTGACGCGATGACAAAAGCAAGCCACGCTGTATCCGTGCTAAGTGAACAGTCAAGACAGCTTTCAGCTATTATCGAAGAATTAAAGAGTTGATAAAAGCTGCATTATAGAATAACATAAAAAAATAAAAGAGAATTGAAGGTTTTGCCTTCAATTCTCTTTTTTCATTTAATAAAGTTTGTACCTATTCTTTTGCAAACTTGCATATTTTATAAATAATTCTTGTTATAAAATAGGATAAAAATGTGCAAAAGTATTAATTGTTGATGCTTGAATTTTTGATTTTAGTGTGTTCTTTAATGTGTTGCAGAGTTTTTTCTTGAATGAGTTCTGGATATAATTCGTTAATACAACGTGGATTAAAACATTTTTTAGGTTCTTCACAAGGTTTACAAGGAAGATTGATTCTGTGGACTAAATGTTTTTCTTCAGGATAATCCCAATTTTCAATACTTATGCTTATAAGTGAAGTTGAGGGAATATCAAAAGAAACGGCTAAATGTCTAGGGAATGAACAGGCACCGATATGATAGTCTGCCATAGACATAAGAGCGGCAGAGACTTCAAGTGGCGGGCATTTTGTGGGTGAGATTATTCTGTCTTTGTGTTCTATTTTTTCTATAAAAGCAGATATTTGTTCTTCTTCGCCTGGTGCAGAAATAAGATAAAAATATACATCTTCAAGACTATTTTGTATATAATTTGCTAATTTAGTATAATGTTCCACAGGGTAGCCGCGTCTGAAATCTTTATGCGTGACATCAAGGATTATTAAAAGCTTGTCTTTTGGGAAATTAAAGCTTTCAAGCAGTTTTCTTGCATTTTCTTTATCATTTTCATCTATAAAGAAAGTGCCTTTTCCTATGCTTGGTTTTGTTATGCCAAGAGGGGAAAGTATGTGTGCATTATCTATAGCAGGGTAGTCTAGTTCTGTCTTTGTGATATGTGTAAAAAGCCTGTCTTTATAAGGCTTTGATTGTGGGCCAAGTTTGTATTTTGCTTTGGAAAAAAACACTTGTAGCATGACGCGTGGAAGTGTTTGCAAAGCAATGACTGTATCATAGCCATTTTTTGCAATTTTTTTGTAGAAGGCAATTTGTTTAAATATATTGGATTGTTCTTTTTTATCAAAAATATAAACATTTGATAAATAAGGATTTTTGGCAACTATAGCAGCACATTTTTTTTCAGTAAGAAAATCAATTTGTGCTTGAGGAAATTTTTCTTTCAAAAGCTGTATGGCATAAGTGCCCATCAGCACATCGCCTAATTGGCGTTGCTTTATTAGGAGGATTTTCTTTGGTGTTTCAGTTATTAATGCTGATTTAGGCATTTTTACTCCAATATGCAAGATATTCTTGGTTTCCCTTAGGCCCTTTTATTGCAGAGGGCACAATGCCATGAAATTCAAGTTCTAATGTGTCTTTACAAAAATTCACAACTTTATCAATGGCTTCTTGTCTAATAGCTTCATCACGAACAACACCTTTCTTTGTTTGATTTGAGGCAACTTCAAATTGTGGCTTGATAAGTGCAAGTATTTTTCCATTTGTCTTGAGCCATTGTAAACAAGGGGGTAGAATTAAAGTAAGTGAAATAAAGGAAACGTCAATAACCACAAGATCAATTTCTTCAGGAATGAGTTCTTTTTGTGCGTGGCGAAGATTTGTATTTTCCATTGAAATAACACGCGAATCTGCACGTAATTTTTCGTGTAATTGTAAAGTTCCAACATCAACAGCATAGATTTTTTTTGCATTGTGTTGTAAAAGACAATCAGTGAAACCACCAGTTGAAGCTCCTGCATCAAGGCAAGTATAGTCTGTCACATCAAGATTGAAATATTCTAATGCTGTCAATAGTTTATATGCACCTCGGCTCACAAAACGCTCTTGTCCAATAAGACAGAACTTTGTGTCTTCAGCTAGAGTATTGCCTGGCTTTGAAACAAGCACTAAGTCTTCATTTTTATAATTTTCTTCTTTGCCTTTAGGGACATAGGCAACTTTTCCAGCCATAATAAGCCTTTTTGCTTGTTCCCTTGATTCTGCAAGTTGATTATTCACTAGAAGTTGATCTGCACGTACTTTAGGCATAAAAAATCCTTTCTTCTCTCTTATTTTCTTGTCATTTCGTTGAAATTAGTTTAATAAAAAAAGAAGAAAATAACAAGTGAGGAGTTTTTTGACTATGGCAAGAGCTAATTTTGAAATTTTTGGCCTTTTAGAATACGATGAAGAACTCACCTTCGAACAAGTGCAAGAAATTGAAGAAGAATTGAAAGATAAACTCAAAACAATATTTGCTCAAGCCGGTTCAAAACAAGCAAATATTTTGGAAATTGCCGACGGCTTGCAAATACACTTGACTCTACAAGACACAAGCGAAGCGAATTTGAGTAAAATGTGTAGTAAAATTAAAGCCTTGCTTAGTGAAGATTTTTCTTTCAAATTGCTCTTTGTCGATAAAACAAATATGAATTGGATTTCCTACTTTATTACGCATGAAAGCATAAAGAAAAAGAAATTTGCATTTTAATTATTGGCTATCGCATTGTTTATTCATACTAAATATATACTCATTTAAGCCCTTCTCAAAAATAAAGATTTGTTTAAAAAATATAAAAGAAGAAATAATTTTTAAAATCTACTATTTTTTGCTTGACTATTTATTCTATCCTTGCTACTTATTTCTTCGAAGTCAATAAGACTTTCTGCCCGAGTGGTGGAATAGGTAGACACAAGGGACTTAAAATCCCTCGGTAGCAATA
>CAYJAZ010000051.1:0-7321 GCA_964368455.1 uncultured Desulfovibrionaceae bacterium
CCCCAATTTGCAAGGTGAGTGCGTAGGGTAGTTGGTTGGAATTTCATTTTATTTTTTTATTTGCGAAAAAGTTTTAAGGCATTGGTGCTACGCACCAATGCCTTAAATACTGTTTCGCTTTAAAATTGTGAAACTAAATTTTCTCCTAAAGCAAGATGCCATTTGTCACTACGTTCCAAATGTGAGATCTGTATCGATTATAAGAGAAAAAAACTAAAGTATATAAAGAAATATTCATCCCATTAAAAATGTATTATTAACTCGTCATTGCGAAAGAGCATTTTCTTAAAATGCGATTGTGGCAATCCATTTCTTATTAAATTAATTTCTTCTCTTACATTTGGAACGCAGTGACAAATGGTAAATTGATTTCAATTCAAACTACTTTCTCATTATTTTAAAGCGAAACAGTATTTAATGTTTTGGTGCGAAGCAGCAAAACTTTAAAACTTTTTCGCAAATAAAAAAATAAATAAACTTCTTCAGCCAAATTCCTACGCACTTACCTTGCCTTGCTAGGGTTTGCAAAGGGAATTATTCCCTTTGCCCGTCGGAGACAAACAAAAGTTAATAAACAAAAAAAAGGGAAAAACTTTTTTGTTTTTCCCTTATTGATTTAAGTCTTATAAAATTCTAATGAATTACATCAAAATAGGCTTGTGGGTGATTGCAGGCAGGGCATTTTTCAGGTGCTGCAGTGTCGTGAGTATTGTAGCCGCAATTTCTGCAATGCCAGTGTACTACTTTATCTCTTTTGAAGGTTGTACCGTCTTTGATATGTTCGGCAAATTTTAGAAAGAGTGACTCATGGTACATTTCAGCAATTGCGATGTGTCTCATAACATCTGCAATTTCTAAGAAACCTTCTTTTTCAGCTATGTCGGCAAATTCAGGATACATATGTTGATGTTCGTGATTTTCTCCAGATGCAGCTGCAATGAGGTTTTCATAGGTGTCGGCAATGACACCTGCTGGATAGGAAGCAGTGATTTCCACTTCACCGCCTTCTAAGAATTTGAATAAACGTTCTGCATGTTCCTTTTCTTGTTGTGCAATTGTTTCTAATGTTTGAGAAATTTGCACATAACCGTCTTTCTTTGCTTTACTTGCGAAGAAAACATATCGGTTGCGAGCTTGAGACTCGCCAGCAAAGGCTGTGAGAAGGTTTTTTTCAGTTTGTGTACCTTTGAGTGATTTCATAAGGACTCCTTTGTGTTAAAAATAAGTAGCGTTTTTTTAGAGATTTATCACCTTTGCCTTTTGTGGAAAAGATGATTGTTTGTTACATTCAAAACAAATCCCTTCATATTCAATTGATGTTGAAAGTATGTGAAAACCTTCAACCTGAACTGACTTTTGTGAGCTGAAGAATGAATCGTTAAAAATATCAACTACTTTACCGCATTCAGAGCAACGTGCATGCGAATGTTCGGACATATCTGCATCAAATCTGCGTATGGAACCGGTTGAGAAAATCTTTCGAATTTTTCCTGATTCTGCGAGCACGTCTAAATTCCTATACACCGTTCCAAGTGATATTTTAGGAAGTTTTCTTTTTACTATTGAGTAAAGCTCCTCTGCTGTTGGGTGAGTGTTGACCATTTTTAATTCTGAAAGAATGACTGAGCGTTGTTTTGTCATTCTTGATGCCTTTTGGGCTGAAACTAATTCTTGCATATCTAAACCTATAAACCTTTAACTAAATAAACTACATGATAATTATTACTAATAAGATGATTTTTGTCAATCTTTATTTTTACTCTAAAACAAAAATAAAGTCTTATCATCTTAGATATTAATGATAATTATTATTAAAATTAAGCATTAAATAAAAAAAAGCAAATAAAAATTATATTTTCTATTTGCTCTTTTTGCTTATATTTAGATTATATTTATGGCAACATTGGGGCAAAGTCGAGGCCTGCAAGTAGTTCTTGTCCTGTCATAAGGTTTGCATTTGCAAGAGCTTGAGCTGATGCACCTCTTGCTACATTGTCTATAGCGGAAGTGATAATCAATCTTTTTGTTCTTTTACAGAGACTTAGGCCTAAGTCGCAATACATTGTGCCGCGAACATTTCTTGTTTCAGGTAGTTTTCCTAGTGGTAATACACGCACAAATTTATCGTTTAAATATGTATTAGTGTAGAGTGCATGAATTTCTTCTAGAGAAATATCTTTTGCTGTATGCGTGTAGATAGTTGCTAAGATACCTCTATTCATAGGCACAAGATGTGGATTGAAGGAAAGGACGATATCTTTTCCAGCAATTTTTGAAAGTTCTTGTTCTATTTCAGGTGTATGCCTGTGATTTGTGAGTCCATAGGCTTTAAAGCTGTCGTAGACTTCACAAAATAAAGAGCCTACTTGTGCTTTTCTTCCTGCACCTGATGTGCCTGATTTTGCGTCGATAATGATATTTTCTTGTGAAATAAGATTATGCTTAAGAGCGGGGTAGAGGGCAAGAATTGAAGCTGTTGGATAGCAACCAGGATTTGCTACAAGTTGAGCTTCTTTGATTTTATCTGCATAAAGTTCTGGTAAGCCATAGACAGCTTTTTCTAAAAGATGGCTTGCTGTATGTTCACTCTTATACCATTCTTCAAAAATATCCTTGCTTTTTATTCTGAAATCAGCAGAAAGATCAACGATTTTACAGCCTTCGTCCAACAATTCTTCTGCCATATTCATAGCTATGCCATGTGGAACAGCAAGAAAAACTATGTCACAAGCTTTTTTTATTTCTTTTGGGCTTGGATTTGTGATGACAATATCTGCACCAGCATTTCCAAGCATAAATGGATAAATATCAGATACTTTCTTTCCTTCCTCTTGTCTTGAGGTAGCCATAGAAAGTTCAAAATTTGGATGCGAAGCCAAAAGACGCACGAGTTCCATTCCTGTATAACCAGAAACACCTATCAAAGCTGCTTTCATTCTATAAACCTTTGTTATGTATTATTTTTATTTGCTGCCACGTATTTCATACGTAATTCGTAAAGAATACCTTGTAATAATTGTTGTTCTTCTTCTGTTATGCCATTTGTTAATTTAGCTTGAAGCATATCAATAATATCAATGGTATGCGAGGCAATTGCTAAATCTTTATTTTTTTCGCCAGTGTCTGGATGTGGAACTTCGCCTAGATAAGAGAGGGCAGAAGAGGCAAGGGAAAGAATAAATGTAGAGAAGGAAACTTCTGGTAAGGTTGGTGTCTTAGGGCTCATATTATTACTCTCAATAAAATTTATAAAATCATACTTTTACAAGCGTACATACATTTATTTAAGACTATTTTTGCATTTTGGCAAGTGTTTGCACAAGACAAATTAATAGAGAAAAATATAAAATCTTAAATTAAAAAGGCAGTTATTGAATATAACTGCCTGTAATATTATTTATTTTTGATTTCTGTATACCAAGAAGATGATTTTTGAAGTAGGGTATTTACTCTATTTGCAAGAACAAATGGATCTTGGATATATCCATCGAGTAATTGTGAAGTTTCAAAAAGAGTGTTTATCATATCGGTAAGTAATGGATCGTCTGGATTTGCTTTATAAATCGACATCATATTGTGTATAAGCGGATGAGTTGGATTTATTTCAAATATTTTTTGCGGAATAGACTGATCATTATTCATTGTGCGTATAAGTTTTTCTAAGGAAGAGCTTGCACCATCAGCACCAACCAAAACTGCAGGAGAGCTTGCAAGTCTTGTAGAAGAACGCACTTCTTTAACTTTATCAAGTAAAACAGCTTTTATTGCCGCAAGAAGATTGTCCAAAATAGGTTTTTCTTCTTCTTTGAGTGGAGTGCTGTCTTCGTTTGTGCTTGTTTCAGCAAAATCTTTAAGATCTTCTTCTGTTGCAAATTCAATGGATTTGAAGCTGCATTCTTTATACGCATTGATGGATTGGAAAACAATTTCATCAATAGGTTCATAGAGGAAGAGCACTTCAATATCGCGACGTTTGAAAGATTCATAAAGAGGATGAAGCTTGCAGGCTTCTCGGCTTTGGGCTTGAACAAACCAAATTGTTTTTTGCTTATCTTCGTGTTTTGCCTTTGCATTTTCTAGATAATTTTCTAAACTTTCAAGGCCTTTATCGTCTTCGTGAAGAGAAGAATTGAAGCGTAGTAAAGAAACAAAAGAATCCTTATTCAAATAGTCCATATAGCCAAGTTTGAATAATTTATTATGTGTATTCCAGATTTTTTCGTATGTTTCATTGTCTTCTTTTGCAACTCTTTCTAGGTGTTTAAGAGCTTGCTTAGTGACTGTTTGAGCAATTTTTCTTACAATAACATTTTCTTGCAAGGTTTCACGTGAGATATTTAAAGGTAAATCTTCAGTATCCACAACGCCTTTGAGGAAAGCAAGATAATTTGGCACTAATTCTTTATTGTCTCTATTGATCAAAATACGTTTTGCGTAAAGATCAAGGCCGTATTGTTCTCTTTGAGCTAATGCTAGATCAAGTTCAGCATTTGGAATAAAGACTAACATGTTGAATTGTATTGGAGAATCTGTTGAGAAATGTATAGTCCCAAGAGGTTCTTCATTATCATAAGTGAGGAAAGAATAAAATTCTTTATATTGTTCTTTTGTAAGGCTTGATTTTGGTTCACGCCAAATAGCAGGAGTTGTATTGACCTGCTTGTCATTTAATTTAATAGGAAAAGGCAAGAAAGAAGAGTGTTTACGGATAATACCTTCAAGTTCGTATTCTTCTAAATAATGCAATGCATCTTCTTTGAGAGAGATGGAAATATGCGTGCCACGAAGAGGAGCATCGTCTTTTTTGTATTCTTCAAGGGTGAAAGTTCCTTCGCCGCTAGAAGTCCAAATATGAGCTTGTTTGTTTTCATCGTCTGCATAAGTAGAAACAACTTCTACGTGGTCTGAAACCATGAAGACAGAATAAAAACCAACACCAAATCTACCAATGATTTGAGAAGCATCGGAAGTTGTGCCGTCTTCTTTTTGTGCGTTTAATTCTTTGATAAATTCTTCTGAACCAGACTTTGCTATAGTGCCAAGATTGTCAATCATTTCTGATTGTGTCATGCCTATACCTGTGTCTTTTATGATGAGTTTTTTATTGTCCTTGTCTATTTCTATTGTGATATCAAGGGCTAAGTCAGAAGAAGTTAAGTCGCCGCGATTTTGCAAGAAACGAACTTTATCAAGAGCATCAGAAGCATTTGACAAAAGTTCACGCAAAAAAATCTCTCTATTAGTGTAGAGAGAGTGAGTTAAGATATTGAGTACTTTACGTACATCAGAACGAAATTCATGTTGATTTGTTGACATTCTATTACTCCAAAATGTTTTCTATAAAAGAGTTAAAACACAAGAAAAAAGAGTCAAGTTTTTAAGAGCATTTTTTTTGAATAAGAGTAAAATTTATTTATGCAAAAATCTAGAAATAAGTCTGCAAGATAATAAATTAAAACTTGATACTTTTTAAATTAACTGCTACATTTCTTTTATGAATCAAAACAAATGTATTGTTTTTATTGCTCCTGCAAGCTTAATCACTCCTTTTTTTCCTCTTTTGAAGGAAGAAGGTATTGAGGTTGGCTTAGCAGAAAATATCCAAGCCGTGTCTTCTTTTTTAAGAAAGGAAGTGACAGCAATCTTTTCGCGTACGCAGATGAATGGCTATAGTGTTGAAGATTTGCTTGAAATTGGCAAGGATGATCCTCAATTTCCGCCTGTTTACATTATTTCGGATAAGGCTGACAAAGAAGAAGCCGAATATTTTATGAATCTAGGGGCAAAGGATTATTGGCTTGATCCTATTCAAATAGATAAAATTAAGGCTGTCTTGAAAAATACTTCAAGTATGCCATCTTCAAAAAAAGAAACTAAAGCAAAGCCTGTAGAAAATAAACACCATATTGTTGGCTCAAATCCAGCAATACAACGTGTGCTTATGCTTGCAAAACAAGTTGCAAAATCAAAGGCTTCTGTTTTAATTTCAGGCGATTCTGGTACTGGTAAAGAAATGTTTGCTCGCACCTTACATGCGTGGAGTGATAGGGCAAATGCTCCCTTTATTGCTGTGAACTGTGCTGCTTTGCCAGAACACCTTTTAGAATCAGAACTTTTTGGCCATGAAAAAGGTGCTTTTACTGGTGCTATTGCAAGAAAACCTGGTAAATTTGAGCTTGCCCATGGCGGAACTCTTTTATTAGACGAAATTTCAGAAATGGATCCTGCTTTGCAAGCAAAATTATTGCGTGTCTTGCAAGAGGGCGAAGTTGATAGGGTTGGCGGAACGGAAACTTTAAAAGTTGATGTGCGTGTTTTGGCCACAACTAACCGAGATATGGAAGGCTGGATTGCTGAAGGCAAGTTTAGACAAGATTTATATTTCCGCTTGAATGTTATTCCATTAAGATTGCCATCCTTACATGAACGTGGTTCAGATATACTTGAATTAGCTAAATTTTTTACAGATAAATATGTCAACGAATATGGTTTAGCACAGGCATTATTCTCAAAAGAAGCAGAAGAATGGCTCTTGTCTTATTCTTGGCCTGGAAATGTGCGTGAATTGCAAAATCTTATGGAAAGGGCTGTGTTGCTTTCAAATGGCATGCCTATAAGTCCTATGCATTTCTTGCTTGAAGGGGCAGAATGGCCTTTATTTACTGATGAAACACAAAATGCTGAAAATACTGAATTGAGTTCTGTTTTATCTCAAGATAATGGACTAAATTCGGCTGGAGCTTCGGTGGCTGGAACTGTTCAAAATGAGCAAGTATTTACAAATGCTGTTATTCCATTGCATGAAATGGAAAGAATTATGATTATGAAAGGCCTTGAAGCTACTTCTGGCAATAGAACGCAAGCAGCTGAATTGTTGGGTATTTCTGTGCGTACATTGAGAAATAAACTTTCTGAATATAGAGAGCTTGGCTTGAGTGAATAAAATTTCTTTCTTTTGTTGAAAAGTAAAATTACAAATAAAAAAGGCATATATTTCTATATGCCTTTTATTTTATCTTTTTTCTATTGATTTATTTTACAATAGCATCGCCAAGATAGAGGAAGTCCATTGCGTTAACAATTTCTTCAGCATTTACAAGGCGTGGGCCAACTGCCCATGAAAGAGGTTCAAGATGTAAAGGAATGAAAGCTGCATCGTCATAAGCTAATTTTTCAGCTCTTTGTAGCATAGCAGTACGTTTTTGTTGATCTGTTTCTTGGTTTGCTACTTTCATGATAGAATCGTATTCTTTATTACACCAGTGGCCTGAATTGTATTGGCCTTTACCAGTTTCTTTGTCGATACACATAAGTAAGTATT
>CAYJAZ010000052.1:0-7091 GCA_964368455.1 uncultured Desulfovibrionaceae bacterium
GCCTTATTCGGGTTTGCAAAGGGGCATTGCTCCTTTGCCCGTCGGAGACAAAAAACTACTGAAAAAAAACATGGATTGCCACGTCGCTCACTTTGTTCGTTCCTCGCAATGACGAGTCTCGAACATTTCTTTCACTGCTCACGATTTTTTTCATAAGGTAAAATAATGGAATCACATTTGGAACATAGTGACAAATGGCAACTTACTCTCACTTAAAATTGATATAAGCTTATTTTAAAGCGAAACAGTATTTAATGTTTTGGTGCGTAGCAGCAAAACTTTAAAACTTTTTCGCAAACAAAAAATATATTTTCTTCTTTAGCCAATTCCCTACGCACTTATCTTGCCTTATTCGGGTTTGCAAAGGGGCATTGCTCCTTTGCCCGTCGGAGACAAAAAAAACGCTACAAACCTGATGCTACTGATTGTGCATAGCTGATTCGTCTTTGTAGAGCTTGTATGTGATTGCGTCTGCGAGAGCTTGCCAACTTGCTTCGATGATATCGTATGAAACTCCTACGGTGACCCATGTGGAATCTTTATCGCCGCTTTCTATGAGTACGCGTACAACGGATTCAGTTCCTTTATGCTTACTTTCTTCATCGCTGGCGTTTTCGTTAGTTTCTGCAGCGGCTGAGAGCACACGCACTTTGAAGTCTCTTAATTGTATATCTGCTACATTTGGGTAGAAGGGTTCGAGGGCTTTTTTTAGAGCTTTATCGAGTGCGTTTACTGGCCCGTATCCTGTAGCTGCTGTATGTTCGATCATACCTTCTACTTCTACCATTACGCTTGCTTCAGCAAATGGAGCTAGATCTTTTTCATGCCTTTGTTCTAACACACTGAATTTGATGAGTTTGAAGAAATCTCTCACACCTTTTTGTGCTAGTTTTCTTAGTAGTAGTAATTCTATACTTGCTTCGGCGGCGGCGTAGTCGTAGCCGAGGCTGGATTTTTTCTTTAGCTCGTTGAAAAGTCCTTTTACAACTGGTTCATCTTTATCTAGTATGAAGCCAAATTTCTTTGCGAGAGAGAGGATATTGCTTCTACCTGCCATTTCTGTCATGAGTATTCTTTGTGAATTCCCGACTAATTCTGGCGAGATATGCTCATAGAGTGATGAATTTCTTGCAACGGCGGAAACGTGTATACCGCCTTTATGTGCGAAGGCTGAATTTCCTACAAATGGCTGACGTGCAAAAGGCGTCATATTTGCAATTTCTGCAAAATAGCTTGAAACTGCGGTTAATTCTTTGAGTTTTTCATTATCGATGCATTTATATTGATTATTAGATTTTAACTGCAAGACGGGGATTACTGAACAGAGGTTTGCGTTTCCACATCTTTCGCCGACGCCGTTGAGACTGCCTTGCACTTGATGTGCACCGGCTTGCACAGCGGCTAATGCGTTTGCGACAGCGAGTTCACAATCGTTATGCGGGTGAATACCTATGTGTGCTTTTGGGAAAGCTTTTATTATTTCAGTGACAATTTGGTGTATTTCATTTGGCAGTGTTCCACCGTTGGTATCACAGAGAACTAAGGTTTTCGCACCTGCTTCATAAGCGGCTTTGAGAGCTGCCATAGCGTAGACGGAATTATTTTTATACGAATCAAAGAAGTGTTCAGCATCGAAGAATATGTCGTAAAAAACATCTTTTCTTGATTGTTTAAGAAAGTCTACTGAGGATGTGATGACTTCTAAATTTCTTTCAGGCGTGATTCTTAGAGCATCTTTAGCGTGAATTTCACAGGATTTACCAAAGATAGTTAACACTTCTGCTTTTGATTCTATGAGAGCAAGAAGGTTTGCGTCATTTTGTGCATTACTACTTGGATGATGCGTACTACCAAAGGCTGCTATCTTTGCGTTTTTCAAGGAATAATTTTGTATTTCATTGAAAAAAGCAGTATCTACGGGATTTGCACCAGGCCAACCGCCTTCGATATAGTGCACACCGAGTTCATCGAGTTTTAACGCGATTTTCAGTTTGTCTGTGGTTGAGACGTTTACGTCTTCGCTTTGTGCGCCATCTCTAAGGGTAGTATCGTAGATTGATATTTGTTTCATAGCTTATTACCTGCGTAAGGCTTGTTTTTATTCACTTAAATTAAATTCGTCGTGTAAAGTACGTACTGCGAGTTCGGTGTATTTTTCTTCAATAACCATAGATATTTTAATTTCAGAAGTTGAAATCATCAATATATTGATATTTTCTTTTGCCAATGCGTCGAAAGCTTTTGCTGCAACACCTGAATGGTTTCGCATACCTACGCCGATAACAGAAATCTTTGAAATATTTGTATCGCTATCAAAGCCATGCGCACCGATTTTTTCTTTCATTTCTTCCATGACGTTGAGGGCACGTTTAAGATCTTTTCTTGAACATGTGAAAGTCATGTCTGTGAAGCCATCTACTGAAGTTTTTTGGATAATCATATCAACAATAACGCTATTTTTATCGAGAGCGGCAAAAATAGTTGCTGAAACACCAGGTTTATCTGGCACATTCATTATAGTAACTCTAGCTTGATCTTTGTCAAAGGCGATGCCAGAAACAAGAACTGATTCCATCATATTGTCCTCCTGAACTACCATAGTTCCAGGTTCGTTTGAAAAAGTTGATAAAACTTGCACAGGCACATTGTATTTTTTAGCAAATTCTACAGATCTAATTTGTAAAACTTTTGCACCCATTGATGACATTTCAAGCATTTCTTCGTAAGAAATGCGATCTAATTTTTTTGCGTCTGCACAGATTCGCGGATCTGTCGTGTACACTCCGTCAACATCTGTAAAGATATCGCATCTTTCAGCACTTGCAGCAGCTGCTAGGGCAACACCAGAAGTATCTGAACCGCCACGCCCTAGAGTTGTGAGTCTACCATCGATAGTTACACCTTGAAAGCCTGGAACAACGAGGCAGTCGTATTTCTTTAAAAGAGTATTGATTTTATCTGAATCAATGGATAAAATACGAGCAGAACCATAAGAATCGTCTGTCAAAATAGGAATTTGGAATGAAAGCAAGGAACGAGCTTTCACGCCAGCATCTTTCAATAGCATAGAAAAGAGAGCGACTGATTCTTGCTCGCCTGTTGCGAGCAAAGCGTCGACTTCAGATGGCGAAGGTTCATCAGACCATTGATAAGCCATTTCTAGCAATTTATTTGTTTGGCCAGAACGTGCGGAGAGAACAACAATAACTTTATAGCCTAAGGAAAGGGCATTCATCACCTTTCCACGAACTTTTTTCATGCAGTTTAAATCTGCAACTGAAGTTCCCCCAAATTTTTGTACACAAATACGCATAATAAGAGTTTTCCTTTATTAAGGAATTTGATATAAATATCAATTTTCAAGAAAAGAGAGTTTATCCCTAAGCTCTTGAAAAAATAAATCATTTTCCTCGATTTCTCCTTTAACACAAAGAGAATTGGTATTATTACCTACTTTTAAAAAAATGTCTAGTCTTTGAGATGGCAGTGAATTTGGCGCTAAATATTCTGCCCATTCTATCAATGTATAAATATTCATATCTTCAAGTGCGTCTTCAAGATCTTCTGGCAATTCTGGAAAAGTGTTTTCAGGGCAAGTTTCAGCTAATCGATAAATATCTGCATGAATAATAGGCGGTTTTGTAGGATATTGGTTCACAAGTGTAAAAGTTGGGCTTGAAACTTCAGCTAAATGTGCGTTTTCAAAGGCAGAAACAAAACCTCGTGCGAAAGTTGTTTTGCCTGCACCAAGTTCGCCAAAAAGAAGAATAGTTTTGACATTTGGATAATTTTTTAAATGCGAAGCTATTGTTTTTGCTGCATTTAATGTTTCATCTTCGTTTTTTAATTTTTTATAAAATTCTTGCATAGATATACTCTTTGTGCTATAAAACTTCTGTGTGATTAATCTTTTTCAAGAACGACATAAGCTATAGCATTATTTCTTTCATGACTAAGACTTACGTGGAAACGAGTGATTTCTTTTTTATTAATGAATGCTAATGCTTTATCATAAAAATAGAGTTCAGGCTTTCCTAAACCATTACTCAAAACAGCAATACTTTTAAAGCTAATGCCATTTCTAAAACCTGTGCCTAATGCTTTAACAGCGGCTTCTTTAGCAGTAAATCTGGCGGCAATCCATGGGATAGCCCTTGCAGATTCAAGTGCAGGCATGACTTCAAGCTCTTTTGCATGTAGTATTTTATAGCAAAATGACATCCCAAATCGGCTTATCGCTTTTTGTATTCTTTCTATTTCAACTATATCAATACCTATACCATAAATCATAGATTTTCTTCTCTTATTTTATTTTTTGGACAATATGCATGACTAAGGACAAAAGCTCAACAATACAATTACTGCCAACTGAATTAGCAAACCAAATAGCCGCTGGCGAAGTGGTTGAAAGACCAAGCTCAGTTTTGAAAGAACTTATCGAAAATAGCCTTGACGCACAAGCTACTTCTATTAGTGCCACAATTGAAGACGGAGGTCAAACTTCTATTCGTGTGAGCGATAATGGCATAGGCATTGCAAAAGAAGAACTGAGCTTAGCAGTCACAAGGCATGCAACTTCAAAAATCAAAAATATTCACGACTTATCAAACATTTCTTCCTTTGGTTTTCGTGGCGAAGCCTTGCCAAGTATAGCCTCTGTTTCAGATTTTAGCATTGCCTCTTATTTAAAAAACAATAAAGAAGAACAAGGTTATGAATTACGCGTTATTTATGGCGAAATGGGCAAAGTTCAACCCTGCTCACTTACCGTAGGCACAAAGATTGAAGTAAGAAATTTATTTAATAATATCCCTGCTCGTTTAAAATTTCTAAAAACTCCAAGTACTGAACTCAAAAGAGCACAAGAAATCTTCACGCGTATTGCCCTCATTCAAAGCGATAAAGGTTTTGAATTTTTTGCCGGCACAAGAGAAGTTGTAAATTTTTCTTTGCGAGATTCTATACAACAAAGATTAGCAAAAATTTGGAATCCTGCCATTACTTCAAATATGCTTGAAGTAGACGCAAATCATTACGACGACATACGCATACAAGGCCTTATTTCAGATCCTCGTTCACTTTATGCAAAAGCAGATAAATTACTTATATACATAAACAAAAGACCTGTCACCGATAAAATCCTCACAAGAGCAATAAGACAAGCCTATCAAAGCTCTCTTACAACAAAAGATTATCCGCAAGTATTGCTTAATATTGACATTCATCCAGAAGAAGTTGACGTAAATGTGCATCCAGCAAAGAGTGAAGTTCGCTTTAGAGATGAACAAAGAATTTTTAAAGCTGTCTATACTGCTATAGAAAAAACTCTTTCAAAAAAACTTTTCTTCAATCGTGAAGCAGAACATCCTCTTTTTACACAAGAAAATCAAACTCAAAATAGAAATAGTGAATATTTCACTCAAGCAAGACATGCAGAAAAATTTACGCAAAATCAAGAAGAGATAGAAAGACAAAAAGATTTTTTACAAGCTCAAGTGCTTTATAATGCAACTAATTCTGAAAATATCGCAAAAAACGAAATCGTCAGCTCTTCTGTAAATTTTGCTGATATTGCTCAAGAAATCGTAAGATTCAAAGAACAAGATTTGGAATATCCAGACTTCACTTCTACAAACACTATTTCTACTCATCAAGAAAATACAAATACTTTACATGAATCTCCAGATCCAAAATTCTTCCAATCTTTTATAGATAAAGGCTTTTTTGGATTTTCTGGAAAAGTTGAAGAAAGCGAACATGTAAAGCCCTTAGGCTTTTTTGGTGAAGCTTCTAAAAAACAACAACAAGAATATTTTTCTTCGCAAGAAAGTTTTTCTAAAGAACAAGAAATACTCTTTGAAGACAATCATACAAATAAGAATTTTTCCACAAAAAATCCTTTTTTCTTGTATCAAGTTTCTTCAACTTATTTACTCTATGCCCTTGCTTCGACAGAACTTTTCATACTAGATCAGCATGCTGTCCATGAAAGAATTTTATTTGAAAAACTCTCTAAAAAAGAAGAACTTTCCTTGCAAAGATTATTGCTTCCCCTCACTCTTAGTCTGCATGAAAGCGAACTTGAAGCCTTTTATACACTAGAAAAAGATTTGCAACACATTGGCTTTTCATGTGAAATAGACCAAGAAGCACGTCGCCTTACTTGCCATGCCATACCGCAAAATTTCCAGCACGCATCTGCAGAAAAATTCCTAAGACAAGCCTTAAAAAATGAAGAATTTGACATTCTTCCCTCCTTTATGGATGCCGCTTGTGATGCCGCTTTAAAAGCTAATCAAAGAATCACAAGTCAAGAAGCACTTGAACTTTATAGGCAATGGGCCCTTTGTGAAGAACCTGATTTTTGTCCGCACGGCAGGCCTTGCTATATTATAGTAGATAAAAAGCTTTTAGAAAAATTATTCAAAAGAGTGTGATAATGTATACAACTATTCAAAATATTAACATTTATTTCATACAAAAAAGAGGCTTGAATTTTAAATATAGTTAAAGTACACTCTGAATACACATTTAAAGACATGTACAATTTTATTGTGCAGAATTTATTATTTTAATAGCTTAAGCTTATACTGTAGGCTTATTTTTTCAATCTTTAGCAAGGAGAACTTTTGTGGATAGTGACGAGCATAGTGGGCGAATTTGGAATAAAATTTCAGGCCTTTTTGGACAAAAAGAAGAAAATATTGAGCAAGATATCATTGAATACCTCGAAGATGGTGAACTCAATCAAGAAGAAGGAACAATGCTCCTTTCCGTGCTTGAATTTGATTCGATGCAAGTGCATGAAATTATGACACCACGAACTGACATCGACTGCTTACCCCTTAATTCTTCCATAAAAGATGTAGCACAAAGCATTATAGATACTGGACATTCTCGCTTGCCAATCTTTGAAGAAACTAAAGACAATATTGTCGGTATTGCCTATGCCAAGGATTTATTACCACATCTACTACATCTCAATAAACACGAAGATCAAATATCTCCCTTTCTACGCACTGCTTATTTTGTGCCTGAAACAAAGATATGTAGCGAACTTTTTCAAGAATTTCGCACAAATAAAAATCATA
>CAYJAZ010000053.1:0-5940 GCA_964368455.1 uncultured Desulfovibrionaceae bacterium
CCCTTTCACGGCGGTAACAGGGGTTCAAACCCCCTTGGGGACGCCATTTATGGCTATATAAGAGAATGTTGCAAGGCATTCTCTTTTTTTGTGATGTCCAACTTTAGCGAACAAGCTTTTTTCGCATAAAAAGCCTAGTGAGGATTTTTTTAAATGTAAGATAAGAAAGTGCTGTTTCTTTTCTTGCTTGTTTGCGAAATAAATTTAAAAGGGGAATTTAAAATGGCTGAAAAACAAAATCCAGATTGTATCTGCACTAATGTGAAGTGTAAAGAACATGGTATATGTTCTGAATGTATTAAAAAACATAATTCTCTAGGAACTTTAGTTCATTGTGTCTTTCCTGATAATAATGGCGATAGAAGTATGAAACATTTTTATGAAAAATTAAAAACTCGTTTTGAAGCTTAAGCTAGAGTTAAATGTAAAAACCTTTCTTTTTTATAAAAAGAAAGGTTTTTTACATTTACAATAAATTTTATTTTAGAACATGCCAGGCAAATGTATACCGCCAGAAATAACTCCCATTTCACGTTCTGTTATTTCAGTGCCTATACGCACAGCTTCATTCACTGCTGTTAAGATAAGGTCTTCAAGCATTTCAGCATCTTGGCTTTCTAATACTTTTGGATCAATAGTGATTTTCTTAAGTTCTTGCTTGCAAGTCATTTCAACTTTAACCATGCCACCGCCAGCAGAAGCTTCTACTGTTTTTGTAGCAAGTTCTTTTTGCAATTTAGACATTTTGTTTTGCATCAATTGCGCTTGACGAACAATATCGTTCATGTTTTTCATCTTTTTCTCCTTATTAAAAACTCATATTAGCCGATTTTCTTTGATTCACAATGAACTATATGAGCATTGAAAGTTTTTTTGATTTCTTGAATGAGACTTTTTTGTTCTAATTCTTCCAAAAGGTCAGCTGTGTTTTTAGGTTTGGCCTTTGTTTGCACTTTCACAATAAGCTTATCATCAAAAAGATGATTGAAGTTTTGAGCTTCTTTTAATAATTGTGTGTGCAATTTTGCTGATTTCAAATCTTTTGCACAAATAGCAGAAGGTGCTTTGAGCGTAAGGACATGACTTTGACTTGTAGAATCAAAAGAAAAATCTCCATCACACACCTTGAGGTTGTGCAATAAAATTGATTGTAGATTTTGTGTAGCAGAATTGTTTGCAGTATGCTTGTTTGCAATCAGAAAGTCAAGAAAAGCTTGATAGTTGAAATAATCTATATTTTTAATTTCATCTTCATTTCTTTCTTTTGTGTCTTCTATTTTTTCTGCTAATTCTTCTTCTTGCTGATTATTTCTTTCTTCTTGAATTTCTTCAAAAGAAAAAACTTGCTCATCAGCTAAAGGGATAAATATATTTTCTTTTGCTTGACTTGGAATAAAGATATCTTCTTCTTGTATATTTTCAACTATTTCAAATTCTTCTGCTATGATTTCTTTTGCATGAGCTTCTTCATTTGCAAAATTTTCTATAGCAAAGTTTTCTTGATGATTCTTATTTGTTGAAAAATCAGAAGGATTTGAATTGTCAGAATTTATATAATTATTTGGAATGTCCGATAAAACATTTGCTTTTTCAGGTTTTGTAATAGCTTTTTCAGCAGTGCTTATTTCTGTGTAGAGAGATTCATTAAATTTTTTTTTTTCTTCTTCTACTTTTTCATTCTTCTTAGTATTTTCTTCAAGGCTGTCTACATTTTTTTTTTCTTGCTGAAATGAGATATCTGCTTGAAGTTCATGCAAAGGCAATAAAGTTGGAAGTAGGGCAAGGTTTATAAGAAAAAGCTCTAAAGCAATTGATGGTTCAAGAGATGTGCTTATGCGTCTTTGCGATTCTAGGGTGATTTGCCACGCAGAATGTATGAAAGAAGCAGAAAATTTATGTGCGTATTGTGTGTAAAGTTCGATTTCATCTTGCGATAAAGATAAAAGTTTAAAACTTCTTTCCTTATATTCTTTAATTAAATATAGTGAACGCCAAATTTGAGAAAGCTCTCGCATAAAATATATAATATCAATGCCTTGTTGCATCATATCTTCAACAGCTTCTGCAATAGCAAGGCTATTATTTTCATGAATTGCAGTCAAAATTCTTTCAAGTATTTCTTTGCCGGCAAGGCCTAAGACAGAACGAGTAGTTTCTGAAGTGAGTGGATTTTGTGCAAGCACAAGAGTTTGTCCAAGTAAGGACATAGCATCACGCACAGAACCAGAAGCCCTACGAATTAAAAGCGATATTGCTTCGTCTTCGTATTGCCAATTTTCATTATCTAAGACATTTTTTAAATGTTTTTCTAAAGATTGTGGTGGAACTTGTTTGAAAACAAAATGTTGGCAACGGCTAACTATAGTGATTGGGAATTTGTGTGCTTCAGTGGTTGCAAGAATAAAACTTGTGTATGAAGGTGGTTCTTCAAAGGTTTTGAGCAAAGCGTTGAAAGCCTCTTTTGTGAGCATATGTGCTTCGTCAATAATAATGATTTTGAAGCGGCCCTCAAGAGGCGGATATTGAACTATTTCTCTGATTTTTTTCGCATCTTCAATACCACGATTAGAAGCACCGTCAATTTCCATCACGTCAACAAAAGCATTTTGTGTGATTTTTAAACAAGATTGACACTTATTACAAGGTTCGCCATTTATACGGCTTGAAGCGGTTTCGCAATTAAGTGCTTTTGCAAAAATTCTTGCGATAGTTGTTTTACCAACTCCCCTTGTTCCGCTTAAAAGATAAGCAGGAGCAACTTTTTGTTCAAAAGCTGCCTTTGATAAAATCGAGGTAATTGTTTCTTGGCCAACAACAGAAGCAAAATTTTGCGGTCTGTATTTAGCGGCAAGTGATATGCTTTTTTTGGAATTCATACAAGAAGTATAGCGATAATTGAAAAAATTGCAATGCCTTAGTAAATGCTAGGCAAATGAGATTTAAAAAATGTTATTTAAAATAAAAAAGCCCTTATAAAAAGGGCTTTGAAAGAACTATGCATGGCACTTAGAGCCCTTACATGAAGTAAGTTCTTTTCTTTTAACTTTATCTTTCCCAGCTACAGTTCTATGGCAAGAAACGCAAGTTTCGTATTTAACTTTTGATGTTTTATGCATAGCTTGGTAGTAACTGTTAACAGATTTGTCTTTTCTGCCCATAATATCGTGGCAGCCCGCTGTCGCACATGGTTGGTATGTAGCAACACCTTCAACCGGATGGTGACAAGTTTCGCATGAATACTCAGTATGTGTCGAGTGATTGAAAGTTACAGGCATATTCGTCTTATTCATAAGACTAGGGTCTGCTGGAACTTCAGGTTGAGCCGCAAAAGCAGGAAGACAAAAAGCAACGATTGCTAATAAAGCAAATGGTAAAAGTTTTTTCATAAAAACCTCCATATAAAAATAACCACTGCGTAAAGCGTACAAAAATTTGAATAAGTTGTCAAGTTCTTTGATGAAAGAAAAATATATTCTACGCTTATTAATCGACTTTTCAAAAGCATCAAAAGCTATTGGTAGAAGAAGCAGGGCAAAATAAATTGACAAGAATATATATTGATAGCATACTATTGACATATATTTGAATTTAAAGCGAGGCAGGATGAAAATTTTATTTTTGCATAATAATTTTCCAGCACAATTTCACAGAATATCTATCGAATTAGCTGCAAATCCAGAAAATGAAGTGCTTTTTATGTCGCCATTTATAAGAAGTGATCTACAAGCGCCAAATGTAAAGCATTATAAAATAAAGAATGAAGAAGCAAAAAATGGTGAAAATTTTACTTCTGAACATCTTATGTACGCTAAAGCTTTACATTCACTCAAAAATAAAGGCTTTACTCCAGATATAATTCATGGGCATGCCGCTTTCGGCACTGTCGCATACGCAAAAGATATCTTTCCAGACGCTGTGCTTACTGCTTATTTTGAATGGATGTATTCGCCGGAAACAGAAAAATACATTAATCCAAACGATTATAGTGTCAATGTTAATAGAAAACTGAGGCACTCGCACGTAAATATGCTCACAATGGGAGCTCTCTTCAAAAGTTATGCCGGCATAACTCCTACACATTGGCAAAAAAATCAGCATCCACAAGAATATGCAAATAAAATCGAAGTATTACACGAAGGTATTGACACGGTCTACTTTTCTCCAGAAAAAAATAAAAATCCATCGCTAAATTTTGCTTCTTTCCTAGAAACTCTCAAAGGAAAAGAAATAATCACCTATACTTCCAGAGCTTTAGAAAAAATCCGTGGCTTTGATACCTTCTTTAAATCATTGTCTGAAGTTTTAGAAAAAAGACCAAATGCCCATGTTGTCATAGTAGGAAAAGAAAAACCAGCCTATGGCGAATACGCAGAAAATGGCATGCCATGGCTCAAGTATATGCAATCACAAATTAAATTAGATACTTCAAGAGTAAATCACATTAATTTCCTTTCTTATAATGACTACAGATGTTTATTGGCTCTTTCTTCTGCCCATGTCTATCTCACAGCTCCTTTTGTACTTTCTTTTTCCTTGCTCGAAGCAATGAGTATGGGCTGTCTACTCATCACTTCAAATACGCCGCCTGTAGTAGAAGTGGTAAAGCATGAATATAATGGATTACTTACAGATTTTTCTGATTCGCAAGCACTTGCTGAAAAAATAATCTATGCTCTAGAAAATCAAGAAAAACTTAAAGATTTACGCATAAATGCAAGAAAAACAATAGAAGAAAAATACGATCTATCGCTTCTGCTACCAAAGCATGTAGACTTCTTCAATAGAGCTTATGCACAAAAAATAAATTCTATTAAATAGCACAATACCAAAGGTTTAAGATGTCAGCAATAAATAGAGAAGAAAATGAATACACAAAGAAAGTTGTCATACGTTTTTCGCATATAGGCGATGTGATTCTATTAACTGGCGTGCTCTATTGGCGCTATAAAGAATATAATGAAAAATTTATCCTCATCACCGCAAAAGGCATGGAAACTTTATTTGAGCATAATCCAGCTATAGAACACATCGAAACCTTCCCAAAAGAAGAACTAAAATCAAAGAAATTAAGAATAAACGCAAAGAAAATGGCGGAAAAATACCCATTTCCACTCTACGATATGCACGCAACTTTACGTACAAAAATATTTAAATCTGTATGGAAAAGTCATACATACACCTATCCAAAGGACGCAATCGCAAGAAGAATCTTTTTGCTTACAGCTCACAAATTTCGTAGTCCATGTCTAGATCTGCATGTCGTGCAAAGATATGCATATAATTTTTTAGAAAAAAGTAATTATAATCAAGTAACTATAGAAGATCTTATGCCAAAACTATTTCTGACCGAAGAAGAAAAATCATGGGCAAAAAATTTTCTACTTCAAAGAAATAACGAAAATAAGCCGCTCATCGCCCTGCATCCCTTTGCAACGCATAAAGGGAAATTATGGAAAAAACAAAGATGGCTAGAGCTCTATTCTCAACTCAAAGAGCAAGATTACTTCCCACTTTTCATAGGCCTTGGAGAAGAATTCGAAAGAATAAAAGCAGAGCATAAAGCACTGAATATCCTCTCTCTCAGGCAGAGTGCCGCCGTGCTCGCACAAGCAAAATATCTCGTGACTGGAGATTCAGCACCCCTGCACCTAGCCTCCTCCGTGCAATGCAATGTCATAGCACTCTTTGGTGCAACTTCAAAAGAATGGGGCTTCTTCCCGCTTGGAAAAAAAGATCAATTACTCAAGTACAGTATCTCATGTAATCCCTGCTCATTACACGGAAGAAAAGAAAAATGTAAGCACAATTATGCATGCATAAATAATGTGCAAGCACACGAGATTGTAGAAATTATTAAAGAATTATAGTTTTGTTTTTTTCTTTTTTATGTCTCCGACGGCCAAAGGAGTTGAACCCCTTTGGAAACCCCAATTTGCAAGG
>CAYJAZ010000054.1:0-5721 GCA_964368455.1 uncultured Desulfovibrionaceae bacterium
GGTACCACAAGAAAATCAACGGTTTAGAATGAAAATTCTAAACCGTTTTTTTGTGTTTAAATTTTGGTGTGCGGTGGTTTATCCCGTTCTTATCCCGCTTTTTTAGGGTAAAGGATATGAAGGGTTGTGAAAAATGTTTAACTATAGTCATTCTTTTTGGTTCTTAACCAAAGACAGGGGCAAGTCTATTCTTTTATGGAGAAGTTAGTCTATTTTTTGCTAATTTTTAGAGTAATTTATTTCTGCTAAAAGGGCTAGATTTTCAAGAAGACAACAAAAACTTGTAATTGTATTAACTTATCTTGAATTTTTTATGCTGTGTGTGTATCATATGGGACAATTTTCACTATAACTTGCATAAGAAATAGTTCTTTTTTTAGGAGGATATATGGCTACAAGTGAACTTGAAAAAGTTAAAACAAAACTAAGAGAAATAGAATTTTGGAAAAGTGAATATATAAAAAGAAAATTTACGCAAGATAGCGAATACAATCAAATTAAAGACGCATTTGATTTGCTAGATCAACAAATGAAGCAAAGTTCAGATACATATCTATCTAAAAAATATACAGAGGACGGTAAAAAGTTAATTACTGCTTTACAATCTTATTTTATCACAACGACCTATTTTTTGGACAACCAAAACTTTGAGTCTGAATTTATTCGTTCAGCAGATTTATTTTTCAGAGCTGAGAAAAACGTTAATCTCTTTAGTATGTTTTATAAAGCTTCAGCGAAATATCAATATTTCATAAGCGACCTATTTGATCTTAAAAATATGTATGATATTGTCAAAAATCCAAATTCAGCTTTGCCTAGTCCTATATGTTATCACCCAAATCATGAAGCTGTTGGTAGCTATGATGATAGCCTTTTATCATTGTTTTATTTCGATAGGAAAAATCAGTCTGTAATAACATTCACCCCTCAAGCAGATCCAAGCCCTAGCAGTGTACTAGAAAAAATTCTTCAGCAAGTTGCTAATAGTCCAGAATTTAAAAATCATAAAACTTTGAGTACAGGCCGAGCTAACACACAAAATGCCCGTATAAACATTAATTCATTTAATCGGTGTGCGGATGCAGTTATCGTAGTAGACACTCAACATGATAATTTTGATATTGATAAAGTATATAGCGATATAAAATATCATCTAGCTTGGATAGTTTTTTCTCAAAAAATTAAATTAAATAAAGAGCTTACAGATAAAGAAATTGATTATGTAAATGAAATGTTAGACTATAGCCTAGAAGGGAATTATGGGGTAAGCTATAGAGAATCGCGAGCAATAGGTTTATTTATTTGGGATAAAATTAATAAAAGCAATCTTGACGGTGAAAAAAAATCTATATCGGAATTAATAAGAACATTTAAGGCTGTAAAGATATCAAAAAGTTATTCTAAATCTGACGAACGCACAATAAGACGATTTTACAAAAGAGCTGAAGAGTGTATTGAACAAGGTAAGGTGTTAGCAATAAACCCAACTACTAAAAAATAAGATAATAAACTTTTAAAAACATTTATAAAATCACGCTAGTAATTATTTACTAGCGTGATTTTTTTGTAACTTCAATGAATTTAAAATTTTGACATAAAAAATAAAAAAAAACTGTCTTCGACAAAAAACTTCCAGTCGTTTACTAGATATGTATTGAGCGCTCTTATTTTTTTAAAGGAATTTTGTATATGAAAAGTAATGAACAAATTAACACCATGATTGAAGCCCTTCGTCAAGAGCTGCCAACAGTATTTGCAAGGAAAGATATTAAAAAGTTTTTTGCTTCTGCTATTGCAGTCGGGACTGTAGCAAATTTGTCCAGTCAAGGCCTAGGGCCAAAATTTATCAGGAACGGGCGGAATTGCATCTATTGTCGTGATCAATTTTTAGCTTGGTTTGAAGTCTATCTTACTGGGGGAATTAAAGCCCTTGAAGCGACAAAAGGCAATAATGTCTCATGGGCTGAACCTGTCAGCTAAAAGTTCCGCACACATTGGTGTGCAGTAGGTATAGCTGGCAGGATGATTAGACATAATGAAGGCTTTCTTGTTTGTTAAATGGTATATATGTTAACAAACAAAACATCAAGTATTATTAACAAAAATTCATATTGAAACAATTCAATATGATAGGAGTATTTTTATGAGTACAACTATATTAAATAATGAGTTGACGGCAACAGGGAACAGCATCCTTAACACACATGTAGATTTGCAAAGTTTAGAAACTGCTGAAAGCTATATTCTTGATGAAGATAGGGCTACTCTAGCCTTATCTGAACAGAAGAAGAAAAAGCGCACAGCAAAGGAGCTTGCAGATGTCGATAGACAGATAGAAGTTCTTTATTATAAAGCTTTTTCAGAGGCTGCTATCGCAAAGAAAGTTGATATAGGAGAGGATTATGTGACTAAACATATACTCTCTAAAATTCGTAACGGAATACTTGAAGCAGTAAAAATCAATTCCGAAATCTTTACTGGTGGAACTTCACTTAAGAAATTAGCTTCAGTGTTCGGTTTTCGAGGTGTGGATGCTAAGACGTCTTTTGAAGCAGAGCTTCAAGGTAAAACAATTATAATAAACATTTTAGATCAAACAAAAGAAGAAGGACATAATAATGCGTAAAACAACTTTTGAAATAGTGGCAGAAAATCATGCGTCAGAGAGCTCATTTGGCTTGACACAGCATCAAGAACAAAGCACTAAAGAAAGTGAAACAGCTGCTTGCATTGATTTGATGCTAGCCAAAGCAGCAGATGAATCTGGTCTTGTGCCTGACATGAGTTCTTGCGAGCTTGCCTCGCTTTTACTGGATAAGATAATCGAAGAGGAAGATGCAAGTGCTTATGACACTTGGCACCACGTTTTTCCCTCGATTGGAATATCCCGCAATGATAGCATAGTAGATAGGTATGGATTGGCTAGTACTAAACCGAAGGAAGAAAGATTTATCCAATTTCCGCAAAATATTTCTTTTGCATTAGGTGGGGTTGAAATAAATGCAAAGCCAAAGGTTTTACTTGTATCACAAGAAGACCTTGATAATTTTTCTATTCCTGATTTTCAAGATCAAATTAGAAATGCTTATAACTGCATCAAGGCAACTCCTAAAGCGGAAGTTGATAAAATAGCGTCAATTGATATTGAAATGGATTTGTTTCTTGTTGCAGGCGAAATGCGCCACCAAAAAACCAATTTAAAATAACTTGAAGTTCTTTAGCAGGGCTATAAGGCCCTGCTAAAGAACAAAATAGAATGGAGATTCATATGTTTAAAGATGAAAAAGATTTAACAAGTTTTATTAATGAGGCTGAGCAAAATCAAATTTTTGATATTCAAGCTGAAAAATCATCAATATGGAATTATAATGCGAATAAGCAAGTAGGTCAATATGCTACGCTTGTTCCTGCACAAAACAATCCAAGTAACCAACTTGCTACAAACAACTTTTATCATTATACACATCAATATTCAAAACAACAAGATTACAATCCTCCTTGGCAAGCCAATCAAGAAATAGCTGCTAGAGAATACATTAACAATATTGCAGAAAAAAATCGTGTTATGTCTATTTTGAAAGAAGCAAAAGCAAATGAAGACGAGCAGTTTTTAAGAATGAAAGTAGCTGAAGCCTCAGACTCATTAAGTATGTTTCACTTACCACAAGAGCCTGTTTTTCTTCCAGCTTATATGTCTAATTTAGGGTTTCAGTTGAGAAACGATGTTGCTTTTCTTACTTACGGGACAAAACTATCTGCTACAACAGCACTTCTAAGTGCTATAGTTGCGGTAAGCATTGCAGTAGGTAATAAAGTAAAAATTCAATGTAGTAAAGATTGGTTTGAAGCAACAGCTATAAATATAATAGTGTCTGCACTGTCAGCGACTAGAAAATCTGTTGTCGTGGAAAGGGGGCATAAGCCATTTAATACATTTTTAAAAGAAAAAAATAAGGATGTTATAAAGCAAGAAAAAATGCAAATCTTTATGAAAAATGTATTGAAAAAAGAAGAGAAAGAATTAATTGCTAATGCCCGTTTAAAAATGAAAGAGGCGACTACACTTAAGCAAAAATATGAAATTTTAAAGAGTTGTGCAGAAGATTCAATAGAGGGTTTAGCAGTAGTACCACAAAATTATTCAATTTTTTTAAATACATTTACTCGTATTGGGCTTTTGAAACATTTTCAAAAAAACAATGAGCAACTTGGGGTGATTACACCCGAAGCCGATGCAATTAATTCTCTTTTGTTTGATAAGAAAAATGATCCTTCTTTTTTTAATAAACTTTTTAATCAAGAGATGTATACGCAAATAACTGCTTCCAAGGAGTATTCTTTTTCAAAACCTACACTCTCTATGTTAAGCTTTATTCAGCCGAATATAGCAAAAAAAGTGTATAGTAATAAGTGTTTATGCGAGACAGGTGCTTCTGCAAGGATATTGCCTTACTTTGAACCTTTAAATGGCAATAATGAGTTTTCGGTAGATTTTAATTCAATAGGTGAAAGATATTTTAATGACAAGATTCTTTCTATTTTGAATCTTTATCACAATGAGAACGGGCTAATACAATATACTGCTACTCTTACACCTGAAGCTTATAATCGAGTGAAGAACTTTGAAAGTGATATTGCAAATAGAATTATTTCAGATAGTCACCCAGGTTCACATGCATGCTTGCGTAAGTTACATGGTTATGCTGTACGTTTTGCGTGGGCTATACATTTACTTTATACAGACAACTTTCATGAAACTCCAATCAGTTTAGAATCGATGAATATGGCCATTGACTTATGCTACACACTTTTACCTCATATCGAATATGCGTATAATCCAACTGGACTAGAAGCTGAAGAAGCTGCAAATTTAATTATTGAATTTTTCCAAAAAGTTGATCTAAATCTTGGAACCCTAACGTATGGCTACACTGACTCTCGTACAATACAACAACGTATACACAAGAATTCAAAGCAAACGAAACACGGTCTTGAAAAATTGCAAGTCCTTGGCTATGTAAGAATAATTGATGCTGGAAGGGTAAAGAGCATAGTTGTGCCACACCCACGCCTTTTAGGTAGACAACAGAATATCATATTAGATTCTGTTATTCCAAACGTTAAATTTTAGAGAAATCACAAAATAACTGTGAAAAAGCTGCTACATTTTATTTTGTAGCAGCTTTTTTGTGTTTTATCATACTATTTTTAGCAGATTTGAGACTTATATCATAACTTATACTCAGGCTATATAGTATAAGTTTTACATAATTCTTTACTTGAAGTTTACTCAAACTTTTCCGCCACTATATTATGTAACAAACATAAAGCGCAAAGGAATGTTCTCAGTCAAGCCAATGACGTGAGGCTTGGACTTTAGTGTCTTTGTCAATCTAGGTTTTTGGTAATACCTAGATATATAATCTTATAAGCATATAGCACAAGCATAAGATATAGCCCTCTCTTATAACATAGCTATAGAGTATATCTTTTTACAATAAATAAAACATAAAACCATAACACATAACAAGGTAAAGGTAGCTACCATGAGTAAGAAGAACAATAACAAACTAGTAAGCGATAGCACATACAACAACCTCAGCATCAACACAGATGCTGATAATAATCTTTCATGCAATACACAAATACTTGACTTCTATCAAGGTCATCTAAAAGATATGCTAGAGCATCACTCCAAGGTGATGCAAGTAAGAATAGATT
>CAYJAZ010000055.1:0-5325 GCA_964368455.1 uncultured Desulfovibrionaceae bacterium
AAATTTTCATTGTCTGCTATGTCTGATTTTTCAAAAATTCCGAAATGTTGTTAAATTTACTCTAGATTGAATTAATCTCACAAATGCTTTGCTTTACTCCAAAGGTAAGCCATTCATCTTTAAAAAAGAAGGCTTATCTCAATAGCCACGTTGAAAGATGATTTTTCCTTTTATACTCAGTTTGTTTTGTTATATGCAAATAACAATCTGTCGTATGGTCATTAACCATTCCTGTAGCTTGCATAAATGCGTATACAGTTGTTGAGCCTAAGAATTTAAATCCCATTTTCTTAAGGTCTTTGCTTAGCCTATCAGAAATTGGCGAAGTTGCTGGGAGTTGATCCATGTTCGTATAATGACTTATAATTGGTGTATTATCAACATAGCTCCATACAAAGTTATCAAAACTACCATGTTGCTTCTGTATTTCTAAAAATAGTTTAGCATTATTAATAGCGGCAATAATTTTTCCTCGATGACGAATAATTCCTTCATTTGATAGTAGCTCTGTAACTTTTTCTTCGCCATAATTCGCAACTATACTAGGGGCAAATCCGTCAAAAGCTTCTCTAAAATTTTCTCGTTTTTTTAGTATAGTTATCCACATTAAACCAGCTTGAAAAGCTTCTAGTATAAGCATTTCAAACAATTTATTATCATCGTGAACAGGTTTTCCCCATTCATTGTCATGGTAAGACATATATATATCAGAACCATCAAGCCATGCACATCTTGTTTTATTATCCATAAGTCCTCATTATAGTAAGCACATATTCTTTTCTTAGCATAATATTATAAGGAGGTCTTTTCAAGTCCAAATTAGAAAAGGTTTTGAGTTTGAAAATGTATCTTTACATAACAAATTCAAGCGTAATCTCTTGAATTCTTGTTTCTTTTGTTTCCACAATCTTTTCTGTATAAATCAGTTTTTTTCTTCTTCATATTTATTCTTATTCAAGAGTTTATCAACTTTTTTCGCAATTTGACTTGTAATAGCTCTGTAACCTTTTTCTTTTAGTTTATCATTGATATATTTATGAATGACATTTCTGATTTCTATTTTATAATTCTCGTCAAATTCTTCATTTTCAATATTCTTATATCCTTTATCAAACCTACTTTTGATAATGTCTTTTTCCTTAATTATTAATTCCACAACTGTATTGATTTCATCTTGGCTAAAATCTTTTTTCATGCTTTTAGATAATTCTATTTTTATCTTATCTTCTATAGCTATTAAATTTCTTTTAGGACGTATTTTTAATTTATTATTATATATGAAGTTAGCCATATAAGAAATTGATACTTTTAATTCTTTTCTATCTTTTTCTTCTCTGTAATTACTATCTATTAAATCATTATAAATTTTTGTTATTTCTTTAATAGGATAACCTTTTTGTATTAATTTTTTAATACTATTAAGTAAAGAATTTAATGCTAATTCTCTATTGCTTTTTGTATATTTATCAAATTTATCTATTTCTAAGCCTATATTTTTTATTTTTTCTAAATCCATATTTTATTCTCCTATACTATTAATAATAATTTTATTATATCATAATTTATAATTAAGTCAATACTTCTTTACAAAAATAGGGTATACTCTTATATTTATTATAGCTAATACCTTTCATAGGCACGTATCAAAATGTCGCCTATTTACTAAAGCAAATAATCGCCATTTAGCTAGTGCTTTAGGGGACACCCCTAAAAACCCCAAAGAAAAAACTCACAAGGAAATAAATATGTCCTCTCCAAAAAAAGAATTAAGAACATATAGAAGAAATATAAGATTTACAGAAAGTGAGTTTATGCATATTAAAGAAAGAGCAAAAGAACTTGATATGAAGGATACAGAATATATCAGACATGCTAGTGTATCGAGTACCATTATACGTGATAAAAAAATAACAAAAGAACTTATTGCTCAAACGGCACGAATAGGTAATAATTTAAATCAAATAGCTCATAGTCTCAATAGAGCAAGATTGCAAAATAAATTAGGGGAAGAAGATTATACAGCACTTATTGAAAAACTTGATTTTTGTGCACATTATTTGAATGAGTTAAGCAAGGGCTAAATATGATTACTCGAATAACAAAAGGCGTAAGTGGTTTTGCTGATTATATGCTCTATGGTAAAAAGATAGGCGCAGGCGAAAGACACAAAAGAGATGATGTTACTGTTTTGTATGGAAGTATTGAAGCCTTTAGAAAGTATGAAAACTATGTCACAAGTCAAAAAAACTATGTGAATAATTATTGTCATATCACAATTTCATTTTCAAAAGAAGATACTGATAAACTCAATTCCTTAGCAGCTTACAGGCAAATAGCTGTTAAGCAATTACTTATCGATGAATATATCAATCATTTCTTTCATGGCTATAGTCATGAGGATTTAGTCATATCTGCTGAAGAGCATAAGCCAAAAGATGCTAATAAACTTCCTCATATTCATATAGGAATAGGTTTATATAGCCCTACCTTAGATAAAAGAGTTTGTAATCTTTATAGCAATGGGCATAATTTGGCAGATCAAGCAATTCAGACTAGGTTATGCTTAAAATGCGGTTTTTCTATTCCAACAAGAGATAATGCACGCACAGCAGAAGAGAGAAGAAACTACTTTAGTGAAAATTCTGCCTTCTATGAAAAAAGTAAGAAATACACGAGAAAACATCTTGTAGATATTGCAAGAGAATATAATAATCTTGAAACTTATATTGCTGATTTAGAAAATTCCCTAAGCGAAGATTGTGGACAAGTTAAAAATTATGAAATAAGGCATATTAAAACAGCAAAAAATGAATATTACAGCTTAAAACTTGAGGGACAAAAAGATATTAATATAAGAGGTAAAGACTTTGAACACCTTATTAAAGGTGAATTTGCCAAAAAAGAACAATTAAGTCTTAAGCAATGCAATGAAATACTCGATAAAGCCTATACATCTCAAAAGAATCACCTTGAAAAGGTCAATGCTCTTATACCTCGTAAAACAAGTGAGCGTATGAAATCTCCAGAAGAGGAAGTTGCCTATAGTGATGAATATAAGAATATGTCTCTTGATAAGAATGTATTATCTAAAAAGCGTAAGCCAGCTTATAGTAAGCTTTATGAAGAAGAGAAAGTATACAAAAAGGCTGAAATCTCGTATAGGAGAGCATTTAAAGTCACATTATTTGAAGAGACTTACGACAACATAATTCCAAAAAGCCTTGAAACTTGCTACATAGATAAAAGCCATGAAGGCATGGTAATTTTTAGAGAAAATGGTTTTGAAATCAGGGATAAGGGAGATTCAATCTCTGCTACTTGCTATGATGATAATAAAGAGAAATTAGCAAAGAAAATGATTGATTTAGCCTTAGCTAAAGGTTGGGATTTAGAAGAAGTTTGGGTAAACCCTGAAGGTTATTTAAAAGAAGAGCTAGAAGAAGAGATTGCTAAACGTCTTGAAGAGCTTAGAAAAGACGATGATGATGACGAACTAAGCAGAGATTTATAAAGTTGCATAAAACAAAAATCCGCATTATAGCATTGCTAATGCGGTTTCTAAGGGGTTTGGGGAATCTAAATTTATTCTTTTGCGTTTTTACTGCCTCAAAGTGTCTTTTTTGCTCCAGTCATGTAATACTTCATACACTCCATTCCGCAAAAAATCCATTTTCGTTGTAAAATTCACAAAATCTATGAATTTAGAAAAACACCCTAAGCTTTCACCAAGAAGCTTTTAGTAAAGGTACAATTTTCCTAATCTTCAAGAACTATCTGCAAAGCACTTTCTGGGTCAAGTAGAGGCTTTTGAGCTTTTAGTGGTTTTATTTCTTTTGCTAAAACAAAAAAGGCATCAGCCATATCACAAAGTACACGCCAGCCACTTGCGTTTTCGTTTGGAAGATCATCAACAAAACGAGCTTTATCAAGTCTTATGATATTATCTTCTGGTTCAGGCAGAGTAAAATGTTCCATTGCTGCCCAAAAATGGGCTACATCTTTATATGTTGACCAGTATTTCTTTCTAATATTTTCTGCATCTGGCTTTGAAAAACTTGAGGCTGATGAATTTTCTAAAATTGCTGTGGCGATATAAGTACATGCTTCTGTAATAGATGCTTTTTCTTGTATTGCATACTTTAAAACCATGCCTGCAATATTGCCAGCCCATGCTTTTTCAGGATACGAACCTTTGCCAAATTGAGTAAGGTCTATTTGTAATAATGTTTTTGTATAGTCTTGCCAACAGCCAAAAGTTGTACAAATCATATTATAAAAAATATTCATAGCAACTTCAGAGGGATGTGTTTTTAATAGAACATCGTTTATCTTATTGAAAGCTAAGGCTAAGTATTGTTTACGTCCATAAATATCTTTTGGATATAGCATATAAGAAGCAATTTGAGAAGCTGTAAGAATTTCAATAGCTTCATCTTGATAATTATCCATAAAAGCTTTTTCTATTTTAATAATATGCATTTTATCTCCTAATTATTGTATCCTGTCACGATGCAATAGTGACTGGAGGATATAATAAGAATGGCATATAGTCAAAGATAGAAAATTATTAAGTGGAGGTTATCCCATGGAAAATATAGACAATTTATTAACAATAAAAGAAGTAGCAAAAATTTTAAGGATTAATTGCTCTTCAGTAAGTAGACTCTTAAAAGGAAGAATGTTATCCTATATAACAGTTGGAGGACGTAAACTTGTCGCAGAACAAGATTTACAGACCTTCATTGAAAAGCAAAGAGTGAAATGCGATGAATAATTGTGTTGTATAGGAGTAGAAATGGCTACAGTAACTATACAACGCAGAAAAAAGCAAGATGGAACAACTTCATATCCTGTTTATTTTGTAGACCCTTACACCAGCAAGAAAAAGTATCATGCCACTTACAAAACTCTTAAGGATGCACAAAGTGCAAGTCATACATTAAGAGAAGTCATTGATAAAGGTTCAGCTCCAGAGGTTCGCAAAAAAGCAAGAGGGCTTACTCTTGATGAAATAGGTGAGATGTGCAAGATAACATGGCGAGAAAAACACGCAAGCGGTCAACTGAGAGATGCTACTTTAAAAAGTTATTTAGGGCATTTAAAGGCTTTACTCATATTTGAACGCACAGAAATTATGGCAGACGGTGCAAAGATTATACACCCTCCTTTGTCGAATTTCAAAATAGCATTATTAACGCCTGATATGGTAAACAATATCAGAACAAGTATTGCCGCTAATCTCTCTGTTGTTTCTTCAAATAGAAGATTATTTGTCTTGAAAGAATTATGCAAAAGAGCCTTAAAAGAGGGCGAAATTGCAAAGAA
>CAYJAZ010000056.1:0-5232 GCA_964368455.1 uncultured Desulfovibrionaceae bacterium
TCGTAGCCTGTTGCTCTATCCAGCTGAGCCACGAGCGCGTAAAGAATATGTATAGTAATGTTAGATAATAGTCAAGCTTTTTTATTATGAATTTATAAATAAGATCTAAATCTGTCAAAAGCATTGTTTATTTTATCATCTTTATAAAATATTCATGCACATAAGTATCTTGAGTTACTTCTGGATGAAAAGAAGTCACAAGCATATTATCTTGTCTTGCAGCTGTGATTTTATTCTCAGTTACAGAGAGTATTTGTACCTTGTCAGAAAGAAAATTAGAGATATAAGGTGCTCTAATAAAGGGCATTTTTATAATTTTTTCTTCAAAAACACCTTCTGCAACAAAGCTTGCTTGTTGCCTGCCATATGCATTTCTTACTATTTCTATATCCATGGTAGCAAAATGCCTACGCTTATCATTGTTTATCTCTTTTGCAAGCATAATCATTCCTGCGCAAGTGCCAAAGACGGGTAATCCTAATTTAATTTTATCTTTAATAGTATCAAACAAATCTAAATCTCTGCATAATTTTCCCATAACTGAACTTTCGCCACCTGGTAAAATAATGCCGTCAAAAGAAGTAGTTAAATCGTTTTTTTGCCTTATTTCTTTGAATTTTATACCAATTTTTTCTAATACATTTGCATGCTCAATAAATGCACCTTGTACTGCAAGTATTCCAATTAACATAATTTTTATATTCCACGTTCAGCCATGATAAGCTGTATTTCATCTGAATTTATTCCAACCATAGCCTTACCAAGATTTTTTGAAACTTCTGCTAAAACTTTATTATCATTATAATTTGTTACAGCTTTAACTATAGCATCAGCTCTTTTTGCTGGATTATCAGACTTGAAAATACCAGATCCAACAAAAACACCCTCAGCTCCAAGTTGCATCATTAAAGCAGCATCAGCAGGAGTAGCAATTCCACCAGCAGCAAAATTCACTACTGGAAGTTTCTTATTTTCTTGAATATAAACAAGTAATTCGTATGGAACTTCTAAAACTTTTGCTTTATTATAAAGTTCGTCTTTTGAAAGAATGCTTACTTCCTTGATTTCTCTTTGAATCTTACGCATATGAGTCACAGCTTGAACAATATCACCTGTGCCAGGTTCTCCCTTTGTTCTAATCATTGTAGCTCCCTCGGCTATTCTTCTTAATGCTTCGCCTAAGTTTTTAGCACCACACACAAAAGGTGTTTTAAAGACATGTTTATCTATATGAAAAACTTCATCAGCAGGTGTAAGCACTTCACTTTCATCTATATAGTCAATTTCTATTGCTTCTAAAATTTGTGCTTCTACAAAATGTCCAATTCTGCACTTAGCCATAACAGGTATTGAAACAGCTTCTTGAATACTTTTTATCATGCTTGGATCACTCATTCTTGAAACACCACCGACAGCTCTAATGTCTGCAGGAATTCTTTCTAAAGCCATAACAGCACAAGCACCCGCATCTTCGGCAATTTTAGCTTGTTCAGCTGTCATAACATCCATGATCACACCATTTTTAAGCATTTGCGCTAATTGAATATTTAATTCTTGTTGATTTGTCATACTAATCTTCTCACTCCATTTTTTTCTATAAATAGTATTTTTTTGATATTATAGAAATAATCATAATTATATTTTTTATTAATACCAAAAAAATATTAATAATTTATTCTAATCTCATTTATTTTAACTTTACATAAAGAAATAAAAAAGATAAAGTTATTTGGGTATAAAAAAAGTACATGAAGGTTAATACCAAATATGCTTACATATAATATTGTTAAACAGAATGCTTCTTTATATATACAAATGTATGAAAATATAAAGCAGGATATAGAAAGTGGAAAAATAAAAGCTCATGAAAAGCTTCCTTCGAAAAGAGCTTTAGCTCAACACCATAATATCAGTACGATCACAGTACAAAATGCCTATCTTCAACTTTATTCTGAAGGCTATATTTATTCAAAAGAAAGAAGCGGTTATTTTGCTTGCGATATTTTGCAAATCAAAAATAATTCAAGTAATAAATTAAATTATATAAAAAGTGATTTTACAGAAAATTCTGATAAATCCTTTTATTCAATTGATATTTCAGAAAGTTCTATCAACAAAAATAATTTCCCTTTTCGCCTATGGAATAAAGAAATGCGTGAAGTTATGGCTTCAAAACAAGAAGATTTACTTGCAAAAGTTCCTTCCTTAGGCCTATGGGAATTAAGAAAGGCAATAGCAGAATATCTTTATAAATTCAGAGCATTACAAGTAGATCCAAACAATATTCTTATTGGAGCTGGAACTGAATATTTATATTCAATGCTAGTAAAGCTTTTAGGAAGAGATAATATTGTAGCTGTGGAATACCCCTGTTATAAAAAAATAAATTATGTTTATAATTCTGAAGGGATAGAGATAAAAAACATACATTTAGATTCACACGGCTTGAGTGTAGATGAACTATACAAGAGCAAGGCAAATATTGTGCATCTTTCTCCAGCGCATAATTTTCCAAGTGGTATTGTTATGCCAATTTCAAGGCGTTTAGAAATCTTAGAGTGGTTAAATAAAGCTGAAAATCGTTTTATTATAGAAGATGAATACGATAGTGAATTTAGGTTTATGGCAAAACCTCTTGAGAGTTTATTTTCAAAAGATTCATCTAAAAAAACAATTTATATGAATACATTTTCAAAAACTTTAGCGCCAAACTTACGCATTAGCTATATGATACTACCAGAGCAGCTTATTGCAAAATACAATAAAACTCTTCACTTCACAACTTGCCCTGTGTGTAGTTTTGAACAGCATATATTAGCTCAATTCATTTCTAAAGGAAATTTTGAACGGCATATCAATAGAATGCGAAAGAAATATAAAATCCATAGAGATGAAATATTAAATAGTATAGAACAAAGTCCTTTAGGAAAAATGTGTGAAGTAAAAGAAGAACTTTCAGGTCTACACTTTATACTTAAATTAAAAACAAAGAAAGAAGATGAAGAGATAAAAAGTCTTGCAAGAGAATATGGAATAAAAACATCTTTCTTATCAGATTATTATGATATTTCACTCAATCACAATAAAAAGATAGCAAATGAATTATCAAAAAATATATCAAAAAATATATCAAGAAATATACCAAGGGGTGATCTACTCATAAACTATTCTGGTATAGACACAGATTCTATGAAAAAATTTTTGAAAATTCTGACAAAAATAATCAAATAATGTATATATTCATTAGAATAACAATAAATTCCTTTGAAAAACTTCTTGCAAATTTAAGATTTTGCTTATATTAATAGTTATATAGTCGATTTATTTCATTTTTACATTTTATTTCTTTATTATATAATCTTTTCCAGAAACAATAGGAGAAAGTATGTCTTTTTCTTCATTAAAAATGTTCAAATTTTATGTATATATTTTTATACTTTTGTGCACTTTTATTTCAGTGCATGTCTTCAATCTTGACTCACGAGCAAATGAAAACCAGATTGAATCACTTGAAAATAAAGCACAAAATGGAGATTTATCATCTCTTTTTCAACTTGCTCTAATCTATTATAATGGCATAAATACAGATGTAGATTATAAAAAAGCTATGCAAAACTTTCAGCTTGCAGCAGCACAAGGCTATGCACCAGCAATGTATAATCTAGGACAAATGTATTATGCTGGCAAAGGGGTAGAGCAGGATTATAAAGAAGCTTTCAATTATTTTGAACAAGCTGCTGCTCAAGGTTATTCTAAAGCTTTGTTCAATGTAGGCATTATGTATGCCAAAGGCGAAGGAACTGATAAAAATTTTGGTATGTCCTATGTTTATCTACTTTTAGGACAATCACTTGAACCAAATGAACAAACATCTCAAGCTATAGAATATATTAAGAAAAACATGTCCCCAAAAGATTTTGAAAATGCTAAAGAATATATTAAAGCATTAGCAAATAGCTAATTATGGATTAATTATGTTAGAGGTTTGTGTTGCAATAATCCAAAAAGATAATAAATTTCTTATCTGCCAAAGATCTAAAGATGATTTCTTCTCAAATATTTGGGAATTTCCGGGCGGAAAAAAAGAAGCTCACGAAAGCAGCGAAGAATGCATACAACGTGAAATACAAGAAGAACTTGAAATACAAATTGAAATCATTGAATTATACGCTCAATTAATTTATGAAGTTCGTGGGAAAGAAATTTTGTTTAAATTTTATCTAGCAAGCACAAATGAAACTACAATAGCCATGAATGTACATCAAGATCACAAATGGGTGTCAGCACAAGATTTTGCTCAATATCCATTTATGGAAGCTGATAAAGAAGTTTTAGAAATGTTAAAAACAAGATAAAAACTTGCATTTTTACCAATCAGTCATATTTCAAACAAAAAGGCACAAATTTACAATTTCACGTCTTTTGTAAACTTTCATATAAAAAAACAAAAACATAGACCTTAAATCGAATTTATATGCGGTTTTTTAAATTGAAAATTTTTAAAATTCTTCATTGCTGTGTAAAAGTATATAGATAGAAAGAAAATATAAAATCATCTAAAGCAAGTTTACAAACAATAAAACAATAGAATATAAAAAATCAAAGCAGTAAGACTAAAAGAGCATATATTTACATAATATGCATTATCTAAAAACAATTCATATTTCAACAGTTCTTATTTCATAAGAGTAGATAAGTATTACTTCATTTTCTAAGTTAATTTTTGTCTCATAATGAAAATTATGTAAACTTTCATATTTTTATATTTATATTTTCCTGTAATATCAATTAGATATGACACCCCCTATAAAAGTATGTGTCAAAGAATGCATACCTCAACACCAAAACTATCCAATTTATTCAACATGCCTTTGAGTTACAATTATGCACTATAAGTCATTTAGCTGCTCATAAAAATATTCTATGAAAAACTACTCTCTTCTTAGTTATGGCTCTTCTTTTTTTATCACTAAGTATTGTTCTAGACTTTTGCCTATATATCTGTTAATATTCTTCTACATTAAATTTAAGAGGTATTTATGAGCTTTCTAAATTCAAGTACAAGTTTTTCACGCTTTACTGTTCTAGAACCAGCTAGTCAAGAGCTTTTACAACAAATTCCAGAGCTATTAAAAAAATACGCCATTACAGATATAGACGATAGTGCTGAAGAACGTGCCTATGGTTGGACTTGTTTTGACGATATGTTAGACACAAATTGGGAAAGAAATG
>CAYJAZ010000057.1:0-4995 GCA_964368455.1 uncultured Desulfovibrionaceae bacterium
CATGCTAGGGTTTCCAAAGGGAATTATTCCCTTTGGCCGTCGGAGACAAAAAAAAGCGTCGCAGACATACAAAGCTAACTATAAATTCATTAATAATTTTCTTGAATTAGCGTGACAGATAGCTATTGCTAGTGCGTCTGTGGTGTCTAGTGGTTTATTGAGGTTTTTGGTATTGAGCATGGTTTGGACCATGAATGCGAGTTGTTCTTTTTCTGCACGTCCGTATCCGAGTATTGCGAGTTTTACTTTTGTTGGCTCGTAGTCAAATGTTGGTATGGACTGGGCGAAAGCTGTGGCTATTGCTACACCTCTTGCTTGCCCGAGTTTGAGAGCTGAAGCGGCATTTTTTGCAACGAAGACGTTTTCTATGGCCATTTCCATGGGTTTATATTCTTGTAATATATCTGTGAGTTGCTGGTAGATATATTTTAGTCTTTGGTTGAATTCTTTTTTGGGTGCTTTTATTGCACCGCAGTCTACGAGTGAGAGTATGCCGGAATTTTCTTCGATAATTCCCCATCCAGTTGTGTTTGAACCTGGATCTATACCGATGATTTTTATGTTTTTGTCTTGATTTTTCAAGTTTATTTCCTTAAAAATGCAGAGATTTTTTTAATTTTATTGCGTATATTTTTATAAAAGAGAAAGACTGTCTATGCAAGTTAATAAGTCGATTAATTTTACAGTTTTTTTTAAAATACTTCTTTATCAAGTTCAAAAAATAACAAGTAAATAATTCAAGCAAATATAAAACAATTTTATACTGAAAACTTTTATAAAAAAGTGCTTGCAAAATTCAAGAAAATAGGTTACTTAGGAAGAGCGGCTACATATTTTACTTATATGGGCTGTATACGGAGAGAGCATATTAGAGGTAAATTCTAGTGTTTTTTGGGAAATTTGGATTTATCTTTTTTTATGAATTTGTGAAACTTTGAAGAAGGGTCTTTTAAGTTTATGACTTATTAATAAGTCTTTATTAACTTTAAACACTGCACGAGGCAACTGGTATGGGGGAAGTACACAACAATACTTCGCACAATGAGAAGAAATCTTGTATATGTGCTATGGTTCCATTTTTAGTGGGATTGGTTGTGGCAATGTTGTTTGGGTGGATGGCTTATCCATCTATTATGTATTCAAGTCAAGAACAGCCTATTGCATTTAATCACGTTGCACACGTTGAAAATGCAGGTATGGCATGTGCAGACTGTCACTTTGTACGCGAAGACGGAACCTTTAGTGGCCGTCCAACAACAGAGAGCTGCGCTTCTTGTCACACAGATGCTTTGACAGAATCGCCTGAAGAAGCTCGTTTTATTGAAGAATATGTTGAAACTGGACGTGAAATTAAAGACGAATGGCTTATTTATGCAAAACAGCCTGACAATGTCTTTTTCTCTCACGCGGTACACTCTTTAGAAAATTGTGCACGTTGCCATGATGTAGCGAAGCCACAATTCAAAACCGAAGCTGATCTTTGTAAACAATGTCATATTGATATGTCAACAGTCGAAACTCCACCAGTATATAAAGAGAATATTTTATCTACATATTCTGCTGATATAATGATGATGTGGGCATGTGAAGATTGTCATGCTCATCCTGGACATAGATTTGGCGCAGCAAAAGCAAGCAATGCCTGCTTTGTATGCCACAAATAAGGGAGTTATAGAATGTTTGACAGACGCAGTATATTAAAATTACTCGGTGGTGGCGTAGTCGGAACTTTGCTGACTCCAATGCCTTATAAATTATTGTATGACGCAGCTTATTGGACACAAAACTGGTCATGGATTCCTCGCTTAAAGTACGGCGAAAATGCCTATGTACCAGCTGTGAGCAAGATTTGTCCTTCTGGAGCTGGCGTATTAATCCGTACAGTTGATGGAAAACCTGTAAGAGCGCTTGGAAATCCAAGCAATCCTCTTAGCCAAGGCACTGTTTCAGCTCTTGCTGCAACAGAAACTCAACTTGCATGTGCTCCTAGCCGTGTTAAAAAACCATTACGCCGTTCACCTGATGGTGCCTATATTTCTATTTCATGGGAAGAAGCAATGGCTTTGTTAGAAGAAAAAGCTTTGGCAGCTGGATCAAGCGTAGCTTGTCTTTCTGGCGACAAAACATCTTCTATCAATGATTTATATTCTTCTTTCTTGAATAAAATCAATTCATCACGTTTCTATTTTATGCCTAGCGATGAGCAAAATGCTCAAAATGCTTGGGGCAGAATGGGTGGAAATGGCAGATTAGCATATGATGTTGAAAGTGCTGACTATATATTTGCAGTTGGTGCTAACTATCTTGAAAACTGGGGAACAGTTATCTATAATCGTAAAGATTTTGATGCTAAACGCCCAAGTAATGAAGAAAAATCACTAACTTTGAGCTATTTTGGTTCTTCACAAACAAACACTTCTGCTTGTGCTGATTATTCTTTAATAGCTAAAGCAGATACAGAAACAGTGGTTCTACTTGGTATTGCAAATTACTTGATCAAAAATGGCAAAGCAAGCAATGCAATTGACTATGCTGAATTTGCAAGACTTTGTTCTGAATACACAATTGACAAAGTTGTGAGCTTGACAGGCATTAACAAAGCAACTTTCGAGCAAGCTTTGAAAGCTTTATTACAAGCGAAAAAACCTCTTGTTATTGTTGGTAGTGAAGTTGGACAAGGCATGGGTGTCATTCCATTTATGGCTGGCATTGCATGTAATATACTTCTTAATCCAAATAAAACAAATGCAGCAGGCCTTTTAAAAGCCTTACCTTTCCCTGCTTCTGCTTTTTCAGACAGCATGGCTTATGCAACTGTTTTACAAAGAAATTTTGTAGCTTATGCACAACAAGTTGCTAAAGACGAAACAAAAGCACCTGAGCTTTTCATTCTTCATCAAGCAAATCCTGTTTATGCACTTCCAAAGAATGCAATGGTTTCAGAACTTATAGAAAAATCTGGTTTTGTTGTTTCATTTGCAAGCTTTATGAACGAAAGTGCAATGCAATCAGATCTTATTCTTCCACTTAGTCTTGGATTTGAATCTTTTGATGATGTTTACACTCCATACGGCAGTGGCTTTGTGAACTATGCTGTTGGTCAGCCAGCTGCAATGCTCACATACGACACTAAATCTGCTGCAGACATTCTCTTAGCTTTAGCAAGTGCAATGGGACTTGAATTTCCTATAGGCAATGCGGCTGAACTTTGTGCTTATAAAGCTGAAGTTTTAGGTGCTGATATGGATAGCCTTATTGAAGGCGAAGCTTTTGTGAGCGATGAAGAAGTAAGAGTTCACGGACTTTTATTTAGACCTTCAACAATTGCAAAAGGTTTAAAGCAAAGCGAAGGCAAGCTTCAAGTTTGCATGAATGCAATGCGTGGTATTGGTACAGCTGAAACAGGTATTCCACCTTTTTCAACAAAGATAATGACAAATGATCAACTCATAGGCACGCACATGGTAGCTCAAATAAATAAAGCTACTGCTGATGCTCATTCCTTAAGAGATGGCTCCTTGGTAAAATTAGGCAATGAGCATGGTTCTATCACTGCTAGAATTGCTTTATTTGAAGGTGTACAAACAAATTGTATCCTTCTTCCATACGGTCTTGGTCATACTGCCTTTGATGATTTCTCAAAGAACAAGGGCGATAATGTTATTAATCTCACTTCTGTTGTTGCTGAAGCTGGCACTGGCTTCCCTATGTGGGCTCCAATGCAAGTCACAGTACAAAGGGTATAGGAGTATATATGGCTGCTGTAACAGAATTAAAAATGAAATGGGGTATGGTAATAGACCTTGATAAATGTAGTGGCTGTGGTGCCTGCATGAACTCATGTCAGTCTGAAAACAACCTAGCTCCAGAAGTAGACGCAAGCAATAAATTACGTTCCATGACATGGATGCTTGTATATAGATTATCAAATGGCAAAGCTTTTCCAGAGCATGAAGTTGCCTATTTACCTCGTCCTTGCATGCAATGCGGTAAGCCTTCTTGTGTTTCTGTTTGTCCAGTTATTGCAACTGACAAAAGAGAAGAAGGTGGCATTGTGAGCCAAGTAACACCGCGTTGTATTGGTTGCCGTTATTGTATGGCTTCTTGCCCTTACCACGCTCGTTACTTCAACTGGTTTGATCCAAAATGGCAAGACGATTTAGCAAATACCCTCACACCTGATGTCTCAACTCGTCCACGTGGTGTTGTTGAAAAATGTTCTTTCTGCCACCAACGCTGGATGATGGCTAAAGATAAAGCGATTGCAGAAGGAAGAAATCCTGATAAATTAGCTGAATCAGATTATCAAACTTCTTGTACAGAAGCTTGTCCTAATGGTGCTATTACTTTTGGTGACTTGCTTAATCCATCACATAAAGTGTATGAACTTTCACATTCTGAAAATGCATTTAGATTGCTTGAAAGATTGGGTACAGATCCACAAGTTTACTACACTTCAACTCGTGAATGGGTTCGCCGCTTAGCTGATAACTATTTAGACGAAGAAAAAACAGGTGCTCCTTTACAAAGATTTGAAAGTAAAGGTCATTAATAAAGAGGATTGATTATGCAAAATTATCATAAACCAATTGATGCTGCCTTATTTCCAGAAGGCTGTGAGCGTTGTTCATTCTCTCAATTTTCTTTATGGATGACAGCTCTTTTTATCGTATTTTTATGGGGTGCTTATGCTGCCTTCATCACCTTAGCTAATGGGCTAGGCGTGACAGGGCTTGACGACTATTTCGGCTTTGGTCTATGGATCACATTCGACTTAGCTGTTATTGCCCTAGGTGCTGGTGCTTTCTTCACCTCATTACTACGTTATATTCTTAATATCGACGCTTTGAAAAACATTGTAAACCTTGCTGTTGTTATTGGTTTTCTTTGTTATTCTGGTGCTATGTTAGTTCTTGTTTTAGATATTGGACAACCAATTCGTGCTTGGTTTGGTTATTGGTATCCAAACGTACACTCCATGCTTACAGAAGTTAT
>CAYJAZ010000058.1:0-3849 GCA_964368455.1 uncultured Desulfovibrionaceae bacterium
GAAACAAAGATATGTAGCGAACTTTTTCAAGAATTTCGCACAAATAAAAATCATATTGCCATTGTTGTTGACGAATACGGCGGAACTTCCGGCCTAGTCACTATCGAAGATTTAATCGAAGTAATAGTTGGCGAAATAGAAGACGAACACGACGCACCAAGAGACGAAGAAGTTATTAAAATCGACGAAAATTCCTTCCAAATTCAAGGCAGAACTTTCCTCGAAGATCTTGAAGATCACGGTATAAAAATTTCCTCCGAAGAAGTAGATACTGTTGGTGGTTATCTTTGTTTACTTGCAGGAAAAGTTCCTACAATTACAGAAGAATTCACCATAAACGGTTGGACTTTAACCGTTGAAGATGCCGATGCAAAACAAGTAAAAACTATAGTTGCCAAAAAAATAGACTAGAAGTCAAATTGAGAATATTAAGGATTTAAAAATGAAATTTGCCCAAAGATTAGACACAGTTAAACCATCTGCAACCCTCGCTGTAAGCGCAAAAGCAGCAGAACTCAAAGCACAAGGCCTAAGCATTATTTCCCTTGCTCTTGGCGAGCCAGATTTTGACACTCCAAAACATATTTGTGAAGCAGCAAAAAAAGCTATAGACGCTGGTAAAACTCGCTATACTCCTGTTGAAGGCTTACCAGAAGCAAGAAAAGCTGTTTGCACTTATTATAAGCGTGAATACAATTTCGACTTAGAAAATGCAAATACTATGATTACTAATGGCGGAAAACAGTCTTTATACAATCTTTTCATGACTTTATGCTCAAAATCTGACGAAGTTCTTATAGCTTCGCCTTATTGGACTTCATATCCTGAAATGGTGGAATTAGCCGACGCAAAACCTGTTATAGTCACTACAAAAGCAGAAAATGGTTTTAGAGTTACTGTTGAAGATTTAGAAAAAGCACGCACTGAAAAAACAAAGATTCTCTTGCTCAACTCACCTTCAAATCCAACTGGTGTCACCTATTCACAAGAAGAATTAAATGCATTGGCACTTTGGGCTATCAAAAATAATCTCTTTGTTATTTCTGATGAAATTTATGACCAACTTGTGTATTTCGGACTAAAAAAAGTTTCATTAATCCACTTATTAAAAGACTATCCAGATCAAATAGCTATCTGCAATGGCACAGCAAAAGCCTTTGCTATGACGGGTTGGAGATTAGGCTACACCATTGCAAGCAAAGAAGTTATAAAAAAAGCTGGAATAGTACAATCACAAGCAACTTCAAATGTTTGCTCTATTGCACAATACGCTCTTATAGAAGCACTCACCGCTTCTTACGATTGCATAAACCCGATGCGTGAAGCTTTCACCCGCCGTCTAGAATTAGCCTATGCTGAAATTTCTTCATGGGAAGGCGTTGTCTGCCCTAAACCAGAAGGTTCTTTCTACTTATTCCCTGATTTTTCAGGAGTTTTAGAAAGAAAAAATTGTACTGGCGACGAACTTTGCACAGAAATCTTAGAAAAAGCACAAGTGGCTCTCGTTCCTGGCTCTGCTTTCGGAAATCCAACTTGTTTACGCTTTTCATACGCATTATCAGACGAATTATTACTTGAAGCACTTGCAAAAGTAAAACAAGTTATCACAGCTTAAATTATACATTTATTTTTTTCATGCCTTATTTGGAGTTTTATTAGATAGATATTAAAATATAAAAGCTAACTATACGGGGGAGCTATGCCTTACTTTGACTTTAAAGATGCAAAATATGTTTTTAGCAAAAATGCTGATCAATACGCGAATCGTTTACAAAAAGAAGTTGAAGAGGGCTTACTCCCCTTTTTGACTCTGCCCTTTTTTGAAGATCTTTGTACAGAAATAGAAGCTCTTAGACCATATTTTTCAAAGTATAAACACTTACTCCTACTCGGAATTGGCGGTTCAGCCTTAGGGCCACGTGCTCTACAAAAAGCCTACGCACCTTCGCAAGATAGGCCTCTGCATAATGGTAAGTCCTTATGGATAATGGATAATATAGAACCTGAAGCTTTTTCCGACACACTCAAAAAACTGCCAAAAAACGAAACATTAGTTGTCACTATTTCAAAATCTGGCGGCACTATTGAAACCCTTTCACAATATTTTATAGTCAAAGACGAATTTCAAAAAGCACTTGCCGATACTTGGCAAGAACATTTTCTGCACATCACAGACAAAGAAAAAGGCTTCTTACGCGAAGAAGTAAAGAAATACAATCTCCGCTCTTTAGAAGTTCCCGATAATCTTGGCGGAAGATATTCTGTCTTGTCCGCTGTAGGCATGTTGCCTGCCGCATTTTTAGATATAGATTATAAAGCCCTCATGCAAGGTGCTGTCGATATTGGCAGAACATTAGCAAAAGATTATTCCAAACTTCAAGAACATGAAGCATGGAAATTAGCCTCCTATGCTGTTGATTTAATAAATAATCAGCATTCACAGCTACTTTTATTTGTCTACCACCCAGCTTGGGCCACCTTTGGAGCATGGTTTGTGCAATTATGGGCTGAATCTTTAGGTAAAAACGGTAAAGGCTCTATGCCAATTTCAGCAATAGGCGTCACCGATCAACATTCTTCATTACAAATGTTTTTAGACGGCCCAAAAGATAAAGGTTGTCTGTTTATCTCATCATCAATAGATTTAAAAAGTGCTTTACTGCCACAAGACATGCCTGAGGAATGGGACTATATCAAGCAAAAACCATTAGGCGAAATACTTGCCGCAGAAACCTTAGCAACACGTATGGCACTTGTAGAAAATAATGTCCCACTCGTACACGGCCATTTCCCTAAAGCAGATTGCTATGAAGCAGGACAATTCATCTTACTACTCGAACTTACCACTGTTCTAACCGGTTGGCTCCTTGAAATAAATCCCGTCGATCAGCCAGCCGTAGAACAAGGAAAATTACTTGCAAATGCAAAACTTGGGTCAAAAAAACATGTGCAGTATCTTGATAAATTATTAGCATTTGAAAATAGAGAATAATCAATAAAAAAAAAGCACATTATTCCAGTCATTAAAGAATTTTATTAAATAAGCCTAATTATTTTTTAAATCCTACCGATATCATTTATAGAAAATAAATACAAATCACTTAGTGAGTAAAGAGGATAGAATATGGACGACTTTAATCAAAAAACTGAAGACGAACTTTTACAGCTAGTCACATTTAGCATAGCCTCCGAAGAATTCGGTGTGAATATCCTTGAAGTGAAAGAAATTATCAGAACAATGGAAATCACGAAAATTCCTCGTGCGCCCGCATTCGTTATCGGTGTTATAAACTTGCGTAACCTCGTCATACCAATCATCGACCTGCGTTGCCGATTTGAAATGCCTATCAAAGAAGCAGATAGCAATACGCGTATCATTGTACTGGAAATCAGCGACCTCTTAGTAGGTTTCGTTGTAGATTCCGTCTCCGAAGTGCTAAGAATACAAAAAAATACAGTAGAACCAACTCCACCAGTAGTCGCAGGCATTGAAGCAGACTATATCAGCGGCGTAGGTAAACTACAAGATAGACTTCTCATCCTACTAGACCTCAATAAACTTCTCTCCCTAGACGATATTGAGTTCTTAGGAACTTTGAATAAATAATACTCTATGCCAGCATGAACACAAATGTATAATTTTCGTTCATACGAGTAAAAAAGCAAGCTTAGTCTTGCTTTTTTTTGGATTCGACATTTTTTTTTGTCTCCGACGGGCAAAGGAGCAATGCCCCTTTGCAAACCCGAATAAGGCAAGATAAGTGCGTAGGGAATTGGCTAAAGAAGAAAATATATTTTTTCTTTGCGAAAAAGTTTTAAAGTTTTGCTGCTTCGCACCAAAACATTAAA
>CAYJAZ010000059.1:0-3484 GCA_964368455.1 uncultured Desulfovibrionaceae bacterium
TACTTTTTTATTCTCAACTAAAGTTTCGCATAAAAAAATACTATGCCTCAATCTTGAGATTGCCTGCTCTGCGAGGCTTAATTGAATTGTGTAAAATTAACAAATAAGGTATCAAAAATAAAAAGTCAAAAACAAAAAAAGAGCCTCATTCTAGCGACAGCGAATGAGGTATGTTTGGGGTTTGGGGAAAGACTAAACTTCCCCAAAAATATTTTTCTCTCCTTTTTAAATTATATGTTTTGGATTAATATTTTAAGGTATATATTTTTACTTAGTTCTTTATTTGTTTTTATAAATTAACCAAAGAAAATTTTTATATTAAACTGAAATTTCATTAGTAGGCTTTTTAAATTTTTAAATAAAAATCGTAACCGAAAAACTATCATTAAATTAAAAGTTTTTATGGTTATAACCGTAAAAACTTTTTAAGCTATTTATAAATATCCAACAGGAATTGAATTTACTTTTTCAGTAATTGGTAAATGAGTTTCTGCAAGACATATAACAGCACCATCGCCAATTTCTTTGCCGAATTTTTCTAAGACATTAAATGCAGTAATATCTCTTTTGTTTGGATTGCTTTTCTTTTTTATTTCAACAGGGTAGAGTTTTCCATTTTCTTCAAAGAGAATATCAATTTCTTTTAAATCTTTATCTCTATAAAAGAATATATTTTCTTTTTGTCCATTATGCCAATAGCTTTTGAGAACTTCTGATACTACATAGTTTTCTAAAAAAGCTCCGTTCATTGCACCTGCTTCAATGGTTTCTGGATTTTTCCAGCCTGTAAGATGAGCGACAAGACCTGTGTCCATAAAGTATATTTTCGGTGTTTTGATGACTCTGTTTGTAAGGTTATTTGAGTATGGTTGTAAAAGATATATTAAACCAGATGTTTGCAATATTGAAACCCATGATTTTATTGTAGGCTGACTTACTCCTATATCTTTTGCAATGTCAGAATAATTGAGTAACTGCCCAATTCTGGCGGCTAAAGCTTTCATAAATTTCATAAAATCAAGTTCATTTGAAACCATGGCGAGGTCTCTAATATCTTTTTCAACATAGGTCTGTATGTAAGATGAATAAAACATTTCCCAGTTTTTGTCATTTGCTTGATAAAGTTTTGGGTAAGAACCTTTCCAGATTTTATGAAAAATATCATTTATATTTGTAGGCGATGAAATTTCAGCTTGCTTTTCAATATATTCTTGAGTGGGCAAGAAAGGAGTTGAAAGAGCTTTGTTTTCTTTTTCTTTTTGTGATAAACCTTGAAGTTTTAAAATTCCAACCCTTCCAGCAAGACTTTCTGAAACATTTTCCATAAGTTGAAACTGCTGTGAACCTGTAAGCCAATACATTCCGCTTTTTTGTTCTCTATCAACAATTTCTTTGATATGCGGGAAAAGCTCGGGAGCATATTGTATTTCATCAATAAGCAAAGGAGCAGAAAATCTTTGTAAAAATAAGGCAGGGTCGTTTTGTGCAAGCTCTCTATTGGCTAAATTATCAAGTGAAACATAATTTCTCTTTGTCTTTTCAGTATGTTGAAAGACAGTTGTTTTTCCAACTTGACGTGGGCCAGTGAGTAAAACAATAGGAAAAAATGAACTTGCTTCTATTATGGCTGCTTCGATTGTTCTTCCAATATACATATAAAAACCTCGGCTAATTCAAAGTGTGACTTTAGATTAGCCGAAGTTTTTGTTTTGGTCAAGTGAAGATAGACTTTTATTTAATCTTGCTTCGCTTTCTCTTTCAAATCATTGCAGAAATCAGCCCATTCTTGCATCATTTTTCTTCTTTCGGGTAGATACTGTGCATGGTTATATGTTGCACGAACAGTATTTCCGCTTGTGTGAGCAAGTTGTTTTTCGATATGGTCACCATTATAGCCAAGTTCGTTAAGCATAGTACTTGCTGTATGTCTAAAGCCGTGTGTTGTGATTACGTCTTTTGGGTAGCCTAAGATAACAAGAGCCTTTCTGACACCATCGAGTGTGAATGGTTTGTCTTTATTGTTCCAGTTTGCGAAGAGGTAAGTATTGTCTCCCGTAATCTCACGTAGTTCTTTTAAGAGCTTGATAACTTGGTTTGAAAGAGGGACTACATGTTTTTTACGAAGTTTCATGCGTTCTTCTGGGATTGTCCAAAACTGTTCATAAAAATCAATTTCCGCCCAAGTGGCGTTGATAAGTTCGCCAGGTCTTACAAAAACAAGAGGGGCAATCTGCAAAGCTTTTTTAATAATAAAGTTATGCGGATAATTATCTATATCCCTTAATAATTGTCCGAAGAGCTTTCTATCAGTAATAAAAGGGTAGTGCCTACTTTTTACAGTTTTAATTTGGTTTGAAAGGCCTGAGCAGACATTGTTATCTGCCTTGCCCTCGCCAACAGCAAAAGAGCAGATTTGATTACAAATTCCTAGAACCTTCTTTGTAGTCTCATAAATTCCTTTTTTCTCGATTTTACGAATTACTTCAAGCATTTCTTTTGCTGTGATGGAATTGATATTTCTTGTTCTAAAGTCGGGATAGATAAATCTTTCAAGTTTTGATTTTACATCTTGTTGGTGTTTTGGACTGTGTTCTGTTTGTTTGGTGTTGAACCAAGCATTAGCTACTGCTTCAAAAGAATTTTCTATTTCTTCAAGTTGAGCTTGTTTGATAGCTTTTTTTTCGCCTTGTGGGTCAATGCCGTTTTTGAGTTTTATTTTTAATTCCAAAAGAGCTTGACGGGCTTCAAGAAGTGTTACAACAGGGTACATTCCTAAAGTTAAAGTCCTGCGTGATTTTTCAAAAGCGTAATCAATTCTCCATGACTTGCCTCCACTTGGAAGAACATAAAGATAAAGCCCTTCACCATCAGTAAGTTTTTTTGCTTTTTCTTGTGCTTTGAAGTTTCTTATTAGAGTATCAGAGAGTTTGCCCATAATGCTTTCCTTGTGTTACGGTACATAAATTGTTTTACATTCATATACCCTAAATTATACCGTAAAAAACGCGGTATGTCAAGCTATCCTAAAATATAACGTGAGACTCTAATAACTTAAAAAAGTAAAGTCTCACAATGTTTTATAAACATCATAAGACTTTTTGAGATTGTTCATTGGTGGAGGCGGCGAGAATCGAACTCGCGTCCGCAAACAGTCCACGCAAAAGATCTACAGGTTTAGTCTGTGTACGATAGCTTTTTACTCGCCCACAGACAGGCATAAAAAGCTGTGCATCTTAAGTCTTAGTTAGTTTGTCAGATGCCTACAAGCTAAAGCGTCCCTCTAAAGTTTACACCATTTATTCTTAGAGGAAGTCGGAATAAATGATGCGAGGGGCGAACCCCTCTATGCTTTGCTACAATTAAGCAGCTAAAGCGTAGTCGTAATTATCGTTTGCAATTACATTTGTGCCGCTTTTAACGAGGCCAGCGGCGCCTCGACCTGCCATTTTGGCTTCTTCGCCCACGTCGAAACCAATGCGCCCCC
>CAYJAZ010000060.1:0-3417 GCA_964368455.1 uncultured Desulfovibrionaceae bacterium
TATAACCGGAAGAAATAAATGCCATGTGTTTTCCTCCCTCTTAGCGTTGGTGACGGTTACGGTATGCAACAATATCACGATCCCATCCGCCAGGTACTTCGTCTTCTTTGAAGAAGATGTACGGGTTAGAACGAGGTTCTAAGATATGTTGTGGAACTGCAGGTATTTCAGTAACTTCAAGAATCTTTTGGAATGAAAGACGCTTAATAGTTTCACCTAGACGTTCACGGTTTTTACCTTCTTCCATCCACCAGTCCCAAATCTTTTCGATAACTTCTTTTACATCATCAAAAGGTTCGTCTGCGTTAATGAAAGGTACGAGTAATGAGCCCATTTGAGCACCATCTAAGATAGGAGCTTTCGCGCCAACTAAGATAGAAGCACCACGCTCATCACCGATGCGAAGAGCACGTGGCATTGTGTTGATACAGTGCATACAACGTACGCATTCAGCATCATCAATACCTAATCTGTTGCCATCCCAGCTCATACATTTTGTAGGGCAAAGGTTTACAACTTCAGCTTCAATGTCAAATTTACCCCAATCTCTGCCGGAGTGTGCACCAGCGTTAGGAGCGAATTCGCCTGCAACATATGCTTTTACTGCTTCTTGATCAACTTTGATATCGTCTTTCCATGTTCCGATTACAGAGAAGTCAGAACGTGCAATAGCTGCTACGCAACCATTTGGACAACCATCAAATTTGAATTTGAATTTGTAAGGGAATGCTGGACGGTGTAATTCATCTTGATAGTCCATAGTAAGTTGGTAACACATGCCTTGTGTATTATAACAAGCATATTCACAACGTGATTGGCCTAAGCAAGATTCTGGTGTACGTAAGTTAGAACCTGAACCACCTAAATCAACACCAACATTGTGTGTCAATTCATAGAAGATTTCTTCTAATTGAGGTGTTTGTGTTCCAAGTAATACGATATCACCTGTTGCACCGTGCATATTTGTAATACCAGAACCACGAAGTTCCCAAATATCACAAATTTGACGTAAGAATTCAGTGCTGTAGAATTTTGCAGCAGGTTGTGCCACACGCACTGTATGGAAATGTGCTACACCAGGGAACATTTCTGGTTGGTCGCAATAACGACCAATAACACCACCACCGTAGCCAAATACGCCTACGATACCGCCGTGTTTCCAGTGAGTTTCACCATCAGTGTAAGAAAGTTCAAGAACACCAAGAAGATCTTCAGGGCAATCTGCAGGAACTTGGAAATCAATTCCGTTAGGATTTTGCGCTCTTAAAGCAGCTTCTTGCTTGATGTCGGACACGAAGCTTGGCCAAGGTCCTGATTCGAGCTGGTCTAGCTTGGGCGTTTGATGTTTCGCCATTGCTTACCTCCACAAGTTTTAATATTGTTCGTTATAGTGCAAAAGTACAAATACATCGCACTAGTTACTAAAAGCGAGATGACATTTTCCCTAAATCATATCGCTACGACAGTTATAAAGTAAAATTAAAAAAAATACAAGTCTTAATTTTCACTTTTTCTTTTTTTTTCTTATTTTTCTTCAAAAAGTGCATAGAATGCCGTTTTTTTCACTACAGTTTCTATGTTTTTTCAAATTTTTTGGTAAAAGTTAGTCAAGACTAACTGCATTGACATTTATTTCACATGCATTATGTGGATTTTTGTCTCTGTTTTAAAAGAAATTAGATAAAAAATAGAATAAAGATGAAAATATAGTTAATTTTAATTAGCATTAGCTTGTTCTTAAAATCACATAGCTTTACATGAAAGAGAGATTGCCACTTCGTTGTACTCTTCGCATGACGAGTCTAGTAAATTCTTTTTACAGCTTACGAGTTAATAATTTTAACTTAAAATCACTAGTTAACTCACATTTGGAAGGTAGTGACAAATGGCAAATTTTCTTTGTAAAAAGCAAGTTCTCACAATTTTAAAGCGAAACAGTATTTAATGTTTTGGTGCAAAGCAGCAAAAGATTAAAACTTTTTCGCAAATAAAAAATAAATCTTCTTCTTTAGCTAAATCCCTACGCACTCACCTTGCATGTAATGGTTTCCAAAGGAAATTATTTCCTTTAGCCGTCGGAGACAAAAAAAGAGAATACATAGATTGCCACGTCGTCGTTTTACTTCTCCTCGCAATGACGAGTCTAGTAAATTCTTTTTACAGCTCACGAGTTAATAATTTTAACTTAAAATCACTAGTTAACTCACATTTGGAAGGTAGTGACAAATGGCAAATTTTCTTTGTAAAAAGCAAGTTCTCACAATTTTAAAGCGAAACAGTATTTAATGTTTTGGTGCAAAGCAGCAAAAGATTAAAACTTTTTCGCAAATAAAAAATAAATCTTCTTCTTTAGCTAAATCCCTACGCACTCACCTTGCATGTAATGGTTTCCAAAGGAAATTATTTCCTTTGGCCGTCGGAGACAAAAAAAGAGTTCCATTATTACTAATGAAACTCTTCAATATTTAATCTAGCGTGAGCAGATGCTTTTTTTATTTATTTGCAGTTTTTTCTAGGCGGATAAATTTTTTACGAAAGGAGTGTAGATAAAACTACATGACTTGAGTAAAAAATTTTCCAACATTGAAAAAACAAAAAGAAATAAAAAAATTAGTACATGCCACCCATTCCGCCCATACCGCCGCCCATATCAGGCATAGCAGGCATAGCAGCTTCTGCTTTAGGCTTTTCACAAATAGCACATTCAGTTGTTAATAATAATGATGCAACTGAAGCAGCATTTTGTAAAGCGATACGAGTTACTTTCTTAGGATCGATAACGCCAACAGCGATTAAGTCTTCATAGATACCAGTTGCAGCGTTGAAGCCGAAACCGTCTTTTCCTTCACGTACTTTTTCAACTACGATTGAACCTTCAAAGCCAGCATTTTGTGAAATTTGGCGAATTGGTTCTTCGATAGCACGGCGGATGATGTTGAGGCCAGCTAATTCGTCGTCGTCAGATGGTTTTACTGTGTCTAAAACGATAGAAGCACGGATAAGAGCAGTACCACCACCAGGAACGATACCTTCTTCAACAGCAGCACGAGTTGCATTTAATGCATCTTCAACTCTGTCTTTCTTTTCTTTCATTTCTGTTTCTGTAGCTGCACCAACATTAATAACAGCAACGCCACCAACTAATTTTGCAAGACGTTCTTGTAATTTTTCACGATCGTAATCAGAAGAAGTTTCTTCGATTTGAGCACGAATTTGTTTTACACGAGCTTTGATGTCTTCAGCTTTACCAGAACCGTCTACGATAGTAGTATTATCTTTGTCGATAACGATACGTTTTGCAGAACCAAGTTCAGCAAGAGTAAGGTTTTCTAATTTGATGCCAAGATCTTCAGTTGCAACTTGTCCGCCTGTAAGGATAGCAATGTCTTCAAGCATAGCTTTACGACGATCGCCAAA
>CAYJAZ010000061.1:0-3075 GCA_964368455.1 uncultured Desulfovibrionaceae bacterium
AACTAATGTCTATGTCAAGCAAAAAATCTTTGTAATGTAAAATAACATTTGAGCTCTACGCTCTACCTACTTTGTAACTTGTCCGTCACATCGTCGGCTTGTTCTTATAATCAAAAGTCAGCGACCTTGTCAAGAACTTTTTTCACTTTTTTCAAAATTATTTTTTGTGAATAATTTCAAGTGTTTCCAATGTTGCTTCATCTCTGTATCAACATCGGAAAACTCTTATACTCAAAAGAACTCGAGTCTGTCAAGCATTATTTTCAATATTTTAAAAATAATTTTATATTCTTTCTTTTTATCCTCTTTCTAAGCCATTTTATCTTTAGAAAAAGTCAGCAAAGGATCTTATAAAATCAACAAATTCGTGATAGTGTTCTGATAATCCCATAGCATTAAACAAGCCTTCGATAAAAGCTATAATAGCTTCGAACAAATCTTGAGTTTCTTTTTCCATAGTTATTTCTCCTTATTTCATTTTTGAATAAAAAAAAGCAAAGGTTTGCACCTTTGCTTTTATTTGCTTATTAAGAATATATAAAGCTTGTAGTGTTAAAATAAGTATAATTACTTAATTTCAACAACTGCGCCAGCTTCTGTAAGATCTTTCTTAGCTGCTTCAGCTTCGTCTTTTGAAACTGCTTCTTTAAGAGTAGAAGGAGTAGCGTCAACTTTATCTTTTGCTTCTTTAAGGCCTAAACCTGTAAGAGCACGAACTACTTTGATAACGCCGATTTTGTTAGCGCCAGCTTCTTTTAAGATAACGTCAAATTCAGTTTTTTCTTCTTCAGCAGCAGCTGCGCCAGCAGCAGGAGCTGCCATTACCATTGCAGCAGCAGGAGCTGCAGCAGATACACCAAACTTTTCTTCTAATTCTTTGATGAATTCAGAAAGTTCTAATACAGTCATGTTAGAAATAAATTCTACTACTTGTTCTTTAGTTACGCTCATTGGTAAACTCCTAGATTTGTCTTTGTTTTGTTACTCAAATAAATTATGCCGCTTTCTTTGACTCTAGATCTTTCAATGCATAGAGTAATGGGCGAATCATATTTGCCATGAGTGATACAAGGTTTGTTGGGACAGCATTCATTGTTCCAAGCATTTGACCTAATAATTGTTCTTTGCTTGGTAATGAAGCTAATGCTTCTACTTGTGCTACTGACAAGAGTTTTCCATCTAAACTTGCGTGACGAAGTTTAAATTTCTTGCTTGTCTTAGCAAAGTCTGAAAGCACTTTTGCAATTGCGACAGGGTCTTCGGTACCAAGGGCTAAAGCACAGTTTTCTTTGAAAGATTGTGCTATAACATCGTGAGAGGAGCCATCAAGAGCAATACGGGCAAGAGTATTTTTCACTACGTGGAAAGTACCGCCTGCAGCGCGTATTTTATTTCTTAAATCTGTCAGCTCTTCCACCGTCATACCCTTGAAATCGGCTACCACTACTAGGGAAGCAGAAGCGGTGACTTCTTTAATCCCTTCGATTATTGCGGCTTTTTCGGACCTATTCACGGTTATCTCCTACGTTTTTGAACTTTCGTTCATTAACAATTAGGGTGAGTGGTGGAATGCCGAGTTCGGTCTGGATAGGATTTATTTGTGTACCCATCGTCATCGACTCGTATTCCGTACATTAGCCAAATGTAGCTATCTACATTATATAAATTGCCATAGAAAGAAAAAATCTTCCTATGGCTTTATACCAAATTAAGCTGTGTAGCTTTCTAAGAATTTCTTAATAGTAGTTACATCAACTTTGAAGCCAGGACCCATTGTTGTGGATACTGCTAAATGCTTCATGTATGTACCTTTTGCTGAACTTGGTTTTAAGCGGTTAACCGCATCTAAAAGAGCTTTTAAGTTGCCAAGAATTTTTTCTGGGCCAAAGCTTACTTTTCCAAGTGGAGCATGAAGTACGCCAGCTTTGTCAACTCTAAAGTCGATCTTACCAGCTTTTAATTCTTCTACTGCTTTAGTAACATCAAATGTTACTGTACCAGTTTTAGCGTTTGGCATTAAGCCACGTGGGCCTAAAGCTTTACCAACTTGTCCAACTAAAGCCATAACATCCGGAGTTGCTACAGCAGCGTCAAAGTCAAGCCAGCCGCCTTTAATTTTTGCTACCAATTCTTCTGCACCAGCATAATCAGCACCAGCTGCTAAAGCTTCTGCTTCTTTTTCGCCTTTACAGAAAACTGCTACGCGAACTGTTTTACCTGTTCCGTGAGGAAGAGAAACAGCACCACGAATCATTTGATCAGAATATTTTGGATCTACACCGAGACCAAGAGCTACATCAACAGTTTCATCAAATTTTGCAAATGATGCAGATACTGATTTAGTAACAGCTTCTTCTAAAGGGAAGCGTTGTGCTAAATCAAGACCTTCAACTGAAGAACGAAATTTTTTACCGTGTTTAGGCATATCTATTTACCTTCCCCTTATTTAACTTCAAGACCCATGCTACGCGCTGTGCCAAGAACCATCTTAACCGCACCTTGCATGTCTTTTGCATTCAAGTCAGCCATTTTCAATTTAGCAATGTCTTCAACTTGAGCCATAGTTACTGAACCAACTTTATTTCTGTTAGGTTCGCCTGAACCTTTAGCCACATTAGCAGCTTTAAGTAATAAAACTGGAGCAGGAGGAGTTTTTGTAATAAAAGTAAATGAACGATCTGCATATACTGTAATTACAACTGGTATAATCATACCTTTTTGATCTTGTGTACGAGCGTTAAACTCTTTACAGAAGCCCATGATATTCACACCGTGTTGACCAAGTGCTGGACCAACTGGTGGAGATGGATTAGCACCACCTGCAGGGATTTGGAGTTTTATTTTTCCAACTTCTTTTTTTGCCATTTTACAATTTCCTTAATTCGACGTCTAAGTATACTAAAAATCTATTTTTGATAATCAGCTACGAAATAATTGCTTAAGACTGTGAAACTTGAATAAAATCAAGTTCAACTGCAGTCTGTCTTCCAAATATAGAAATGGAAGCCTTAAGCTTGCCCTTGTCATGATTGACGTCTTCCACCAATGCGTCAAATCCTGCAAATGGTCCATCAA
>CAYJAZ010000062.1:0-2652 GCA_964368455.1 uncultured Desulfovibrionaceae bacterium
ATCAACAAATACATCTGTGCTCCTTGCTCTAACTGTAAAGGACAAATTCGTGAACTTCTCGAATTAAACCACTTAAGCGAAAACAACTCTATCTACTACGGTGGTATTGTTGAACTTATCGTAAACGCTATGCCTAATGTAAATCCTGGATTTATCAAATTTGGCGACGAATAAGATTTAGCGACGAATAAGAGAGATAAATAATCTCTAAAATATAAAAAACCTCCTTTGCTCTATGCGAAGGAGGTTTTTTTATATTTTCAACTATATACACATTTTTCACTAAAGATTAAATCTATGTATATATAAATAAATATTAAGGAGTTTTTATGCAATCTAAAAAGGGATAATCAAATTTGAAATAAACTATTTTATGTCTATTTCAATTCCTTTATCTAAAAAGTCAAGGAATTCAATTTCAGAAATAGGCCTTGAAAAATAATAGCCTTGCGCAATATCGCAATTTAGAGAGCGTAAGTTTTCAACTTGTTCTTTAGTTTCAACACCTTCAGAAACTATCTTCATACCTAATCTTTGAGCAAGAAGTATAATTTCTTCCACAACAATTGAGCCTCTTTCGCCTTGATTAGCAAAAAGAAAAGATTTATCAAGCTTCAATACATCCACTTCCATCACACTTAATCTGTTTAAAGAAGAAATGCCTGTACCAAAATCATCTATAGCAACAGTAAAACCAAGTTTTCTTAAACTATTTATTCTTTCTAAAATCATCTTTTCATGATTCACAAATGCACTTTCTGTTAATTCAATTTCTATTTGTGAAGATGAAACATTAAATCTTTTGAGTATAGCTTCCAACACTTCAACTATTTGTGGCTCAGACATAGTAATTGGAGAAAAGTTTACTGCAATTTTTGGAAAAACTGATTGTTTTTTTTGTGAATTATCAGAAATAAATTTACAAACTTCTTTAAAGACATAAAGATCTAATTCCAAAATAAAGCCATTTGTTTCCATGACTTTTATAAATCTATCTGGATAAATCTGCACATTTGAGGGAGGTAGCCAACGAACTAATGCTTCAGCGCCAATAATTTCAAATGTTTGAAAATCAACCTTAGCTTGGTATTTTACAAAAAACTCTTTTTCTTTTAAAGCTCTTTGCATTTGAAATGTGATTTCAACTGTATCAAGAATCTCTTCTCTTAATTCATCATTAAAATAATTAATTGTTGTCTTATAATGCTTCTTGCCTTTCAATCTCGCAAGATCTGCATAATCAATAACATCAATTGCTTTTTCATATATTCCTGCAGTGCGGTATAGTCCAGCTGAAATACTTAAATTATAATTCTTTCCTAAAATACTTTGAACTGTCGGCAAAATAAAAAGATCAATCAATTTATCTATCTTGATTCCTTCGTCAACTTTTTTACAAATAATAAATTCTTCAGCATTGAGTCTACTCAGATATGTATCAGAAGCAAGATAGGCTTGTTGTAAAGTTTTGCCCATAGATTTTATAATCTCAAGCCCAATAGCACGCCCAAAATATTTATTGATTACCCTAAAATGATCTATGTCAAAAACAATAATTTCGTATTCATTTTCTTTAGCATTGAGCAAGATTTGAGAAAGCTTTTCTTTGAAAGCCGCTACAGAAAGAAGAGAAGTTAAATCGTCACGATCAAGTTTTTCTAAAATCTCTTTATTTCTTTTTTCAACTTTGCTTATTTTATAATAAAGTATAATTCCTGTCATACAGCTAAAAGCAATAAAGACATAAAAGAATGGATTGAAAAATAAATCTACTATAAAATTCTTATTCAATTCATTTTCCATGGCAAGAGCTGAATCTAAAAAGAAAGACATAAACAAAAGAAAGAAAAAAAGTATTCTATAAGAAAACATAAAAACCTGAACAAGCTTATTATACGATTAACAGAGAGATATTAATCGCATTAATTCTTATATATGACAAGAAATAATTTCTTTGTTCAAAAATCATGACCGCCCCTTCAAGGGGCGGTTTGTTCTGCCCTATAAGGGCATGGTACTTGTCTGCGCTCTAAAGAGTGCCAATGCTGACTTCTGCCATTATTACTAGCTACCCATCAAATGGGTTTTTAAGTTCTAGAAGTGAATATTGGTCGGATATTTTGTCACGTTCCTCTTGTTCTCTAATATACTTAACAATTGTCGCCTCATTAATTCCAACTGTACTGACAAAATATCCTTTTGCCCAAAAGTGCCTATTTCCATATTTATATTTAAGATTAGAAAACTTCTCAAATATCATTAGTGAACTCTTACCTTTAAGGTAACCCATTATTTGAGAAACGCTATACTTGGGTGGAATTTTAAGACACATGTGTATATGATCTACGCAAGCATGAGCTTCAACTATTTCAATATGTTTATACTCACACAACCTACGTAAAATCTGACCTATTTCTTTCTTATATTTACCATAGATTATCTTACGTCTAAATTTGGGTGAGAATACTATATGATACTTGCAATTCCAACGTGTGTGTTCTAAACTCGATTCTGACATGTCGGTCTCCTTTGATTATTATTTATTTGTAGAAGTCAGCTCTCTACATATATCAAAGGAGACCTTAAACTTTAATACTTATAGGCTCCGCCTTTTTGGAACTCCCCGCATAGCGGGGAGTTTTCATTTAATAA
>CAYJAZ010000063.1:0-2239 GCA_964368455.1 uncultured Desulfovibrionaceae bacterium
AATCGTTATGCAAGCCAAATAGCAAACGAACTAGGAATTGACGAAGCCGAAATTCGTCTTCAGGTAAGAAAAAACACAAAAAAATTAACAAAAAATCCAAAAGCTCAAACATCTGAAATGAAAGAACTTTTCGACAAAAATCAAAACTCTTCCATGCCACAAGGCACAAGTAATCAAGATTTTTTTCATCAAAAGGACTTGCAAAGAGACAGATTAATCCTTACCTTTGCAGTAAGGTATCCTCAAAGTATTCCGAAGTTAATGGAATTGGGGGTTGATTTTATAATTAAGTCGGCTTTTGCTAAAGAATTTTGGGAAATACTTTCTCAAAATACTGCAGAAAACATGCTTACTTATTTGGATTCTAAGCAGAAATCTTTCTGGTTTCAATGCAGAGAGGGTCTTGCTCCTCCTTGCACTGACGAAGAAGGAGAATTTTTTGCTATACAAAAACTTGTGGAGAACTATCAACTACAGGCACAAAAACAATCTATAAGTGCTGCTTTAAGACAAGGTAAACCCGATTTAGAGACGCAGAGCGAATATTTATCCGCCTATCTCGAAGAAATAGAAGCCATGCAAAAAGCGCATAAAAATAAGTCTCATTCTTAGTCACTAAAAAAAGTAAATAAGAATGAAACACTTTTTCACGTTTAAATAGTTTATACCTGCAACATTTCTGTCTAGGAGAAAGAAGTGAATACAAATCTCAAAGAACACATATCAATTAAAGGCCTTATAAATAAGGGAAAAACAACAGGTTTTCTCACTTATGATGAAATCAATAAGGCTCTTCCACCAGAGCTTGCAGTTGCCGAGCACATTGAAGAAATTATTTCTCTTTTTGACAATTTAGATATTCCTATTGTGGATAGCGAAAAGGAAGGAAAAAGTATCATTTCAAATTTCAGCGAATCTGATATGGAATCAGATCTTGGTATTGAAATTGAAAGCGATATGGAAATTATTGAAGATGAAGAAGTGATAGAACAAGAAACTATTGCTGAAGAATCTACTGATTTTGTTGCAAGAAATACTGATCCTGTGCGTATGTATTTACGCGAAATGGGTGCTGTTCCGCTTTTAGACAGAGATGGCGAAGTTGTTATTGCAAAGAAAATTGAAAATGGCGAACAAGATGTTTTATTTGCACTTATCGAAGTTCCTGTTGCAGTTGAAGAAATCATCAATGTTGGCGACGATTTAAGACTTAATAGAATAAAGCTCAAGGACGTTGTAAAAACTATTGAAGAAGACGATCCAAACGAAGACGAAATGTCACAAAGAACAAGAGTTATCACTCTTTTAGAAGATATTCGTCAATTATATAAGAAAAAGAGAAAAATCTATTCAAAATTAGATGCTTGCAACACATTAGACAAAAAAGTTTCTTCGGTGCAAAAAGAAATATTGGCCTATAAAGAAGAAATTGTTGAGCGTTTGCTTGAAATCAAATTAGAAAAAACATTGATAGATAGAATTGTTGAAACTGTTGAAGATTATGTTCGTCAAATGCACAATTGCCGTCGTGATTTAAATGCCTATATCGAAGCAACAGGCAAATCACAAGAAGAAGTGGAAGCACTTTTTAAAGGCGTTGATGCAAGAGAAATTCCTTCTAAAGAAGCATCTTCCTCCTTAGGTTTTTCTGTTGACGAATTTTTCTCCTATAAAGAAATGATTGTAGGCAAGATTGAAATTCTTGCTCGTTTAGAAGAAAAATGTTCGCATCCTGTTGAAGATTTAGAAGAAATTGTGTGGCGAGTAAAAAGAGCCTCTATTTCTGCTTCAAGAGCTAAGCAAGAACTTATACGTTCTAACCTCAGATTAGTTGTTTCTATTGCAAAGAAATACACTAACCGTGGCTTACAATTCCTTGATTTAATTCAAGAAGGCAATATAGGCCTTATGAAGGCTGTTGATAAATTTGAATACCAACGTGGTTATAAATTCTCAACTTATGCAACTTGGTGGATTCGTCAAGCTATCACTCGTGCTATTGCTGATCAGGCAAGAACTATACGTATTCCTGTGCACATGATTGAAACCATTAACAAATTAATACGTACTTCACGTTATCTTGTGCAAGAATTAGGCAGAGATCCAACTCCTGAAGAAATAGCAGAACGCATGGATTATCCAGTAGATAAAGTGAAAAAAGTCTTGAAGATAGCAAAAGAACCTATTTCACTTGAAACTCCAATTGGTGATGAAGAAGATTCTTCATTAGGCGATTTCA
>CAYJAZ010000064.1:0-2181 GCA_964368455.1 uncultured Desulfovibrionaceae bacterium
AATGCAAATAATGTAAACTTGCATTTATTCTTGGTGTTAATACTAAATTTATCAAAGAAACTGAACCATCCAGTAAGGAAACTCCACTCGAACCTTTTCTATCAGACCTACTGTTAATTACAAAATCACCATTTAAAACTTTTTTTCTATTGTCGCCATCGTCACTTTTTGCAGCTGAAGAAAGTTGTGGAACAATCCCTTGTTTTGTAACTGATAGCGGTGCATAATCTTTGTCTGAAACTTTTTCTTTTCTTTCACTAAATAATGAAGAAATTTTATTTAATTCCCAATGCTTCGGCACAGCCCCAAGCCAATCAAGCCCTGTTTCTTTATATTCTTGGTATGCTTTCATATTATTCACTTTTTAGGTAGCTATCAAAGGCATTAAAATGTTCACATATCGTCTCATCATTATACCATGCAACGCTCTTTAATATCTCATTATAGGTTTTTCTTGAGTGTGTCGGGCTTACAACAGACATAATGGCAGAAAAAAGAGCTTTCTTTTGTAGACGCGCTTTGTTTTTAAAATATTCTTCTCTTATGGCTTCATTCTCCGCCATATTTTGGATATAGCTTGTTCCTTGCCCTATAATATATGCACCCTCTGTTTTTGCTTGAATAGCCTGCATAAGCATATCTTCAAGAGCGCCATTTCTATCAAAAGGGATAATAAGTGGCACGACATAGATTAAATAATCTTCGCCCAGAATTTTAAAATTAATTTTGGCTTGTTTGGCATTTTCTAGGGTGCTAATTTGTATTTCATTATCAGGCGATTCATTTTGAGCTTGGAGGATTTTTCCGTCAATATCCGCTTGAACCTTGTTTAATACCGTTGCAATATCATCTTCATCCCTATCCAAAAAAAATAAAATTTGGTCTATATCGGGAGAAGAAATGGCGCTTATTTGTACACCAAGATATTTATAGGCTTCCTCGAAAGAGTCTTTTCCGCCTACACTCCAAATAACCAATCTATCTGTATTATGTTCATATTCGGCATAGGATTTCCCTCTTATAAAGTCTATTTGAGGCAACTCAAAATCCCTTTGCAAGTTTCTGTTATTGAGGCATTTTTCCCATTGCCCTTTATTCTCTAAATAATCTGCAATAATTTCAAGGTCGTCTGTTCCTTCGCATACAATAACACTTCTCATCCCCTTAACTCCATGCCGTAAACCGTTCTTGATTTATAGGCTTTGTGGCCGTCTATAATGCCTGCATAGGTTTTATCTTCTCTGTTGGCCAGCCTTATAACTCGTACCTTATCAAGGTGTTCTTGGGAGGCTTCAAGGAGCTTGTCCACCGCTTCTAGGCTATGGGTAGTCATAAAAAGTTGAATATTTAATTCTTGTGCCACTGTGATAAGAAAATGAAAAACTTCTTGCATTAGGCTTGTATGGAGGGCTGTTTCAAATTCGTCTATAAGAAGCACGCCATTTTCTGCCAAAATAGCAGTATCTAACAACGCCAAGGCTTTTTTTATACCGTCTCCGTAAAAGGATAGGGGAATATAGTCAGCCTTATCGCTCTCTATAACTACAAGCATAGAATTTTCACTTGGGATATGTCGTATGTCTTTAATAGAACTATCAAAAAGATTAAGGAGTTTTACCGCTTTATCTTTGATTTCCTTTTGTTGCACCAGATTATTACAAGGATTCATGGTTAGATGATTCATAGGAGCAAGCGCCGCAATTTTTATAAATGAATCAATATTGGTTACTATTGTTGCAAACTTGTGCAACTTAAGGCTTGTCTCCTGTTCATCAACATTATTTATTCGAGTTGAAATTTTTCCGTTAAATACAGCAACATCTTCTTTCATAGGTATAGAATTTTGCGTATGCCCATTTTCTTGCACAACTAATTCTTTATCAAAAGAACCTTGTAAATCTACTTGCAGAGTGTTTTCTTTAAGTTTACCTGCTATACTTAATTTTCCTTTTTTTTCACCTATTGAACCATTATTAAACAAATAACGAAGATGTTCCACAATAGAAAAAGGACCCAATACCCCTGTGCGTTGTTGCGCTATTCTAAATATTCCATGCTCAGTTGGATAACAAAAAAAAGCGAGCGCCTCAAGTAAACTCGTTTTCCCCGAATTATTTTCCCCAACTATAATATTAATATCCGACAAATTCTTAAGCGCAAGATTTTTTATCCCCCGAAAGG
>CAYJAZ010000065.1:0-2093 GCA_964368455.1 uncultured Desulfovibrionaceae bacterium
TGCTTTGGCTATTATTGTACTGACAGCTGTAGGCAAAATTCTCAAAGAGGATTGAAATTTAGAAATAAGAGGCAGGCAAGAGTAAAATCTTGCCTTTTTTATATTAACACTCTAACAAAAGGAAAAAACAATGACAAAAATTACTATCTTTTTATGTGGCTGCGTGACTGGTATGCTTGGAACTTTAGCTGTGAACAAAATGAGGGCAAATAATTTTACAATTATTGAATTGCAAGCTAGAGGAGAAGATAAAGAAGAAGATAAAACAACAGAAGCAACAGAGACAGAAGAAATAATAAAAGAAGATAAGGAGTAAAAGCAGTAAAGCCATCGGATTTTTCCGATGGCTTACTGTGGTGTATATTTTTTTATAAGGCTGTTCTAGTTTTTCAATGCATGATGTTTTTATAGTGAGTTACTAGTTACTTATATTGCCTAAGCCAAAGCTTCAACAGCTTTTAAAAGCAAGGCAGAGCGTGTAAGGCCTTTTGATTTTGCGATTCTATCAATTTTTTTACGCATATAGATTGGCATAGAGATATTTACAGGAACGGTTTTGTTCTCTAAGAAGTCAAAATTTATGTCAACAAGACAGAGTGTACCATCTTTTGCTTCGTCAAGTTTTGCAATATCTTCCATTGAAAGGGGAGTAGATGGTTCAAATTCTTCACCATCAGCCCAAAGCTCAAGAGCTTCTTGGACATTTTTTTCTATATCTTCTAAGTTCTCAGCAGATGCAAAACAACCAGGAAAGTCAGGCATAGTGATACCATAAGAGCTGTTATCATCTTTATGTATAATGGCTAAATATTTCATGTTTTCTCCTACTGCACTTCAATGTTCGCTTGTTTTAAAATATTGCGAACTGTACCAATCGGTAAATCTTTTTTGGGGTGTGGCATTATTGTTATTCTGCCATCAGGGTGTTTCATCTTTACATGAGAGCCTTTGGTGCTTACTTTTTCAAAACCTGCTTGCTCTAGCAATGAAACAATCGCTTTTGAACTTGTTGGAAGTTTTCCCATATCTTCTCCGTTTAAATATTATACGCATGATGCGTATATTTGTCAACTCGTTATGCGTATGGTACGCATTATTGTTTTTTATTCCATAAATCAGCTAATACATTAGCGGCATTTCTTTTTGTGTCTTCTTGGGTGTGTATATATCTTGCAGCCATGGCAACAACCTTCCAACCCATGACGTCCATGAGGCTTCGTACATCAAGGACTTTTGCTAGATTTGTTGCTACTGTATGCCGTATAGAGTGGAAGGAAATTCTGTCTAGTCTATCTCTACCATCATTTAATCCCAATTCTTTGAGAGCGACTTTAAAGAAATGCGGAACTTCAGACTTACTTTCGCGTTTGAAGAAAGGAAGCTTGTCATTTTTAAGAAAGACATAATCATTTGCATTGCCTATAGGAAGAGAAGAGATGAGTTCATAAAGTTCATCAGACATATAAAAGAGGCGTGTGTCTTTATTTTTTGTGTTGATGAATCTTCCTTGCTTTTCAGCTAAATTTACTTGTGCCCATTTGAGCTGTGTTGCTTCAGAAAGTCTACAGCCTGTATACATGGCAAATTTCACGAGATTGAGGGTAGAAATATCAAGTTCAGCTAATTTCTTGAGGATTTGGGCTGATTCTTCTTGTGTGATAATTCTTTCTCTACGGTTGTCGTGACTGCCTGTGACACCAATTTGTTTGCCTGTCGGAATACGAATATCATGTCCTCTGTCTTGCGCGTGCTTGAGGATACGCCTCAATGTGCCTGTGATATATTCCTTTGTTCGACCTGTAAGAGTTTTTTCTTGTGTGTTTAGCGATTGAATGAGCAAGTCCCATTTGTGCATGTCAATAGAAGTGATTTCAATATCACCTAAGATTGGCAGAATGTATTTTTCCATGTGATTTATTTCTGGACGGAAAGATTGCGTTTTCTTGGTAGCCTTAGCATAAGGCTTATAAATTATTTCCCAATAAGTGGCTAGATTTATTTCCTTTTGAGCTTTGAGTTTTTTATGCCTTACTCTTTCTTCTTCTTCAAGCTTTGCAAGCTTTCTCTTTTCTTCAAGAGTTTTTGCACCTGAA